>CAWHBZ010000048.1:0-370730 GCA_963827645.1 uncultured beta proteobacterium | reverse complement strand
CGAGGCGGATGACGCCGGGACGCTGACTTCGCCGTAGATGAAAACGGTGGGCGCGCGGTCGACGTAGATCACGTCACCGTTGGCGAGGACGACGTCGTTCGTGCGCTGGGCCGCCTGGAACGCACCGGGGAGGTCGATCTCGAGCGGAACGGCTTGCCGTTGCGCGAGCCGACCACGGTGACGATGTCGGCGCCGCCCTGCGACACGCCGCCCGCGGCAGCGAGGATGTCGGTGAGGCGCGTGTCGGCGAGCTCGAGCGGATAGCGGCCGGGGCGGTTCACGTTACCCGAGCCCGAGACCTGGTTGCCGCGCACCTGCACGACCAGCACGCTGACCTGCGGCTGCTTCACGAAGTTGCCGGAGCGCAGGCCGTCGGCCACGCGCTTCTCGGCCTGGGCGACCGACATGCCGCCGAGGTTGATCGGGCCGAGCGGCGGATAGCTGACCTGGCCCGTCTCGGACAGGCGCGTCTCGAGCGTGAGATCGGGGTTCTGAAAGACGGTGATGCGGATCACGTCGCCCGCGCCGAGCACGTACTCGCTGCGTTGCTGGGCAGGCGCCGCCGGTTGCGCCTGGGCGCAGGCATGCGGGCCGACAACAGCGTGATCAGGCCCAGGACGGTGGCGATGAAGGATTGTCGGAGTGGTTTCATTTCGTTCCAGCCCCTTGGTGCTGACGGGGCGCTCGCCGCGGAAGGCTCCGGCGTGGCCGGCCCCTCGCCGTACTTGCCCACATACTCGATCGTCGCCGCGGCGCGCATCGCCTTCAGATCCTTGGCGATGATGTCGCGCTTGCGGTCGTTCAGCAAGAACTGCTCGATGGCCGGCTTGGCCTGCTCCAGCGTCACCGGCTGCGAGCGCGAGCCGGCCAGCACGATGACCTGGGCACCGGTCGGCGACACATTCAGCATCGCCTGGCCATCCTTCATCTTCGCGAAGGTCTGCAGGCTGGCCAACGGCAACTGCTCGGCGGCGCGCACCGCCTGGTTGCCGCTGAAGCGGAAGTCGTTGGCCTTCAGGAACTCGACGAACTCGCCGACGTTCTTCGACGCTCGAGCCGGCCCTCAACGTCGGCATCTGCTCGGGCTTGGCTTCGATGGCGATTTCCTGCAGGCTGTAGACGCGCCGGTCCTTGAACAGCGCCGGCTTATCTTCGTAGTACTTCTCGATCTCTTCGGGCGTGGGCTTGCTCGCCGCTTCACCGCGCCTTCTCGAGATAGGCACGCGAAACGACTTCGCGCCTGGCCGCCTCGAGCTGCTGCAAGCACGCTTCGGGTCACGGTCCAGCTTCAACTCGCCGGCCTTCTGCACGGCCAGTTCCTGGTCGATCAAGCGCTCGAGGATCTGCTTGCGACGCCGCTTCGGCCTGCTCAGGCTTCAGGCCGCGCTGCTGCTGCAGCACCTGGTTGATCTGCTGAACGGTGATCTCTTCCTTGTTCACCTTGGCGGCCGCTGGTGGCCGGCTTTCCTTCTTCTTGTCCCGCAGCCCACCATCGACACGCCAGCCACAGCAAGCGCCGCCATGCGGACCAAGCGGGCGCCAAGGCGATCAGCGCGTCGATGGTGTCATCGGGTTCCCAGCCGTACTTGAATTCGAGCCGTTCATGCGCGGGGCATACCACCGATCGATAGTGTAAGGTGCGAGGAAGTGGCATCTAGCGGCCGCCCGCCCTGTCATTTCGCACCGATCGCAGGGCCGCAGTGGGCCGCTGGATGCAACGGTTCGTGCACGCTGCCACACAGGCGCCGATCAGCACTTGATCCCGACATGCAGGGCCACCACGCCCGCACTCAGGTTGTGCACGTCCACGTGGCCGAAGCCGGCCGCCTCATCATGGCCTTCAGCTCCTGCTGGCCGCGGGTGCATGCGGATCGACTCGGCCAGGTAGCGGTAGCTCTCGGCGTCGCCGGCCACCCACTGGCCCAGCCGCGGCAGCACGTTGAACGAATACCAGTCGTAGGCCTTCTCCAGCGGCGCGGCCACCTTGGAGAACTCCAGCACCAGCAGCCGGCCGCCCGGGCGCAGCACGCGGCACATCTCGGCCAGCGCGCGCTCCTTGTGGGTCATGTTGCGCAGGCCGAAGGCGACGCTGACGAGGTCGAAGCTGTCGCGTCGCGAAACGGCAGCTTCTCGGCGTCGCACGCCACGCGTCGGCAGCACCAGGCCGGCGTCGAGCAGGCGGTCGCGGCCGGCGCGCAGCATGGACTCGTTGATGTCGGTGTGCACCACCGTGCCCGCGGCGCCGACCTTGCGGGCGAAGGCCCGCGCCAGGTCGCCGGTGCCGCCGGCGATGTCGAGCACCCGTCGCCCGGGCCGCACGTTGGCCACCGCCACCGTGTAGGCCTTCCAGGCGCGGTGCAGGCCCATCGACATCAGGTCGTTCATCAGGTCGTAGCTTGCGGCGCCACCGAGTCGAACACGCCGCGCACGCGGCTGCGCCTTGTCGCGCTCGTCGACCGTCTCGAAGCCGAAATGGGTGTTGCTCATGCTGCGACCGTGCTCAGTGGCGGTGGCCGCACGGCGCGGCCGCCGCCGGCGGCGGCCATCGGCGCGTCGCGGTCCACGCCGCGCCCGGCCAGGCGCTGCTCGTAGCGCTGCCACAGCGTCGCCTGCTGCGAACCCAGGAAGTACAGATAGTCCCAGGAGAAGATGCCGGTGTCGTGGCCGTCGGAAAACGTCGGCTGCACCGCGTAGTTGCCGACCGGCTCCAGCGCGACGATGCCGACCTCGCGCTTGCCGGTCTGCAGCACCTCCTGGCCCGGGCCTGGCCCTGCACTTCGGCCGACGGCGAATACACGCGCATCAGCTCGAAGGGCATGCGGAAGATCGCGCCGTCGGAGAAGCCGACCTCCAGCACGCGCGAGCGCCTGGTGCACGTCAGCGACGGCGGTGGGTGCTGTCGGCATGCGCGGCCTCGGGTCGAGGTGCGATCAAGTCTACGCCAGCGCTCACACCAGCACCCGCTCGATGCCGCCGTCGTTGGCGCGCGCGCACGTACTCGGGCATCCAGTCCTCGCCGAGGATCTTGCGCGCCATCTCGACCACGATGTAGTCGGCCTCCAGCAGGCCGTTCTGCAGGTCGTGGCTGTAGCGGGTCAGGCCCTGCAGGCAGCTCGGGCAGCTGGTGAGGATCTTGATGTCGCCCTTGTCGCCCACCGCGCCGCTGGCGCGCAGCGCGGCCTCGTCCTTGCGCAGCTCCTCTTCCTTGCGGAAGCGCACCTGGGTGGCGATGTCGGGCCGGGTCACGCCGAAGGTGCCCGATCTCGCCGCAGCAGCGCTCGGACTTGCGCACGTTGTCGCCCACCAGCGCCTTCACCGTCTTCATCGGCTCCTGCAGCTTCATCGGGCTGTGGCAGGGGTCGTGGTACAGGTAGCCGCCGCCGTCGCCCGTGCATCGAGCGTGATGCCCTTTTCCAGCAGGTACTCGTGGATGTCGATGATGCGGCAGCCCGGGAAGATCTTGTCGAACTCGTAGCCCTGCAGCTGGTCGTAGCAGGTGCCGCAGCTGACCACCACCGTCTTGATGTCCAGGTAGTTCAGCGTGTTGGCCACGCGGTGGAACAGCACCCGGTTGTCGGTGATGATCTTCTCGGCCTTGTCGAACTGGCCGCGAGCCGCGCTGCGGATAGCCGCAGCACAGGTAGCCGGGCGGCAGCACGGTCTGCACGCCGGCATGCCACAGCATCGCCTGCGTGGCCAGGCCCACCTGCGAGAACAGGCGCTCGGAGCCGCAGCCCGGGAAATAGAACACCGCCTCGGTCTCGGCGGTGGTGGCCTTCGGGTCGCGGATGATCGGGACGTAGTCCTTGTCCTCGATGTCCAGCAGCGCGCGCGCCGTCTTCTTCGGCAGGCCGCCCGGCAGCTTCTTGTTGATGAAGTGGATCACCTGCTCCTTGCAGCGGCGCCGCGCCGACGCGTGGCCGGCGGCGCGCGCGGCCTGCTTGCGCGCCAGGCCGCGCAGCAGGTCGTTGGCCAGGCGCTGCGCCTTGAAGCCGACGCCGACCATCGCCGCCGCGCAGCAGCTTGATGGTCTGCGGGTTGGTGGCGTTGAGCATCAACATCGCCGCGGCGTTGCCGGGCCGGAAGCTCTTCTGCCCCATCTTGCGCAGCAGGTTGCGCATGTTCATCGACACGTCGCCGAAGTCGATCTTCACCGGGCACGGGTCAGGCACTTGTGGCACACCGTGCAGTGGTCGGCGACGTCCTCGAACTCCTCCCAGTGCTTGATGACGACGCCGCGGCGCGTCTGCTCCTCGTACAGGAAGGCCTCGACCAGCAGCGAGGTGGCCAGGATCTTGTTGCGCGGGCTGTACAGCAGGTTGGCGCGCGGCACGTGCGTGGCGCACACCGGCTTGCACTTGCCGCAGCGCAGGCAGTCCTTGATGATGTCGGCGATGGCGCCGATGTCGCGACTGCTGCATGATCAGCGACTCGTGCCCCATCAGGCCGAAGCTGGGCGTGTAGGCGTTGCGTCAGGTCGGCGTACACGGACGTCGGCCGAGTCGCCTGCGCATGGCGCAGCAGCTTGCCCTTGTTGAAGCGGCCTTCCGGGTCGACGCGCGCTTGTAGTCGGCGAAGCGCGCCAGCTCCTCGTCGGTCAGGAACTCCAGCTTGGTGATGCCGATGCCGTGCTCGCCGGAGATCACGCCGTCGAGCGACGCGCCAGCGCCATGATGCGCTCCACCGCCTCGTGCGCCGTCTGCAGCATCGCGTAGTCGTCGCTGTTGACCGGGATGTTGGTGTGCACGTTGCCGTCGCCGGCGTGCATGTGCAGCGCCACCCAGACGCGGCCCTTGAGCACCCGCTTGTGGATGGCTTGCACTCGTCCAGGATCGGCGCGAAGGCGCGCCGGCGAAGATGCTCTGCAGCGGCGCGCGGATCTGCGTCTTCCAGCTGGCGCGCAGCGTGTGGTCCTGCAGCTGCGGGAACAGCGCTGGCGTCGCACGTCCGTGCCAGCCAGCCGCTGCCACTGCGCGCGCACCTCGCGCACCAGCGCCAGCGCCTGCTGCACGCGGTCTTCCAGCAGCTCGGCGCGACGGGATCTCGCCGGCGTCGTCCTGCTTGCCCAGCGGCAGCTTGCCGCGGCGGAAGAAGGCCTCCAGCTCGTCGGCCAGCTCGATCTTGTTGCGCAGCGACAGCTCGATGTTGATGCGCTCGATGCCGTCGGTGTACTCGGCCATGCGCGGCAGCGGGATCACCACGTCCTCGTTGATCTTGAAGGCGTTGGTGTGCTTGCTGATCGCGGCGGTGCGCTTGCGGTCCAGCCAGAACTTCTTGCGCGCCTCGGGGCTGACGGCGACGAAGCCTTCGCCGCTGCGCGAGTTGGCGATGCGCACCACCTCGCGAGGTGGCACGCGCCACGGCGTCGGCGTCGTCGCCGACGATGTCGCCGACCAGCACCATCTTGGGCAGCGCCGGCCGCGCTTGGTCTTGGTGGCGTAGCCCACCGCCTTCAGGTAGCGGTCGTCCAGGTGCTCCAGGCCGGCCAGCACGGACGCCGCGAGCGCTTCTGCTCGGCGAACATGAAGTCCTTGATCTCGACGATGCTGGGCACGGCGTCGCTTGGCGTTGCCGAAGAACTCCAGGCACACCGTGCGGGTGTGCGCCGGCATGCGGTGCACCACCCAGCGCGCGCTGGTGATCAGGCCGTCGCAGCCTTCCTTCTGGATGCCGGGCAGGCCGGAGAGGAACTTGTCGGTGACGTCCTTGCCCAGGCCTTCCTTGCGGAAGGTGCGGCCGGGGATGTCCAGCCGCTCGGTGCGCATCGAGCGTCTTGCCGTCGGCGTCGAAATAGCGCAGCTCGAAGCGTCGCCACCTCGGCGTCGTGGATCTTGCCGAGGTTGTGGTCCAGGCGCGTGACCTCCAGCCACTGCGCCTCGCGGCGTGACCATGCGCCAGGACACCAGGTTGTCCAGCGCCGTGCCCCACAGCACGGCCTTCTTGCCGCCGGCGTTCATGGCGATGTTGCCGCCGATGCAGCGAGGCCTCGGCCGAGGTCGGGTCGACCGCGAAGACGAAGCCGGCGCGCTCGGCGGCGTCGGCCACGCGCTGCGTCACCACGCCGGCCTCGGTCCAGACGGTGGGCACCGGCTCGGCATGGCCGGGCAGCGCGACGAGCTCGACCTCGGTCATGGCCTCGAGCTTCTCGGTGTTGATGACCGCGCTCTTCCAGGTCAGCGGGATGGCGCCGCCGGTGTAGCCGGTGCCGCCGCCGCGCGGGATGATGGTCAGGCCCAGCTCGATGCAGCCCTTCACCAGGCCGGCCATCTCGGCCTCGGTGTCGGGCGTGAGCACGACGAACGGGTACTCGACGCGCCAGTCGGTGGCGTCGGTCACGTGCGAGACGCGCGACAGGCCGTCGAACTTGATGTTGTCCTTGGCGGTGTGGCGGCCGCAGCACGCGCTGCGTCTGGCGGCGCAGGTCGCCGGTCTCGCGGAAGCTGCGCGTCGAAGGCGCTCGACGGCCGCGCGCGCGGCTGCCAGCAGCTCGCCCACCAGCGCGTCGCGCTCGCGCGTCGGCGTCGCGGCGTGCGGCGCTTCTCGACCTCGCCCAGCCGGTGGTGCAGGGCCTCGACCAGCAGCGCGCGGCGCTTGCGGGTTGTCCAGCAGGTCGTCCTGCAGGTAGGGATTGCGCTGCACGACCCAGATGTCGCCCAGCACCTCGTACAGCATGCGGGCCGAGCGGCCGGTGCGGCGCTCGCTCGCGCAGCCGGTTCAGCACCTCCCAGGCGCGCGCGCCCAGCAGCCGGATCACGATCTCGCGGTCGGAGAACGAGGTGTAGTTGTACGGGATCTCGCGCAGGCGCGGCGCGTCGCCGTCGACCGCGGCCAGCGAGGTGTGCGATGGTCAGTGCAGGGTGCGTTCATCGGGCGGCCGGGATGTCAGCCGAACGCATGTCAGCGCGGCTGAAGAACGATGTTACCGCAGTGCAGCATCGGCCGCGCCGCAGGCGCGTCATGGGAAATCCCGCTTGCCGCGCCGGCCGCGCGATCCGTGACAGAATCGGCCTGTCACAAACGACCGTAGACACTACGCGGCCGTTCGCGCACGTCCCATCCACGGAGTTATCATGAAACTGAAGACTCTCCGCCCTTGCCCTCGCCGCGGCGGCTTCGCCGCTGCCCGGCCCAGGCCCAGACCGAAATCCAGTGGTGGCATTCCATGGGCGGCGCCCTCGGCGAATGGGTCAACGACCTCGCCAAGGACTTCAACGCCAGCCAGAAGGACTACAAGGTCACGCCCACCTTCAAGGGCAGCTACGACGAGTCCATGACGGCCGCCATCGCCGCCTTCCGCGCCGGCAACGCGCCGCACATCCTGCAGGTGTTCGAAGTCGGCACCGCCACCATGATGGCCGCCAAGGGCGCCATCGTGCCGGTGGGCAAGGTGATGACCGACGCCGGCCTGAAGTTCGACCCGACGGCCTACGTGCCGGCGGTGGCCGGCTACTACACCGCGCCCAACGGCCAGATGCTGAGCTTCCCGTTCAACAGCTCCACGCCGGTCTTCCACTACAACAAGGACGCCTTCAAGGCCGCCGGCCTCGACCCCGAGAAGCCGCCGACGACCTGGCCCGAAGTGGCGCTGGCCGCCGCCAAGCTCAAGGCCAGCGGCCACAAGTGCCCGTTCACCACCAGCTGGATCAGCTGGACGCAGCTGGAGAGCTTCTCGGCCTGGCACAACGTGCAGTTCGCCACCAAGAACAACGGCTTCGGCGGCCTCGACACGCGCCTGGCCTTCAACACGCCGCTGCACGTGCGCCACATCGAGAACCTGGCCAACATGGCCAAGCAGGGCCTGTTCGTCTACAAGGGCCGCGGCAACACGGCCGACGCCACCTTCGTGTCGGGCGAGTGCGCGATGGTCACCGGCTCGTCGGCGCTGTACGGCAACGTCAAGCGCAACGCCAAGTTCGCCTACGGCATCGGCACCCTGCCCTACTACCCGGACGTGCCGGGCGCGCCGCAGAACACCGTGATCGGCGGCGCCAGCCTGTGGGTGATGTCGGGCAAGAAGCCCGAGGAGTACAAGGCCGTGGCCGCGTTCTTCAACTACCTGTCCAAGCCCGAAGTGGCCGCCGGCCAGCCACCAGCGCACCGGCTACCTGCCGGTCACCAAGGCCTCGTTCGAGCTGACCGAGAAGTCCGGCTTCTACAAGCAGAACCCGGGCACCGACGTGTCGGTGAACCAGATGATCCGCAAGACCACCGACAAGTCGCGCGGCGTCCGCCTGGGCAACTTCGTGCAGATCCGCACCATCATCGACGAGGAACTCGACAGGTCTGGAGCGGCAAGAAGACAGCCAAGGAAGCGCTGGACGCGGCCGTCAAGCGCGGCAACGAGCAGCTGGAGCGCTTCCAGAAAGCGAACAAGGCTGAACTGACAAGGCGCCGCATCGACGGCACCCTTCGGCCCTCCCCGCGCGAGGGAAGCCTTACGCGTCAACGATCCTGCATGGAAACGCGTCCTCTTCAAGTCCGCTGGCTGCCCTGGGTGCTGATCGCGCCGCAGATGGCCATCATCCTGGTGTTCTTCTTCTGGCCCGCCGGCCAGGCGCTGTACCAGAGCGTGCTGCAGGCAGGACGCCTTCGGCACCTCGCACCGAGTTCGTCGGGCTGGACAACTTCCAGCGGCTGTTCGCACGACCCGAGCCTACCTCGACTCGTTCCGCACCACCGCGATCTTCTCGGTGCTGGTGGCGGTCGGCGGCCTGGCGATCTCGCTGCTGCTGGCCGTCATGGCCAACCGCGTGGTCCGCGGCGCGGCGGTCTACAAGACGCTGCTGATCTGGCCCTACGCCGTGGCGCCGGCGGTCGCCGGCGTGCTGTGGCTGTTCATGTTCGCCTCGCCGCTCGGCGTCGTCGCGCTACGCGCTGCGCTGCGCTGGGCTTCGACTGGAACCACCTGCTCAACGGCAACCACGCGATGGCGCTGATCGTGATGGCCGCGGTCTGGAAGCAGATCTCCTACAACTTCCTGTTCTTCCTGGCCGGCCTGCAGTCGATCCCGAAGTCGCTGATCGAGGCCGCCGCCATCGACGGCGCCGGCCCCGTGGCGGCGCTTCTGGACCATCGTGTTCCCGCTGCTGTCGCCCACCACCTTCTTCCTGCTGGTCATCAACATCGTCTACGCCTTCTTCGACACCTTCGCGCATCGTCGACGCCGCCACCCACGGCGGCCCGGGCAAGGACACCGCGATCCTGGTCTACAAGGTCTACTACGACGGCTTCAAGGCGCTGGACCTCGGCGGCTCGGCCGCGCAGTCGGTGGTGCTGATGGTCGATCGTCGTCGCGCTCACGGTGGTCCAGTTCCGCTTCGTCGAGAAGAAGGTGCACTACTGAAGCGATGGTCGAGCGCACGTCCCGATCCTCGACTTCTTCTCGCACCTGTGCCTGATGCTCGGGCGTGGCTGATCGTCGCCTTCCCGATCTACGTCACCTTCATCGGCTCCACGCAGACGGCCCAGGACAGATCGTGCAGCAGCGCCGATGTCGCTGCTGCCCGGCGACCAACATCGTCGAGAGCTACCGCTTCGCGCTGTTCGGCGGCAAGACGCAGGCCACGGCGCACGATCGCGCCGGTCGGCGCCGATGATGGGGATCAGCCTGGCCAGCGCGCTGATCATCGCCATCGGCAAGATCGCGATCTCGCTGCTGTCGGCCTTCGCCATCGTCTACTTCCGCTTCCCGCTGCGCAACGTTGTTCTTCTGGATGATCTTCGTCACGCTGATGCTGCCGGTGGAGGTGCGCATCGTGCCCGACCTACCAGGTGGTCTCCGACCTGCGGCATGCTCAACACCTATGCCGGCCTGACGGTGCCGCTGATCGCCTCGGCCACCGCCACCTTCCTGTTCCGCCAGTTCTTCCTGACCGTGCCCGACGAACTGGTGGAGGCCGCGCGCATCGACGGCGCCGGGCCGATGCGCTTCTTCAAGGACGTGCTGCTGCCGCTGTCCAAGACCACGATCGCGGCGCTGTTCGTCATCCAGTTCATCTACGGCTGGAACCAGTACCTGTGGCCGCTGCTGGTGACCACCGACGAGAACATGTACCCGATCGTGATGGGCATCAAGCGCATGATCTCCGGCGGCGACGCGCATCGAGTGGAACGTGGTGATGGCCACCGCCATCCTGGCGATGCTGCCGCCGGCGCTGGTGGTGCATCCTGATGCAGAAGTGGTTCGTCAAGGGCCTGGTGGACACGGAAAAATAAGACACGACATGGCCGCCATCTCGCTCACGCAACGTCGTCAAGAGCTACGGCAAGGGCCGAAGGCCGAACTGCAGGTGATCCACGGCGTCAACGCCGAGATCGCCGACGGCGAGTTCATCGTCATCGTCGGCCCGTCGGGCTGCGGCAAGTCCACGCTGCTGCGCATGGTGGCCGGGCTGGAGGAGATCACCGGCGGCGAGATCGCCATCGGCGGGCGCGTGGTCAACGACCTCGAGCCGGCCGAGCGCGACATCGCGATGGTGTTCCAGAACTACGCGCTCTACCCGCACATGAGCGTGTTCGACAACATGGCCTACGGCCTGAAGATCGCGCAAGGTGCCGCATGGCCGAGATCAAGCCGCGCGTCGACAAGGCCGCGGAGATCCTGCGAGCTCGGCCACCTGCTGCGAGCGCAAGCCGCGCGAGCTGTCCGGCGGCCAGCGCCAGCGCGTGGCCATGGGCCGCGCCATCGTGCGCCAGCCGCAGGTGTTCCTGTTCGACGAGCCGCTGTCCAACCTGGACGCCAAGCTGCGCGCGCAGACGCGGCTGGAGATCCAGAAGCTGCACCGCGAGCTGGGCATCACCTCGCTGTTCGTCACGCACGACCAGGTCGAGGCGATGACGCTGGCGCAGCGCATGATCGTGATGAACGCCGGCCGCATGGAGCAGTTCGGCACGCCCGAAGAGGTGTACCACGCGCCCGGCCACCACCTTCGTCGCCAGCTTCATCGGCTCGCCGCCGATGAACCTGCTGAAGGCCAGGCCGACGGCACGCGCTTCAGCGATCGGCGGCGCTGACGCTGCCGCTGCCGGCGCCGGCGCCGCGCAGCGGGCGCGCTGATGCTCGGCATGCGGCCCGAACATGCGACCTGGACGGGGCGGCGGCGGCTGGCCGCTGCAGGTCGAGATGGTCGAGATGCTGGGCGCCGAGCGGCTGGTCTACTGGCACGCTCGGCGACGCAGCCGTTCACCGTGCGCATCGACGGCACGCTGACGCCGCCGCAGCGCCGGCGAGCACGCGTGACGCTGCGCGTGACGCCGAGCACGCTGCACTGGTTCGACGCGCAGACGCGGCAGCGGCTGTGACCGCGCGCAGTGACGAAGCCGCCTGGCCGCTACCCGCTGCTGGATCGCCCACCGCGGCGCCGGCAAGCTGGCGCCCGAGAACACGCTGGCGGCCTTCCGCGCTCGGCGCGCGCGCACGGCTACCGCACGTTCGAGTGCGACGTGAAGCTGTCAGCGCGGACGGCGTGCCCTTCCTGCTGCACGACGCCACGCTGGAGCGCACCACCAACGGCCAGCGGCGCGGCCGGCGACAGCCCTGGGCCGAGCTGTCGCGGCTCGATGCCGGCGGCTGGCACGGCCGCGCCTACGCCGGCGAGCCGCTGCCCACCCTGGAGGCCGATCGCGCGCTTCGTGCCTCGCCAACGGCTTCGCGCTGAACATCGAGATCAAGCCGACGCCCGGCCACGAGGCGCACACCGGCGAGGTCGTGGCGCAGGAGGCGGCGCGCTGTGGGCCGGCGCAGCCGGTGCCGCCGCTGCTCAGCTCGTTCCAGCCCGCAGGCGCTGGCCGGCGCGCGCGACGGCGGCGCCGGACCTGCCGCGCGCGCTGCTGCTCGACACGCTTGGCGACGGCTGGCTCGAGCTGGCGCAGCAGCTGGGCTGCGTCGCCGTCGTCGACCGACCACCGGCTGATGGACGACGGCGTGGTGACGCGCTGCACGCGGCCGGGCTGCGCGCGCTGTGCTACACGGTCAACGATGCCGCCGAAGCGGCGCGGCTGCTGCGCCTCGGGCATCGACGGATCCTGATCACCGACGCGGTCGACCGCTTCTCGCCGGCGCGCCAAGCACTGACTCCGCTGCACGCGCGACTCGAGCTCGGGCGGCAGCGCCGGCGCCCAGCTGCGCCTCGACGCCGAGCGATCGAGTCTTCGGCTCGGGCTGCGGCAACTCGCGCACGCCGCGGATCACCGGCGCGCGCCAGGCCAGCCAGCGCGAGCAGCAGCGCGCCGATCCGCCCGCGAACGCCAGCGCGGCGCGCAGGCCCACGTGCTCGCCGAGCCAGCCGCCGAGCAGCGCGCCGGGCCCGGCGGGCATCAGGATCAGCCAGCGCATCGTGCTCGTCATGCGGCCGAGCAGCGGCTCGGGCGTCACCGCCTGGCGCAGCGCCAGGAAGTTGATGAAGATCAGCACCGCGCCGATGCCGAACATCAGCAGCATCAGCGCGAAGGCCGCCACGCCCCAGGCGTTGGCCGGCGCCACCGCCAGCAGCAGCCAGCCGGCGCCGCAGATGCGCGAAGCCGAGCACCAGGCAGGGCCCGGGCCCGATGCGGCGGCTGATGCGGTTGCCGAACACGCTGGCCAGCACGGTGCCCACGCCCATGCCGACGTAGCACAGCCCGACCGCCTGCTCGGACAGGCCGAGCGCGCGCGTGGCGAACAGGATCTGCACCACCATCGCCGCGTGGTGGCACATCTGCCAGCACGCCCACCAGGCAGCGCCAGCGCGACCAGCAGGCGCGTGCCGCGCGACGAAGCGCAGGCCGGCGCTGCAGGTCGCGCCAGAAGTGCGCATCGGCGCGCGGCGTCGCGCCGCTCGTGCACGCGGATGCCGCGCAGGATCGCGGCCGACGCACAGCAGCATCAGCGGCGTCCACGCAGCAGCGCCACCGGCGCGCCGACCAGCTTGATCAGCGCGCCCGCCAGGCCCGGGCCCGGCGACTTCGGCGCCGGAACTGGCCAGCGCGTTCTTGGCGTGCGCCTCGACCAGCCGGTCGCGCGGCACCACCTGCGTCAGCACGATCTGCGCCGCGCTGCCGGCCGACGGTGTACACGCGTGCCGATGACGAAGCCGACCACGTACAGCCAGGGCATCGTCAGCCAGCCCAGCCACCAGGCCAGCGGCACGCTGGCCACGGCGAGCGCCAGCAGCGCCTCGCCGGCCACGTAGACCGGCAGCTTGCGCACGCGGTCGAGCCACACGCCGGACGGCAGCGAGAACAGCACGAACGGCGCGATCTCCATCGCCGTCAGCAGGCCCATCTGCGTGGGCGTGGCATGCAGCAGCACGGCCGCGGTGAGCGGCAGCGCGAGCATCGTCACCTGGCCGCCGAACGAGCTGATCAGGATCGACGTCCACAGCCGGCGGTAGGCGGCGTCGCGCAGCAGGTCGTCGGCGGCAGCGCAGCCGCTGCCAGAGCGACTGCAGGATCATGTTCATCTTCTCTCCGCGTGGCCGGCACCTCGTGAGACCGTGTGCGGCGAGGTTGAGCCGAAGACGATCGCGACTCCGCCGATTTCTCAGCGGGCTTCGATGCGGAAGCGATGCTGAGAAGAGCGTCGGTCGGCTGCGCGGGTCGCGTCACTGCGATCGACCGGGCGCACAGCCGAGGCGCCAGCACAGGACGTCGGTGCGGCAGGTCGTCGGTGTTATGGGTGTCTCACTGGAAGGCGCAGCAATGCGCAGCAGCGGCGGTGGCCCGCGTCACCCGCTACGCGGTAGTCGGCGTTGATGCTGACGTAGTCGTGCGACAGGTCGCAGGTCCACACCGTCGCGCTGCGCCGCGCCGCGGTGCAGGTCGCACGCGCACGGTGATCTCGCTCTGCTTCATCACGCGCTGGCCGTCGCTCTTCGCGGTAGCCGGGATGGCGGCCGCCCTGCGTCGCGACGTGCACGTCGTCGAGGTACAGGTCGATCAGGCCCTGATCGAGGTCGGCGATGCCGGCATAGCCCACCGCCGCCAGGATGCGGCCGAGGTTCGGGTCGCTGGCGAAGAACGCCGTCTTGACCAGCGGCGAGTGGGCGATCGCGTAGGCCACCTGGCGGCATTCGCCTTCGTCGCGGCCGCCCTCGACCTGCACGGTGATGAACTTGGTGGCGCCCTCGCCGTCGCGCACGATCGCCTGCGCCAGCTGCTCGCGCCACCGCCGAACACGGCCTCGCGCAGCACGGCGCCGTCGGCCGCTCGCAGCTGAGTCGATCGCGCGCATGGCCGGCCTGCTGCGTGGCCATCAGCACGAAGCGAGTCGTTGGTCGAGGTGTCGCCGTCGATCGTGATGCGGTTGAAGCTGAGCGTCGGCGGCCTCGCGCACCAGCGCGCTGCAGCAGCGCCGGCGCGATCACCGCGTCGGTGGCGACGAAGCCGAGCATCGTCGCCATGTTCGGGCGGATCATGCCGGCGCCCTTGGCGATGCCGGTGACGTGACCGTGCGGCCGCCGATCATGACGCTGCCGCGACGCCGCCTTGGGCACGCGTGTCGGTGGTCATGATGCCTTCGGCCGCATCGGCCCAGTGCGTCGGCGCGCAGATCGGCCAGCGCCGCCGGCAGGCCGGCCTCGATGCGCTCGACCGGCAGCGTCTCCATGATCACGCCGGTCGAAAACGGCAGCACCTGCTCCGGCGCGATGCTCCAGCTGCGCGGCCAGCGCCGCGCAGCTGCGCCGCGCGCGCGCCAGGCCGTCGGCGCCGGTGCCGGCGTTGGCGTTGCCGGTGTTGACCAGCAGCGCGCGGATGCCGCTGCCGGCGCGCCAGGTGCTCGCGGCACACCTGCACCGGCGCCGCGCAGAAGCGGTTGCGCGTGAACACGCCGGCGACCGCAGCGCCCTCGTCGAGCGCGAACACGCACCAGGTCCTTGCGGTCGGCCTTGCGCATGCCGGCCATCGCCACGCCGATGCGCACGCCGGCAACGGCGTGCAGGTCAGCGGCGGTTGGCGCGGCGCGGTTGCAGGCTCTCACAGCGCATGTCAGGCCAACTTGCCGTGGCAGTGCTTGTACTTCTTGCCGCTGCCGCAGGGGCAAGGGTCGTTGCGGCCGACCTTGGGCACGGCGCAGCGACCTGCGGTGTCGCGCGTCGGCCTCCTCGGACACGCTGCCGTCCTCGTTCGGGTGCGTGTAGGTCACGTTGCCGACTGGCTCGGCACGCTCCTCGATCGCCTCGGCGGCCTGCGCCACCTGCTCCTGCGACTGGATGCGCACCGTCATCAGCACGCGCGTGACCTCCATCTTCACCGCGTCGAGCAGCTGCGCAGAACAGCTCGAAGGCCTCGCGCTTGTACTCCTGCTTCGGGTTCTTCTGCGCGTAGCCGCGCAGGTGGATGCCCTGGCGCAGGTAGTCGAGCGCGGCCAGGTGCTCGCGCCAGTGGGTGTCGATCGACTGCAGCAGCACCATGCGCATGAACGGCGTGAACTGCTCGGCGCCGACCAGCTCCACCTTGCTGGCGAACACCGCGTCGGCCGCCGCGACCACCTTCTCGACGATGTCCTCGTCGGTGATGGTGTCGCTCTTGGCTCGACCTCGGCCTTCAGCGCACCTCGAGCTGCCACTCGTCGCGCAGCACCTTCTCCAGGCCCGGCAGATCCCACTGCTCCTCCAGGCTCTCGGCCGGCACGTAGGTGCGCACGACGTCGGTCATCGCGCTCTTGCGCAGGTTGGCGATCTGCTCGGCCAGCGAGCTCGGCCTCGAGGATCTCGTTGCGCTGCTGGTAGATGACCTTGCGCTGGTCGTTGGCGACGTCGTCGTACTCGAGCAGCTGCTTGCGGATGTCGAAGTTGCGCGCCTCGACCTTGCGCTGCGCGCTCTCGATGCGGCGCGTCGACGATGCCGGCCTCGATGGCCTCGCCCTCGGGCATCTTCAGCCGCTCCATGATCGCGCTGCACGCGGTCGCCGGCGAAGATGCGCATCAGCGGATCTTCGAGCGACAGGTAGAAGCGCGACTGCGCCCGGGTCGCCCTGGCGGCCCGAGCGGCCGCGCAGCTGGTTGTCGATGCGCCGGCTCTCGTGGCGTTCGGTGGCGATGATGCGCAGGCCGCCCTCGGCCTTGACCTTCTCGTGCAGGCCCTGCCACTCGTCCTCGAGCTGCTGGATGCGGCGCTGCCTTGTTCGTCGCTCGGCGAGCGCCTCGTCGGCCTCGAGCGAACTGGACCTGCTTCTCGACGTTGCCGCCGAGCACGATGTCGGTGCCGCGGCCGGCCATGTTGGTGGCGATGGTGATCACGCCCGGGCGGCCGGCCTGCGCGACGATCTCGGCCTCCTTGGCGTGCTGCTTGGCGTTGAGCACCTGGTGCGGCAGCTTGGCCTTGCTCGAGCAGGCCGGAGATCAGCTCGGAGTTCTCGATCGACGTGGTGCCCACCAGCACCGGCTGGCCGCGCTCGTGGCAGTCGCGGATGTCGTCGACCACCGCGTCGTACTTCTCGCGCGCGGTCTTGTAGATCAGGTCGAGCTCGTCCTTGCGGATGGTCGGCTTGTTGGGCGGGATCACCACCGTCTCCAGGCCGTAGATCTCCTGGAACTCGTAGGCCTCGGTGTCGGCCGTGCCGGTCATGCCGGCCAGCTTGCCGTACATGCGGAAGTAGTTCTGGAAGGTGATCGACGCCAGCGTCTGGTTCTCGCTCTGGATCGCCACGCCTTCCTTGGCCTCGACCGCCTGGTGCAGGCCGTCGCTCCAGCGCCGGCCCGGTCATCAGGCGGCCGGTGAACTCGTCGACGATGATGACCTCGCCGTTCTGCACCACGTAGTGCTGGTCGCGGTGGTACAGGTGCTGGGCGCGCAGCGCCGCGTACACGTGGTGCATCAGCGTGATGTTGGCCGGGTCGTACAGGCTCGCGCCCTCGACCAGCAGGCCGGCCTCGCGACAGCATCGCTTCGGCGTTCTCGTGGCCGTCTTCGGTGAGGAAGACCTGGTGGCTCTTCTCGTCGACCGTGAAGTCGCCGGGCTCGATCACGCCTTCGCCGGTGCGCAGGTCGAGCCTCGCCGATCTGCTTCTTCAGCTGCGGCACGACGGCGTTGATGCGCACGTACAGCTCGGTGTGGTCTTCGGCCTGGCCGCTGATGATCAGCGGCGTGCGCGCCTCGTCGATCAGGATCGAGTCGACCTCGTCGACGATCGCGTAGTTCAGGCCGCGCGCCACGCGGTCGGCGACCTCGTAGACCATGTTGTCGCGCAGGTAGTCGAAGCCGAACTCGTTGTTGGTGCCGTAGGTCACGTCGGCGGCGTAGGCGGCCTGCTTCTCCTCGCGCCCCATGCCGGGCACGTTGACGCCCACCGTCAGGCCGAGAAAGTTGTAGAGCCGCCCCATCCACTCGGCGTCGCGGCGCGCCAGGTAGTCGTTGACGGTGACCACGTGCACGCCCTTGCCGGCCAGCGCATTCAGGTACACCGGCAGCGTGGCCGCCAGCGTCTTGCCCTCGCCGGTGCGCATCTCGGCGATCTTGCCCTGGTGCAGCGCGATGCCGCCGATCAGCTGCACGTCGAAGTGGCGCATCTTCAGCGTGCGCTTGCCGGCCTCGCGCACCACGGCGAAGGCCTCGGGCAGCAGCTCGTCGAGCGTGGCGCCCTGGCTCAGGCGCTGGCGGAACTCGTCGGTCTTGGCGCGCAGCGCGGCGTCGTCGAGCGCTTCGAACTGCGGCTTCGAGCGCGTTGATGTGCTCGACCACGCGCCGGTACTGCTTGAGCAGGCGGTCGTTGCGACTGCCGAATATCGAGGTCAGGAGCTTGGGCAACATGCGAGCTGGGAGTGGGCGTTCGCGGGGGCAGCGTCGGCTGCTTCGCACCGCACGGGCCGCGGCGCATCCGGATCAAATTGGCGGCCCAGACCAGGCCGCCGAGCGTGCCGCGAAAACGGGGCAGTTTAGCAGCGGCAGCAGCGCCGCGTCGCCACTGCGCCGCTCAGGGTGCGGGGTCGACGGCCTCCGCGGCCGGCGCCGCACGCGCGGCAGCCATCGAAGGCGCGGCCGCGGGTGCCGCCGTCAGCGCAGCACCACCACCCGCCGCCGCAAACTCCGACGGCGGCGTCGGCGTGGCCCAGGCGGCAGGGGGTTCCGCCGCGGCGGCGACGCTGCGCCGCCGTTGCGTGCGGGCCTTGCTCGACGAGGCCGAGGCGTCGGCCACCATCGTCGGCGAGGCGACCTGGCCGGCCAGAAAGCGCGCCGGGTTCTGCTGCACGCCGGCCAGCATCACCTCGAAGTGCAGGTGCGGGCCGGTCGAGCGGCCCGACGTGCCCACCTCGGCGATCTTCTGCCCGCGCTTGACCATCATGCCCACCTTGACCAGCAGCTTCGATGCGTGCGCATAGCGGGTGACCAGCGCATTGCCGTGGTCGATCTCGATCATGTTGCCGTAGGCCGGATGCACTTCGCTGACCACCACCATGCCGCCGGCAGCGGCCTGAATCGAGGTGCCGACGTCGGAGGGGAAGTCCAGGCCCGGTGTGCAGCGCCGCGCGCCCGGTGATGGGGTCGATGCGGAATCCGAAGCCCGAGCCGACCGGCCCGTCGACCGGGTGGCTGCTCGGCACCATCAGCGCCTGCAGCCGCGCTTCGAACAGGCGCGATTCGACCAGCGTGAACAGGTCGCCGCCGACGTCGGCGCGTTCGTCGAGCCGATCGATCGCCTCGTTGAGTTGCAGCGGCGTCGGTCGAGTCAGCGGCACGAAAGGTCCGCCCTGGCCGCCCTTGGCGCGCGCGGGCAGCGCCTTCAGGTCATCGGTCTTGACGCCGGCCATGCCGGTGACGCGCTCGCCCAGCGCCTCGAGCTTGACCAGCTTGGCCTGCATCTCGCCCACGCGCAGCGCGATGGCGTCGAGGTTTTCGCGCATGAAGCGCTCCTGCTGCGCGAGCTCGTCGCGCACCATCAGCTTGACCAGCTGGCTGGCCACCGGCCAGCCGTCGCGTGCGGCGTTCAGGAAGATGAAGTGGTACACCAGACCGGAGATCAGCATCAGCAGGCCGGCCAGCAGCAGCCCGCCGAACGCGACCTGCCAGCGCCTGAAATGAAGCACTCGCGTTCGCACGAGGCTCGAGTCGGTGATCAGGATCTGCATCGTTAAACTCCTTGCCATGCCCGCCCACGTGCCATCGGCATTGCCACTGGCCGACGCGCTGCAAGGCAGCGAGCCGCTGGCGCGTCTGGCCGAGCGGCTGAAAGATTCGAAGCGACGCTTCGAATGCATCGAAGCCGTACTGCCGCCGCCGCTGGCGGGCCTTGCCAAGCCCGGCCCGGTGGACGCACACGGCTGGACTTTACTGGCGCTCACCCCCGCCGCGGCTGCCAAATTGCGTCAACTCGTGCCGTTGTTCGAGGCGCAGTTGACCCAGGCAGGCCATACCGCACTGCCGATTCGCATCAAAGTGCAACCGGGGGGTTACGCCGGCGCGTCCCACGACAGGGTCAGCGCTGCTTCAGGAGTTCCGTCACGAAGCGCACCGGAACTGCGTAGCTGATGCCCGAAGGAAAGCGGATCGCGGATTCCTTGCTGCCCTTGACCAGGACCGAATTGATGACCGCGATCACCCGGCCGCTGTCGGCGTCGATCACCGGCCCGCCGCTGTTGCCGGGATACGCCGTCGCGTCGAGCTGATAGATGTCGAAGCTGCCACTGCGCAACTGGTGAACCGCGCGCGCGTTCAGGCCGTCGGAGGTCGGAGCCGGCAGGGCAATCGCGGTGACCGACGACACGATGCCGCGATGCGTCACCGGCGAGAAGCCGAGCACGCCGCCAATCGGGAACCCGATGATCGCCACGGCGAGACCCTCCGCGGCGGGTGTGTCGGCGGCCAGCCGCAGCGGCGGCAGCGGCGCGCCGTCGATGCGCAACAGCGCCAGGTCATGCGCACGGTCGAGACCGACCGTCGTCGCGGTCCGCAGTCGCGCGTCCTCGTTGGCGGCCGTCGGCACGTAAACCACCAGCCTTGCTGACGCTCCCGCCAACGGGCACTGCTTCGGGCAGCACGTGGGCATTGGTCACCACCAGGTTGCCATCGCCGACAACGAATCCACTGCCGCGAAAACCGAAGCGTGGGCTGTCGGTCGGGTTGTAGGTGCCGACGGCGACGACCGACGGCTTCGCAGCGACGATCACCTCCTGCAAGCCCGAGATCGCCGGAGGCGTCGCGCCAAGCAACGCGGCAACCATCGCGGTGAGACCCAGCGCGCGCAAGTGGACGGCCCCATCCAGATCAGCCAGCCAGTTCAGCATGTGTGCGCACGCACTCTTGAATAGTCCAATTCATGCTTGGTGCCGACTATCTGACTCGAACAGATGACCTACCGCTTACAAGGCGGTTGCTCTACCAACTGAGCTAAGTCGGCGCGCGCGCGATTGTAGGCGGCGCGGCATGCCTCGCCGGCTCGCCATGTCGGTGAGCACGCTGCGGGGATGCCTACTTCACACGCTTCAACGACGGGCGGCCACCGCCGGGCCCGGCGGTCGGATCGGGCGGCACGGGCTCGCCTGCAACGCCCGGCTCGTTGCTGAGCGGGCGCGGCCCGATGGCCGGCACGGGCGGCGCATCGTCGCTCGAGGCCAGGCGCAGGCCGCGGCTCGGCTCGATCGGCGTGGGCTGCTGTTCGCCGCCTTCGGCGTGCGGCGCCGGAAAGGCCATGCCCTGGCCGTTCTCGCGCGCGTAGATCGCGACCACGTGGTCGATCGGCACCACGATGTCGCGCGCCACGCCGCCGAAGCGCGCCTTGAATTCGATGGTGTCGTTGCCCAGGCGCAGGCCGCTGGTGGCCTCGAAGCCGATGTTGAGCACGATCTCGCTGTTCTTCACGTACTCCAGCGGCACCTGCACGCTGCGATCGACGAAAACGGCCACGTACGGCGTGAAGCCGTTGTCGGTGCACCAGTCGTGCAGCGCGCGAATCAGGTAGGGCCGCGTCGAGCTGCCCTGTGAAGGTTCGCCGTTGCCCGGTGGTTTGCTCATCGCCGTCTCGACACGTGCGCCTACTTGCGCATCACCTTTTCCGACGGCGTCAGCGCCTCGATGTAGGCCGGGCGCGAGAAGATGCGCTCAGCGTACTTCAGCAGCGGCGCCGCGTTCTTCGACATGTCGATGCCGTAGAAGTCGAGCCGCCACAGCAGCGGCGCGATCGCCACGTCGAGCATCGAGAAATCGTCGCCGAGCATGTACTTGTTCTTCAGGAAGATCGGTGCCAGCTGGGTCAGCCGGTCGCGGATCTGCGAGCGCGCGCGCTCGAGCTGCTTGTCGGTGGGCTTGATGCCGCGGTTCTCGAGCACGTTGACGTGCGCAAACAGCTCCTTCTCGAAATTGAGCAGGAACAGCCGCACCCGCGCGCGCGCCACCGGGTCGCCCGGCATCAGCTGCGGATGCGGGAAGCGCTCGTCGATGTACTCGTTGATGATGTGCGACTCGTACAGGATCAGGTCGCGCTCGACGAGGATCGGCACCTCGTTGTACGGGTTCATCAGCGCGATGTCTTCGGGCTTGGCGAACAGGTCGACGTCGCGGATCTCGAAATCCATGCCCTTCTCGAACAGCACGAAACGGCAGCGGTGCGAGTAGGGGCAGGTGGTTCCGGAATAAAGCACCATCATGGCGGTGAGACTCCCTGAGTACGAATTTCCAACGGCGAGGCGGCGGCCCTGGGCCCGACCGCCCGCTTCGTTAACTGTGCCGGCGCCTTCAGGCGGCGCCGCGCGCGCTCGTCACTTCACGTCTTTCCAGTACGCGGCGTTCATGCGCCACGCGACGACGGTGAACAAGCCGAGAAACAGCAGCACCCAGACGCCGATGCGCACGCGCTGATTCTGCGCAGGCTCTGCCATCCATTGCATGTACGCCACCAGGTCGGCCACGGCGGCGTCGTACTCCGTCTTGCTCATGGTGCCCGCACTGATCGGCTCGAAACGGTCGAACGCATGCACGGTGGCCTTGGGGTCGTGGGCATCCGGCCGCTCGACGAACACCGCACGTTGCTGGCCCTGCAGCTCCCACATCACGTGCGGCATCGCGACGCTGGGGAACACCAGGTTGTTCCAGCCGGTGGCCTTGGTGTCGTCGCGATAGAACGTGCGCAGGTAGGTGTACAGGTAGTCGGCGCCGCTGCTGCCGCCGCCGGAGCGCGAGCGCGCGACCAGGCTCAGATCGGGCGGCGCCGTGCCGAACCACTCCTTGCCCTGCTTGGGCTGCATCGCCACGGTCATCGTCTCGCCCACCTTGTCGGCGGCGAACAGCAGGTTGCCCTTGATCTGCTCTTCGCTCAGGCCCACCGCCGGGTCGGTGAGCCGGTTGTAGCGCATCGCCGCTGCGGCATGGCAGTTCAGGCAGTAGTTGACGAACAGCTTGGCGCCGTTTTGCAGCGCCGCCACGTCGGTGACGCGCTCCTTGGGGAAGTGGTCGAGCACTGTGCCGCCTTCGGAGCCCCAGGCGGCAAACGAGCACGCGGCCAGCAAGCCGATGAGAAGACGCTTCATGGTGTCTGGCTCTTTCTCAATGGCCGGTGAAGGTCACGCGATCGGGCACCGGCTTGAACGTGCCTTGCCGGCTCCACCAGGGCATCAGCAGGAAGAATCCGAAGTAGATGAGCGTGCACGCCTGCGACAGCAGCTCCAGCGCCGAGCCGCTCGGCGCTGCCGGTTGCGTGCCCTGGTAGCCGAGGATCAGGAAGGCCACCACGAACAATGCGACCACCAACTTGTGCCAGCCCGGCCGGTAGCGGATCGACTTCACCGGGCTTTGATCGAGCCACGGCAGGAAGAACAGGATCACCACCGCGCCGCCCATCAGCACGACGCCCCAGAACTTGGCGTCGAAGGTCTTCATCAGCACGATCAGCAACGCGGCCGCGACCAACAGGCCACCCCTCACCATCACCGCACCCTTGCCCTTGACCAGGTTCAGCAACGCCGCCAGCCCGATGATCACGCACAACGCGTTGACCATCGGATCGGTGGTGGCCCGCAGGATGGTGTAGTACGGCGTGAAGTACCAGACCGGCGCGATGTGGGCCGGCGTCTTCAGCGGGTCGGCCGGGATGAAGTTGTTGTACTCGAGGAAGTAGCCACCCAGCTCAGGCGCGAAGAACATCACCGCGCAAAAGATGATCAGGAACACCGCCACGCCCAGCGTGTCGTGCACCGTGTAGTAGGGGTGGAACGGAATGCCGTCGAGCGGCCGGCCCTGCGCGTCTTTCTTGGCCTTGATCTCCACGCCGTCGGGGTTGTTGGATCCGACGTCGTGCAGCGCCAGGATGTGCGCCACCACCAGGCCGATCAGCACCAGCGGCACCGCGATCACGTGGAAGGCGAAGAAACGGTTCAGCGTGGCGTCGCCGACCACGTAGTCGCCGCGGATCAGCAGCGCGAGATCCTCGCCGATGAACGGCACGGCGGCGAACAGGTTGACGATCACCTGCGCGCCCCAGTAGCTCATCTGGCCCCACGGCAGCAGGTAGCCGAAGAAGGCCTCGGCCATCAGGCACAGGAAGATCGCGCAGCCGAAGATCCACACCAGCTCGCGCGGCTTGCGGTAGCTGCCGTAGATCAGGCCGCGGTACATGTGCAGGTAGACGACGATGAAGAACGCGCTGGCCCCGGTGGAGTGCATGTAGCGGATGATCCAGCCGCCCGGCACCTCGCGCATGATGTACTCGACCGAGGCGAACGCCGTGGCCGCATCGGGCTTGTAGTGCATCGTCAGGAAGATGCCGGTGACGATCTGGATCACCAGCACCACCATCGCCAGCGAGCCGAAGAAGTACCAGAAGTTGAAGTTCTTCGGCGCGTAGTACTCCGACATGTGCTTCCGGTACTCGTCGAACATCGTCGGGAACCGGTTGTCCAGCCAGGTCATCGCCTTGACGACCATCGGCGCGTCCGCGGGGGCTTCTTTCATCTCAGCCATCGATGACCTCTGTGGGTGTCAGTGGGCGGCGTTGCAGCGGGAGCGAGCGCAAGCGGGCTCGCACCCGTGGTCAGGCCTTCTTGTCTTCGCCGATCAGCAGCTTGCTGTCGGTCAGGTACATGTACGGCGGCACCTCGAGGTTGTCGGGCGCGGGCTTGTTCTTGAACACGCGGCCGGCCAGGTCGAAGGTCGAACCGTGGCAAGGGCAGAGAAAGCCGCCGGGCCAGTCGGCGGGCAGCGACGGCTGCGCGCCCGGGGTGAACTTGTCGCTCGGCGAGCACCCCAGGTGCGAGCAGATGCCCACCGCGACAAAGAACTCCGGCTTGATCGAGCGCCACTGGTTCTTGGCGTACTCGGGCGTCGGGTACTGCGTGCGGTCGGACTTGCGGGTCGGCCACCATCGACTCGCTCTTCTTCAGCGACTCCAGCTGCTCGGGCGTGCGGCGCATGATCCACACCGGCTTGCCGCGCCACTCGACCACCGTCTTCTCGCCGGGCTTCAAGCCGCTGATGTCGGCTTCCACCGGTGCGCCGGCGGCCTTGGCGCGCTCCGACGGGGTGAAGCTGGCGACGAACGGCACGGCTGTGGCCACACCGCCGACGGCGCCGACACCGCAGGTGGCCAGGACCCAGTTGCGGCGTGCGGGATCGGCGACAGATTCAGCCATGAAGTTCCTTCGGATGTTGGCGCTCACGCGGCGAGCAACTGCTCATTTTAGCGGAGCCGTCAAGCCCTCCCGGGCCGGCCCCGGCCGCATTGACAGCGACGGGCTCAGACGCAATACTGCCCGCGGCCATCAGGCGCTGGCCCGAACCGACCTTCCAACAAGGAGCGAGCATGAGTTTCACCAGCGAGTTCAAGGAATTTGCGATGAAGGGCAATGTCGTCGACCTGGCGGTCGGCGTCATCATCGGCGGAGCGTTCGGCAAGATCGTCGACTCGATCGTCGGCGACCTCATCATGCCGCTGGTGGGCAAGCTGCTCGGCGGCCTGGACTTCAGCAACTACTTCATCGCGCTGTCCGGACAGACCGCCACCAACCTGGCCGACGCCAAGAAGGCCGGCGCGGTGTTTGCCTACGGCAGCTTCATCACCGTCGCGATCAACTTCGTGATCCTCGCCTTCATCATCTTCATGATGGTCAAGCAGATCAATCGGCTGAGGAAGCGCGGCGCCGCCGCCCGCGCCGGCGGCACCGCCCGAAGACATCACGCTGCTGCGCGAGATCCGCGACGCGCTGAAGCGCTGACGAGCGGCGCCGGCTGCCGACGAACGGCTCGCTGGGCGCTGTTGCATGTCGCTCCAAATACCACTTCCGCAACTGGAGGTAACGCCGCCGTCGAGCGACCGCGCAGAGCGTGAATCACGCCCCAATCACGCGCTGTTTCCGGCGATGCAGGCGTGGTACGAGGCCGCATACTGATTCATCCACGCGGTCTTGCGGCCACGATGACCACGACCACGCCCACGCGACTGCCGTCAGCGATCGAAACCGCCTTGCAGCGGGTGCGGCTGGCTGCGCGCACGGCCGCTGAGAAAGGTGTCAACGGGCTGGGTCTGGCGGCGCTGTCGGCCACCAGCACCGCACAGCGCGATGCCCTGCTGGGCGGCCAGTTCGAACTGAACCGCAAGCTGGCGATCTTCACGGCCACCTTCAACGAGACCATGGAAGACAGCGTGGTGCGCGAGGTGAAGCCGCGCAACACGAACTCGTCGGGGCCGACCACCTGGGACATGATGACCCTGGTCGAAGACCACGAGGTCGAGATCAAGGTGCTGGCCGACCGTTTCGCGCTCGACATCCAGAACCAGTGCGAGTGGGAGCTGCGCGAACTCGATACCTACATGGGTGCGGCGATGCACCTGAAGGCGGCCGACTCGGAGCGCAACCCGCTGCGCCCCGAGGTCATCGGCCGCGCGCTGGTGCGCGCCATCGAAGCCACCACCGACCGCAAGGAGGTGCGCAAGGCGCTGTCGATCGAGATCGGCCGCGCGCTGGCCGGCCGCGATGCGCCAGACCTACCTCGACGTGATGGGCGACCTGCGTGCGGCCGGCGTCAAGCCGTTGAAGATGACGGTGCGGGCGACCGAAGGGCCCGGGTAGCCACGTGGGCTCCTACGAAACCGGCTACAGCCAGGCCTCCGGCCGCGGCGGCGCACTGGCGGCGGCGGGTCCAGCACCAGCGGCGCACTCTCAGGGCATGGCGCCCTGGGCTCGGGCTCGGCGGCTCGGGCACAGCCGGCTTCGCACGCAGCAGCCGAGGCACCGGCGTCGACGGCTTCGCCTCCAGCATCCGCGACCCCAACGACCTGACCCAGTTCCCGACCACCGAAACGGGCGCTGACGGCGCGCGACCGGGGCGCGGCTACAGCAGCGCCGGCGGCGCCACGCTGGGGCAGATCGATCCCGAGTTGATGGGCCTGTTGCGGCGCCTGGCCTACACGACCCCGCCAGACGTGGCGAGCGCGCCCACCACAGGCGGCGGCTTGCACGGCACGATCAGCACCTGCAATCGGGCGCCGGCGCCCTGCCCGGCGCCAACCTGATCGTCGCCCACCGCGACGAGCTGCGCCAGGCCGCCACCGGCGCGCTCGATCACATGGTGATCGACGTGGTCGGCAGCCTGTTCGACCAGATCCTGTCCGACCCCAAGGTGCCGCCGCAGATGGCGCGCCAGATCGGGCGGCTGCAGCTGCCGGTGCTGCGCGCGGCGCTGGGCGACCCCACGTTCTTCTCGTCGCGCCGCCACCCGGTGCGCCGCTTCGTCAACCGCATCGCCTCGCTCGGCGTGGCATTCGACGACCTCGACGACGAAGACGGCAAGGCCTTCCTGAAGCTGGTGAAGGACCTGGTGCAGGAGATCGTCGAGGGCGACTTCGACCAGATCCAGCTGTACGAACAGAAGCTCGAGGCGCTCGAGCTGTTCATCGTCGACCAGAACCGGCGCGAGGTGCAGCGCCAGGGCAATGCCGACGAGGTGCTGGCGCTCAAGGAAAACCAGCTGCGCCTGCAGCAGCGCTACGCCGCGCAGCTGCGCCACAGCCTGCAGGACGTGCCGGCGCCGGATTTCCTGCGCGACTTCGTGTCGTCGGTGTGGAGCCAGGCGGTGATGAAGACCGCCCTCGCCGACGGCCACGACAGCCCTTCGGTGGCTCGCCTGCGCCTGGCCGGCCGCGACCTGTTGATGAGCGTGCAGCCCAAGGGCTCGCCGGCGCAGCGCAAGGCGTTCCTGATCGCGCTGCCGACGCTGATGAAGACGCTCAACGCTCGGCATGGACATGATCCAGTGGCCGGAGGTCGCGCGCAAGGATTTCTTCGCCAAGCTGCTGCCGGCGCATTCGGAATCGCTGAAGGGCGAGGCGCTGCGCACGCTCGACTACAACCTGCTGCTCAAGCAGGTCGATGGCGTGCTCGGCGCGCCGATCCCCAAGACCAGCGAACTGCCGCCGATGCCGGCCTCCGAGCTGCCGGTGCTGCTCGACGCCGTGCAGCGCCAACACCTTCACCGAGGCCGAGGCCAAGGCCATCGGCCTGGTCGACGAGCAGTCGATCGACTGGAACGGCAAGCTCGACGTCGAGCTCGACGCCGAGCCCGAGGTGCACGAGGTCGACATCCAGATCGACGGCATGCCCGAGCCCGAGCCGGTGGAGCCGTCGCGCGGCAGCTCGCTGGCCGACCACGTGCAGATCGGCTTTGCCTACCAGATGCACATCGACGGCGAGTGGCACAAGGTGCGGCTGTCGCACGTGAGCGCCGGCCGCACGTTCTTCGTGTTCACGCGCGGCCACAAGCACCTGCGCACGATCTCGATGACCTACCGCATGCTGTCGCGCCTGTGCGAGGCCAACCGCCTGCGTGCGTACGAGCACGCCTACCTGCTGGAACGCGCCACCGCGCGCGCGCGCCACCAGCTGTCGCAGTTGCGCGTCGGCGGCAAGGCGCCGCCGGCGGCCTCAGCGAAGGACACGCCCCGCACAACTCGTGCGCCATTGAGATCGCGGCCAGCAGGCTGCTCGGATCGGCCAGCGCCGCGGCCGGCGATGTCGAACGCGGTGCCGTGATCGGGGCTGGTGCGCACGAACGGCAGCCCCAGCGTCACGTTGACGCCGCGCTCGACGCCCAGGTACTTCACCGGGATCAGGCCGTGGTCGTGCGTCATCGCGACGACGTAGTCGAACTCGCCCGCGTGCCCCGGCGCGTGGCGTGCCCGCATGAACACGGTGTCGGGCGCGTAGGGCCCGCTGGCATCGATGCCGGCGGCACGCGCGCGCTCGATCGCCGGCACGATGAAGCGCGCCTCTTCGTCGCCGAACAGGCCGCCCTCGCCGGCATGCGGATTCAACCCGGCCACCGCGATGCGCGGCGCTGGCCAGGCCGGCGCGCTGCCCGGCCGCATGCGCCAGCGTGATCGTGGTCGCGATGCGCTCGACGCCGAGCTGATCGATCGCTTGCCGCAACGACACGTGAATCGTCACCAGCACGACGCGCAGTTCGTCGTTGGCCAGCATCATGCGCACCTCGGGCGGCGCCCCGCCGGCTGCCGCCAGCGCCTGCAGCATCTCGGTGTGGCCCGGAAAGCGCGAGCCCGCGGCGGCCAGCGCCTGCTTGTGCACCGGCGCGGTCACCAGCGCGCTGCCGCGCCCGCCGAGCGTCAAGCGCGGCCGCGGCCTCGATGCAGGCGATGGCCGCGCGCCCGGCGTCGGCATGCACCCGGCCCATCGGCAGCGCGGCCAGGCCGCCCGGCAGACCCGGCGGCTGCCACACCGCGATGCAGCGCGGCGGCGGCGCGCCGCGCCTGCTCGGGCTCGTCCAGTTCGGCCACCGGCCATTGCAGGTCGCACGCGGCCACGGCGCGCCGCATCACCGCGACATCGCCCACCACCACGCACGGCGCCGGCAGCGGCCGCGCGAGGCTCTTGGCGACGATTTCGGGCCCGATGCCGCACGGGTCGCCCATCGTCAAGCGCCAGCAGCGGCGCGGTCTCGTTCCATCGTCATCACGCCGGGTTCGGCACGTCGATGAAGCAGTGTTCGAGGCCGAACGCCGCCGCCAGGTGCTGCGCCAACGCCGGCGCGCCGAAGCGCTCGGTCGCATGGTGGCCGCAGGCGACGAAGGCGACGCCCGTCTCGCGCGCGATGTGGGCCTGCGGCTCGGAGATCTCGCCGGTCACGTAGGCATCGACACCGGCTGCGATGGCCGCCTCGAAGTAGCCCTGGGCGCCACCGGTGCACCAGCCGATGCGCCGCAGCGCCCGGCCGTCGCCGGCCACCACGGTCGGCGCCCGCTCGCAGCACCCGGGCCGCGGCATCGACCAACGCGTCCAGCGACGTCAGCGCGCCGGCCGGCGCCGGCGAAGCCCAGATCCTGTTCGCCGAAGCGCGCGTCGGCCTGCAGGCCCGAGCCGCGCGCCGAACTGCGCGTTGTTGCCGTGCTCGGGATGCTCGTCGAGCGGCAGGTGATAGGCGTACAGGTTGATGTCGTGCGCCAGCAGCAGCGCCACCCGCGAGCGCAACCAGCCGGTGAGGCGCCCGTCCTGTCCGCGCCAGAACAGCCCGTGGTGCACCAGGATCGCATCGGCGCGCTCGCGCACCGCGGCCTCGATCAACTCGCAGGCTGGCAGTGACCCCTGACACCAGGCGGCGCACCTGCGGCGCGTCCCTCGACCTGCAGACCGTTCGGCCCATAATCCCGAAAGCGATCGACGCCGAGCAACTGCTGCAGGTGCGATTGCAGATCGTCGCGCGACACCATCACCAGCCACCCGATTCCCGTGCGTAGACTCTGGCTCGTATTCTCGCAGGCGGTCACCGTCGCGCTGGCGGTGCTGTTCGTGGTGGGCACGCTCAAGCCGCAATGGATCACGCGCGCGCCGGGCGGCGCGCAGCCCGATGTGGTGGCCATCCGCACGGCCGCCGCGCCGCACCGGCGCGCCGTCGCTGGCCACGGGCAGCCTGAGCGCGGCGGTCAATCGGGCCGCGCCGGCGGTGGTCAGCGTCAGCGCCACCAAGCCCGGCGCACGCAACCCGCACGACGAGCGACCCGTGGTACCGCTACTTCTTCGGCGACCGCGCGCAGGGCGAGGTGCAACGCGGCGTCGGCTCGGGCGTGATCGTGTCGCCGCAGGGTTACCTGCTCACCAACAACCACGTCGTCGAAGGCGCCAGCGAGATCGAGGTCGGCCTCAAGGACGGCCGCGAGGCCAAGGCCCGGCTGGTCGGCACCGACCCCGAAACCGACGTCGCGGTGCTGAAGATCGAGCTCGACCGCCTGCCCGCCATCACGCTGGGCAACGTCGAGGCGCTGCACGTGGGCGATCAGGTGCTGGCGATCGGCAACCCGTTCAACGTCGGCCAGACCGTCACCTCGGGCATCGTCAGCGCGCTCGGGCGCAACCAGCTCGGCCTGTCGACGCTTCGAAAACTTCATTCAGACCGACGCCGCCATCAACCCCGGCAACTCGGGCGGCGCGCTGGTCGACGTCAACGGCCAGCTGGTGGGCATCAACACCGCGATCTTCTCGCGCTCCGGCGGCAGCATGGGCATCGGCTTCGCGATTCCGGTCGACCTGGCGCGCCAGGTGATGGAAGGCCTGATCAAGGAAGGCCGGGTCACGCGCGGCTGGATCGGTGTCGAGCCGCGCGACCTGCCGGCCGAATATGCCGAGAGCTTCAAGCTGCCGATCAAGGACGGCGTGCTGATCGCCGGCGTGCTGCAAGACGGCCCGGCGGGCAAGAGCGGCCTCAAGCCCGGCGACGTGGTCACTGCGGTGGGCGAGCGGCCGGTGGCCAACACCGCGCAGCTGCTCAACGCGGTGGCGGCGTTGAAGCCGGGCAGCGAGGCCACCCTGGGCGTGCAGCGCGGCGCACAGGCGCTGCACGTCAAGCTCACGGTCGGCCAGCGCCCGCCCGCGCAGCGCCGCGCGCCGCAGTAGGCGACCGCTTGCCGGCGGCGCGGCCGGCTCACGACTCCTTGGCCGCGGCGGGTTTCTCTTCGTCCGGCGCCTTGGTGACGCGGATGAACAGCTTGGCCGACCAGATGCCCACCTCGTACAGCAGGCACAGCGGGATCGCCAGCGACAGCTGCGACACCACGTCGGGCGGCGTGACGATGGCCGACACGATGAAGGCGACCACCACGAAGTAGCCGCGAAACTTCTTCAGCTGGTCGATGCTGACCACGCCGATGCGCGCCAGCACCACCACCGCCACCGGCACCTCGAACGCGATGCCGAACACCAGGAACAGCGTCAGCACGGTGCCGAAGTACTGCTCGATGTCGGGCGCGGTGTTGATCGAAGTCGGGCGCCACCGCGACGATGAATTCGTGTCAGCGCCGGGATCACGACGAAGATAGCAGAACGCCACGCCGGCGAAGAACAGCACCGTGCTGGAGACCACCAGCGGCATCACCATCTTCTTCTCGTGCGAGTACAGGCCCGGCGCGACGAACGACCACACCTGGTACAGCACCACCGGCAGCGCGACCAGGAACGCCGCCATCAGCGTGATCTTCAGCGGCACCAGGAACGGCGAGAACACGTTGGTGGCGATCAGCTTGGTGCCGGCGGGCAGGTTTTGCGTCATCGGCGACGACAGCAGGTCGTACATGCCGCCCGGGCCCCGGCCACACGCACAGCACCACGAACACCGCAACCACCGCCGCCAGCGCGCGGATCAGGCGGTCGCGCAACTCCACCAGGTGGGTGACGAAAGGCGCTTCGGTTCCGGCGAGTTCGTCCTTCGGATCTTCGGTGGCCATTGCCTCGCCTTCACCTCGGGCGCGGCGGCCTGAAGCGCGCCACCCGCGCCGCGCCGGACTGTGCCTGGCGACGGATGCCCTGGCGTTGCTTGAACCACATCGGCGTGGCGCCGCGCTTGAGGCGCCACTTCTTGTTGGGGCGCTTGTAGGCCGGCGGCGGCGGCGCCAGCGGCTCGGCGCGGCGTCATCGGCGTTGCACCGCGCCTCGAGCCCGGCGGTGGCGTCGCTTCCAACTCGACTCGAATGCCTGGCTCGCCTCATTGACCTCGCGCTGCACCGAACTCTGGATGTCGGTGGCGGCGGTCTCGAACTGCTTCTTCATCTTCTGCAGTTCTTCCAGCTCGATCGACCGGTTGACCTCGGCCTTGACGTCGGCCACGTAGCGCTGCGCCTTGCCGATCAGCGCACCCACCGTGCGCGCCACGCGCGGCAGTTTCTCGGGGCCGATCACGATCAGCGCCACCGCGCCGATCAGCGCGATCTTGTCGAAGCCGAAGTCGAGCATGCGTCAATGCGGGCGCGCTGCGCACGGCCTCCTCAAGACTTGCTCTTGGCCTCGACGTCCACCGTGTTGGCATCGGCGGGCCGCGCAGCAGTCACCTGCTGCGCCGGCGGCACCGGTGTCTCGGCGTTGCTCGCGGTGCCGTCCTTCACACCGTCCTTGAAGCCCTTGACGGCGGCACCGAGGTCGGAGCCCATGTTCTTCAGCTTCTTGGTGCCGAAGATCAGAACCACGACCAGCAACACGATCAGCCAATGCCAGATGCTGAACGAACCCATGATGAATCTCCTGGAAACGAATCGCGGATTTTAGGGCGGCGGCGCCCTCACCCCTTGAGCCAAGGTCTCGGTCCACCCATGGCATGCAGGTGCAAGTGCATCACCTCCTGCATTCCGTCACGCCCGGTGTTCATCACGTGGCGGTAGCCGTTGGTCACGCCCAGTTCGCGCATCAGGCGCGGCGTCACCGCCATCATGCGCCCGAGCAGCGGCGCATCGGCCTCGGTGACGTCGACCATGCTTTCGATGTGCCGCTTGGGGATGACCAGGATGTGCACCGGCGCCCACGGATGGATGTCGTGGAAGGCCAGGATCTCGTCGTCCTCGTAGGCCTTCTTGGCGGCAATCTTGCCCTCGACGATCTTGCAGAAGATGCAGTTCGGATCGGTGTGCACGACACGCTCCTAGTCGGCGGGCATCGGCATCGGCTTGCGGTCGTTCAAGGCAAGCCAGCCGCGCACCACCCGATACAAGAACCAGATCGAAATCACGCCCCAGGCGATCCAGCCCGGCACGAGCAGCAGCAGCCACAGCGGGAACGTGACCACGTAGAGGATGGCGGCGATGACCACGCTGCGAATGCGCCAGCGAAAGTGCGACTCCTGCCACGAGCCGGCGGCATCGCCGCGTTTCACCAGGTCGAGAATGAAGGCCGCCACCAGCAGCAGCACGCTCGCTTGCGCGCCCGGCAGCACGGCGGCCACCGCCACGACCGCGTGCAGCGCGTAGCTGATGTGCCCGACGGTGCGCAGCGAACTCTCGCGCTCCGGGGTCAAGTCGACTGTCGCGATGCTGTTCGGTTCCATCAAACGCCCTCCTGACCGCGCCGCTCGGCCTTGCGCAGCGCAAACTCTTCCAGCCCCGACAGCCCCTCGCGGCGCGCCAGTTCGTCGAGCACGTCTTGCGGCTTCAAGCCGAAGGCCGCCAACGCCACCATCGTGTGAAACCACAGATCGGCCATCTCGGCGACGATGCGCTGGCGGTCGCCATCCTTGGCCGCCATCACGGTTTCGGTGGCCTCTTCGCCGATCTTCTTGAGGATCGCGTCGGGCCCTTTGGCGAACAGCCGCGCCACATAGCTCTTGTCGGGGTCGCCGCCGCGGCGCGACTCGATCACCGCGGCCAGCCGCGCCAGCGTGTCGGTGCGCATCGCGCGCGAGTCGACTCATGGCGCTCATTTGTAGATCGCCTGCCGGGTCTTTCAAGACCGGCTCGACGCTGCGCCACGCGCCCTGTTCGTGGCGCTGGAAGAAACACGAGTGCCGCCCGGTGTGGCACGCGATGCCGGGCTGGTGGCCGAGCTGCGTCACCTTCAGCAGCAACACGTCGTTGTCGCAGTCCATGCGGATCTCGTGCACCTGCTGCACGTGACCCGACTCCTCGCCTTTCAGCCACAGCCGTTGGCGCGAGCGGCTCCAGTACACCGCGCGGCCGGATTCGACCGTGCGCGACAGCGCCTCGCGGTTCATGTGGGCCAGCATCAGCACGTCGTTGCTGCCGACCTCCTGCGCGATCACCGGCACCAGGCCGTCGGCGTCCCACTTGATCTCGTCGAGCCAGTCCATGTCAGTGGCGCCCGGCCGCCCGAAGCCACTGACGCCTGCACCTCGGGGGGCAGGAGCGAAGCGAGCGTGGGGGCGATCCATTCGGGCAGTGTAGTCAAACGGCTCATTCGGCATGCGTGGCGCCGGCGTACCCCGCTCGGCGGCAAACCAGCGCAGCACCGGCACCGTGCCGGGCAGCACCGGCGCGGCTCTGCACGGGCAGGTTCTCCCAGGCCATGGCCTGTTGCTCGCGCATCTGGAACTCGCCGGACCACTGGAACACCTTGCAGAAGTGCAGCCGCACCAGCGCATGCGGGTAGTCGACCAGCTCGACGTGCCACGGCTCGATGGCTCCGATCGTGATGCCCAGCTCCTCGTGCAGCTCGCGGCGCAACGCCTGCTCCACCGTCTCGCCGGGCTCGAACTTGCCGCCCGGAAACTCCCAGTAGCCCGCGTAGACCTTGCCGTCGGGCCGCGAAGTCAGCAGAAAACGGCCTTGCGCATCGATCAGCACCCCGACCGCGACGTCCACCGGTTGTCGCGAAGCGGGTTTCGAGGCATCGGGCGTCACCTGCTCAGACATGGTCCAGGCCGTCGGGCGCCGGCGTGTCGGGCGATGGCGGCAGCGTCTCGTCGCGCTCGTGGTCGCGCCCGGCCCAGTCGCGCGCGAACTGGTAGGCCACGCGCCCCGAGCGCGAGCCGCGCTCGAGCGCCCACACCAGCGACGGCTTGAGTGCCTGCGTGATCGTGGCTTCGGCGACGCCGAAGGTGCGCAGCCACTGCGCGACGATCGCCAGATACTCCTGCTGGCTGAACGGATAGAAGCTGATCCACAGCCCGAAGCGCTCGGACAGCGAGATCTTCTCCTCGACCACCTCGCCCGGATGCACCTCGCCGTCGTCGGTGTGGGTGTAGGTCAGGTTCTCCTTCATGTACTCGGGCAGCAGGTGGCGGCGGTTGCTGGTGGCGTAGATCAGCAGGTTGTCGCTGGTGGCGGCCACCGAGCCGTCGAGCACCGACTTCAGCGCCTTGTAGCCGGGCTCCCCTTCGTCGAAGCTCAGGTCGTCGCAGAACACCACGAAGCGCTCGGGCCGATGCGCCACCAGCTCCACCAGGTCGGGCAACTCCATCAGGTCGGTCTTGTCGATCTCGATCAGCCGCAACCCCTGCCCGGCAAACTCGTGCAGACAGGCCTTGATCAGCGAGCTCTTGCCGGTGCCGCGCGCGCCGGTGAGCAGCACGTTGTTGGCCGGCCGGCCGCTGACGAACTGCTCGGTGTTGCGCCGCAGCCGCGCCATCTGGGCGTCGATCTCCTTCAAGTTGCTCAAACGGATCTGCGACACGTGCCGCACCGGCTCGAGCTGCGCGCCGGCACCGCGGCGGCGGTAGCGAAAGGCGATCGAGGCGTTCCAGTCGGGCGCCCGCGGCGCGTGCGGCAGCACCTGCTCCAGGCGCGTCAGCAAACGCTCGGCGTGGTCGATCAGGTGCTGCAGGCGCTCGTCCATCGCGCACAGTGTATGGGGTGAGGCTGGACGTGAGCCGGCCCACTGCGGGCCGGCGAACGCCAGCGGACAACGCGCGCAGCGCGCTGCGGCGCAGGGTCATATCGCGAAGCGATGTGAGCCGCACCAACGACCCGCGCATGCAGGCGCGGGGCGGCATCACACCTCGTGCACACGCCGCTCGGCGATCGCGAAGACACGGTCGCCCTGTTCGCGCGGCAACGCATGCGAGCCGGTGAACTCGCCGAACGCCGGCAGCACGCCCACACGCGCACCGAAGTGAAAACACGGCAGCCGCAGGCTGTCGAAGCCGCGCGCGCCGACGATCACGCACGGATGCACGTGGCCGGCCAGCACGTAGCCGCCCGCCATCGGCCCGGGCTCGTGGGTCAGCAGGTACGGGCCACAGCGCAGCGGCGCGTCGACCACCTCGATGCGCAGGTCCGGCGGCGGATCGCCGGCCCGGCTGTCGTGGTTGCCGCGCAGCAGCGTGATCGGCAGCGTCGCATGCGCGGCACGCCACGCCGCCAACGCGTCGCGGGTGGACGGGGCGAACGAGCGCGCGGAATGCACGAAGTCGCCCAGCACGATCAAGCGCATCGCACCGCTGGCAGCCAGCGCCGCGGTCAGTCGCGCCAGCGTGCCGTGCGTGGTGCCGTGCGGCACCGGCACGCCCAGGCCACGAAACGACGCCGCCTTGCCGACATGCACATCGGCCACCAGCAACGCACCCTGGTCGGGCAGGAACAGTGCACGCTCGGCCAGCAGCACGAGCGGTGCGCCGCCGATCTCGACGCGAAACACCTCAGGCCGTCAGGCGTTGCAGCGCCGCGTCCAGGTGTTCGGTGGGGTTGCGCTTGAAGCCCGAGCGCGCGTAGCGCTGCAGCCGGCCGACCACGAAAGCGGTGATCACCGATGCCAGCGCGCCGGCGTCGACGGTGGGCGTCATCGAGCCGGCGCTCTCGGCGGCCTGGCGCAGGCTCTGGCGCAGCTGCGACTCCACGCGGTCGAAGAACTGGTTCATGCGCACGGTGAGGCGCTCGTTCTCGAACACCAGTGCGTCGCCGACCATCACGCGCACCATGCCCGGGTTCTTCTCGCCGAACTGCAGGATCAACGTGACCACGCGCTGCGCCTGCACGGCGCCCGATTCGTCGCGCTCGGTGATCTGGTTGACCAGCGTGAAGACGCTGCTCTCGATGAACTCGATCAGGCCCTCGAACATCTGCGCCTTGCTGGCGAAGTGGCGGTACAGCGCCGCTTCGCTGACGTCGAGCTTGGCCGCCAGCGCGGCCGTGGTGATGCGCTCGGCGCCGGGCTGCTCGAGCATCGAGGCCAGCGTCTGCAGGATCTGCACGCGCCGCTCGCCCGGCTTGGGGCGCTTGCGCGTGGTGGCTGCCCGGGTTTCACCCGGCTCGGTGGACGCCGACTCGGGGCCGTCGGCATGGGTCGTATCGGACATGGGGTGGTGGGCAGCCCAGCGACGGGCGGGCAGATTCTGGCACAGGGGCTCGCTCGCTCCGGGTGCAGGTAAACACCGACTTACGATGTGTCGTCGCGGCCGCTGACCGGCCCCGGATGGGCCCGCCAGGGGGCCTGCTGGCCTGGCTGGCCGTCCACAGCGGCCAATGGCTGCCGCGGGAACGGGCCGCCGCACTGCGTGGACCGACCACGACCTCACGCCAGGCCCGGTTCAACCTGCGCAAGGCGGCCGGCCGGACACGCTGGAGGTCAGCTTCGCATCGAACTGACGAGGTCGCGCAGCGCGTGGACCGTGCGGTCCACATAGGTGGCGCGCCGCGGACCGGGGCTGCCGCCGCGCCGGCGGTAGCGCCGCATCCACACCGTGCGCATGCCGATGCGGCGCGCCGACTTCTGGTGCTGCAGCGTGTCTTCCACCAGCACGCAGCGCCTGGGGTGCACGCGCAGCTTGGCACACAGCGCGCGAAACATGCGCGCGTCGGGTTTCGGGCGCAGGCGGCCGAACATCCACATGTCCTCGATCGAGATCACCCTCTCGAACAGGTGCTCGATGCGCAGCGCACCGAGCACGCGCAGCGCATAGGCGCGCGGCGCGTTGGTCAGGATCAGCTTGCGGCCGGGCAGGCGCCTGATCGCCGCGAAATCGTGGCGGTGGCCGCTGACCCGCTCCTCGAGCCCGGGCAGCCGGTGCGTGTCGTGCAGAAAGTGCGCCGCCTTCACGCCGTGGTGGCGCACCAGCCCGAGCAGCGTCGCGCCGTAGCGCTGCCAGTAGCGGCGGCGCAGCGCCTGCGCCTCGTCGGCCGGCAGCTCGAGCTCGCGCTGCATGTACTCGCCCATCGCCACGTGGATGCCGGGCATCGACGCGTTCGCCGCGTCGTGCAAGGTGTCATCGAGGTCGAAAAGCCAGATCAATGGCTTCGGATCATCGTGCCGTAGGCCTGATCGCTCAGGATCTCCAGCAGCATCGCGTGCGGCACCCGCCCGTCGATGATGTGCACCGCGTGCACGCCGCTCTTGGCGGCGTCGAGCGCGCTGGAGATCTTGGGCAGCATGCCGCCCGACAGCGTGCCGTCGGCGAACAGCTCATCGATCTCGCGCGCGCTCAGGTCGGTCAGCAGCTTGCCGTTCTTGTCGAGCACACCCGGCGTGTTGGTCAGCAGCACCAGCTTCTCGGCCTTCAGCACCTCGGCCAGCTTGCCGGCCACCACGTCGGCGTTGATGTTGTAGCTCTCGTTGTGCTCGCCGAAGCCGATCGGGCTGATGACCGGGATGAACTGGTCGTCCTGCAGCGCGCGCACCACGCTGGGATCGATGGCGACGATGTCGCCGACTTGACCGACGTCGTGCTCCTTGCTCGGGTCATCCTTGTCGACCATCTTCAGCTTGCGCGCGCGCACCAGCCCGCCGTCGCGGCCGGTGAGGCCCACCGCCTTGCCGCCGGCGTGGTTGATCAGGCCGACGATGTCCTGCTGCACCTCGCCGGCCAGCACCCACTCGACGACCTCCATCGTCTCTTCGTCGGTGACGCGCATGCCCTGGATGAAGGTGCCCTTCTTGCCCAGCTTGCTCAGCGCCTCTTCGATCTGCGGGCCGCCGCCGTGCACCACCACGGGATTCATGCCCACCAGCTTGAGCAGCACCACGTCTTCGGCGAAGTCCTGCTGCAGCGCCGGGTCGGTCATCGCGTTGCCGCCGTACTTGATGACGATGGTCTTGCCGTGGAACCTGCGGATGTAGGGCAGCGCCTGGGCCAGCAGCTCGGCCTTCTCGCGCGGCGTGATGTGGGTCAGATCGGGGGCCGTGATCGCTGGGGTCGACATGCTGGCGCGCTCGTTGGCGTGAATGCGTTCATTGTAGGCAGCGCACCCCGCTCGCCCACGCGGCCGTGGCACCCGCGCTGCGACGACATTTTTTTCACGACAGCGCCAGCGACATTGGCATGGATCAAACCAGCGGCGCTCCGAAGGCCTAGACTAGGGCATGGCGATGACGAGGCGCACGTTGCGCCCGTGGGCGGTCTGGCTGACGTTGGTCCTGTTGTTCGCGCAATGGGCCACCGCGTCGTACGCCTGCCCGCGCCTGACGGCCGCTGGTGCGCCAGCCGCCGCGACGGCCGACATGCCCGGCTGCGATGGCATGACCCCCCATGCGGTGATGGATCCCGATCAGCCGCAGCTGTGCAAGGCGTCGTGCGAGAGCGGCTCGCAGTCGGCCCAGGCCTCGCTGAACGCCGGGCCCAGCGCGTCGTACAGCTTGTGGGCCGTGCTCGACTGGCGGCCCACCACGCTGCGGCCGTTGGCCAGCAGCTTCGGTGAGGCTTTCGCGCCGGCAGTGCCGCTGCCGGGCGCGCCGCCGATTTACCTCGCATTGCGGGTCCTGCGCAACTAGGGCGGGTGCCGCGGTCGCGCCGGCAAGTGCCGGCGTCGATGACCGCTGCCTCGTCTCTAGGTCTGCCATGGAGGACCCGCCATGCTCGATTCCCCGATTCGTTGGTTCACCGCGGCCGCTGCGGTGCTCGCGCTGGCTGACGCGCACGCCGGCCTGACGTTGCAAGAAGCGTCGCGGCTGGCGCGCGAACAGGCCCCGGCGCTGCTGGCGCAGCAGCAATCCTTGGCCGGCGCGCAGTCGGCCCAGGGCGCTGCGGCCACGCTGCCCGATCCGCGGCTGACGCTCGGTGTCGACAACCTGCCGGTCACGGGCCCCGACCGTTACTCGCTGACCCGCGACTTCATGACGATGCAGCGCATCGGCCTGATGCAGGAGGTGCCCAACCGCGCCAAGCGCGAGGCGCGCGAGGCCGGCGCGCAGGCGCGGGTCGAGCGCGAGCGCGCCATGCTGACCGCGGTGCAGTTGGCGGTGCAGCGCGACGCCATGCTGGCCTGGCTGGCCACGCACTACGCCGAGCGACGCGTCGCGCAACTGGCCGATCTCGAGCGCGAGAACCGGCTGCTGCAGGACACGCTCGACGCACGCATCGCCGCCGGCGGCGCGATGCCCGCCGAGCGCACGATGGCGCGCCAGGAGGCGCTGGCACTGGCCGATCGCCGCGACGACGCGTTGCGCGACGTCGCCAAGGCGCGCGCCGCGCTGCGGCGCTGGGTCGGCATCCGCGCCGACGAGGCGCTCGAAGGCGAGCCGGCCGTCAAGGTGGTGTCGCCCGAACAGGTGCACGCCGATCTGCATCGCCACGCCGAGATCGCACCGTACACCGCGATGCAGGCGATGGCGCAGGCCGAGGCCCGCGAGATCGACGCCGAGCAGAAAGGCGACTGGGGTTGGGAGGTCAGCTACAACAAACGCGGCTCGCAATACAGCGACATGGTGTCTTTCCAGTTCGTGTTCGACCTGCCGTGGCAGCGCGAGCAGCGGCAGCAGCCGCAACTGGCGGCCAAACAAAGGGAGGCGCAGCGCATCGAAGTCGAACGCGACGAGACGATGCGGCGCCACCGCGAGGAGCTCGAAACCCAGCTGGCCGAGCTGCGGGCACTCGACAGCCAGCACGCGCGCCTGTCGGGCAATGGCCAGGCGCTGGCGGCCGAACGGGTGGCGCTGGCGCTGGCCAGCTACCAGGCCGGCCGCGGCGACCTCGGCGCCGTGCTCGCGGCCCGGCGCGAGGCGGTCGACACCCGGCTGCGGCTGATCGACCTCGACGCGCAGCGCGCGGCGCTGCGTGTGCGCCTGACCACCCTTGTTGCCGACGTGAAGCCATGAACCCAACCTCGATGCGACTCGCACTGGCCGCTGTGGCGGCAGCCGCCGGCGTGGCCGCCGGCTACGGCATCGCGCTGTGGCGCGACGCGCAGCGCGCCGACCCGCACGCCGCTCACGCCGGCGCCGCCGCGCCCGCGGCATCAACGCCCGGCGAGCGCCGGGTGCTCTATTGGTACGACCCGATGGTGCCGACGCAGAAGTTCGACAAGCCCGGCAAGTCGCCGTTCATGGACATGCAGCTGGTGCCGCGTTACGCCGACGAGGGTGATGCCGGCGGCGCTGTCGCGGTGTCGTCGCAGACGGCGCAGTCGCTCGGCGTGCGGTTGGCGACGGTGGAGATGAAGGCGGTCGGCGCCGCCATCGATGCGGTGGGCGTCGTGCAGCTCAACGAGCGCGACGTCAGCATCGTGCAGGCCCGCACGGCCGGTTTCGTCGAGCGTGTCTACGCGCGTGCGCCGGGCGACGTGGTCGCCGCCGGCGCGCCGCTGGTCGACCTGCTGAACCCCGAGTGGCTGGCCGCGCAGCACGAATACCTCGCCGTCAAGCGCACCGGCGACGACGCGCTGACGCAGGCCGCACGCGCGCGGCTGACCTTGCTGGGCATGCCCAATCCGTTGATCGAGCAGGCCGAGCGCAGCGGCCAGCCGGTGGTGCTGCAGACGATCGGCGCGCCGATCGGTGGCGTGATCGCCGAGCTGATGGTGCGCCAGGGCATGACGGTGGCCGCCGGCATGACGCTGGCGCGCATCAACGGCTTGGCCACCGTGTGGCTCGAGGTCGCCGTGCCGGAGGCGTTGGCCGCCACCGTGCAGCCGGGGCAGCTGGCCGAGGCGCGTTTTCCGTCGCTGCCCGATCAAGTGGTCAAGGGCCGCGTCGCGGCCATCCTGCCCGAGGGCAACCGCGACACCCGCACCTTGCGCCTGCGCATCGAGCTGCCCAACGTGGGGCAACGGCTGCGCGCCGGCATGTTCGCGCAGGTCAGCCTGCGCGGGCCGCAGCGCCAGGCGCTGGTGGTGCCCGCCGAGGCGGTGATCCGCACCGGCAGGCGCGCGCTGGTGTATCGGGTCGAGTCGCCGGGCCGCTACCGGCCGGTGGAGGTGCAGATCGGCGAGCAGTTCGACGACCGCGTGGTCGTGCGCCAGGGGCTCGCGGCGGGTGAGCAGGTGGTGGCGTCGGGCCAGTTCCTGATCGACTCGGAAGCGAGCCTGCAAGGCGTGCTCGCGCGCGGCACACCCGAACCAGCCGCTGCCGCGCCGGCGGTCTACCAGGCACGCGGCGTGGTGGTCGACGTCGACGCCGACATCGTGACGCTCGAGCACGAGCCGGTGCCGGCGCTGCAGTGGCCGGCGATGACGATGCCGTTCAAAGTGGCCGACCGCCAGCTCGCGAAAGGCCTCAAGAAAGGCCAGCGCGTCGAGTTCGGCTTCGTCAAGCAAGGCGACGACTGGGCGCTGATCGCGTGCCGTGCCGTTGCCCGGCGCCGCCGCCAGCGGAGCACGGCGATGATCGCGCGGCTGATCCGCTGGTCGGTGGCCAACCGCTTCCTGGTGCTGCTGGCCACCGCGTTCCTCACTGCGTGGGGCATCTTCGGGTTGCGCGCGACGCCGATCGACGCGTTGCCCGATCTGTCGGACGTGCAGGTCATCATCCGCACCAGCTACCCGGGCCAGGCGCCGCAGATCGTCGAGAACCAGGTCACCTACCCGCTGGCGACCACGATGATGTCGGTGCCCGGCGCGAAGTCGGTGCGCGGTTTCTCGTTCTTCGGCGACAGCTTCGTCTACGTGCTGTTCGACGACGGCACCGATCTGTACTGGGCCCGTTCGCGGGTGCTCGAGTACCTCAACCAGGTGCAGGGCCGCCTGCCCGCGAGTGCCAAGACCGCGCTCGGCCCCGACGCCACCGGCGTGGGCTGGATCTTCCAGTACGCGCTGGTCGATCGCAGCGGCCGCAACGACCTGTCGCAGCTGCGTGCGCTGCAGGACTGGTTCCTGAAGTACGAGCTGAAGAGCCTGCCCAACGTGGCCGAGGTGGCCAGCGTCGGCGGCATGGTGCGCCAGGTGCAGGTGCAGCTCGACCCGACTCGTCTGGCCGCCTTCGGCATCACCTACAACCAGGTGCGCGACGCGCTGGTCGCCGGCAACCAGGAGAGCGGCGGCTCGGTGCTCGAACTGGCCGAGGCCGAGTACATGGTGCGCGCCAGCGGCTACCTGAAGTCGCTCGACGACTTTCGCGCCATCCCGGTGGCCTCGCGCACCGGCGTGCCGGTCAAGCTGGCCGACGTGGCCACCGTGCAGCTCGGCCCCGAGATGCGGCGCGGCATCGCCGAGCTCGACGGCGAAGGCGAAGTCACTGGCGGCGTGGTGGTGCTGCGCTCGGGCAAGAACGCGCAGGCCACGATCGCCGCCGTGAAGGCCAAGCTCGCCGAGCTGAAGAAGAGCCTGCCGCAGGGCGTGCGAGATCGTGACCACCTACGACCGCAGCGCGCTGATCGAGCGTGCGGTGCGCAACCTGTCGCACAAGCTGCTCGAGGAGTTCGCGGTCGTCGCGCTGGTGTGCCTGCTGTTCCTGTGGCACCTGCGCTCGGCGCTGGTGGCGATCATCTCGCTGCCGCTGGGCGTGCTGGTGGCGTTCCTGGTGATGAACCACCAGGGCATCAACGCCAACATCATGTCGCTCGGCGGTATCGCGATCGCCATCGGCGCGATGGTCGACGCCGCGGTGGTGATGATCGAGAACGCGCACAAGCAGATCGAGGCCTGGCAGCACGCCAACCCGGGCGCCGAACTGAAAGGCGACGCGCGCTGGGCGCTGATCACGCGCGCGGCCGAAGAGGTGGGCCCGGCGCTCTTCTTCTCGCTGTTGATCATCACGCTGTCGTTCATCCCGGTGTTCACGCTGCAGGCGCAGGAGGGCCGCCTGTTCGGGCCGCTGGCCTACACCAAGACCTACGCGATGGCCGCCGCCGCGGGCCTGTCGGTGACGCTGATCCCGGTGCTGATGGGCTACTGGATCCGCGGCCGCATCCCCGACGAACGCCGCAATCCGCTGACGCGTGCGCTGATCGCCGTCTATCGGCCCGTGCTGAACGCGGTGCTGGCGGCGCCCAAGACCACGCTCGCGATCGCCGCGCTCGCGCTGGCGACCACCGCATGGCCGCTGCTGCGCCTGGGCGGCGAGTTCCTGCCGCCGCTCGACGAGGGTGACCTGCTGTACATGCCCTCGGCGCTGCCGGGCCTGTCGGCGCAGAAGGCGAGCGAGCTGCTGCAGATCACCAACCGCATGATCAAGACCGTGCCCGAGGTCGATCGGGTGTTCGGCAAGGCCGGCCGCGCCGAAACCGCCACCGACCCGGCGCCGCTGGAGATGTTCGAGACCACGATCCAGCTGAAACCCCGCGAGCAGTGGCGCGCCGGCATGACGCCCGAGAAGCTGGTCGAGGAGCTCGATCGCGCGGTCAAGGTGCCGGGCCTGGCCAACCTGTGGGTGCCGCCGATCCGCAACCGCATCGACATGCTGGCCACCGGCATCAAGAGCCCGATCGGCGTCAAGGTGAGCGGCCCCGACCTGGCGTCGATCGACCGCGTGGCGGTGCGCATCGAGCAACTTGCCAAGGGCGTGCCCGGCGTCACGTCGGCGCTGGCCGAGCGGCTGACCGGCGGGCGTTATGTCGACGTGCAGATCGACCGCACCGCGGCCGCGCGCTACGGCCTCAACGTGGCCGACGTGCAGGCCATCGTGTCGGGCGCGATCGGCGGCGAGAACGTCAGCGAAACGGTCGAAGGCCGCGCGCGCTTCCCGATCAACCTGCGTTACCCGCGCGAGTGGCGCGACACGCCGCAGCGCCTGATCGCGCTGCCGGTGCTGACGCCGATGGGCCAGCAGATCACGCTCGGCACGGTGGCCAGCGTGTCGATCAGCGACGGCCCGCCGATGTTGAAGAGCGAGAACGCCCGCCCGTCGGGCTGGGTGTACGTCGACGTGCAGGGGCGCGACCTGGCGTCGGTGGTGCACGACCTGAAGCGCGCCATCGCCGAACACGTGACGCTCGAGCCGGGCATCAGCGTCGCGCTGTCGGGCCAGTTCGAGTACCTGGAGCGCGCGGCCGCGCGGCTGCAGTGGGTGGTGCCGGCGACGCTGGTGATCATCTTCGTGCTGCTGTACCTCACCTTCCGCCGCATCGACGAGGCGCTGCTGATCATGGCCACGCTGCCGTTCGCGTTGATCGGCGGCATCTGGTTCCTCTACGCGCTGGGCTTTCACCAGTCGGTGGCCACCGGTGTCGGCTTCATCGCGCTGGCCGGCGTGGCCGCCGAGTTCGGCGTCGTGATGCTGCTGTACCTGCAGCATGCGCTGCAGGCCCGCGTGGCCGGCGGTGCCGCGCTGACCACGCCCTTGCTGCTCGATGCGATCCGCGACGGCGCCGTGCAGCGTGTGCGGCCCAAGGCGATGACGGTGGCGGTGATCCTCGCCGGCCTGGTGCCGATCGTCTGGAGCAGCGGCACCGGCTCGGAGGTGATGCAGCGCATCGCCGCACCGATGCTCGGCGGCATGCTGACCGCGCCGTTGCTGTCGATGCTGGTGATCCCGGCGGGTTATCTCTTGATGCGACGGCCAAGGGCCGCCGCCTGAGCGGACCCCGCGGGCAATGGCCTTACTTTCACCGCTGCCGGGGCCGAGGCACACTGCGCTGGTGAGCAGCCCCCACAGCCACGACCTGCGGCCGTTCGTGCACGCGCACAAGTTCGGCGATGCCGCGGCGCCGCGCCGCGAGCGCGCGTTGTGGTGGGTCACCGTGATCACGCTGGCCACCATGGGGCTCGAGTTGGTGGTGGGCTACTGGAGTGGCTCGCTGGCGCTGGTGGCCGATGGCTGGCACATGGGCACCCACGCGCTGGCGCTCGGCGGCGCGGCACTGGCCGCGCGCATCGCGCGCCGCGCGCACGGCAGCGCGCGCTTCGCATTCGGCGGCTGGAAGATCGAGGTGCTGGCGGCCTACTCCAGCGGCCTGCTGCTGCTGGCGGTCAGCGTGTGGATCGCAATCGACGCCATCGGCACGCTGCTGGCGCCGCATCCGATCGCCTACGCGCAGGCGATGGTCGTCGCGGTCGATCGGCCTGGTGGTCAACGCCGCCTGCGCGCTGGTGCTCAGCCGCGGCGCACACGGCCACGAGCACGGACATGCACACCCAGCACAGCCACGCAGCGGCCGACTCGCATGGGCACGCGCACACAGCCTCGCCTCGTACAGCGGACCACCACCATCGCCACCACGACCACAACTACCGCGCCGCCACGCTGCACGTGCTGGCCGACGCGTTGACCTCGGTGCTGGCGATCGTCGCCTTGGGCGCCGGCATGGCCTGGGGCTGGCGCTGGCTCGATCCGCTGGTGGCGCTGGCCGGCGGCGCGCTGATCGCCCATTGGGCGCTCGGCGTGCTGCGCGACGCGGCGCGCTGCCTGGTCGACGCCAGCCCCGACCTGCAGCTGCGCGATGCGGTGCGCGGCGCGATCGAAACCGACGGCGATGCGCACGTCGCCGACCTGCACGTGTGGCAGGTCGGCCCGGCCGCCTGGTCGGCGGTGTTGAGCGTGGTGGCCGATCGGCCGCTGGCGCCCGAGGCCTACCGCGCACGCCTGCACGACCTGACCGGGCTGCAGCACGTGACGATCGAGGTCCACCAATGCCGCGGTGAGGCGGTGGCGTCGCATCGGTGACGTGGCCGCGGTCCGGCGGGGCTACGATGCGAGCCCACTGAAGCACGCCTGTCGGGGAACCAGCCATGCCGATGACCACCCTCACCAACCACCAGGTGCGCCTGGCCGCACGCCCGGTGGGCCTGCCCACCGACCAAGACTGGCAGTTCAGCAGCGAGCCGGTGCCCGAGGCCTCCGACGGCGGCGTCGTCGTCAATGTGCTGGTGCTGTCGCTCGACCCGGCGATGCGCGGCTGGATGAACGAAGGCAAGAGCTACATCCGCCCGGTGGAGATCGGCGAGGTGATGCGCGCCGGCGGCGTCGGTCGCGTGGTCGCGTCGCGCAATCCGAAGTTCGCCGTCGGCGACCCGGTGGCCGGCACCTTCGGCGTGCAGGAGTACTGGTCGGTGTCGGGCGAGCAACTGCCCAAGAGCGGCCTGCACAAGATCGACCTGCAGCTGGGCAGCATGACGCAGTGGCTCAACGTGCTCGGCATGCCGGGCATGACCGCCTACTTCGGTCTGCTCGACGTCGGAGTGCCGCAGCCGGGCAACACCGTGGTGGTGTCGGGCGCTGCCGGCGCAGTGGGGCAGACGGTGGGGCAGCTGGCCAGGATCAAAGGCTGCCGCGTGGTCGGCATCGCCGGCGGCCCGGCCAAGTGCGAATGGGTCGTCAACGAACTCGGCTTCGACGCCTGCATCGACTACAAGGCCACGGCACCTGCCGGTGCACAACGCTGGGACGCGGTGCGTGAAGGCCTGAAGCTGCACTGCCCCGACGGCGTCGACGTCTACTTCGACAACGTCGGCGTGCCGATCCTCGATGCGGTGCTGGCGCGCATCAGCCGCAAGGCACGCATCGTCATCTGCGGCGCGATCGCCCAGTACAACGCGACCGGCGGCATTCCGGGCCCGAAGAACTACATGTCGCTGCTGGTCAATCGCGCGCGCATGGAAGGCATGGTGGTGTTCGACTACACCGCTGCGTTTTCCGGAGGCGATCACCGAGCTGGCGGGCTACCTGAAGGATGGCCGCATGAAGAGCAAGGAAGACGTCGTGCGCGGCGGCGTGGCGGCGTTTCCGGCCACGCTGTTGAAGCTGTTCTCCGGCGAGAACTTCGGCAAGCTGGTGCTGCAGGTCGCCGACGAATAGCCGGCGGCGCGTCAGCGAAGCGGCGGCACGCTCGCCTGTACCGCGCGCGTCGCGCCACCTTGCGCCTCGAGTTCGTCGGCACGCGCCTGCAGCATGCGGAACTGCGCGATGCGGCGGCGCGTGGCGGGGTGCGTGGCGCTGTCGCTCGTCATCGGCTGGCGCATCAGCAGCGACAGTGCGTCGTCGAGCGTGGCGCCCAACGAGTGCGCCAGCGCGAAGCCGTGGGCATCGGCCTCGTACTCGTGCCGATGCGACAACTCGTGCGCTTCGCGCCCGAGCGCGCCCGCCACAGGATCGGTCGTGTCGGGCCGCACCTCGCCCGGAACGTGCTTGCGATAGAGGGCACACAGCGCCTGCCAGTGCCCCAGCGTCAGATGGCTCAACTCGTGCGCCAGCAACAGCAGACGCTCGCCCTCGGGCAAGTCACCGGCCGCTTCGCCGACCACGAGCACGCGGCCCAGCATCGCCTCGGCCTGAACGCCGCCCTGCATCACCCGCAGTTCGAGCGATTGCGGTGCAATCCGGGCCTTGGCCAGCAGGCGATCCAAGGTCGCGCGCACCCGCTGGGTGCGTTCGCCGTCGGGGGCGGCGGCGACGCGTTGCCCGAGTCGCAGCTGCTGCGAGCGCTCCAGCACGTCGACGATGTCGTTGGCACGAGCCGGCGACAAGGCCGCCGTCAGCCAGAGAATTGCTCCAAAGATGCGCATGTCGGTTCCGCCTGAGTCTGCGCCTCGCCCAAGGACCAGTTCGTCCAAACGAGGTCAACGTACCAGGAAGCAATCCACGCGCCACCCCCCAGGGGTCACGGTGGGCTTCCCACCTGTCTGCAGGATCGGTGCAATGCGATCGCAGCGAAAGTCGCTGCGTTTCCGAGCGCGGAGTATTCCTACGCGGGGCGTCCCTGGTTGGGGACACCCCAGCGTTTATGCGTGCTGCCGCCCGTGGCAGGGCGAGGGCGTGATCCGAGCGTCTAGAAGTGGATGCCGCGCATCATCTGCTGCAACGCCATCGCTTCGGCCGACAACTTGGGCTTCTCGCCCTTGTCGCCCTTGGCGGCGTCGCTGTCGGGGAACATGCGGAAGCTGGTGTTCATCACGATCTGCGCGATGCGCGGTGCGAACGCATGCAGCACCTGGCCGAAGGTGCCCAGCCGGGTCGCGACGCGCACCGGCTTGTAGACGCAGGCCTGCGCGATCATGTCGGCGGCTTCTTCGGGTGCCAGCGTCGGCACGTTCTGGTAGATCTTGGTCGGCGCGATCATCGGCGTGCGCACCAGCGGCATGTTGATGGTGGTGAAGGTGATGCCCTGGTCGGCGAACTCGCTCGACGCGCAGCGCGTCCAGGCGTCGAGCGCGGCCTTGCTGGCCACGTAGGCCGAGAAGCGCGGTGCGTTGGTCAGCACGCCGATCGAGCTGATGTTGACCACGTGGCCGCGGTGCTTCTTCACCATGCCCGGCAGCAGGCCCATCGTCACGCGCAGGCAGCCGAAGTAGTTGAGCTGCATCGTGCGCTCGTAGTCGTGGAAACGGTCGTAGCTCGATTCGATCGCGCGGCGGATCGAGCGGCCGGCGTTGTTGATCAGGAAGTCGACGCCACCGTGTTCGCCTTCGAGGGCCTTGACGAACGCGGCGCAGCCCTCGGCGTCGGCGATGTCGACGCTGTAGCTGAACACCTTCGGGTGCGCGGTGCCGCGCTGCCTGGCGTAGGCGACGATCTCCTTCACCGCCTCGTCGAGCTTGCCCTCGTCGCGCGCACAGATGATCGTCACCGCACCGGCTTCGGCGAACTTGCAGGCCGCCGCCAGCCCGATGCCCGACGAGCCGCCGGTGACCAGCACCACCTTGCCGCCGACCGTGCCTTTCAGGCTGCGGTCGATGAACAGGTCGGGGTCGAGGTGGCGCTCCCAGTAGTCCCACAGCCGCCAAGCGTAGTCGTTGAGATTCGGGCACTCGATGCCGCTGCCCTTCAGCGCGGCGTCGGTTTCGCGGCGGTCGAAGCGGGTCGGGTAATTGACGAACTCGAGGATGTCGTCGGGCAGCCCGAGATCCTTCATCACCGCGTTGCGGATGCGGCGCACCGGCGCCAGCGCCATCAAGCCCTTCTTCACGCTCTTGGGAATGAAGCCCAGCAGCGCGGCGTTGACGAACACGCTCATCTTGGGCGCATGCGCGGCCTTGCTGAAGATGTCGAGCACGTCGCCGACCCGGTAGCCCATCGGGTCGACCAGGTGGTAGCACTTGCCGTCGATGGCTTTCTGATGCGAGATGTGGTCGATCGCGGCGACCACGAAGTCCACCGGCACGATGTTGATGCGCCCGCCTTCCAACCCGATGGCAGGGAACCACGGCGGCACGATCTGCCGCATGCGCTGGATCAGCTTGAAGAAGTAGTACGGCCCGTCGATCTTGTCCATCTCGCCGGTGGTGCTGTCGCCCACCACGAGCGCCGGCCGGTACACCGTCCACGGCGTCTTGCTCTCGTTGCGCACGATCTTTTCCGATTCGTGCTTGGTCATGAAGTACGGGTGGTCGAGGTTCTCGGCCTCGTCGAACATGTCCTCGCGGAACACGCCCTCGTACAGCCCGGCGGCAGCGATCGACGACACGTGGTGCAGGTGGCCGGCGTCCACCGCCTTGGCGAACTCGCAGACATGCCGCGTGCCCTCGATGTTGACCTGCACCTGGCTGTCTTCGTCGGCGCCGAGGTCGTACACCGCGGCCAGGTGGTACACGGCATTCACCTTGCCTTTCAGCGCCTTCAGGTCGTCGGCCGAGACGCCGAGCTTCCTGGCGGTGAGGTCGCCCGCCATCGCGTGCGCGCGTTGCGCGTTGGCGCCCCAGTACTCGCGCAATGCCGGCAACTTGTCCTCGCTGCCGGGACGCAACAGGAAGTGCACCGTCGTGCCGCGCCGCGCCAGCAGTGCCTTGACGAGGCGTTTGCCGATGAACCCGGTCGCGCCGGTCACGAAGTACTGCATGAGGCTCCTCCTTGGGCGGCTCGCCGCGCGCCCGGGCGCGCAGTGTGCGGCCATTCTTGTGCAACTGCCGGCCAGCCGGCGCACGCGCTAACCCCAAGCCGGACGCGCGCACGCGCATCGCGGTTAGACGCGCGGGTCTAGCGATCGCTGCTGCGCGCTGACTGCAGGTGTGCCTACACTGCCGCACGATGATTGCCGCGCCGCATGCGGCGATCCGCCACAGCACATGGAGCCCACGATGGTCAGGAAACTCAAAGCGATGGCCGAGAAAAAGGCTGCCAACCCTGCCGGCTTGCTCGACAGCGCACTGGCGCAGTCGATCAAGGAGTCGGCTCAGCAGATCTGGCTGGCCGGCATGGGCGCGTTCGCCAAGGCGCAGGCCGAAGGCACGCAGTCCTTCGACAAGCTGATCAAGGAGGGCATCAGCCTGCAGCGCAAGACGCAAGGCGCAGCCGAAGAGAAGATCAGCGAAGTCACCGGCAAGATGACGGCGATGGCCGGCGAGGTCACCGCCAAGGCCGGCCAGCACTGGGACAAGCTCGAGTCGATCTTCGAGCAACGCACCGCCAAGGCGATGAGCCGCCTGGGTGTGCCCAGCGCGAAGGATCTGGCTGCGCTGACCGAGCGCGTGGAGCAGCTGGCGGCCGAAGTGGCCAGGCTCGGCAGCAAGAAGGCGCCGGCGAAGAAGCCCTCGGCGAAGGCGGCCGCCAAGAAGGCGCCGCGCAAGGCCCCCGCAGCCCGAGCCTCGCGCCTCGGGGCAGGCCGCGACCCGAGCGCCAGCTAGAGGTAACGCGCCTCGAGGTGGGCCTTGAAGTGCGCCGGGTTCAGCGGCTCGCCGCTGGCCCGCTGCGCCAGCTCATCGGTGGTCCACCGGCTGGCGGGCTGCCAGATGTGCTCGCGCAACCAGTCGAACACCGGCGCGAAGTCGCCGCGCGCGATGCGCGCGTCGAGGTCGGGCGTGACGCGGCGCATCGCGGCGAACCACTGCGCCGCGTACATCGCGCCGAGCGAGTAACACGGGAAGTAGCCGAACAGGCCGCTGGGCCAATGCACGTCCTGCATCGGGCCGTCCTTGAAGTTGCCGCGCGTGTCCAGCCCGAGCAGCTCGGCCATCTTGGCGTCCCACAGCGCCGGAATGTCGTCGGCCTCGATCTCGCCTTCGATCAGCGGGCGTTCGATCTCGTAGCGCAGCGATGATGTGCGCCGGGTACGTGACCTCGTCGGCGTCGACGCGGATCAGCCCCGGCTTCACGCGCGTCATCAGGCGGTGCAGGTTGGCGGGCTCGAACGCGGGCTGCGGGCCGAAGGCCTCGTCGAGCAAGCGGCGTCAATTGCGCCACGAAGCCGGGGTGGCTGCCCAGCTGCATCTCGAAGCTCAGCGACTGGCTCTCGTGAATCGCCATCGAGCGTGATTCCGACACCGGCTGGCCGAGCCAGTCGCGCGGCCGGTTCTGCTCGTAGCGGCCGTGCCCGGTTTCGTGGATCGTGCCCATCAGCGAGCCGAGGAACTCGTCGTCGGCAAAGCGCGTGGTCATGCGCACGTCTTCGGGCACGCCGCCGCAAAACGGGTGCGTGCTGACGTCGAGCCGGCCGGCGTTGAAATCGAACCCGAGCAGGCCGATCACGCTGTTCGCACAACTGCCGCTGCGCCGCCACCGGAAACGGCCCCTTCGGCGGCATCGACGGTTTCGCGCGACTGCTTGTCGATCACCTGCTGGATCAGCCCCGGCAGCCAACGCCGCACATCGCCGAACACGGCGTCGACCTTGGCCGCGGTCATGCCCGGCTCGAAGCGGTCCATCAGCGCGTCGTAGCGCGGCAGGCCCGACTGCTGCGACAGCGCCTCGGCTTCTTCGCGCGCGATCGCCAGCACCTCGCGCAAGTTGGGCAGCAGCCCGGCCCAGTCGTTGGCCGGTCGCTGGGTTCGCCACGCATGCTCGCAGCGCGACGTGGCCAGCACCGCGCGCTGCACCAGCGCCTCGGGCAGCGCGTTGGACTGGCGCCAATGGCGCCGCATCTCGCGCAGGTTGGCGCGCTGCGGCTCGGTGAGCGGTTCGGCCTCGGCGCCGTCGAGCTCGCGCGCCAGTTGCGGATCGGTGACCAGGCGATGCAGCAGCGAGCCCATCTCGGCCATGCGCGGCCGCGCGCGCCTCGTTGCCCTCGGGCGGCATGTTGGCCGCCTGATCCCAACTGGCGATCGCCTGCAGGTGCTGCAGGTGATGCAGCCGCGTGAAGGTGCGCGTCAGCGCGTCGTAGCTCGGCGTGGTGGTGTCCATCGTGTTTCGTCGGCTGGCGGCGACTCGTGATCGCAAGCCGGCAGTGAACGGTCGCGCATTGTGCCGCCGGCGCGCGCCCTAGCCGCCGAGCTTGCCCGGGAACATCCACAGCAGCGCCAGCGTCATCGTCAAGTAGCGCAGGAACTTGCCGATCGCCATGTACAGCACGCAGGGCCAGAACGGCAAACGCAACCAGCCCGCCACCGCGCACAGCGGGTCGCCGACGGCCGGCAACCAGCTCAGCAGGCAGGCCTTGGCGCCGAAGCGCTCGAGCCAACGCAGCGCGCGCAATTCCGCCGGCTTGTGGTGCTTGTAGTGCTCGTAGGCGCGCTCGGCGCCGTAGCCCATCCACCAGCTGATCGCGCCGCCGATCGTGTTGCCGGCCGTGGCCACCAGCACCGCCGGCCAGAACAGCTCGCGGGTTCAGCTTGACCAGCCCGAACACCGCCGGCTCGCTGCCCAGCGGCAGCAGCGTCGCCGAGATGATGCGCGACCACGAACACCGTGCTGAGCCCGTACTGCGGCAGCGCGAGCGACTCCAGCAGCGATGCGAACCAGGCTTCCATCGCGCGGATTATCGACAGCGGGGCATCGCTATACTGCGCCTGCCCGCCTTCGCTCTCGTCCCCGCACCGCCCCCCATGAACATCGGCCCGATCGAGCTGCCGAACAAGCTGTTCGTCGCCCCGATGGCGGGCGTCACCGACCGGCCGTTTCGCCAGCTGTGCAAGCGGCTCGGCGCGGGTTACGCGGTGAGCGAGATGGTGACCTCCAAGCGCGAGCTGTGGGCGAGCCTGAAGACCTCGCGCCGCGCCGACCACCAGGGCGAGTCGGCGCCGATCGCGGTGCAGATCGCCGGCGTCGACCCCGCCGAGATGGCCGATGCGGCGCGCTACAACATCGATCGCGGCGCGCAGATCATCGACATCAACATGGGGTGCCCGGCCAAGAAGGTGTGCAACGTGTTCGCGGGCTCGGCGCTGATGAGCAACGAAGCACTGGCCTTGCGCATCGTGGCCGCGGTGGTCGCTGCCTGCCAGCCGCACGGCGTGCCGGTGACGCTGAAGATGCGCACCGGCCGCAACGAGCACGAGCGCAACGCGGTGACACTGGCGCGCGCGGCCGAGGACGCCGGCATCGCGATGGTCGCCGTGCACGGCCGCACGCGCGAGCAGGGCTTTCTCGGCCTGGCCGAGTACGACACCATCGCCGCGGTCAAGGCGCGCGCTGCGCATCCCCGTGGTGGCCAACGGCGACATCCACGATCGCCGCAAAAGCGCGCGCGGTGCTGCACCACACCGACGCCGACGCGCTGATGATCGGCCGCGCCGCGCAGGGCCGGCCGTGGATCTTTCGCGAGATCGCGCACGAGCTGGCCACCGGCACGCCGCTGGCCCCGCCGGCCACCGCCGAGGTGCGCGGCTGGCTGCTCGAGCACCTGCACGACCACTATGCGCTGCACGGCGAATCGAGCGGCGTGCGCAGCGCGCGCAAGCACATCGGCTGGGCGGTGCGCGCGCTGCCCGGCGGCGAGGCGTTTCGCGCGGTGATGAACACGCTCGACAGCTGCGAGGCACAGCTCGCAGCGGTTGCCACGTGGTTCGACGAACTCGCCGAGCAGCATCCGCTGCTGCCACGCGGCGCGGCGGCGAACGACGATGCGTTCGAGTCTTGCGGCATGAGCAAGACGCCAGATCGAGGACTGCGTGCGCGACACGCTCGAGCACTACTTCGACGACCTGCGCGGCACCGAGCCGCATGCCGTGCACGAGATGATCATGAACGCGGTCGAAAAGCCGCTGCTCGAGGTGGTGATGCGCCAGGCCGAAGGCAACCAGAGCAAGGCCGCCGACTGGCTGGGCATCAACCGCAACACGCTGCGGCGCAAGCTGGCCGACCACAAACTTCTCAAGTGATGCGGCCGTGACACGGGCGCTGATCTCCGTTTCCGACAAGACCGGCATCGTCGAGTTCGCGCGCGCGTTGCAGCAACGCGGCATCGTGTTGCTGTCCACCGGCGGCACGGCGCGGCTGCTGGCCGACTCCGGCCTGCCGGTGACCGAGGTGGCGCAGGTCACCGGCTTTCCCGAGATGCTCGACGGCCGCGTCAAGACGCTGCACCCGCGCATCCACGGCGGCCTGCTGGCCCGCCGCGACAAGCCCGAGCACATGGCGGCGCTGGCGCGCGAGCAGCATCGACACCGATCGATCTGCTGGTCATCAACCTGTACCCCTTCGCGCAGACGGTGGCGCGCGCCGACTGCACGCTCGACGAGGCGATCGAGAACATCGACATCGGCGGCCCGGCGATGTTGCGCGCGGCGGCCAAGAACTGGCAGCGACGTCGGCGTGGTGATCGACCCGGCCGACTATGCGCAGGTGCTGGCCGAGCTCGACGCCGGCGGCGCTCACGCGCGCCACCAAGCTCGGCGTTGGCCAAGAAGGTGTTCGCGCACACCGCGGCCTACGACGGCATGATCGCCAACTACCTCGGCGCGTTGTTGCCCGGCGCGGAGGCACAACCTGCGCAGGTGCCGCTGCGCGAAGCCTACCCCGCAGTGTTCAACCTGCAGATGGTCGAGGTCGCAGGCGCTGCGCTACGGCGAGAACCCGCACCAGAGCGCCGCCTTCTACCGCGAGCACGATGCGGCCCCCGGCACGCTGGCGCACGCCAGCGCAACTGCAGGGCAAGGAGCTCAGCTACAACAACATCGCCGATGCCGATGCGGCGTGGGAATGCGTCAAGAGCTTCGACGAGCCGGCGTGCGTGATCGTCAAGCACGCCAACCCGTGCGGCGTGGCGGTCGGCGCGTCGCCCGCCGAAGCGTATGCCAAGGCGTGGCAGACCGACCCCACCAGTGCCTACGGCGGCATCGTCGCCTTCAACCGGCCGTTCGACGGCGCAGCGGCCGAAGCGATCCACGCCAACAAACAGTTCGTCGAGGTGCTGATCGCGCCGGCGATCACTCGCCGAGGCGCGCGCGCTGTTCGCGGCCAAGCACAACGTGCGCCTGCTCGAGGTGCCGATCGCGCCGACGGGCAACACGCTCGACTTCAAGCGCGTCGGCGGCGGACTGCTGCTGCAAGGCGCCGACGACCGCAACGTGCAGCGCGCCGAGCTGCGCGTGGTCACGCGCCAGCCGCCGACCGCGCAGCAGCTCGACGACCTGATGTTCGCCTGGAAGGTGGCCAAGTTCGTCAAGAGCAACGCGATCGTCTACTGCGCAGGCGGCCATGACGCTCGGCGTCGGCGCCGGCCAGATGAGCCGCGTCGATTCGTCGCGCATCGCGTCGATCAAGGCCGCCAACGCCGGGCTGTCGCTGCAGGGCTCGGCGGTGGCCAGCGATGCCTTCTTTCCGTTTCGCGACGGCCTGGATGTCGTCGTCGACGCCGGCGCCGCGCTGCGTGATCCAGCCCGGCGGCTCGATGCGCGACGCCGAGGTGATCGCCGCCGCCGACGAGCGCGGCATCGCGATGGTGTTCACCGGCGTACGGCACTTCCGGCACTGACGTGCCTGCGCGGGCACCTTGGCGCCCGTGAGGCATGATCGCGGCCCATGACGCGCGCCGATGCGTTTGGCTCCCTGCTCGCCTTCGTCGCGCGCCTGATCACCGGCGCGCAGGGCCATTGGAAAGGCTGCCCGCCCAAGGCCGAGCAACGCATCTACTTCGCCAACCACCAGAGCCACTTCGACTGGGTGCTGATCTGGGCCGCGCTGCCGCACGAGCTGCGCGCCACGACGCGGCCGATCGCCGCGCGCGACTACTGGACGGCCACGCCGTTCAAGCACTGGATCACGCGCGAGGTGTTCCACGCGGTGTATGTGAGCCGCACGCGCACCGAGGACCAGGACCCGCTCGAGCCGCTGGTCGAGGCGCTGAGCCACGGCGACTCGCTGGTGATCTTCCCGGAGGGCACCCGCAGCGCGAAGCCAGAGCCGCAGCCGTTCAAGAGCGGCCTGTACCACCTGGCCACGCAGTTTCCGCAGGTGCAATTGATCCCGGCGTGGATCCACAACGTGCAGCGCGTGATGCCCAAGGGCGAGGTGGTGCCGGTGCCGATCCTGTGCACGGTGACGTTCGGCGCGCCGCTGGCGCGCATCGACGGCGAGGACAAGGGCGCCTTTCTGCAACGGGCGCACGCTGCCGTGCTGGCGCAGCGGCCAGCGACCACATGAAGCAGCACAAGGGCTAAGCGGCGATGGGCCTGAGAACGCTGTCGGTCCACGAGCAGGTGGCGCTGCTGTTCGTCGTCGTGTTCGGCGTGCTGCTGCTGGTCGTTGATCGTCTGGTTCGCGCTGTCGCTGCGCGAGATGAGCGAGCCGGCGCAGCAGCGCCACGCCCGCTTCGCGCGCGACCTGCGTGCGGTGTGGGTCGGCGCGGTGCTGTTCTGGCTGGCCTGGATGTCGGGGCCCGTGGGCGCCACGCTGTTGTTCGGCATCGTGTCGTTCCTGGCGCTGCGCGAGTTCATCACGCTGTTGCACACCCGGCGCGGCGACCACCGCGGCCTGCTGCTGGCCTTCTTCGTGGTGCTGCCGCTGCAGTTCACGCTCGCCGGTGGCCGCTGGTTCGACCTGTTCTCGGTGTTCATCCCGGTGGTCGTGTTCCTCGCCATCCCGGTGGTCAGCGCGCTGGCCGGCGACCCGCAGCGTTTCCTCGAGCGCAACGCCAAGATCCAGTGGGGCATCATGGTCTGCGTGTACGGTCTGAGCCATGCCCCCGCGCTGCTGCTGCTGGAGTTCCCGCGCTACGCAGGGTCGCGGCGCCTTCCTGCTGTTCTTCCTGGTGGTGGTGAGTGCCTGTGCACAGATCGCCCAAGAAGCCGCCAGCCGCCGGCTGCGCGCTCTTCCCGCGGCGCGTCACATCGATCGCAGTTTCTCGATGCGCGCGTGGTTGCTCGGTGTGATGGCCGCGGGCGTTGATCGGTGCCGCGATGTACTGGGCCACGCCGTTCAAGCCGCTGCAGGCGTTCGCACTCGCCGCGCTGGCCGCCGGTGCCGGCACGCTGGGCGAACTGGTGATGCGCGCCCTCAAGCGCGACGCCGGCGTCACGAGCTGGGGCAACGCCAGCGCCGTCACCGGCGCCGTGGGCCTGCTCGACCGCGTCGCGCCGCTGGCGTTCTCGGCGCCGATCTTCTTTCACCTGACGCGGTGGTACTTTCGTGTGTGAGATGAGTTGCTGCCATTGCTTCGAGAGACCGGCGCGGCGCGGCGGGCGGTACCCGGTGTGGGCTCCTGCTGTGGCGGTCGGCCTTGCAGGCCGACTGCGCTGTGCTGCTCGGGCTGAGGGCGCGACGGCCACGAGACCGAGCACCGCAGGGAGTCGGCCCGAAGGCCCGACCGCCGTCCACGAGCGCCGGCGCATACCCGCCCGCGGCTTTGCCCCGCTGCAATCCAGGCAAGCCGCAAATCCGGCGGAGCCCTTCGACGTGAAGATCCTCGGCATCGACCCCGGCCTGCAGCGCACCGGCTTCGCGGTCGTCGAATGCGAAGGTTCCGCCTGCGCTACATCGCCAGCGGCACGATCAGCACGCTGGAGGCGCCGCGCGGCGAGTTGCCGCTGCGGTTGAAGTTGATCTTCGACGGTGTCGTCGAGGTCGTGCAGCGTTACCGGCCCGATGCCGCGTCGGTGGAGATCGTGTTCGTCAACGTCAACCCGCAGAGCACGCTGCTGCTCGGCCAGGCGCGCGGCGCGGCGCTCGCCGCACTGGTGGCCGGCGGCCTGCCGGTGGCCGAGTACACCGCGCTGCAGATGAAGAAGGCGGTGGTCGGCCACGGCCTGGCCACCAAGGCGCAGGTCCAGTCGATGGTGGCGCGCCTGCTGGCACTGTCGCGCGAACCCGGCAAGGATGCCGCCGATGCACTGGGCCTGGCGATCACGCATGCGCATGCGGCCGGCGCGTTCGCCGCCATCGCACGCGCCGTCGCCGCTGGCGCGCAAGGCGCATGCGCAGTACAAACGCGGCAGAACCTACTGATCGAAGGAGATCGAATCCATGGCCTCACCCGTGAAGACCGAGTGGACCTCGGTGGCCGTGCCCGGCGGCGCGTTCTTCGAAGCCTATCTGGCGCGGCCGCCCGCGGGCAGCGGGCCCGGCCTGGTGCTGTTCCAGGAGATCTTCGGCGTCAACGAGCACATCCGCGCGGTGGCCGAGCAGTACGCGCTCGACGGCTTCGTGGTGCTGGCGCCCGACGTCTTCTGGCGCGCGCAGCGGCGCGTCGAACTCGGCTACGAAGGCGCCGATCGCCAGCGCGGCATCGAGCTGGCCACCCAGCTCAAGGGCGCCGAGCTTGGGCTCGACATGGTGGCCACGGTCACTGCGCTGCGCTGCGCGCCCGGAGGTCGACGGCGGCAAGGTGGGCTCCATCGGCTATTGCATGGGCGGGCGCCTGGCCTTTCTCGTCGGCCGCCACAGCGGGCGTCGACGCAGCGGTGGCGTACTACGGCGGCGGCATCCACGACCAGCTCGACAAGGCAGCGAGCATCAAGTGCCCGGTGCTGTTCCACTACGCCGAGCGCGACGATCACATCCCGCCGGCGGCGGTGGACAAGGTGCGCACCGCCATGCACGGCAAGGCCGCCGAGGTGCACGTGTACCCCGGCGCGATGCACGGCTTCAACTGCTGGGCGCGGGCGTCGTACCACGCGCCGAGCGCCGCGCTCGCGCACGGGCGCAGCCTGCAGTTCCTGGCCGACAACCTGTTCTAGGGCTTGGTCTCTTCGGGCGGCGGCCGGCCGGGCAACTGCCCGTCGATCAGCGCCGGTGGCGGCGGTGGTGGCGTCGGGAACCAGATGTCGATGATTGCGCCACCCACGCGGGTGAAGATCCAGATGTTGAACGTGCCCAGCACGATCACGACCGCGAAGCGGAAGAAGGCCACCGCACGCAGGCGCGCCACCTGCTCGCCGGTACCGGCAAACACCGACCAGTAGAGCGCGGAAGCGCCCAGAGTCAGCGCGAGCAGCACGACGCTGGTGATGAAGACGATCGTCATCGCGCCCCCGTCACAGGAGCAGGGGCAAGCGCTCGAGGACCAGCACGCCGAAGAAGCCGGCGGCAGCGATCAGCGTCCACTTCAGCACCACCACGCCGCGCGTGCGCCACACCGGTGCCTTGGTGCCGACGTACATCGCAAAGCACAGCAGGCTGGCCAACAACAGCAGACCGAAGATCAGGCGAAACAGCACCATCGAACGACGCCATGCCTCTCACCACGCCGGCGCCAACTCGGCCAGGCCCGGCGGCGCCTGCGACGCATCGGCGAAGGTCACCGCCTCGGCGGCACCGGCCTCGGCGAACAGCTTGCGCATCAGCTTGTTGTTCAGCGCCATGGCCGCTGCGAAACGCCGTGTAGCGTGCCAGCATCGGCCCGGCGACGTAGAGGTCGCCGATCGCGTCGAGCACCTTGTGCTTGACGAACTCGTCGTCGTAGCGCAGGCCCTCGGCATTGAGCACGCGCGAGTCGTCGACCACGATCGCGTTGTCCATCGCGCCGCCCAGCGTGAGCCCACGCGAGCGCATCGCGGCCACGTCCTTGCTGAAACCGAAGGTGCGCGCGCGCGCGATGTCGCGCTTGTAGCGGCCGCTGCCCATGTCGAAGCGTGACGCGCTGGCCGGTGGCGTCGACCGCCGGGTGCTTGAAGTCGATCTCGAAGGTCAGCGTGAAGCCGTGGTGCGGCTCCAGGCGCGCCCACATCAGGCGGTCGCCCTCGCCCTCGCGCACCTCGATGGGCCGCGTCACGCGCCAGAAGCGCTTGGGCGCATCCTGCAGCACGATGCCGGCGTTTTGCAGCAGGTAGACGAAGCTGGCCGCCGAGCCGTCGAGCACCGGCACCTCGTCGGCGTCGATGTCCACGCGCAGGTTGTCCAGGCCCAGGCCGCTGCACGCCGACATCAGGTGCTCGATGGTCTGCACCTTCGGCCCGCCCGGCTGGCCGCCCGGCGAGATGGTCGAGGCCATGCGCGTGTCGCACACCGACTCCGGCCGCACCGGAATGTCCACCGGACGCGGCAGGTCGACGCGCCGGAACACGATGCCGGTGTCGGGCGGCGCCGGCCGAATCGTGAGTTCGACCTTCTGCCCGCTGTGCATGCCCACGCCCACCGCGCGGGCGAGCGACTTCAAGGTGCGTTGCGCCAACATGACGCCATTGTAGGAAGGCTGCGGTACCCCTTCGGCCGCACCCGGCCGCCGGCTGCGCAGGAGCAGGCCGACGGCGGCGGTCGCTTTGCCAGCACGCAAGCCTGATCTCGCTCGACGATTCGGCCGCGGCAGCCGAGCCATCAGTCGGCCTGCTTGCGCAGGAAGGCAGGGATCTCGATCTCGTCCATGCCGTTGGAGCTCAGGGCCTCCACCTTGGCCGCCGCCTGCGCACGGTTGCTGCGCCAGACGCTGGGCGTGGCGTACTGGTTGTAGTCGTGGGCCGGCGTGGACGGCGGCTGTGCATGCGCGCCGTTGCCATGGCCATTGCCGTGCTGCTGCAGCACCGGCACGTTGTCGGTGCCGGTGCGTTGCAACGGCGCCGACTGCACCACCGACAGCGGCGTCTGTGCGCGCTTGGCCTGCGACAGTCCGGTGGCGATCACGGTCACGCGCAACTGGTCGCCCAGGGTCTCGTCGAACGCGGCGCCGTAGATGATGTAGGCGTCGTCGGCGGCGTAGCGGCGGATGCAGTTCATCGCGTTCTTGCTCTCGTTCAGCTTGAACGTCGCCTCGCTGGCGGCGATCAGCACCAGCACGCCGCGCGCGCCCGACAGGTCGATGCCTTCCAGCAGCGGGCACGCGACCGCGCCTTCGGCGGCCTTGATCGCGCGGTCCGGGCCGCCGGCCATCGCGGTGCCCATCATCGCCTTGCCAGGCTCGCTCATCACCGTCTTGACGTCTTCGAAGTCGACGTTGACCAGCGCGTCCATGTGGATGATGTCGCTGATGCCGCCCACCGCGTTGCGCAGCACGTCGTTGGCGTGCGCGAAGGCCGCGGTCTGCGTGACGTCGTCGCCGAGCACCTCGAGCAGCTTCTCGTTGAGGATCACGATCAGGCTGTCGACGTTGGCCTCGAGCTCGGAGGCGCCGGCGTCGGCCTGGCGGGCGCGGCGCGGCCCTTCGAACTCGAACGGCTTGGTCACCACGCCGACGGTGAGCACGCCCATGCTCTTGGCGATGCGCGCGATCACCGGCGCGGCGCCGGTGCCGGTGCCGCCGCCCATGCCGGCGGTGATGAACACCATGTGCGCGCCGTCGAGCATCTCGCGCACGCGGCCTTCGGCCTCTTCGGCCGCGGCCTTGCCCTTGTCGGGCTTGCCGCCGGCACCCGAGGCCGGTGTCGCCGAGCTGGATCAGCGAGCGTGCGGTCGAGCGGTTGAGCGCCTGCGCGTCGGTGTTGGCGCAGATGAACTCGACGTTCTGCACGCCGCTCCTGATCATGTGCTCGACGGCGTTGCCGCCGCCGCCGCCGACGCCGATCACCTTGATCAAGGTGCCTTGCGCGAATTCTTCAATCATTTCGATGGGCATTTGGTCTCTCCTAACGTTGCAGTTGCCTTCAACGAAGCCTCGCGGACCTCGAATCTCCTGGTACCGGGATTTCGTGCGAACCCCTTATTCAAAAATTGCCGACGATCCAGTCCTTGGCGCGACCGAACATCGACTTCATCGAGCCGGTCTGTGACAGCGCCTTGTGGCCGCGCGAACGCGCGAGCCGCGCCTCTTCCAGCAAGCCCATCACGGTGGCCGACCGCGGGTTGGCCACCATGTCGGTGAGCGCGCCCGAATAGGTGGGCACGCCTTTGCGAACGGGCTTCAAAAAAATGTCCTCGCCGAGCTCGACCATGCCCGGCATCACCGCGGTGCCGCCGGTGATCACGATGCCCGAGGACAGCAACTCCTCGTAGCCCGACTCGCGGATCACCTGGTGCACCAGCGAAAAGATCTCCTCGACGCGCGGCTCGATCACGCCGGCCAGCGCCTGCCGGCTCAGCAGACGCGGCGCGCGGTCACCCAGGCCCGGCACTTCGAGTTGCGCGGCGGCGTCGGCCAGCAGCTGCTTGGCCACGCCGTGCTCGACCTTGATCTCCTCGGCATCCTTGGTCGGCGTGCGCAGCGCCATCGCGATGTCGCTGGTGATCAGGTCGCCGGCGATCGGAATCACCGCGGTGTGGCGGATCGAGCCGTCGGTGAAGATCGCCACGTCGGTGGTGCCGGCGCCGATGTCGACCAGCGCGACGCCGAGGTCCTTTTCGTCGGCGCTCAACACCGACAGCGACGACGCGCTCGGGTTGAGCACCAGGTGCTCGACCTCCAGGCCGCAGCGGCGCACGCACTTGAGGATGTTCTCGGCCGCGCTTTGCGCGCCGGTGACGATGTGCACCTTCACCTCGAGCCGGTTGCCGCTCATGCCGATCGGCTCCTTGACCTCGTGGCCGTCGATCACGAACTCCTGCGGCTCCACCAGCAGGAGGCGCTGGTCGTTGGGAATGTTGATCGCCTTGGCGGTCTCGACCACGCGCGCCGACGTCGACCGCCGTCACCTCGCGGTTGTCGCGCACGATCACCATGCCCGAGCTGTTCTGGCCGCGGATGTGGCTGCCGGTGATGCCGGTGTGCACGCGCTCGATCTTGCAGGCGGCCATCATCTCGGCCTCTTTCAGCGCCGCGCTGGATGCTCTGCACGGTGGCGTCGATGTTGACGACCACGCCGCGCTTGAGGCCGTGCGACGCCGAGACGCCGAGGCCCGCGAGCCGCATCTCGCCCTCGGGCAGCATCTCGGCCACCACGCACATCACCTTGGCGGTGCCGATGTCCAGCCCGACGATCAGATCCTTGTATTCCTTGGCCATCTGGTGTGCCCTTGGGTTTTCTAGTTGCGCGATCCATTCGCTGGTGGTGACGCCCTTCAGGCGCACCGCGTAGCCGTCGGCGTGGCGCAGGTCGGCCGCCAGCAACGGCCGCTGGTACGACGCACGTCACCTGCGGCAGCGTGCGCACGAAGCGCTCGGCGCGCGCCGCCACCGCCTCGGGCTCGCCACGGCCCAGTTCGATGACCACACCGTTGGCAAGCCTGGCGCGCCACGAGCCATGGCCGGTCAGCAGCAGCGACTCGATCGGGCTGCCCAGCGGCTGCATCACCGGCGCCAGCGCGCGCCACATCGCCAGCACGCGCGCCGCGCTGCCGGCCGGCCCCGCGAGGCGCGGCAGCGCTTCGTCCTCGACGTCGCCGAGGTTGGCCTCGAACACCTCGCCGTAGGTGTTGACCAGGCGCTCGTCAGCCGGTCGTCGGCATTCCACAGCGCGGCCACGCGGTGCTCCTCCAGTTGCACGGCCAGGCGGTCGGGCCAGACACGGCGCACCGTGGCATGGCGCACCCACGGCACCGACTCGAAGGCCGCGCGCGCACGCTCGAGGTCGAGCGACAGGAAGCTGCCCGTCAGCTTGGGTGCGACGATCGGCGCGCATCGTCAGCGGCGAGTTGTGCGCGAGATCGCCCTCGACGGTGATGCCGCGCAGGTTGAACGCGGGCAGCCGCGCCAGCCACCACAGCGCAGCGGCCAGCAGCGCGATCGCCAGCAGCGCGAACAGCACGTTGGCGCCGGCCTGCGCGAGGCGCACGTCGAACGGCAGCGGTGGCAGCGTGGCGGTGCGGGCCATCACGCGTCACCCCGTTGGCCGTCGCCGGCGGTGCCGGCGCGGCCGGCGCGTCGAGCCGCGCTGCGGCCAGCAGCAGCAGACACAACTGTTCGTACGAGATGCCCGCGGCCTTGGCCGACATCGGCACCAGCGAATGCCCGGTCATGCCGGGCGAGGTGTTCATCTCCAGCAGGAACGGCTTGCGGTCGGACGCACGCACCATCAGGTCGGCACGGCCCCAGCCGCGGCACTCGAGCGCGCGGTAGGCGGCCAGCACGATGCGCTGGATCTCGGCTTCCTCGGCGGCGGGCAGGCCGCTGGGCACGTGGTAGTGCACTTCGTCGGTGAAGTACTTGTTCTGGTAGTCGTACTTGCCCTCGGGTGCGGCGATGCGCACCACCGGCAGCGCGCGCGCCGTCGCGCCCTCGCCGAGCACCGGGCAGGTGACCTCGATGCCGTCGATGAACTCCTCGCACAGCACGTCGGGGTCGTAGCGCGCGGCCAGCTGCACGGCGTCCTGCATCTGCGAATAGCCGAGCACCTTGGTGACGCCGATCGACGAGCCTTCGCGCGGCGGCTTCACGATCAGCGGCAATCCGAGGTCGTCGGGCACGCGTGCGCACGTGGCTCGGCGATCTGCTCGTCGACGCCCAGCCGCTGCCAGCGCGGCGTCGGCAAGCCCTCGGCCAGCCAGACGCGCTTGGTCATCACCTTGTCGAGCGCGATCGCCGAGGCCATCACGCCCGAGCCGGTGTACGGGATGCCGAGCAGCTCGAGCGCGCCCTGCACCGTGCCGTCTTCGCCGTGGCGGCCGTGCAGCGCGATGAAGCAGCGCACGAAGCCGTCGCGCCTGAGTTCGACCAGATCGCGTTCGCGCGGGTCGAAGGCATGGGCATCGACGCCCACCGACCGCAGCGCCGCCAGCACGCCGTTGCCCGACAGCAGCGAAATCTCGCGCTCGGCCGAGGTGCCGCCCATCAGCACCGCGACTCTTGCCGAGCGCGCGAGCGTCGATCGGCTGCGCTGCGGCCTTCCTGGCGTCGGACGCGCGGCGCGTCATGCGGCACGCTCCCGCGCTCGAGTCGCTCGACCAGCTGCGCCGGCACCGCGCCGATCGAGCCGGCGCCCATCACGATCACCACGTCGCCGTCGTGCGCCTGCTCGATCACCGCCTGCGCCAGCTCGGCGACGTCGTCGACGAACACCGGATCGACATGGCCCGCCACGCGCAGCGCGCGCGCCAGCGAACGGCCGTCGGCGGCGACGATCGGCTGCTTCGCCCGCCGGGTAGACCTCGGTCAGCAGCACCGCATCGGCCTGGCCAAGCACCTTGACGAAGTCTTCGAAACAATCGCGCGTGCGGCTGTAGCGATGCGGCTGGAACGCCAGCACGATGCGCTGCCCGGGGAACGCGCCGCGCGCCGCGGCGAGCACCGCGGCCACTTCCACCGGGTGGTGGCCGTAGTCGTCGATCAGCGTGAAGCACGCCGCCGTCGCGCGCCGGCAGATCGCCATAACGCTGGAAGCGACGGCCCACGCCGGTGAACTCGGCCAGCGCCTTGACCACCGGCGCATCGGGCAGCTCCAGTTCGGTGGCCACCGCGATCGCGGCCAGCGCGTTGCGCACGTTGTGCACACCGGCCAGGTTGAGCGTGATGTCCAGCGTCGGCATCGCCGCGCCGTTGCGGCGCTGCGCAGACGAAAGTGCATGCGCCCGCCCGGCAGCGCGATCACTTCGGTGGCGCGCACCTGCATGTCGGCGCCGAGGCCGTAGCGGATCACCGGGCGCGAGATCGCATCGGTGATCGCCTGCACGCCGGGGTCGTCGCCGCAGACGATCGCCGCGCCGTAGAACGGCATGCGGTGCAGGAACTCGATGAACGCCTGGCGCAGCCGGCCGATGTCGTGGCCGTAGGTCTCCATGTGGTCGGCGTCGATGTTGGTGACCACGCTCAGGATCGGATTCAGGTTGAGGAACGAGGCGTCGCTCTCGTCGGCCTCGACCACGATGTAGTCGCCCGCGCCCAGCCGCGAATGCGCGCCGGCGCTGTTGAGGCGCCCGCCGATCACGAACGTCGGGTCGACGCCCGGCCTCGGCCAGCACGCTGGTCACCAGCGACGTGGTGGTGGTCTTGCCGTGCGTGCCGGCGATCGCGATGCCCTGCTTCAGCCGCATCAACTCGGCCAGCATCACCGCGCGCGGCACCACCGGGATGTGCGCCGGCGCGTGCCGCCAGCACCTCGGGGTTGTCGTCCTTCACCGCGGTGGAGGTCACCACCGCCTCGGCGCCGGCGATCTGCGCCGCGGCATGGCCGATGAAGACCCGCACGCCGAGCTGCGCCAGCCGCCGCGTGGTCGGCGCTGTCGTGCTGGTCCGACCCCGACACCGTGTAGCCGAGGTTGTGCAGGATCTCGGCGATGCCGCTCATGCCGGCGCCGCCGACGCCGATGAAGTGAATGTGCTTGACCGCGTGTTTCATGCGCGATCTCCGCAGGCAGCGAGCCGCTTCATCGGCATTCGTCGATGCACGATGAAGTGAGCGATGTGCTTGACCGCGTGTTTCATGCGGCCACCAAGCCATCCGATCGCATCGGCCACGCGCGCTGCGGCCTGCGGACGCGCCAGCAGCCGGGCCTGCTCGGCCATGGCGCGCAGCTTGTCGCGGTCGAGCCCGGACAGCAGCGTGGCCAACGATTCGGGGCTCAGCTCCGCCTGCGGCAGGTGGAGCGCGGCGCCGCGCTGCGCCATGTAGGCCGCGTTGTCTCGCTGGTGCGACGTGGTGCTCACGATCAGCGGCACCAGCACGCTGGCCACGCCGGCCGCGCACAGCTCGCTGACGGTCACCGCACCCGCGCGGCAGACGATCACATCGCACGCGGCCAGACGCGCCGGCATGTCGTCGATGAACGGCAGCACCTCGGCCTGCACGCGCAACGTGGCGTAGGTGGCGCGCACGGTGTCCGACGTGAACGATGCCGCTCTGGTGCACCACATGGGGCCGCTGCGCCGGTTCGAGGCGCGACAGCGCCGCCGGCATCGTGTCGTTCAGCACCTTGGCGCCCAGGCTGCCGCCCACCACCAGCACCGACAGCGGGCCGCTGCGGCCGCGAAAGCGCTCGGCTGGAGCGGGCAGGTTCTCGATCTCGGCACGCACCGGGTTGCCGGTGACCAGGGCATGCTTGGTCTTCTCCGCCGCCGGGCCGTCGAAGCCGAACGCCACCGCATCGGCCACCGGCAGCAACGAGCGCGTCGACAGCAGCAGCGACGCATCGGCGTTGACCAGCACCAGCGGCTTGCCGAGCAGCGACGCCATCAGGCCGCCGGGAAAGCACACGTAGCCGCCCATGCCGAGCACGGCGCTGGCGCCGCGTGCACGCAGGATGCGCAGGCAATCCCAGAACGCCTTCAGCAAACGCACGCCACCGGTCATCGCACCGAGCACGCCCTTGCCGCGCAGGCCGGCGAAGCCGATCGCATCGAGCGCGATGCCGGTGGGCGGCACGAGGCGGTTTTCCATGCCGCCCTTGGTGCCGAGCCAGCTGACGCTCCAGCCGCGGCGCTGCACTTCGCGCGCCACCGCGAGGCCGGGGAACACGTGGCCGCCGGTGCCCGCCGCCATCACGACGAGGTGCCTCTGGCTTCATGCGCGTCCTCCGCGCATGAGTTGACGATTCTCCGAGTCCACCCGCACCACGATCGCCAGCGCGATCAGGTTCATCAGCAGCGCCGAGCCGCCGAAGCTCAGCAGCGGTGTCGTCAAGCCCTTGGTCGGCAGCGCGCCGAGGTTGACGCCGATGCTGATGAACGCCTGGCCGCCGATCCAGATGCCGATGCCCTGGCACATCAGGCCGGCGAACACGCGGTCGAGCACGATCGCCTGGCGGCCGATCACGAAGATGCGGCGCGTGATCCAGAAGAACGCCACGATCACGGTGGCCACTGCCACGAAGCCGAGCTCCTCGCCGACCACCGCGAGCAGGAAGTCGGTGTGCGCCTCGGGCAGATAGTTGAGCTTCTCGACGCTGCCGCCGAGACCCTCGCCGAAGATGCCGCCGCGGCCGAATGCGATCAACGAGTGCGTCAGCTGGTAGGCCTTGCCGCGCGAGTACTTCTCGTTCCACGGATCGAGCCAGGCCCAGATGCGCTCGGCGCGCCAGTCGCTGAAGGCGATCATCGCGACGAACGCAGCCAGCAGCACCGCGCAGATCAGCAGGAACATGCGGCCGTTGACGCCGCCCAGGAACAGGATGCCCACCGCGATCACCGCGATCACGACGAAGGCGCCCATGTCGGGCTCGGCCAGCAGCAGCAGGCCGAGCACCGCCAGCGCCACCGCCATCGGCCATACCGCCTTGATGAAGTCTTCCTTGACGTCCATCTTGCGCACCATGTAGCTGGCCGCGTACATCGTCATCACCAGCTTGGCCAGCTCGCTGGGCTGGAAGTTCAGCAGCCCGAGCGGGATCCAGCGGCGCGCACCGCCCTTGGCGGCGCCGATGAACGGCAGCAGCACCAGCGCCAGCAGCACCAGCGCGCCGACGAACAGCCACGGCGCCCACTTCTCCCACACCGCGATCGGCACCTGCAGCGCGAGCAGCGCGGCGACGATGCCGATGGTGATCGCCAGCGAATGCCGCACCAGGAAGTGCAGCTCGCTCAGGCGTGCGCCCTTCGGGCTGTCGGGCAGCGCCACGCTGGCCGAATACACCATCACCAGGCCGAAGGCGAGCAGCGCCACCACCAGCAGCACCAGCGTCTGGTCGAAGCCGGCGATGTGCGCCGGCGCGGCCGTCACGCGCTCGAGGCCGCTGCGCACCGGCAACTCGCGCTGCCGCGGCTGCCGCGTCGCGCGCCAGCGCGCCAGCATCGCGCGCAGGCCGAAATGCTGCAACTCGGCCTTCACGTTGCCTCCTGGCGCTGTGGCCATGCAGCGTTCATGTCTGCACCTCGCCGTGTTCGGCCGCCAGCTCATGCACGGCGCGCACGAACACCTCGGCGCGATGGCCGTAGTTGCGAAACATGTCGAGGCTTGCGCACGCCGGGCTCAGCAGCACCGCATCGCCGGCGCTGCGCCTGCTCGAAGCACCAGCGCACGGCCTGCGGCAGATCGGCGTGGTGCTGCATCGCGCACGCCGGTGTGGGCAATCGCCTGCTCGATCGCGCCGCGCGTCGCGCCCGATCAGCGCCACTGCTCGGGCGTGCCGCGCCACCGGCTCGGCCAGCGGCGCGAAGTCCTGCCCCTTGCCGTCGCCACCGAGGATCACCACCAGCTTGGCCGGCGCCTTGTCGGCGCCCAAGCCGAGCAACGCGGCGACGGTGGCGCCGACGTTGGTGCCCTTGCTGTCGTCGAACGCCTCGACCTCGCCGACGCGACCCGCCGGCTGCACGCGGTGCGCCTCGCCGCCGTATTCGCGCAGGCCGTGCAGCATCGGCGCCAGCGGACAGCCGATCGCTGTGGCCAGCGCGAGCGCGGCCAGCGCGTTGGCCGCGTTGTGGCGCCCGCGCAGGCGCAGCGCATCGGCGGGCATCAGGCGTTGCAGATGCACCTCGGCTGGCGTCGTCGTCCTTGCGGCGCTTGTGCTGGTCGGCTTCGATCGGCAGCGCGCGCACCAGCCACGCCATGCCGCCTTCGTGCGACGAGGCCGTAGTCGCCCGGCGCGGCGGGTGCGTCGAGCCCGAAGCGCACCACCGTGCGGCGAATCGGCTTGACCGCTTTCACCTTGCCCTTGATCGTCAGTGCGGCCGGCTGGCGCAGCGACCATCGCCTCGACCAGCGGATCGTCGCGGTTGATCACCGCGACCGTGCGCTGGCCGAAGATGCGCGCCTTGGCCGCGGCGTAAGCCGCCATGTCGCCGTGCCAGTCGAGGTGATCCTGCGTCAGGTTGAGCACCGCCGCGGCGTGCGGCTCGAAGCCGCGCACGGTGTCGAGTTGGAAGCTCGACAGCTCGAGCACCCACACCTGCGGCAGCGTGTCTTCGTCGAGCACGCGCATCAGCGTGTCGAGCATCGTCGGGCCGATGTTGCCGGCGGCCACCACGCTGCGGCCGGCGCGCTCGACCAGCAGCGCCGTCAACGCGGTGGTGGTGGTCTTGCCGTTGGTGCCGGTCACGGCCAGCACCTGCGGCGCGTAGTCGCGCTCGGCGCGCAGCTGCGCCAAGTGCCTGCACGAACAGCTCCAGCTCGCCGGCCACCGGCACCTTGGCCGCGCGCGCGGCCGGCCAGCGCCGCGGCGACCCGCGGGTCGTTGCGGGCCCAGGCCAGGGCTCTTGAGCAACAGTTGCACGCCGTGCAGCGCCTGCGCATCGAGCGCGCCGCTGCGCACCTCGGCCGCAGGCACCTGCTCGCGCAGCGCCCCCAGCTGCGGCGGCGAAGAGCGCGAATCCCACACCGCCACGTGAGCGCCCTGGCGCGCGCACCAGCGCGCCATCGCCAGGCCCGACTCGCCGAGCCCCAACACCAGGACCTGTTGACCGTGCAGTGGTGAAGTGACGCCGCTCATGCCATCACCGCAGCTTCAGGCTGGCCAGGCCGATCAGGCACAGCAGCATCGTGATGATCCAGAAGCGCACCACCACCTGCGTCTCGGTCCAGCCGCTCTTCTCGAAGTGGTGGTGCAGCGGCGCCATCAGCAGGATGCGCCGGCCCTCGCCGTACTTGCGCTTGGTGTACTTGAACCAGCCGACCTGGATCATCACCGACAGCGCTTCGACGACGAAGATGCCGCCCATGATCGCCAGCACGATCTCCTGGCGCGTGATCACCGCGATCGTGCCGAGCGCGCCGCCGAGCGCGAGCGCGCCGACGTCGCCCATGAACACCTGCGCCGGATGGGCGTTGAACCACAGGAACGCCAGCCCGGCGCCGGCCATCGCCGAGCAGAAGATCAGCAGTTCGCCGGCGCCCGGAATGTGGGGGAACAGCAGGTAGCGGCTGTACACCGAGCTGCCGACCACGTAGGCGAAGACGCCGAGCGCGGAGCCCACCATCACCACCGGCATGATCGCCAACCCGTCGAGGCCGTCGGTCAGGTTGACCGCGTTGCTGGCGCCGACGATCACCAGGTACGTCAGCGCGATGAAGCCGAACACGCCCAGCGGATAACTCACCGTCTTGAAGAACGGCAGCGTCAGGTCGGCCTTGGGCGGCAGGTCGTTGGAGAAGCCGCTCTGCACCCAGCGCAGGAACAGCTCGATGACCCGCAGGTTGGTCGTCTCCGACACGCTGAACGCCAGATACAGCGCGGCGATCAGGCCGATCACCGACTGCCAGAAGTACTTCTCGCCCGATGGCATGCCCTCGGGGTTCTTCTTGACGACCTTGCGCCAGTCGTCGATCCAGCCGATGGTGCCGAAGCCGAAGGTCACCAGCAGCACGATCCAGACGAAGCGGTTGCTCCAGTCGAACCACAACAGCGTCGACACCCCGACGCCGATCAGGATCAGCACGCCGCCCATCGTCGGCGTGCCGCGCTTGAGCAGGTGCGACTGCACCCCGTACTCGCGCACCGGCTGGCCGATCTTCATCTCGGCCAGGCGGCGAATCACCCAGGGCCCGAACGCCAGGCCGATCAGCATCGCCGTCATCGCCGCCATCACGGCGCGAAACGTCAGGTACTGCACCACACGCAGGAAGCCGAACGCCTCCGGCGACAACGTCTGCAGCCACTGCGACAGCGTGATCAGCATGCGGTGCTCCGCGTCGTGAAGCTGCTAGTGCGCATGGCCAGCCTCCTGCGGCACCAGCGCACGCACGACCCGCTCCATGGCCATGAAGCGCGAGCCCTTGATCAGCGCCGCCGCGCAGCGCGGCGCCTCGTGCAGCGCGGCGATCAGCTGCGGCGCATCGGCGAAGTGCCGCGCGTTGGCGCCGAAGGCGCGTGCCGCGTGTTCGCACAGCGCACCGGCCACCCACAGGTGGGCGATGCCGCGTTCACGCGCATAGGCGCCGACTTCGGCGTGGAACTCGGGCCCGCGCGCGCCGACTTCGCCCATGTCGCCCAGCACCATCCAGTGCGGGCCGGCCAAGCCGGCCAGCAGGTCGATCGCCGCGCGCACCGAGTCGGGGTTGGCGTTGTAGCTGTCGTCGACCAGCGTGATGCGCTCGCCGTCGCGTTGCCACGCCAGCAGGCGCGAGCGCCCGCTGACCGGCACGAACCGCTCGAGCCCCTGCACGATCGCGGCCAGCGGCGCGCCGGCGGCCAACGCCGCGCTGGCCGCCGCCAGCGCGTTGTGCACGTTGTGCGCGCCGGCGACGCGCACGGTGAACTCGGCGGCGCCGGCCGGCGTGCGCGCGCGCAGCACCCAATGGTCGCCGGCCCAGGTGGCGCCGGCCGTGACGTCGGCGCTGCCGCGGGTCGCGAACGTGAGCTGGGTGCGCGCGCCGGCCTGCGCGCGCCAGACCGCCGCCTGCGGATCGTCGGCCGGGAAGACCGCCACGCCCGAAGCCGGCAAGGCCTCGATCGCGCTGCCGTTCTCGCGTGCCACCGCCTCGACGCTGGCCATGAACTCCAGATGCTCGCGCTGCGCGTTGTTGACCAGCACCACCGTCGGCGCCGCGATGCGCGCCAACAGCACGATCTCGCCCGGGTGGTTCATGCCGAGCTCGACCACCGCGGCGCGGTGCTGAAGCTGCTCGTCGCGCCGCAGGCGCAGCACGGTCAGCGGTACACCGATGTGGTTGTTGAAGTTGCCGGCGGTGGCCAGCGCCGCGTCGCCGCACCACGCGCGCAGGATGCTCGCGAGCATCTGCGTCACGGTGGTCTTGCCGTTGCTGCCGGTCACCGCGATCAGCGGCAGATCGATGCGCCGGCGCCACGACGCCGCGAGGTCCTGCAGCGCGCGCAGGCTGTCGCCCACCAGCAGGCCGGGCAATCCGGCTTCGGCCAGCCCGCGCTCGGCGATGGCCGCTGCGGCACCCGCCTGACGGGCTTGCGCGAGAAAGCCGTGGCCGTCGAAGCGCTCGCCGCGCAACGCGACGAAGAGGTCGCCCGCGCGCAGGCTGCGGGTGTCGGTGTGCACGCGTTCGAGCGCGAGCGCGCCATCGCCCACCAAAGTGGCTGCGGGCACCATCGAGTGCGCCTGCGCCAAGGTCATCATCACGCCATCGCCCCCGAGGCCCCGCCGCGTTGCGCCAACGCCTGCGCCGCCACAGCGACATCGCTGAAAGCCCGCTTGACGCCAGCCACCTCCTGCGTCTCTTCGTGCCCCTTGCCGGCCAGCAACACCACGTCGCGTGCTGCCGCGCGCTGCACCGCCTCGCAGGATGGCGGCGCGCCGATCCTCGATCACGTCGACCGCGTCGCCGTCGGGGATGCCGGCCAGGATCTGCGACAGGATCAACGACGGCGTCTCGTCGCGCGGGTTGTCGCTGGTCAGCACCACGTGGTCGGCAATCTGGTGCGCGATCGCGCCCATCAACGGACGCTTGGTGGCATCGCGGTTGCCGCCGCAACCGAACACGCACCACAGGCGGCCGCCGCGTGCCTGGGCCAGCGGGTGCAGTGCGCGCAAGGCCTGCTCGAGCGCATCGGGCGTGTGCGCATAGTCGACCACGACCAGCGGCGCAGCGGCTCCGCTGGCGGCCACTTGCTGCATGCGCCCGGGCACCGGCGACAGCGCCGGCACCACGGCCGCGGCGGCGGCCAGTTCGACGCCGAGCGCGCGCAGCGCACCGATCACGGCCAGCAGGTTGCTGGCGTTGTAGCGGCCGATCAGGTGACAACGCAGCGGCAGCGTGGTGCCGCCTTCGACCAGGTCGAACGCCAGGCCGTTGCCTTCGTAGCGCACGTTGCGCGCGCACAGGCGCGCGTCGCCGAGCAGCGAGTAGGTCCACAGCGCGGGCGGTGAGCCGGCGGCGGCCAGTTCATCGGCCAACGCGGCACCTTGTTCGTCGTCGACGTTGATCACCGCAGCGCGCAGGCCCGGCCAGCCGAACAGCGTGCGCTTGGCGGCCCAGTAGGCCGTCATGTCGCCGTGGTAGTCGAGGTGGTCTTGCGTGAAGTTGGTGAACTGCGCCACTGCGATGCGCGTGCCGGCGAGCCGATCGTCGACCAGGCCGATCGACGAGGCTTCCATCGTGCAGGCCGCGAAGCCGCGGGCGACAAAGTCGCTGAGCGCGGCCTGCAGCATCACTGCATCGGGCGTGGTCAGGCCGGTGGCCTGCAACGGGATGCCGGGCTCGCCGGCGCGCGGCGGTTCACCGACCCCGAGCGTGCCGATCACGCCGCAACGGCGGCCCAGCGCCGTGAGGGCCTGCGCCGTCCACCAGGCGACCGACGTCTTGCCGTTGGTACCGGTGACCGCCACCACGTCGAGCTGGCGGCTGGGCTGGCCGTACCAGGCGTCGGCGATGGCGCCAGCGGCGGCCTTCAGCCCGGCGCTGCACGCGATGCGACGATCGTCGAAGGCAAACGCGTCGACGCCTTCTTGCGTCGACCAGGCTACACGCCGCGCCGGCGGCCAGCGCGGCGGCCACGTGGCGGCGGCCATCGTCGCGCACGCCGCGCCAGGCGAGAAACGCGTCGCCGGCCTGCACGCGTCGGCTGTCGGTGCACAGCGCACGCGCACCGCCGGCGCGCAGCCACTGCACGGCGGCTGCGGGGTCGTGCAACACGGTCAGCGCCATCAGCGGCCTCGCCGTCGGATTCGGCCGCCGCAGGCGCCTGTGCCACCGCCTGCGCCATGATCTGGCGCCGCACCTCGAGATCGGGCGGCACGTTGAGCAGGCGCAGCGTCTGCTGCACCACCTGGCTGAACACCGGCGCCGCGACGTCGCCACCGAAGTGGCCGCCCTGGCTCGGCTGGTCGATCATCACCGCCACCACCACCCGCGGCTGGGTCATCGGCGCCATGCCGACGAACCACGCGCGGTGCTTGTTGCCGGCGTATTCGCCACCCTCTTGCGCATGCGCGGTGCCGGTCTTGCCGCCGACGCTGTAGCCCAGCGCCTGCGCGCGGGTGGCGGTGCCGCCGGTCTCGGTGGCCATCTGCAGCATCCTGCGCACCTCGCGCGCCACCTGCGGCGACAGCACCCGCACCCCGGCCACCGGTTGATCCTGACGCAGCATGGTGACCGGCACGATCTCGCCGTCGCGCGCGAACACGGTGTAGGCGCGCGCGATCTGCAGCAGCGACGCTGACAGGCCGTAGCCGAAGGCGAGCCGCGACTGGTCCACCGGCTTCCAGTTCTTGTAGGGGCGCAGGCGGCCGCTGATCGCGCCGGGGAACTCGATCTGCGGACGCTGGCCGAAGCCGACATTGCTGTACAGCTCCCACAGCTCGCGCGGCTCCATCTGCATCGCCAGCCGCGCCGCCCCGATGTTGCTGGAGCGCTGGATGACCTCGGCCACCGTCATCGCATCGCGCGGATGGGTGTCGCGAATCGGCTTGCCGCCCACCGAAAACGGGGCCGTGCTGATCACCGTGCCCGGCCGCACGCGCTGGCTCTCGAGCGCCCACGCAGCGACGAACGGCTTGATCACCGAGCCGGGCTCGAAGACGTCGGTCAGCGCCCGGTTGCGCGCGGCCTCGCTCAACTGCTCCTTGTTCAGGCTGCCGCGTTGCGCCGGGTGGTAGCTGGGGTAGTTGGCCAGCGCCAGCACCTCGCCGGTGATGACGTCGATCACCACCGCGCTGCCGGCCTTGGCCTTGTGCTCGAGCACCGTGTCGCGCACCCGCTGGTAGGCGAAGAACTGCACCTTGGTGTCGATCGAAAGCTGGATCTCCCGACCATGCTCGGGGTCGATCGCATCGACGTAGTCGTCGATCACGCGGCCGACGCCATCGCGCACGATGCCGCGCTGGCCGTCGCGACCCTCGAGATCCTTCTCGAATGCGAGCTCGACGCCCTCCTGGCCGCGCTCGCGGATGTCGGTGAAGCCGACCACGTGCGCAGCGGCTTCGCCCTCGGGGTAGCTGCGCGTGTAGCCGGGGTCGGCGCGCAACCCCTTGACCCCCAGCGCACGGATCTGGCGCCAAACGTCGTCGCCCAGCTGGCGCTTGAGCACGACTTCGGTGAGGCCCTTGCTGGCCAGCCTTTCGTCGAGCTCGGCGGCGCTCATGCCGAGCAGGCGCAGCAACTCGCGCCGCTGCGGCGCAGTGGCGTTGTACTGCTTCAGGTTCACGTACACCGTGTTCGACGCCACGCTGGTGGCGAGGATCAGCCCGTTGCGGTCAATGATGCGCCCGCGGCTGGCCGGCACGTCGTAGGTGTGCACGAAACGGCGCTCGCCCTGCGCGAGGTAGAAGTCGGAGGCGACGATCTGCACATAGACCGCGCGGCCGAGCAGCGCGAGGAAAGCCAGCGCCACCATCACCACCAGGAAGCGGCTGCGCCACGGTGGCGTCTTCGACGCCAGCAGCGGGCTGCTCGCGTAGGCGAGGCTGCGCGCACTCACCGCTGACGGCTGCGCGTGCGCTCGGTGCTGGCTGCCGTCCCGATCATTCGGAGCGGGGCGCTCTCGCGCCGCTCCGGAGGCCGCGCTGTCGACCACGAAATGCGTGACCGCCGGTGTGACGGTGCGCATCGCGAGCTTCTCGCGCGCCACCTTCTCCACTCGCAGGTGCGTGGCCTGGGCCTGGCGTTCGGCCTCCAGGCGCTGCGCCTCGGCGTCGAGCCGCGCCAGTTCGTCGCGCGCGCGATTGGTCTCGTCGAACAGGCGCCTCGATTCGTACGACGTCTGCACCAGCGCCAGGCAGCTGAAGATCAGCGCCAGCAGCAGCACGAGGTGGGTGCGGGTCATCTTGACTTCCGTGCGCTCGGCCACCCGCATCACGGCCGATCGTGCGCGCGGGTTGGCCTGCACCTCGGCGTCGGTGGGCCGCAGGCGCGCCAGCGCCGTCAACCGCGTCGGCGCCGGCGGCGCGAACGGCGCGCGGCGGTCGGGCTCGCTGCGGCTCTCGCGGGCGATGAAACGCTTGACGATGCGGTCTTCCAGCGAGTGAAAGCTGATCACGACCAGCCTTCCCTTGGGCATCAACAAGTCCATCGCGGCGCTCAGCCCCTGTTCGAGGTCTTCGAGTTCAGCATTGACGAAAATCCGAAGAGCTTGAAACGTGCGCGTTGCAGGGTCCTGGCCCGGCTCGCGGGTCCTGACCGCACGAGCCACGACTTCGGCCAACTCGACGGTGCGTCCAACCGGACGCCCGCCCGCGCGGCGAGCAACAAGCGCTTTTGCAATCGGAACAGCAAACCGTTCTTCTCCGTAGTCACGGATCACCTCGGCGATCTGGCGCTCGTCGGCCCTGGCCAAAAAATCCGCAGCGGTTTCGCCGCGGCTCGTGTCCATGCGCATGTCCAGCGGCGCATCGAAGCGAAAGCTGAAGCCCCGCGACGGCTCGTCGATCTGCGGTGAGCTGACGCCCAGGTCGAGCAGCACGCCGTGCACGGCTGAGATTGCGCGCTCGCGCAGGCGTTCGCGCATCGACGCGAAACTGGCGTGCTCGATCGCGAAGCGCGGGTCGTGAATGCGCTCGGGGCCGTCGAGCGCCGCCGCCACGGCTTGTGGGTCCTTGTCGAACGCGATCAGCCGGCCCGCCGGCGACAGGCGCGCCAGCAACGCACGCGAGTGGCCGCCGCGCCCGAAGGTGCCGTCCACATAGGTGCCGCCGCTGTCGCCGACGATCGCATCGATCGCTTCGGTCAACAGGACGGGGATGTGCGGCCATGCTTGCGTGGGCATCAAAAGACGAAGCTCTTGATCGCTTCGGGCATCGGGCTTTGTTTGACCGCCGACTCGTGCGCCGCGTAGCGCGCGGTGTCCCACAGCTCCAGGCGCGGCCCCACGCCGATCAGCAGCACGTCGCGGATCAAACCGGCGTCGCGCCGCAGTTCCGGCGAGATGTGGATGCGCGAGCCGGAATCGATGTCGACGTCGACCGCGCTGCCGATGAAGATGCGGCGCCAGCCGTCGGCCTCCATCGGCAGGCCGAGCAGCCGCTCGCGCAACTGCTGCCAGGCCGGGCGCGGCAGCACGAGCAGGCAGTCGGCGGGGTGCTTGGCCAGCGTCAACTGGCCACCGGCCGACGCCATCAGCACGTCACGGTGGCGCGACGGGACCGCGATGCGGCCCTTGGCATCCAGCGTCAGCGCTGACGTTCCCTGAAACAGACTTTCCGGCACTCCGCCCCACCTTGAATCCACAGTGCGGCACTGTAACGGACCCAAAGCCTTCAGGTCAACGACTTTCAGAATGAAAAAATCAATGAAATCAAATACTTAGTTGCCTTCGTTCGAGCAGGTTCAGAGATCCATCAAAAACGCTTCAAAAATAACGACTTGCGGGGTTATGTGGAAGTTTTGGATTCAATGACAGGGTGATGACGCACTCGCTCGACCGGCAAGTCCGACAGCGCAGCGCTCAACCCCGTGAGCGCACCGGCAGGTCGTTCAGGCCGATGCCGGTGGCATCGAAGCCGCCATCCACCGCGAGCATCTGGCCATTGATGTAGCTCGCCGCGTCGCTGCACAGGAAGCCCACCGCATCGGCGATCTCCTCGGGCGTGCCATAGCGGCCCAGCGGAATGGCGGCGCGGTAGCCGGCGCGGATGGCCGGGGTGTGCACCTGCGCCGCCATCGCAGTCTCCACCGGCCCCGGCGCCACCGCGTTGACGCGAATGCCCTGAGCGCCCAGCTCGGCCGCCTGCTGTCGCATCAGATGGATCAGTGCGGCCTTGCTGGTGCCGTAGGCCACGCGCAGCGTGCTCGCGCGCAGGCCCGAGATCGACGCGATGTGCACGATGCTGCCGCCGCCGTGGCGCAGCATCAGCGGCGCGACGGCCTGCGTGCAGATGAACGGCCCATCGAGGTTGGTGGCCATCACGTGCCGCCATTCATCGTGCGTGGTTTGCAGAAGCGGCTTGAACACCGCGACACCGGCGTTGTTGACCAGCGCATCGATGCGGCCGAAGCGTGCGGCAGTGGCCGCGACGGCACGCTGCACCTCGTCGGGCAACGACACGTCGCACGGCAACGCCAGCACGCGCTCGTCGTCGCCCCACTCAGCGGCCGTGCGGGCCAGCGTCTGACGATCGACGTCGATCAGCGCGACACACCAGTCTCGCGCATGGAACCACTGCGCGATCGCCAGGCCGATGCCGCGCGCGGCGCCGGTGACCAGCGCCACGCGGGCGATCGAAGAGGTCTGCATGCGCACGCATGCTACCCGCGAGCGAGCGAGCGTCGCGCCGCGGCGCGCGGGGCGAACTCAGTTCGACTGCTTGATCAAGCGGCCCGACGCCTGCTGCGGCGGCCGCGCGTTCATCGGGTACAGCCGCGAGAACACGTCGATCTGCTCGGGCGACACGCTCACCGGCTGCTGCATCACCATCCACAGCACGCCTTCGCTGCACGGCGGCGTGGTCAACGAGCCCATGTAGGTGAAGTAGCGCGTGTCCTTGGGCAGCAGTTGGTTGAGGTCGAGCAATCCGCGCGCGCTCGACCTCGTCGCCCTTCTCCAGCGGCAGGTTGTTCCACACCGACTGCACGAGCGGGTGCGCACCGCCGCGCTCCAGCAGCACGGCCACCACGGCCAGGCGACCACCGACATCCTTGTGCACCAGGTGCGCGACCATGTCGAAGTGCTTGCCGTCGATGCGTTCTTCCGAAGGCCGGTGGAAGTGGAACTGCGCCAGCTCGAAGCGGCGCCCCATCACCTCGATGAAATTGCCCGCCGCCACGTTCACCTGCACGGTGTGGCCGTTGTCGAGCACGCCGAACGGGCTGGGCTTGTAGTCGAACTGCACCGGCTCCAGGTCGACCCGGATGCCGTCGCGGATGTCGATCGGGCTTTGTCGAGTGCCGCTGGCGCACTTGCTGAACTCGGGCTTCAGGCGGCCCCAGGCCTGCGGGGCCCGATTCGCCGTCGTACGACCAGTCATCGCTGGGACGTTGGCCGGGCGCCCGCTTGGCCGCCGGTCTCGGCTTCACGGCTGGCTTGGGCGCTGGCTGCGCCGCTGCCGCGAGGTGCAACTCGCCATCGGGCTGCGTGCTGACGCGCAGCTCCTGATCGTTCTTGCCATCGCTGGCGCGGCTGGCACCGAGCTTGGCTGCAAGCCGCTCGCGCAGGTCTTGCATCGGATCGACGGCGACCGGACCGCGGCCGGATCGTTTGGCTTTCGCTGCCGCCGGCTTCGGCCTTGGCACCGTCGTCAGCGCCTGGCCTCCGGTTCGGCCGCGTGCAGACCCGGTGACAGCGTCAGGGTCACGACAAGGGCCAGCGAAAGGCGTGTGCAGAAAGGCGGCATGGCGGTGAATCGCAACGCGGGCGCGGACGGCCCGGTTCAAGCGAAATTTCGGCAGCCCCGACCGAAACTTGAGAGCAGCCCCTGCGACGCCGGCCGTACGAGCGGTCACAGCCTCATTCCGGCAGGCGCCGGCGCACCCAGATCCAGCCGAGCAGGCCCACGCCGCACATCGCCGCAGCGGCCAGCGCGAGCGTGCGCGTGCCGTGCATCACCGCCGGCGACACCAGGCCCGCGACCGTGGCGTTGATGGCGGCGCCGATGCCGGCCTGCAGCGACGACGCCATGCCGCGCCGCTGCGGCGCCAGATCGAGCAGCATCACGGTGACCAGCGGCGTCATCATCGACCAGCCGAAGGCATACAACGTCACCGGCCACAAGGCCCAGCGCACGTCGGCGCTCCACAGAAAGTTCGCCGCCACGTTGACGACCATCATGGTGGCCATCACCGTGAAGCCCCAGCGTATCTGGCGGCGGCGCCCGACGCGGCCCGCCAGGCGCCCGCAGACCCAGGCACCGCCCATCACGCAGGCGATCGACAGCATGAAGTAGACGTAGAACTGCGTCGGCGCCAGCGCGAGATGGGTGCCCAGCCACTCGGGCGAGCTCAGCACGTACAGGAAGAAGCCGTTGAACGGCAGCACGCTGACCAGCACCAGCACCAGGAAGCGCGGGTCGCTGGCCACGTCACGATAACCACGCAGCAGCGCCACGATGTGCAGCGATTGGCGGCGCTCGGGTGGCAGCGTCTCGGGCAGCCAGGCCAGGCACCACAGCCACAGGCTCAAGCGCCACCAGCGCCAGGAACCAGAAGATCGACGACCAGCCCCATTGCACGAACAGCACACCGCCCACCACCGGCGCCAGCGCCGGCGCGACGCCGAAGAACAGCGTCATGTGCGACATCATGCGTTGCGCGTCGACGGCGTCGAACAGGTCGCGCACGATGGCGCGGGCCACCACCATGCCGGCGCCGCCCGACAGCCCCTGCACGACCCGCCACGCCACCAGCTCGCCGATGCTGTCGGCCAGCGCGCAACCCACCGACGCCAGCGCGAACACGCGCGATGCCCGCCAGGATCACCGGCCGGCGGCCGAAGCCGTCGGACAGCGCGCCGTGGAACAGGTTCATCAGCGCGATGCCGACCAGATACGCCGACAGCGTCTGCTGCATCTGCAGCGGACTGGCCGCCAACGACTGTCGCGATGCCGGCGAACGCCGGCAAGTAGGTGTCGATCGCGAACGGGCCGAGCGTGCCCAGGCTGCCCAGCAGCGCGGCCAGCATCCAGCGCGGCCGCGACCAATGAACGCTGACGGGTGTCGGGGTTCATGCCGTGGCGGCACGGCCGGCATGCGCCGGGCAGGTCGCACGTGCCGTGCGGGCCAGTGTAGCCGCGCGACCCGCGCGGGCTCGCGCTATCGCCGCCGCCGTGCGATGCTGCGCTTCGCTGGGCAACGACGTGGAGGTCCGCATGCACGACGCACGCTTCGATCGACGCCGCGTCTTGTGCCGCCTGGCGGCCGGTGCGGCCTGCGTCGCCGCCCCGGCGCTCGCCTCGTCGCGGCGCGCGCTCGCCCGCATGACCGACGGCCCGTTCTACCCGCCGCGCGTCTGGCGCGAGCGCTGGACCGATTGGGACGCCGACCTCACGCGCGTGCAGCAGCCGGCAGCGGCGCGCGTGTGGCGCAGGGCGAGCACCTGGGTCTCGAAGGCCGCGTGATCGATGTCAACGAGCGCGTGATCGACGGCGCCGACCATCGAGATCTGGCAGTGCGACGCAGTGGGCCACTACCGCCACCCGAGCACCGAGCCGACCACCGATCGCGTCGACGAGGCGTTTCAGGGCTTCGGCGCGACGCGCAGCGAGGCGCAGGGGCAGTTTCGCTTTCGCACCATCAAGCCGGTGCCGTACCCAGGCCGCACGCCGCACATCCACGTCAAGCTGCGGCACGCCAGCTTCGGCGAGATCACGTCGCAGTTGTTCGTCGCCGGCGACCCGGGCAATGCGCGCGACTTCTTGTGGCGCTCGCTGCCGGCCGACGACCGGCCGGTGCTGGAGATGCGCTTGCAGAGCCGCGAGCGCCGACACCGGCGCTGCGCTGGCTGGTGCGCCACGACCTGGTGGTGCCGGCGTGAGCCGGCGCGGCCGCGCCAGAAAAAAGTGTGAAGCGAGCCGATAGGCCGGATTCTGTGCAGCCGCGCCTTCTTGCGAAGCCACGGCCGTGACCGCCATTCGTCTGGGCCGGGTGATCGCTCACCGGCTCGATGCCACCTACCCGCCGGCTCCGCGGGCCACCTCATCGCCGGCCTATTTGGTGTTGCTGCGCGCAGAGATTGCCCGTTTCACCCGATGCAGCGGCTTGACCTGCGGCCCCGACTCGTCTCTGTGGCTCTGATCCGCACCTTGCGGTGGAGAGGCGTTACCTCCTGCGCTGCCCTGTGCAGTCCGGACCTTCCTCCAGTGCGGCCTTTCGGCACCATGCACCAGCGGCGGTCTGGCCCGCTTCACCGTGCGATTATCCGGTGCACACGCCACACCGAACGCGAGAAGCCCGCCCATGAAAGCCGACCGACATCCTCGCCACCATCGGCAACACGCCGCACATCCGCATCAACCGCCTGTTCGGCGCCGGCCGCGAGGTGTGGATCAAGTCCGAACGCGCCAACCCCGGCGGCTCGATCAAGGACCGCATCGCGCTGTCGATGATCGAGGACGCCGAGCGCAGCGGCGCGCTGAAGCCCGGCGGCACGATCATCGAGCCGACCTCGGGCAACACCGGCATCGGGCTGGCGATGGTGGCCGCGGTCAAGGGCTACAAGCTGGTCCTGGTGATGCCCGACAGCATGTGCGTCGAGCGGCGCCGCCTGATGCTGGCCTACGGCGCGACCTTCGACCTGACGCCGCGCGAGAAGGGCATGAAGGGCTCGCATCGCGCGCGCGCAGGAACTGCTGGCGAGCACGCCCGGCGCCTGGATGCCGCAGCAGTTCGAGAACCCGGCCAACATCGAGGTGCACGTGCGCACCACGGCGCAGGAGATCCTGGCCGACTTCCCCGACGGCCTCGACGCGCTGATCACCGGCGTCGGCACCGGCGGCCACATCACCGGCTGCGCGCAGGTGCTGAAGAAGAAGTGGCCGAAGCTGAAGGTGTTCGCGGTCGAGCCGTCGGCCTCGCCGGTGATCAGCGGCGGCCAGCCGAGCCCGCACCCGATCCAGGGCATCGGCGCCGGCTTCATCCCGAACAACCTGCACACCGCAGCTGCTCGACGGCGTGATCCAGGTCGAGGCCGAAGCCGCGCGCGAGATGGCGCGCCGCTGCGGCGCGCGAAGAAGGCATCCTGGTCGGCATCTCCAGCGGCGCCACGCTGGCGGCGATCGCGCAGAAGCTGCCGGAGCTGCCGGCCGGCGCGCGCGTGCTCGGCTTCAACTACGACACCGGCGAGCGCTACCTGTCGATCGAGGGGTTCCTGCCCGCCTGAGCGCACCGACCGACTGCGCGCGTCAGGCTCCTGCGCCGCCTTGGCCAGCCGCTTGTCGCGCACCGACACCTGGCTGGTGCCTTCGTGGTCCAGGTCGAACAGCTGGGTCGCCGCGCAGCAGCTTGGTCAGCGTGGCGTAGCCGTAGTTGCGCGGGTCGAACGACGCCTGGTTGCCGATCTGCTGGCCCACCGCGCCCACGCGCGCCCAGCCATCGTCGTCCTGGGCCGCGGCCACCGCGTTGCGCAGCAACGTCACGAGCTTGGCGTCGCGCTTGAGCTGCGCCGGTCGGCACGCGCAGCGGCGCGTTGCTGGCGGCGGCCTCCTTGTCGTCGGTTCGTTGGCGGTGCGGTCGCTGTCGGCGCTGCGGCAGCGAGCTTGTCGAGAAACAGGAAGCGCGAACAGGCGTTGACGAACGGCTCGGGCGTCTTGCGCGCGCCGAAGCCGTAGACCGCAGCGCCCTTCTCGCGCAGGTGCATCACCAGCGGCGTGAAGTCGGCGTCCGACGACACGATGCCGAACGCGTCGGGCCGGTCGGTGTACAGCAGCGCCATCGCGTCGATCACCATCGCCATGTCGCTGGCGTTCTTGCCCTTGCTGTAGTCGTACTGCTGCATCGGCCGGATCGCGTGCTCGTGCAGCTGGTCTTCCCAGCCTTTGAGCTCCTGCTTCTTCCAGTTGCCGTAGGCGCGGCGGATGCTGGTCTCGCCGAAGGTCGACAGCTCGTTCAGGATGAGGTCGATCTTCGATGCCGGCGAGTTGTCGGCGTCGATCAGCAGTGCGACCCGCGGCTTGTGTTCCATCGGCAGCCTCCTCAGTCGGCCAGTCGCCAGTGCAGCGTCTCGCCGCCGCGCAGCGGCTTGAGCTGCGCATCGCCGAACGGCACGCTCTCGGGCAAGGTCCACGGCTCGCGTCGCAACGTGACGCGATCGTCGTTGCGCGGCAGGCCATAGAAGTCCGGGCCGTGGTGAGCTGGCGAAGCCTTCGAGCTTGTCCAGTGCACCGGCGGATTCGAATGCCTCGGCGTAGAGCTCCAGCGCGGCAGGCGCCGTGTAGCAGCCCGCACCGCACACCGATGCCTCCTTCAGCTGCGCCGCGTGCGGCGCACTGTCGGTGCCGAGAAAGAACTTCGCGCTGCCGGAGGTGGCGGCACGCACGCAGCGCCTGCGCGATGCACCTCGCGCTTGAGCACCGGCAGGCAGTAGTAGTGCGGGCGCAGGCCGCCCATGAAGAGGGCGTTGCGGTTGTACAGCAGGTGGTGCGCGGTGATGGTGGCCGCGGTGTGAGCGTCGCTGCCGGCCACGTATTGCGCCGCCTCGCGCGTGGTGATGTGCTCGAACACCACCTTCAGCGCCGGAAAGTCGCGGCGCAGCGGTTGCATCACGCGCTCGATGAACACCGCCTCGCGATCGAACACGTCGATGGCCGGATCGGTGACCTCGCCGTGCACCAGCAGCAGCACGCCTTCGCGCTGCATCGCCTCGAGCGTGGCGATAGGTCTTGCGGATGTCGGTGACCCCGGCGTCGCTGTTGGTCGTGGCGCCGGCCGGGTACAGCTTGAACGCGACGATGCCGGCCTCCTTGGCGCGCGCGCACCTCGTCGGGCGGCGTCTGATCGGTGAGGTACAGCGTCATCAGCGGCGTGAAGTCGGCTGCCTGATCGGCAGCGCGGCGACGATGCGTTCTCGGTAAGCCAACGCCTGCGCGGTGGTGACCACCGGCGGCTTGAGGTTCGGCATCACGATCGCACGCGCGAACTGGCGCGCGGTGGCAGGCAGCACGGCGGCCATCGCCACGCCATCGCGCAGGTGCAGATGCCAGTCGTCCGGTCGGGTGAGCGTGAGCGACGGCATCGACATGGCCGATTCTCGCATCGCGTCACCGCCCTTCCCTGGCGGCCACGCACGGCGAGATCAGGCCACGCCGGCGACCTCGGGCTCCTCGGCCTGCTGCAGCCGCCACATCTGCGCATAACGCCCGTCGCGCGCCAGCAGCTCGGCGTGGCTGCCGACCTCGACGACGCGGCCCGCGTCGAGCACGACGATGGCATGCGCGTCGGCCACGGTCGACAGCCGGTGCGCGATCGACCAGCGCCGTCTTGCCCTGCGCGGCGCTCTTCAGCTCGGCCTGGATCGCGCGCTCGTTGGCCGAGTCGAGCGCAGACGTCGCCTCGTCGAAGATCAGGATCGGCGGATCCTTCAGCAGCGTGCGCGCGATCGCCACGCGCTGCTTCTCGCCGCCGCTCAGCTTCAAGCCGCGCTCGCCGACCAGCGTGTCGTAGCCCTTGGGCGTGGCTGGCGATGAACTGGTGGATGTGCGCCGCGGCGGCGGCGGCCTGCACCTCGCGCTCGCCGGCGCCCGGCCGGCCGTAGGCGATGTTGTAGCCGACGGTGTCGTTGAACAGCACGGTGTCCTGCGGCACGATGCCGATCGCAGCGGCGCAGGCTGTCTTGCGTGATCGAGCGGATGTCCTGGCCGTCGATCGTGATGCGGCCGCCGCTGACGTCGTAGAAGCGGTACAGCAGCCGTCCCAGCGTGCTCTTGCCGGCGCCCGAGGCGCCCACCACCGCCACCGTCTTGCCGGGCGGGATCTCGAAGCTCACGTCGTGCAGGATCGGCCGCGCCGCTTCGTAGGCGAACGAGACATGCTCGAAGCGCACCACGCCGTCTCGCACCTGCAACGGCAACGCACCGGGCGCATCGGCGACCTCGCGCTCGCGCTCGAGCAGCACGAACATGCGGTCGAGGTCGGTGATGCTCTGCTTGACCTCGCGGTACAGCACGCCGAGAAAGTTGAGCGGGATGTAGAGCTGGATCAGGAAGGCGTTGACCATCACCAGGTCGCCCAGCGTCAGGCGGCCGTCGACCACGCCCTGCGTGGCGCGCCACAGCATCGCCACCAGGCTCAACGCGATGATCAGTTGCTGGCCGGTGTTGAGCATCGACAGCGTGGCCTGCGACTTCACCTGCGCCTGGCGGAACGACTCCAGCCCCTGCTCGTAGCGTTTGGTCTCGAACGCTTCGTTGTTGAAGTACTTGACGGTCTCGTAGTTCAGCAGCGCATCGATCGCCCGCGTGTGCGCCTTGGAGTCGAGCTCGTTCATCGTGCGGCGGAACTGCGTGCGCCACTCGGTGACCCAGACGCTGAAAGCCGACGTAGAAGACCAGCGCGACCGCCGGTGATCCCGACGTAGCCCCAGTCGAAGCTGCCAGCCCAGGACGCCGAGCACCAGCGTCACCTCGACCAGCGTGGGCACGATCGTGTACAGCGAGTACGACAGCAGCGACTGCAGTGCGCGCGTGCCGCGCTCGATGTCGCGCGACAGGCCGCCGGTCTGGCGCTCGAGGTGAAAGCGCAGGCTCAAGCGCATGCAGATGGCCGAACACCTCGAGCGCGATCTGCTTGGAGGCGCCGAACGACGCCTTGGCGAAGATCAGCTCGCGCAGCTCGGTGAACACCGAGGTCGACAGCCGCAACGCGGCATAGGCGAGCAGCAGGCCGATCGGCACCACCAGGATCGCGCGCGGGTCGCCCGCCTTCAGATCGAGCGCATCGACCAGGTGCTTGAGCAGCACCGGCACGCCGACGTTGGCCACCTTGGCCGCCACCAGAAAGGCCAGGCCGCGGCGACCCGCCAGCGGTAGCGCCACAGATACGGGCCGATGCGCTTGAGCACGCTCCAGTCCGACGCGGCGCTGCCGCCGGTGGCGGGCTAGCGGCTGGCTGGCGGCGTGACGGTGGATCGGCGCATCGGGTCGTGGAGAATGCCTGGGCCGTTGAGCGCCACAGGAGGTGGAGACGATGAGCAAGACCTCAAGCCCGGCCCAGCGGCTCGCCGCGCCGACCAGTTTGCCCGATGGCATGGAACTGGTGCTGCGCGTGATCCCGATGCCCGCCGACTCCAACGCCAACGGCGACATCTTCGGCGGCTGGATCATGGCGCAGGTCGACGTCGCGGGCGCGGTGCTGCCGGCGCGCATCGCACGCGGCCGCATCGCCACGGTGGCGGTAACCAGTTCGTCTTCAAGCAGCCGGTCTCGGTGGGCGACCTGCTGTCGTTCTATGCACGCGTGCTGCGGGTGGGCAACACCTCGGTCACCGTGCACGTGGAGGTCTATGCCGAGCGCAACCCGGCAGCACCGCAGATCGTCAAGGTCACCGACGCCAACCTGACCTACGTGGCGATCGACGGCCAGGGCAAGCCGCGCGAGATTCCCACGGCTTCGAGCTCGTGCAAGCGGATGCCAACTGGGCTATGATTGGATCATGGTTCCAATCCACATCAACCCCAGTTCCGCTCCGGTGGGCAACCGCCGCTTGCACGAGCGGCTGCTGACGCTGCTGGCGCGCGCCTCGGCGATGGGCGTGCTGGCCGGCGCCGCGGTCACGCAGCTCGATGCCCAGGCGGTGCAACGTGTGCTGTCGGCGCTGCACAAGCAGGGCCTGATCGGCGCCGCGCCGGTGGCGCTGGCGCCACTGCTGAAGACAGGGCCCGGCGCAGCTCGATGCCGCCACCGCCGAGCGCATGGCCGACAGCCTGGAGCGGCTGGTCGGCGTGCTCGAGGACTCGCCCGCCCCGGCCACCGAGTGGGCGCCGATGCGCGCGGTGTTCGGCGACGAGGCGTTGGGCACGTTGCTCGGCGTGGCGCCGGCATCGTTGCGCCGTTATGCGGCGGCCGAGCGCGCCACGCCGCAAGCCACCGCCGAGCGGCTGCACTGGCTGGCGATCGTGGTGTCCGACCTCGCCGGCTCGTACAACGATTTCGGCATGCGGCGCTGGTTCGAGCGGCCGCGCACGCAACTGGGCGGCAAGAGCCCGCGCGCGTTGCTCGGCAGCCAGTGGACGCCCGATGGCAAGGCGGCGCAACAGATCCGCGCGCTGGCCGCCGTGCTCAGCGGCGCGCAGCCGCTGGCCGCGTGAGCCAAGCGTTGCTCACGTGCACGCAGCGATCGATGGCCCGGCTCGGCTTTCGCCATTGCGACCACCGCAAGCCCTTCCTGTGGCAAAGCGACGCGCAGCCGGCGGCGCGCTGGCACGGCGAGCGCGACGGCCCGGCCAACTACTTTGCCGACACGCCGATCGGCGCCTGGGCGGAGTTCCTGCGCCACGAGGAGATCACCGACCCCGCCGACCTGGCCGGCGTGCGGCGTTCGTTGTGGGTGGTGGAGTTGCCCGACGAGGGCTATGCCAAGCCGCGGCTGTCGGCGCGCGTGATGACCGGCGGCCTGGCCTCCTACGCCGCCTGCCAGACCGAAGCGCGGCGACTGCGCCGCGCCGGCGCGCGAGCGCCTCGAGGCGCCTGCGGCGGCGCTGCAACCAGGCGCGGCGCGCGGTTGGGTCGCCAACCCCGCGGCCACGCCATCGCCCGCCGCGCGCGACGGCCGCGTGTGGGTGCTGTTCGGCCCGTGCGACGCGGTGGGCTGGCCCGCGGTGGAGGCCGGCGCGCCGCCCGCCGCGGTGCTGCCGCTGGTGCGGCACTTCTAGTGCCGCGATCGCGCCGCGCCGCGCGGCGGCAACGCACGTTGTCAGTCGACGAAGAAGTCCGGAATGAAGTTCTTGGTGCCCGGCATGCACGGCATAGCGGTCGAGGTCGGTGATGCCGTGCTGCGCCAGCAGCGTGTCGTCGATGAAGAAGTTGCCGCTCGTCGTCTTGGCATCGCTGGTCAGGATGATGTGCGCGGCGTCGGCCAGGATCTCGGGCTTGCGGCACTTGTTCAGGTCGGCGCCCGGGATCATCTGCAGCGCCGCGGTGGCGATCGCGGTGCGCGGCCACAGGCTGTTCACCGCAATGCCGTGGCGCTTGAACTCCGCGGCATGGCCGAGCGTGCATTCGCTCATGCCGTACTTGGCCATCGTGTAGGCCACGTGCCCCTGGAACCAATGCGGCTTCATCGACAGCGGCGGGCTCATGTTGAGCACGTGCGGGTTGCGGCCTGCCTTGGCGCTCTTGATCAGCTCGGGCAGGCAGGCCTGCGTGCAGCAATAGGTGCCGCGCACGTTGACGCCGAACATCAGGTCGAAGCGCTTCATCGGCGTGGCGTCGGTCGGCGTCAGGCTGATCGCGCTGGCGTTGTTGACCAGGATGTCGATGCCGCCGAAGCGCTGCACCGCCGCGGCCACGGCCGCGGCCACCGCGTTCTCGTCACGAATGTCGGTTTGCACCGGCAGTGCCTGGCCGCCGGCGGCTTCGATCTGCTCGGCGGCCGAGTACAGCGTGCCCGGCAGCTTGGGGTTCGGCTCGGTGGTCTTGGCCAGCAGCACGATGCGCGCGCCGTCGCGCGCGGCACGCAGCGCGATCGCCAGGCCGATGCCGCGCGACGCGCCGGTGATGAACAGGGTCTTGCCTTGCAGGCTGCGCTCGATTGCACATCGGGATCTCCTTGCAGTGTGTTCAGCAGCATGCGATCACGCGCGGCCGCAGTTGCAGGTGCGGCCACACGGTGTCGGCAATGTGGGCGGCCAGCGCGTGGGCCACCGCACGGTAGACCGGCTCGCCGGGGTGGAAGCCGTCGTCGGCCATGTTGTCGCGGCTGAGGTGCACGTCGTCGATCTGCAGCGGTCGACACGTCACCAGCGCGCCGCGCTGACGATTCGCCACCCAGTGCGCGCAATGCGCGGTTGTGCCGCTGCGCGTCGGCCCCTGCCATCCAGCGCAGCGGCTGCGGCAGCGACGGAAACTCGTGCATCGGCGGCAGCGGGCAGAACACCACGTGTTGCACGCCGCCGCGGTTGCGCAGCAGGTTGGCGATGCGCTCGCGCGCACGCACCGCGTGCAGCGACGGCACCTGGTCGACCACGTCGTTGACGCCGGTGACCACGACTGCCAGATCGGCCGGCGGCAGCTCGGCGTCGCGCAGCAGCTCGAAGCGTCTGCGCCGTGGTCAGGCCGGTGCGGGCCCACAACGCCCAGTGGACCTGCACATCGTTGCGCGCAGCGATCAAGGGCACCAGTTGCCCGGACAGTGCGCGCTGCTGCGTGGTCACGCCGACGCCGGCAGCCGACGAATCGCCGGCGATCAGCAGGCGCAGGCGCGTGGCACCGCGGCCGTGCCACGCCCTCGCGCGCACCGACGGCCTCGGGCAACCGCGGCACGCGGGCCCGCGTGCGCAGGGCCTGCGCCACCAGCAGCGGGCTCAATGCGAGCTTCGAGCGCTCAGATGACATCTCAGAACTTCGAGAAGTCGGGCTTGCGCTTCTGGAAGAACGCCTGGAACGCTTCCATCGCCTCCGGGCTGCGCAACCGGCTGCCGAAGATCTCGCCTTCCGTCTGCATGGCTTGCAGCGTGGCCTCGCGGCCGGCGCGGCGCATCAACCGCTTGGTGTCACGCACCGCACCGGGCGGCAACGCGTTAAAACGCTCGGCCACGCGGCGTGCGTGGTTCACCACCTCGGCAGCCGGCAGCACGGCATTGGCCAGCCCGCACTCCACCGCGGTCTCGCCGGTGAACGGATCACCGAGCAACAGCTTCTCGGCCGCACGGCGATGACCCATCAGCGCCGGCATCAGCAGGCTCGACGCGTATTCGGGCACCAGCCCCAGGCTGACGAACGGGGTGGCCAGGCGCGCCTCGTCGCTGACGTAGACGAAGTCGCAATGCAGCAGCATCGTGGTGCCGATGCCGATGGCGGCACCGGTGACCGCCGCGACCACCGGCTTGTCGATCTCCAGCAACGCACGCATGAACTGCGCGACCGGCGAATCAGCGCCCTGCGGCGGCCGCTGCATGAAGTCTTCGAGGTCGTTGCCGGAGGTGAAGATGCCCGGCTGCCCGGTGATCAGCACCGCGCGCACGGCCTTGTCGTCGGCCGCGGCGCGCAGCGCGTCGGCCATCATTTGGTACATCGCGGCGGTGAGCGCGTTCTTCTTCTCGGGTCGCGCGATCTCGATGGTGGCCACGCCGTTCAGCGTGGCGGTCTTGATGGTCATGGCAACTCCTCTGGCAGGTCGCGCCGGATGTTGACGCTGCAATCAGCAGTGACCTAGCAGGTGATGGTTGACATGCTGTACCTATTCTGTTGACACTGTCAACATGCCGGTTTCGACGCCCGACACCAAAGAGGTCTTGCTGCGCGCGGCGGTGGAGATCGCCGAGACCGACGGCGTCGGCGCCATCGGCCTGCGCGAGGCGGCCCGGCGCGCCGGCGTCACGCACGGAGCGCCCTACCGCCACTTCGAGAACCAGCAGGCCCTGGTGGCCGCGGTGGCCGAGCAGGGCTTTCGCGAGTTGATGGCCGAGGTGCAGGCCGCGCAGACGGCCGCCGGCGCCGACGTGCTGGTGCGCTTTCATGCCCTGGGCGCTGGCCTACCTGCGTTTCGCGCTGGCACATCCCGGGCAGTTTCGGGTCATGTTCGGTGCCGAAGCGGCCGCCGAGCCGGCGGTGCGCAGCGCCGAGGCCGCGGTGTTCGCACTGGCCGTCAACCAAATCGCCAGCGCGCAGCGCCAGGGCCTGATCGCCGCCGGCGACCCGCAGGAGCTGGCACTGCTGGCCTGGTCGACCGCGCATGGCCTGGCGGTGCTGATGATCGACGGCCTGGTGCAATGGGTCGGGCTCGACACCACCGCACCGGAGCGCCTGGCCAAGCGCATCACCGCGTTGATGTTCAACGGCCTGCAGCACGGCGTGCCGCCACCGCGCGGCAAGAAGGCCCGGTGATGGCGTCGGCCTTGATCGTTGCCAGCGCCGCCATCGTGTTCACGTTGGGAGCGCTGCACCTGGTGTTCACCTTCAGCGGCCGCAAGCTGCTGCCGCGCGACGCCGAGCTGCCGGCGCAGATGGACAAGAGCGCGCTGGTGCTGACCCGCGAGACCACCGTGTGGAAGGCGTGGATCGGGTTCAACGCCAGCCACAGCCTGGGCGCGATGCTGTTCGGCGCGGTGTACGGCCACCTCGCGCTGACGCAACCCGTGGTGCTGCTGCACTCACCGTTCCTGCTCGCGGTGGGCGGCGCCCTGCTGCTGGCCTACACGTGGCTCGGCCGCCGTTATTGGTTCAGCGTGCCGTTCCGCGGCCTCGTGCTGGCGTCGGGGCTGTACGCGGCGGGTGTCGCCGCGTTCTGGATCTGAGCCCGTTTACCCGCGAAAGTGGCAGGCCACCCAGTGGCCCGCGGCGCTTTGTTTCAGCTCGGGTGATTGGCTGCTGCACAGCGGATGCTGTGCGATCGGGCAGCGGGTGTGGAAGTGGCAGCCCGACGGCGGGTGGATCGGGCTGGGCACGTCGCCCTGCAGCAGGATGCGCTTGCGCTTGACCTTGGGGTCGGGTATCGGCACCGCCGACAGCAGCGCCTCGGTGTAGGGATGCAGCGGGTTGGTGTACAGCGCGTTGGCCGGCGCCAGCTCGACGATGCGGCCCAGGTACATCACCGCCACGCGGTCGCTGATGTGCTCGACCACCGACAGGTCGTGCGCGATGAAGATGTAGGTCAGGCTGAACTTGGCCCTGCAGGTCCTCCAGCAGGTTGATCACCTGCGCCTGGATCGACACGTCGAGCGCCGACACCGCCTCGTCGCAGACGATCAGCTTGGGGTCCACCGCCAGCGCGCGCGCGATGCCGATGCGCTGGCGCTGGCCGCCGGAGAACTCGTGCGGATAGCGCCGCATGTGGTCGGGCGACAGGCCCACCGTCTCGAGCAGCTCGACGACCCGCTGCCTCGATCTCCTGCGGCGTCTGGCAGCCAGCTTGTGGATCACCAGTGCCTCGCCGACGATCGCGCCCACCGTCATGCGCGGGTTCAGCGAGGCGAACGGATCCTGGAAGATGATCTGCATGTCGCGCGCCAGCGCGCGCAGCTCGTCGCGCCCGGCGTGCGTGACGTCCTTGCCCTCGAACCACACCTCGCCGGCGGTGGGCTCGATCAGGCGCAGGATGCAGCGGCCGGTGGTGCTCTTGCCGCAACCCGACTCGCCCACCAGCCCCAGCGTCTCGCCGGCCGCGCAGGTCGAAGCTGACGCCGTCGACCGCGTGCACGTGGTCGATCACGCGCTGCAGCAGCCCGCGCCTGGATCGGGAAGTGCTTCTTCAGGTCCTTGACCTGCAGCAGCGGATTGGTCGTCGAGTCGGTCATGCGGGAATGACCTCCAGGATGCAGGCCACCTTGTGGCCCGGCGCCACCGTGCGCAGCGGGGGCGTGGCCGTGCAGGCACTCGGCGGCGCGCATGCTTGCAGCGCGCTGCGAAGCGGCAGCCTTCGGCCGGCTCGATCAGCTTGCGGCACCATGCCGGGGATCGGCTTCGAGCCGCACCTTCTGAATGGCCGCGGTGTCGATGCGCGGGATCGAGCGGATCAGCCCCTGCGTGTAGGGGTGGCGCGGGTGCGCGAACAGCTCTCCGACCGGCGCCTCCTCGACCACCTTGCCGGCGTACATCACCACCACGCGCTGCGCCACCTCGGCGACCACGCCCATCGCGTGCGTGATCAGCATCACCGCCATGCCGAGCTCGGCTCTTCAGCTCGGCCAGCAGGTCGAGGATCTGGGCCTGGATCGTCACGTCGAGCGCGGTGGTCGGCTCGTCGGCGATCAGCAGCTTGCGGTTGCAGGCCAGCGCGATGGCGATCATCACGCGCTGGCGCATGCCGCCGGAGAACTGGTGCGGGTAGTCGCTGGATGCGCCGCTCCGGCGTCGGGATGCGCACCAGCGCAGCATCTCCACCGCGCGGTCCATCGCGTCCTTGCGCGATCAGGCCCTCGTGCAGGCGCAGGCACCTCGGCGATCTGCTCGCCGACCGTGTACACCGGGTTCAGCGAGGTCATCGGCTCCTGGAAGATGATGGCGATTTCCTTGGCGCGGATCTTTCGCATCTCGTCGGGCGACAGCGGCACCAGGTCGCGGCCCTGCCACAGCACGCTGGCCGGCGACGATCTTGCCCGGCGGCATGGCGATCAGCTTCAGCACCGTCTTGGCGGTGACGCTCTTGCCGCAGCCCGACTCGCCGACCACGCCGAGCGTCTCGCCGCGCGTCGATCGTGATGTCGACGCCGTCGACCGCGTGCAGCCAGCCGTCGTCGGTCTTGAAATGGGTCTTCAGGCCCTTGATCTCGAGCAGGGCCATCAGCAGTGCCACGCGCCTCGGGTCGAGCGCGTCGCGCAGGCCGTCGCCGATGAAGTTGATGGTCAGCACGGTGACGAAGATCGCCAGCCCGGGGAACAACGCCCAGTGCGCGGCGAGGTCCATGTAGTCGCGCCCGTCGTACAGGATGCGGCCCCAGGTGGGCACGTCGGGCGGAAAGCCCAGGCCGAGAAACGACAGCGTGCTCTCGGCGATGATCGCCGCCGCGACGTCGATCGTCGCCGCCACGATCACCGGCCCCAGGCTGTTGGGCAGGATGTGCCGCACCACCTGCCGCCGCGTGCTGGCGCCCAGCGCACGCGCGGCCTCGACGAACTCCTTCTCGCGCAGGCTGAAGAACTGCGCGCGCACCAGCCGCGCCACCGGCATCCAGCGGAAGCCCCCGATCACCAGCACGATCAGCAGGAACATGCCGACCTCCAGGCCGAATGCCGCCTTCAGCGTGTCGCGAAACAAGACCATCAGCAGCAGCAGCAGCGGCAGCTGCGGCAGGCTGAGGAACAGATCGGTCACCCACATCAGCGCGGTGTCGATCCAGCCGCGCGCGATGCCGGCGATGGCGCCGATGATCACGCCGACGCTGATGGCCATCAACATCGCCGCCAGGCCCACCGCCAGCGAGATGCGGCCGCCGTACAGCATGCGCGCGAGAATGTCGCGGCCGAGGTCATCGGTGCCCAGCAGGTGCGCCGCCGACGGGGCGGCCAGCCGGGCCTTGAAGTCGATGTCGTTGATGCCGACCTTGTAGACCAGCGGCCCGATCAGCACCGCCAGCACCATCGCGCCGAGCACGAACAGGCTCGAGTACGCCAGTCGGTGGCGCTTGAAGCGCCGCCACGCCTCGGCCCACGGCGAGACGCTCGGCTGACGGCCTTGCCCGGCGCTTGGGCGCCACGTGGACCGGCTGGCGCGCTGCGTGCCCAGCCCGCGTCGCGGCGCTCAGCGGTAACTGATGCGGGGATCGAGCCAGCCATAGACGACGTCTGCAAGCAGGTTGAACAAGATCACGAGCACCGACAGCACGAAGGTCACCGCCATGATCACCGGCATGTCGCTGCGCAGGATGGCGTCGATCAGCAGGCTGCCGATGCCGGGGATGCGAAAGATCTGCTCGGTGACGATGGCCCCGCCGAACAGCTGCGGCAGCTGCAACGCGATCAGCGTCACCACCGGGATCAGCGCATTGCGCACCACGTGCTTGTTGATGACGACGCGCTTCGCTGAGCCCCTTGCTGCGCGCGGTGGTCACGTAGTCGAGGCGAATCACGTCGAGCACCGAGCTGCGCACGTAGCGCATCCAGCTGGCGGCCTGGAACACGCCCAGCACGGTGACCGGCATGATGCTCTGCTTGATGTGCTCCCACAGCCAGGGCCAGCCGGAGCCGGAGATGTCGGCGCGGAAGACGAACGGCAACCAGCCGAGGTAGATGCTGAAGAACAGGATGAACAGCACCCCGGTGAAGAAGGTCGGCAGCGAAAAGCCGATGAAGGCGAGCGTGCTGGCGATGCGGTCGAACCAGGAGTACGGCTTCACCGCCGCCAGCACGCCCACCGGCAGCGCGATCAGCAAGGCCAGCAGCTGCGACGCGCCGATCACCGCGATCGTGGTCGGCAGCCGCTGCATGATCAGCGTGTCGACGTTGATGCGGCTGACGAACGAGAAGCCCCAGTCGCCCTTGACCATGTTGACCAGCCAGTGGAAGTAGCGCTGCCAGATCGGGTCGTCGAGCCCGAACTGCACGCGCAGCGCCATGCGCACCTCGGGCGGCACGTTGGGGTTGTTGGCCAGGTCTTCGAACGGGTCGCCCGGCGCCAGCGCCAGTATCGTGAACAGGATGACGCTGATGCCCAGCAGGCTGGGCAGCGCGATCATCAGGCGGCGCAGGATGTAGTTGAACAAGGTCGCCTTCGGGGATGTCTACGCCGCGTCGGACGGCTGCCGAAGCGCGCCGGCCCTCTCCGGGCAGGCGGGCCGGCGCGTTGCGAACGAGCTCTCAGGCGTCGCGCGACCAGTAGCCGAGCGACCAGGTGTCGTTGTCCCAGCCCGACAGCGGCGCGTTGAGCTTGTTCACCGTGGCCTTCACGCGCGGCCGGTTGACGATCGGGATGATGTGGCCGCCGGCCATGACCAGGTCGTTCATCTTGATGAACAGCGCGGCGCGCTTGGCCGGGTCGCCCTCGCTCCTGCGCGGCCTTGAACGCCTCGTCGTACTCGGGGCTGCTCCAGCGGCTGATGTTGCGGCTGGCCCACTTGTTGGCCTTCTGCGCGAACTGCCACGACGCGTACTGCTCCATGAAGTACCTGCGGGTCGGGCTGCGTCATCGTGGTGGTGAACATCTGCATGTCGCACCAGAACTTCTGATAGGTGTCCGGGTTGGCCGCGTCGCTGCCGAAGAACACCGCCGCGGTGACGCTCTTCAGCTCCAGGTCGATGCCCGCCTTGGTGCAGGCGTCCTTGACGATCGCCTGCGTCTTCTGGCGCGGCTGGCTGACGCTGGTCTGGTAGACGAACTTCAGCTTGACGTCGCCCTTGGCGCGGATGCCGTCGGCGCCCTTCTTCCAGCCCGCCGCCTCGAGGAGCTGGTTGGCCTTCTCGACGTTGAACTCGTACTTGGTGTTCGGGCTGCGCACGCGCGGCGGGTTGTTCAGGAAGTTCGGCGTCGCGATGCCGGTGCGGCCGTAGATGAACTCCTGCACGCTCTTGCGGTCGACCAGCAGCGCCATCGCTTCGCGCACCGCCTTGTCGGAGAACGCCGGGTGCTTGCTCTTGACGCTGCCACGCTCGCCGTCGACCTCCTTCCACGGGTCGGTGACGTTGAGCATGATGAACTCGATGTCGCTGCCGCCGAGGATCTGCACCTTGCCCTTGCCGCTGTCTTCCAGGCGCTTGAGGATCTCGTCCTCGACCTGCAGGTTCCACGCGAAGTCGTACTCGCCGGTCTGCAGCACCGCGCGCGCGGCGCTCAACGCGTCGCCGCCGCCCTTGACCTCGATGCGCGTCGAAGAACGGCTGGTTCGGCACGTGATAGTCCGTGTTGGCTTCGCCGCGCAGCATGTCGCCGGGCTTGAAGTCGATGAACTTGTAGGGCCCGGTGCCCACCGGCTTCACGTTGGCCGGGTTCTCGCGCGACTTGGCGCCGATGAACGGCTCGAACACATGCTTGGGCAGGATCATCCCGGTGCTGCCGACGAAGGCCTCGGCCCAGAACGGCGTCGGCTTCGGGTAGATCGACTCGCACGGTGTGCGAGTCGACCTTCTCGACCTTGATGTCCTGGTAGGTGGCGACGGTGACGGCGGAGGTGGCCGGGTCGCCCGCGTATTGCCCGGTGAACACCACGTCGTCGGCGGTGAAGGGCTTGCCGTCGTGCCAGGTGACGCCGCGCTTCAACTTCCAGGTGACCGAGCGGCTGTCGGCCGACACGCCGCCGTTGGCGCGGCTCGGAATCTCGGTGGCCAGGCACGGGATCAGGTTGCCCTCGGCGTCCCAGCCGGCCAGCGGCTCGTAGAACACGCGGGTGGCTTCCTGCTCCTTGGTGCCGCCGGCGAAGTGGGGATTCAGGTGCACGGCGCCCTGCCAGTACAGCAGCTTGACGGTGCCGCCGCCGCCACGCTTGGTGCCCTTGTAGGCAGGCGTGGTCTGCGCCTGGGCGATGCCGTAGTGCATCAGCATCATCGAGGCCATCGGCGCCGTGAGGCCGACCCCGACCAAACGTTCGATGAATGCGCGGCGCGGCAGCGTGCCTTCTCGCACCTGCTCGACCAATGCGCGAATCTTGCGTGCCTTCATGACAACCTCCAGGAATCGATGATCCAAATCGGTGCTTGGCATGCTAGCTGCCGGGCTACCCATGCCCGCATTCGGGTCCACCCGAGCATTGGGGTGACCGATACTGGTCGCGGCATGCAAGAGTCGGACCCTGTCTTCCTCCACGGCCCGCTCGAGCCGACGCACCCGCTGGTGCTCGACTCGCCGCATTCGGGGCGCGAATGCCCGTCCGACTTCGGCGTCCGTGCTGAGCGAGGCCGACCTGCGCAACGCCGAAGACTGCTACGTCGACCGGCTCTACCTGCCGGCCACGCAACGCGGCATCCCGCTGCTGGCGGCGCGGGTGTCGAGGGTCTATCTGGATGTCAATCGCGATGCCGGTGACATCGATCCCGAGCTGCTCGATGCCGCAGCATCGCCGACCGCCGCCGCCGGCCAGCGGCAAGGCGCGACTCGGCAAGGCGCTGATCTGGCGCACGCTCGACGACGGCCGGCCGATCTACCAGCGCCGTCTCGGCATGCAAGAGATCGCGCGGCGCATCGATCGCTGCCACACGCCCTACCACCAGGCGCTGCGCCGCCTGCTCGATGCCGCACACCGGCGCTTCGGCCGCGTGGTGCACATCAACTGCCATTCGATGAACGCGGTGGGCGGCTCGCAGGCCGAAGGCGGCGCCGGCCGCGCGCGCGCCGACTTCGTGCTCGGCGACCGCGACGGCACCACCTGCGACCCAGGCGCTGACCGCCTTCGTGCAGCGCACGCTGGCCGCGATGGGCTACGACGTGAAGGTCAACGATCCGTTCAAGGGCGTCGCGCTGGTGCAGGCGTATTCGAATCCGGCCGCCGGCCGGCACAGCCTGCAGATCGAGATCAACAAGCGCCTGTACATGGACGAAGCCACGCTGCAGCCGCACGCGGGCTTCGCGGCGCTGCAGCTCAACCTGATGCGCTTGATCGACGCGCTGATCGAGCGCTGCGGCGCCGCCGGCCGCGCGCTGAACGCTGCGTGTCAGGCGGCCTGGCGCCGCGCCAGGTGCTGCATCAACTGGCGCACGCCGTAGGTCCAGGGCGCCAGGCGCTCGCTGTGCTCGACCCGATTGACCAGCTCGCCGAGCTATGCGCTGCGAATGCGCACGACATCGCCCACGTGGTGGGTGAAGCCGCTGCCCGCAGCGCCGCGGTCCTGCGTGGGCGCGAACAACGTGCCGCAGAAGAGCACGAAGCCATCGGGGTACTGGTGCATCGCGGTGGTCTGCGCCACCAGGTCGAGCGGATCGCGGCTGATCTCGCGCATCGTGCTGGCGCCCTCGAGCACGAAGCCGTCGCTGCCGCTGACCGTGAGCGTGAGGTCGGCGCGGCGCACGTCGATCGAGCGTGAAGCTGGCGTCGAACAGCCGGATGAACGGGCCGATCGCGGTGGAGCCGTTGTTGTCCTTGCTCTTGCCCAGCAGCAGTGCGCTGCGGCCTTCGAAGTCGCGCAGGTTGACGTCGTTGCCGAGCGTCGCGCCGACGATCTGCGCGCGGCTGTTGACGGCCAGCACGACCTCGGGCTCCGGGTTGTTCCACGCCGAGTCGCCGCGCACGCCGATCGCCACGCCGGTGCCCTGCGCCGACAGCAACGGCGCCTTGGTGAACACCTCGGCGTCCGGTCCGATGCCCACCTCCAGGTACTGGCTCCACAGGCCGCGCGACTGCAGCGCAGCCTTCAGCGCCGCCGCCTGCGGCGAACCCGGCTTCACCGCCGCCAGGTTGCTGCCGATGGCCTTCTGCACTTCGGCGCGCACGCTGTCGGCGCGCGACGGGTCACCCTTGGCTTGCTCCTCGATCACGCGCTCCAGCAGGCTGGTCGCGAAGGTCACGCCGGCCGCCTTGATCACCTGCAGGTCGATCGGCGCCAGCAGGTGCGGCACCGCGGCGTCGCGCTGCGCGCGGCCGGTGTTGCGCAGGATGTCGGAAAACGCGCCGAGGCGGCGGCCGCGGGTGGCCGCCGCCGCGTGCGCCGGCTCGGGCTCGTCGAGCAGATCGCTCACCGTGGCGAAGCGCTGCGACAGATCGAACACACCGCCCTCACGCACGGCCACGACCGCGGGGCCGGCGTGCGCGCCCGGCACCCAGCAGCGACCGATCAAGGTGCCGGCCGTGCCGTCGTCGGGCAGGCAGTCCGTGGGGTCGAGTGAGAGGTCGGCCATGCGTCGCTCCTTCAAGGCGACGCCGATCTTACGGGGCCGTGGGTCCCTGCACGCCGAAGCCCGCCAGCATCTGCTCGAGCCGGCGCCACAGCGTGGGCTCGAATTGGGGTCTGAAGAAACCGAAGTGGCCGATGCGCTGGGCGCCGACATCGGCCGGCGCGATGCGCTGCAGCTGGCGCGGCGCGTTCTCGTAGCAGTCGATCAGCACGCGCGTGCCGCGCTCGGTCATCAGCTCGTCGTCGGTGATCGACAGCGCCACCACCGGAAAGCGCGCACCGGCGAAGCTGCCGGCGCACCGCTTCGCCCTCGGCGCCGACGTGGTAACGCGGGTGCAGGCACCAGCGGCGCCACTGCATCACCACGCCGCGCGGCAGATCGCCCACCTTGCCGATGCGCTTGCCCGGAAAGTAGCCGGCAACCGCCACTGCGACCGGCACCAGCACGTGCCAGAAGTACAGCACGATGCGCTTCAACTGCGGCGCGTTGTCGCGCCAGTAGCCGCTGCCCGCGGCCACCGACACCAGGCCGGCGATGCGGTCGCGCTGGCGCAGCAAGCCCGGCAGTTGCGCGCCCAGGCTGTGGCCGACCAGGAACAGCGGCGCGTCGGGGTGACGCTGCGAGCAGTGCGTCGATCGCGGCGTCGATGTCGCGCGACCAGTCGAACAGGTCGGCGCGAAAGCCGCGCAGGCTGCGGCCGGCCGGCAGCGACTCGCCCATGCCGCGGTAGTCGAAGCTGAGCGCCGCGTAGCCCTGCGCCGCCAGCCACTGCGCGAACTCGGCGTAGTAGTCCTGCCTGACGCCCATCGCACCGGCGATCAGCACGCACGGCCTTCACGGCGCCCCGGGGCGCGTAGTAACGCGCCGCTGAGCGCGACGCGCGCCGTCGTCGGCACGTGAAGGCGATGCTTGGCTCATCGCTGCCCTCGTCGTCAGACGCGCTCGAAGATGCCAGCCGCGCCCTGGCCCATGCCGACGCACATCGTGACCATGCCGTACTTCAGGTTCTGGCGATGCAGCGCGTGCACCACCGTCGCCGAGCGGATCGCGCCGGTGGCGCCCAGCGGATGGCCGAGCGCGATCGCGCCGCCCATCGGGTTGACCTTGGCCGGGTCCAGGCCGAGCGTGTTGATCACCGCCAGCGACTGCGCGGCGAACGCTTCGTTCAGTTCGATCCAGTCGATGTCGTCGTGCTTCAGGCCGGCGCTCTTCAGCGCGAGCGGAATCGCCTCGATCGGGCCGATGCCCATGATGTGCGGCGGCACGCCCTTGCTCGCGAAGCTGACGAAGCGCGCCAGCGGCTTCAGGCCGAACTGCTTGACCGCCTTCTCGCTGGCCAGGATCAGCGCAGCCGGCGCCGTCGCTGGTCTGCTGAGCTGTTGCCGGCGGTGACGCTGCCCTTGCGCGGCGAACACCGGCTTGAGCTTGCCCAGCGCCTCGAGCGAGGTGTCGGGGCGCGCGCCTTCGTCGAGGCTGACGCTGCGCGTCTTGACGATCACGTCGCCGGCTGGCGAGGTCGGGCGAGCGGTCGTCGACCTCGATCGGCGTCATCTCGGCGGCTGAACTCGCCGGCCTGCTGCGCCTTGATCGCCTTCTGGTGCGACGCCAGCGCGAACTCGTCCTGCGCGTCGCGGCTGACCTTCCACTGCTGCGCCACCTTCTCGGCCGTCAGGCCCATGCCATAGGCGATGCCGATGTTCTCGTCGCTTGTCGAAGATGTGCGCGTTGAACGACGGGTTGTTGCCCGATCATCGGCACCATGCTCATGCTCTCGGCGCCGCCGGCGATCATCACGTCGGCCTCGCCGACGCGGATGCGGTCGGCCGCCATCTGCACGGCGGTCAGGCCCGACGCGCAGAAGCGGTTGACCGTGATGCCGCCCACCGTGTGCGGCAGGCCGGCCAGCACGCGCGCCGATGCGCGCCATGTTCAGGCCTTGCTGGCCCTCGGGCATCGCGCAGCCGATGATCGCGTCCTCGATCGCCTTCGGGTCCAGCGTCGGCACCTGCGCCAGCGCGTTCTGCATGGTCGCGACCAGCAGGTCGTCGGAGCGGGTGTTGCGGAACAAGCCGCGGCCGCGAGCGGCCGATCGGCGTGCGGGTGGCGGCGACGATGTAGGCGTCTTGGACTTGTTTGCTCATGGTCGTCCTCGCCTTCAGTTGCGGACGGGCTTGCCGGTTTGCAGCATGCCCATGATCCGCTCCTGCGTCTTCGGGTGGTCGAGCAGCGAGCAGAAGTGCTTGCGCTCCAGCGTCATCAGGTACTCCTCGGTCACCAGCGAGCCGGCATCGACGTCGCCGCCGCACACCACGTCGGCGATCAGGCTGGCGATGTGGAAGTCGTGCTGGCTGATGAAGCCGCCGTCGCGCATGTCCACCAGCTGGCCCTTGATCGTCGCGATGCCGTTGCGCCCGGCCACCGGGAACAGCGCGCTTGTGCGGCGCGCGCCAGCCGGAGTCGGCCATCGCCTTGGCCTGCGCCACCGCGACGTACAGCAGCTCGTCCTTGTGCGGCACGATGACGTCGCTGTCCAGCAGGTAGCCGAGCTTGCGGCTCTCGATCGCGCTGGTGCCCACCTTGGCCATCGCGGCGGCGGTGAAGCCTCCTTGAGGAACGCGCAGCAGGTCGGTGCCGGGCGCCGGCCGCGGCCTTCTCGGCGGCGCGGCGCGCGATCGTAGGCCAGGCCGCCGCCGGCCGGGCACCAGGCCCACGCCGACTTCGACCAGGCCGATGTAGCTTTCCATCGCGCGCCACGCGGCGCGCGCAGTACAGCGCCAGCTCGCAGCCGCCGCCCAGCGCCATGCCGCGCATCGCGCCGACCACCGGCACGCTGCGCGTAGCGCAGGCGCAGCATGAAGTCCTGCAGCTTCTTGACTTCCGGCGTCGATGCCCTTGGCGCCCATCTTCATGAACACCGGCATCAGCGACTTCAGGTTGGCGCCGGCCGAGAACACGTCGTCGGGCGACCAGATCACCAGGCCCTTGTAACTTGTCTTCGGCCATCTCGAGCGCCTTGCGCAGGCCCTCGATCACCGCCGGGCTGATCAGGTGCATCTTGGCGGTGATGCTGGCGATCAGCACCTCGCCGTCCAGCGTCCAGACGCGGATCTCGTCGTTCTTGTGCAGCTCGGTGCCGGCTCTTCAACGGCTCGGCGGCGCCGGAGCCGCAGCACCGCTTCGGGGAACTGCTGGCGCTGGTACACCGGCAGCGTCGAGCGCGGCACGTAACGTTGCTGCGCTCGGGCTCCACGAGCCTTCGGGCGTGTGCACGCCACTCGCGGCCGTCGGTGAACACCCAGGCCGGCAGCGGCGCGTTGGACAGCGCCTTGCCGGCGTCGATGTCTTCCTGCGATCCACTGCGCCACCTGCTGCCAGCCGGCCTCCTGCCACAGCTCGAACGGGCCCTGCTTCATGCCGAAGCCCCAGCGCATCGCGAAGTCGACGTCGCGCGCGGTGTCGGCGATCGACTGCCAGGTGCACGGCGGCGTAGTGGAAGCCGTTGCGCAGGATCGCCCACAGGAACTGCGCCTGCGGGTTGCTCGATTCGCGCAGCAGCTTCAGGCGCTCGGCCGCCGGCTTCTTCAGCATGCGCTCGACGATCTCGTCGGCCTTGCCGCCCGCCGGGCACGTAGTCGCCGCTTGGCGGGGTCGAAGCGCAGGATGTCCTTGCCGACCTTCTTGTAGAAGCCGGCGCCGGTCTTCTGGCCCAGCGCGCCCTTCTCGATCAGCGCCTGCCAGCACCGGCGGCGTGGCGAAGCTGCGGGTAGAACGGGTCGGTCCTGCAGGTTGTCCTGCAGCGTCTTGATGACGTGGGCCATCGTGTCCAGGCCCACCACGTCGGCGGTGCGGAAGGTGCCGCTGAGCTGGCGCGGCCCAGCTTCTTGCCGGTGAGGTCGTCGACCACGTCGTAGCGTCAGGCCGAACTTCTCGACCTCGTGCATCGTCGCCAGCATGCCGGCGATGCCGACGCGGTTGGCGATGAAGTTCGGCGTGTCCTTGGCGCGCACCACGCCCTTGCCCAGGCCGCGTGGTGACGAAGGCTCTCCAGCTGGTCGAGGATCTCGGGCTCGGTGGTCGGCGTGGCGATCAGCTCCACCAGCGCCATGTAGCGCGGCGGGTTGAAGAAGTGGATGCCGCAGAAGCGCGGCTTGATCTCGTCGGGCAGCGCCTCGCGACAGCTTGGTGATCGACAGGCCCGAGGTGTTGGACGCGACGATCGCGTGCGGCGCGATGTGCGGCGCGATCTTGCGTGTACAGGTCGAGCTTCCAGTCCATGCGCTCGGCGATCGCCTCGATCACCAGGTCGCACTCGCCGAGCAGCGTCGAGGTGCTCTTCGTAGTTGGCCGGCTGGATCAGCGACGCGTCGTCGGCCACGCCCAGCGGCGACGGCTTGAGCTTCTTCAGGCCCTCGACGCGCCTTGGCGACGATGCCGTTCTTCGGGCCTTCCTTGGCCGGCAGGTCGAACAGCACCACCGGCACCTTGACGTTGACCAGGTGGGCGGCGATCTGCGCGCCCATCACGCCGGCGCCGAGCACGGCGACCTTGCGCACTTGAAATCGGTTCACTTGCACTTCTCCATGATTCGGCGGCGTCTGATTGCCACGCTGCACGCCACGCTCATTGCGCGCGTTGCCACATCTGCGTGCGGTAGAACGGGCCGATGTAGCCGCGCACCTCGAGCTTCTTGCCGCCGTCGAGCGGCTTCAGCCGCACCTTGTAGGTCTTGCCGTTGTTGGGGTCGAGGATCTTGCCGCCGTCCCAGGCGTCCTTGTCGTCGGCGTCCTGCTTGACGCCGCGCAGGATCACCAGGCCGAGCACCGGCTTGTCCTTGCGGTCGTCGGTGCACTTGTCGCACGTCGGCGTCCGGCTTGCGCGGCCTCGAAGCAGCTTCTCGATCCTGCCGGTCAGCACGCCGCCGGTCTCGGTGATGCGGACCAGCGACTTCTCGGTCTTGCCGTCGTCGTCGATGGTCTTCCACAAGCCCACCGGCGTGCTCTGCGCCGAGCGCCGACAGCCGCGCCAGCGCGAGCGCGCAGGCCAGCAACGCATGTCTTCATGTCTCGCTCCTGTGGTGGCCGCTGAGGCGGCGAATTCAGAACAAGGCTTCGTCCATCGCCATCAGCGGCGCCAGCGCCGGCGCGCGCGCTGCGGATCAGCGCCGCCGTCTCGGGCAGCAGCTTGGCGAAGTAGAAGCGCGCCGTCGCGCAGCTTGGCGGCGTAGAACGGGTCGCCGCGAGTCCTGCTTCGCCAGCGCGACCTTGCGCCATGCGCGCCCAGAAGTAGGCGAACACCAGGTGGCCGACCACGCGCAGGTAGTCCACCGCCGCGGCGCCCACCTCGTCGGGGTTCCGGAACGCCTTCATGCCGAGCTCGGTGGTCAGCTTGGTGACCTTGTCGCCCAGGTCGGCCAGCGGGTTGACGAACTCCTGCATCTCCTCGTTGACGCCTTCTTCCTCGACGAACTGCGCCGACCAGCTTGCCGAACTTCTTGAGCTTGGCGCCGTTGTCGCCCAGCACCTTGCGGCCCAGCAGGTCGAGCGACTGGATGGTGTTGGTGCCTTCGTAGATCATGTTGATGCGCGCGTCGCGCACGAACTGCTCCATGCCCCATTCGCTGGATGTAGCCGTGGCCGCCGAAGACCTGCATGCAGGCGATGGTGGCGATGCAGGCCGTTGTCGGTGAGGAAGGCCTTGACGATCGGCGTCAGCAGCGCGACCAGGTCGGCGGCGTCCTTGCGCACCTCCTCGTCGGGGTGGCGCAGCTCGCTGGTCGATCAGCAGCGCGCATGTAGATCGCCAGCGCGCGGCCGCCTTCGGCATAGGCGCGCGCGGTCAGCAGCATCTTGCGCACGTCGGGGTGCACGATGATCGGGTCGGCCGGCTTGTCCGGGTGCCTTCGGGCCCGACAGCGAGCGCATCTGGATGCGGTCCTTGGCGTAGGCCAGCGCGTTCTGGTACGCCACCTCGGTCAGGCCCAGCGACTGGTTGCCCACGCCCAGGCGCGCGGCGTTCATCATCACGAACATCGCCGGCAGGCCCTTGTTGCGGCTCGCCCACCAGCGTGCCGATGGCGCCGTCGAGCTTCGATCTGCGCGGTGGCGTTGCCGTGGATGCCCATCTTGTGCTCGAGGCCGCCGCAGTAGATGGCGTTGCGCTCGCCCAGCGAGCCGTCGGCCTTGACGCATGAACTTCGGCACCACGAACAGCGAGATGCCCTTGCTGCCCTGCGGCGCGTCCGGCAGGCGCGCCAGCACCAGGTGGATGATGTTCTCGGCCAGGTCGTGCTCGCCGGCGCGAGATGAAGATCTTGTTGCCGGTGAGCTTGTAGCTGCCGTCGGCCTGCGGCTCGGCCTTGGTGCGCAGCAGGCCCAGGTCGGTGCCGCAGTGCGGCTCGGTCAGGCACATGGTGCCGGTCCACTCGCCGCTGGTCAGCTTGGGCAGGTACAGTCTGCTTCTGCTCCGTCGGTGCCGTGCGCGTGCAGGCCTCGTAGGCGCCGTGCGACAGGCCGGGGTACATGGTCCAGGCCTGGTTGGCGCGAGTTCAGCATCTCGTAGAGGCACTGGTTCAGCACGATCGGCAGGCCCTGGCCGCCGTACGCCGGGTCGCAGCGACAGCGCCGGCCAGCCGCCTTCGACGTACTGCGCGTAGGCCTCCTTGAAGCCCGTCGGGCGTCGTGACCTCGTGGCGTGGCCTTGTCGAGCGTGCAGCCCTCGCTCGTCGCCGCTGCTGGTTGAGCGGGAAGGTCACCTCGGCGGCGAACTTGCCGCCTTCTTCGAGCACCGCGTTGATCGTGTCGGCGTCGATCTCGGCGTGCGCGCGGCATGCGCCTTCAGCTCGTCGGCTGACCTTGAGCAGCTCGTGCAGCACGAACTGCATGTCGCGCAGCGGCGGGGTGTACGTGGGCATGGCGGCGATACTCCTGGGTCGAAAGTCGGGAGGCGGGAATCAGCGGCGCGGCGGCGCGCGTGCGTGCGCCGGGCGCGCGCCAGGTTGTCGGTGACGATGCGCTCGAAGGCCAGCGCGGGCGCGGTCGAGCGCGCCGGGGTTGCTTGCAGGAAGCGCGCGTCGTGGTGCAGCGCCAGGATCAGGCCGTGGATCTCGAACAGCATCTGCGTCGGCGTCGGTGTCGGCGCGCAGGTGGCCCTCTTCGACGGCCATGCGGATCGCGCGTCTCCAGCGCGCGCGTGCCAGGTGCGCACCATGCTGCGCCAGCGCGTCGCGCACCGGGCCGGGCCGGTCGTCGAACTCGACCGCGCCGCTGATGTAGATGCAGCCCGAGTCGATCTCGACCGAGACGCGCCGCATCCAGTGCTCGAACAGCGCGCGCAGGCGCGGCAGGCCGCGCGGCTCGCGCATCGCCGGGTAGAACACCTCGTCCTCGAAGCGCTGCGTGGTATTCGCGGATCACCGAGATCTGCAGTTCCTCGCGCGAGCCGAAGTGGGCGAACACGCCCGACTTGCTCATCTGCGTCACCTCGGCCAGCGCGCCGATCGACAGGCCTTCCAGGCCGATCTGCGAGGCCAGGCCGAGCGCGGCGTCGAGGATCGCCGCGCGCGTCTGCTGGCCCTTGGGCAGCGGCCTGCGGCGCGGGCGCGGTGGCGATGCGTGGTGGAGATGTCGGTCAGAGCGACGTGGGAGGCAACGAAAACGAACGGTCGTTCTATTTTGACAGAAATCCAGCACCGCGTGCGGCGCCGAGTGTGTTGACTATTTGTAGGTCGCGCCTGCCTAGCGGGCCTGGCCGCAGCAGCCGCCGGCGGCGCGGTTTGGAGTACCCGCTCAGAGTGCGCTACGCTTGCAGGCGTTGCTGAGGAGGCTGCTCGCGTACCGTGGATGTCCTGCAACTCGATGTGTCCGGTCGCCCGCAGGCGTGGATCACGCCGCGCGAAGCGGCCGTGCTCTACGCCAGCGACGGCGTCGCCTGGACGCTGGGCGACACGTTCCATGTGCTGCGCGGCGGCATCCAGCGCACCACCGGCCTGCAGTCGCGCATCGACGTGCACCCGATCATCGCCGTCAGCGGCGCGGTGCCCGACCCGCGCCTGGCGCACGGTGCCGGCGCTGACCAACCCCAAGCTGTTCAACCGCGACCGCCACGTGTGCGCCTACTGCGGCGCGCCGCTTCCACGTTCGACGATGCTGACGCGCGAGCACGTCGGCCGGTGTCGCGCGGCGGGCGCGACACCTGGATGAACTGCATCACCGCCTGCCGCGGCTGCAACGGCCGCAAGGGCAACCGGCTGCCCGAAGAAGCGCGCATGAGCCTGCTGTACCTGCCCTACGTGCCCAACCTGCACGAAGACATGATCCTGCGCGGCCGCCGCATCCTGGCCGACCAGATGGAGTTCCTGCTGGCCAGCGTGCCGCGCTCGAGCCGACTGCACGCATGAACCCGCGCGCCCGAGGGCGCGCTTTGTTCGCCGCCGCTGCAGCGACCGCCGGGCCGCGGCGCTTGCCGTGGTCAATCCGACCGACGATGGCCAGCGCCGCACGCGCCGGTTATCGTTGCGCCAGGCGCAAGCGGTCGGGAGCCGCTCGCCATGTGGGGTTTGCAGATGCACAAGTTCAACGAGCGGCGCACTCCGCTCAGCCGTTCGGACGAGCCGGTGCCGGGGTTCTACCGCGTGCGCATCGGCTCGCTGGTCGAGATCGGCGATCAGATGCTCGACGAAACGGGGCGGCCGCGCCCGATTTCGCTGGACCAGGTGGGCCGCGAAGTGACGCGCGAACGCATCGTGCTGCGCATCGACCGCCGCCAGCCCGAGGATTGACGGCGCGGGCACGACATGAACCCGCAAACATCGTATTCGACCGACACGCTTCGCATCCATGCGCTGCGCGCGTTGTCGCCCGGGCCACGCCTGATCGTGCTCGGCGCCGTGCACGGCAACGAGACCTGCGGCACCCGGGCGATCGAGCGTGTGCTGGCGGAGTTCGACGCCGGCTCGTGGCGCCTCGCGCGCGGCAGCGTGACGTTCGTGCCGGTGACCAATCCGCTGGCCTACCAGCGCGGTCAGCGCATGGGCGAACGCAACCTCAACCGCAACCTGCGGCCCGGCGCGCAACCCGTGGACAACGAGGATCGCATCGCCAACGTGCTGTGCCCGCTGCTGGCCGAGCACGACGTGCTGCTCGATCTGCACTCGTTCCATTCACCCGGTGAACCGTTCGCGATGATCGGGCCGAGCGACAACACCGGCGCGTTGGAGCCGTTCGCGCACGCGCGGGCGGAGGAGGCGCTGGCGCTGCGCCTGGGGCCGCGGCGCATCGTCGAGGGCTGGCTCGAGACCTACGCCTCGGGCGTGCGCAACCGGCTGCAGCGCACGAGTGCCAACCCGAGTGAACGCGCGCAGCTGCTGAACACCGACCCCGGCTACGGCGTGGGCACCACCGAATACATGCGCTCGCGCGGCGGTTATGCCATCACGCTCGAATGCGGCCAGCACGCCGACCCGCAGGCCCCCGAGGTGGCGTACCGCGCGATCCGCCACACGCTGGCCCATCTCGCGCTGGTGGACGAGCCGCCGCCGGCAGCGCGCACCGACATCGAGCTGCTGTGCCTGGTCGAGGTGACCGATCGCCACCACGCCGACGATCGTTTCGCGCGCGAATGGTCCAGCTACCAGGCGCTGAAGGCCGGCGACCTGATCGGCCAGCGCGCAGACGGCACGCCGCTGCGCGCCGCGGACGATGGCTTCATCGTGTTTCCGAGTCCCAACGCGTTGCCGGGCAACGAGTGGTTCTACTTCGCGCGCCGCAGTGCGCGGCGCCTGGGCGCCCAGGACGAGGGCTGATAAACAGGCTCTGGAGCGCCGCGATCGGCACCTTCGGCATGGTCTACGTGCGGGATCTGGCGCCGCAGAGCTGACGCGGCGCCGATCCCCGGCTCGAGCGACCCGCTGCTACTTCTTCGCCGCGGGCTCCACGCCAACGGCCAGCGCCTCGGTGTACACGGCGTGGACCTGGTCACCCACCTTCACCAGCTTGAACTGTCCCTTGTCGGGGATCCGGAGGTCGACCGTGTGCTTCGGGCCCTTCAGGGTGACCGTCTGCGTCTTGGCATTGACGGCGATCACGTCGGCAGTGACTTCGACCTCGCGCGCGACCGCGCCACCGGGCCGCTCGCCCGCCGCCGTGCGCACGGCGTCGGTTTGTTCGTTCGAACCGCGCAGCTCCTTGCCATCCTTCTTCAGCGTCAGCGACAGCGACTCGAAGTAGCGCACGACCACCTGGTCGCCGACCTTGACCTGCTCGAGGTTGCGCACCTGCGGGTCGACCGTCAACGGGAAGACGTTGCCGCGCGGCCCCTTGAGCGTGATCTGGCGGTTGGCCACGTCGATGGATTCGACGGTCGCCCGAACAGTGGTCATGCGGGCGACGGTGCCCTGGCCTGGCGCCGACGCGGCAACCACCGCTTGGGTTGCGCCGGGTTTCTGCTGGGCCGAGCTGGGCATGCACAGCGCGCCGAGCAGCGCCGAGACGATGAAAACAGAGGACTTGTTCATTGGGGGGTTCCGCCTTGGATTGAGGATGCGACCGACCATGAGGCTCTGCCGGGTTCGATTCAGAGGTGGCGAGCGCCACCTGCCGGGCGTATTGGAGCACAGTCCGCTGCGCCGGTTGATCTGCGTCAACGCACGGCCCGCCAGCATCGTGGCGCCACGGGCACCCGTGGCACGACAGCCGACAATCGCGGCTGGCCGGGCTGCTGCGGCGCATCGGCAGGCTCGGGGAATACGCTTGGCTTGCGGACTACCGGGCATCGGATGAACACTAGCCGGTCGGCCAAGCGATACCGCATGGTGATGCTTGGCCGCTGACGAACATTCGCCGAACGACCGTCCGACCCAGTAGGAAAGGAAACCCCATGAACGGACTGATGATGCAGCAGCCGCTGCTGATCTCGACCCTCCTGACCCACGCCGAGCGGCACCATGGCGAGCAGCAGGTCGTCTCGCGGCGTGTCGAAGGCGATGTCCACCGCACCACCTACCGCGAGCTGGCCGCGCGCTCGCGCCGCATGGCCAACGCGATCGCGGCGCTCGGCGTGGGCTTCGGCGACCGCGTCGCGACCCTGGCCTGGAACGGCTACCGCCACATGGAGCTGTACTACGCGGTCAGCGGCTCGGGTGCGGTGCTGCACACGCTGAACCCGCGGCTGCACCCCGACCAGGTGGTCTGGATCGCCGACCACGCCGAAGACCAGGTGCTGTTCTTCGACCTCACCTTCCTGCCGCTGATCGAGGCCATCGCCTCGCGCGTGAAGACGATCAAGAAGTTCGTCGCGATGACCGACCGCGCACACATGCCCGCATCGAGCAAGGTGCCGGGCCTGCTGTGCTACGAGGAGCTGATCGAAGATGCCGGCGACGCCTTCACCTGGCCGAGCTTCGACGAGAACACCGCCAGCTCGCTGTGCTACACGTCGGGCACCACCGGCAACCCCAAGGGCGCGCTGTACAGCCACCGCTCGACGCTGCTGCACACCTTCGCAGCGGCACTGCCCGACTCGCTGAACTGCTCGGCACGCGACACGATCCTGCCGGTGGTGCCGATGTTCCACGTCAATGCCTGGGGCCTGCCGTATGCCGCGTGCATGGTCGGCGCCAAGCTCGTGTTTCCGGGGCCGCACCTCGACGGCAAGAGCCTGCACGAGCTGTTCGAGAGCGAAGGCGTCACCGTGTCGGCCGGCGTGCCCACCGTGTGGCAGGGCCTGCTGGCCCACGTGGAAGCCAACGACCTCAAGTTCAGCACGATGCGCCGCACGATCATCGGCGGCTCGGCGTGCCCGCCGGCGATGATGCGCACCTTCCAGGAGCGCTACGACGTGCAGGTGCTGCACGCCTGGGGCATGACCGAGATGAGCCCGCTCGGCACGGTGTGCACCCTGAAGCCCAAGCACGAGCAACTCAGCGCCGACGAGCGCATGGCGGTGCAGGCCAAACAAGGGCGTGCGGTGTTCGGCGTCGACCTGAAGATCGTCGGCGAAAACGGCCAGGAGCTGCCGCACGACGGCAAGGCCTCGGGCGAGCTGTTGGTGCGCGGACCGTGGATCATCGCCAACTACTTCAGGGGCGAGGGCGGCGACCCGCTCGTCAACGGCTGGTTCCCCACCGGCGACGTGAGCAACATCGACACCGACGGCTACATGCAGATCACCGACCGCAGCAAGGACGTCATCAAGTCCGGCGGCGAGTGGATCGGCTCGATCGATCTCGAGAACGTCGCGATGGCGCACCCCGCGGTGGCGATGGCCGCCTGCATCGGCGCCAAGCATCCGAAGTGGGACGAGCGGCCGTTGCTGGTGGTGGTCAAGAAGCCCGGCGCTTCGCTGACGCGCGAGGAGCTGATCAAGTTTTACGAGGGCAAGATCGCCAAGTGGTGGACACCCGACGACGTGGTGTTCGTCGACGCGATCCCGCTCGGGGCCACCGGCAAGATGCAGAAGAACAAGCTGCGCGAGCAATTCGCCGCGTACAAGCTGCCCTCGGCCTGAGCGACCCCAAGGGCCGGCCATGACCGCCCTGTCGGCCACCGCGCGGGTGGCGCAGGCACGCACGCTGTTCCCCGGCGTGATGGCCTGCGCGGTGGTGGCCGCCGCGTCGACCTTTCTGGCCGAGCACTACGGTGCGCCGCTGATGCTGTTCGCGCTGCTGCTGGGCATGGCGATGAACTTCCTGTCGGGCGAGGGGCCGTGCGCCGCCGGCATCGAGTTCACCGCCCGCACCGTGCTGCGCATCGGCGTCGCACTGCTCGGGCTGCGCATCACGGCCGGCCAGATCGCCGAGCTGGGCTGGCAACCGCTCGCGATCGTCGTGCTGTCGGTGGTGCTGACCATCGGCGTGTCGATGGTGCTGGCCCGGTTGCTCGGTTTCCAGAGCCTGTTCGGCCTCTTGAGCGGCGGTGCCACGGCGATCTGCGGCGCCTCGGCGGCGCTGGCGCTGTCGGCCGCGCTGCCCAGCCATCCGCTGAAGGAGCGCGCGACGCTGTTCACCGTGATCGGCGTGTCGGTGCTGTCGACCCTGACGATGATCGTCTACCCGATGCTGGCGCACGCCATCGGGCTCGATGCGCGACTGGCGGGCGTCTTTCTCGGCGCCACGATCCACGACGTCGCCCAGGTCGTGGGCGCGGGCTACGGCATGTCGCAGCCCACCGGCGACGTGGCCACCGTCGTCAAGCTGATGCGCGTGGCCATGCTGCTGCCGGTGATCGTGTTCGCGGTCGTGCTGGTGCGCGCTCGCGCCAGCAACGCGGGTGCAGCCAGCGGGCCGCGCCCGCCGCTGCTGCCGATGTTCGCAGTCGCCTTCGCGGTGCTGGTGGCGATCAACAGCACCGGCTGGCTGCCGGGCGCCGTGGCCAAGACCGGCACCGAGTTCTCGCGCTGGTGCCTGGTGGCCGCGATCGCCGGCATCGGCATGAAGACACAATTGAAGGAGCTGGCCACGGTCGGCCTCAAGCCCGTCGTGCTGATGCTCGCAGAGACCACGTTCCTGGCCGCACTGGTGCTGGCGCTGTTGCGCTGGGCGCCTTGAGCGCGTCGCCTGACCCACCTTCACGTCCACTCGATCATTCAACCCAGGAGTTCGCGATGGCCGTCCCACCGAATCACCCTGTGGCCGACATGCCGGCGATGGTGACGGCATGAAGACGCCGCACACCTCCAAGGCCAAGTCGACCGCCAAGGCCCGGGCGACCCCAAAGCCAAGTCGACCACCAAGGCCGCATCGGCCAAGCGCGCCCCGCGCAAGGCGGCGCAGGCCCGGGTGCCAGCTCAGGCCTCCGGCACGGGCGCCGTGATCCGCAGCGCGACTGCGCGCCAGAACCCGCGCCTGCGCGAGTCGCTTCAGGCGGCGGCGAAAGCCACGATCACGCAGCCAGTCAAGCTGGCCAAAGGCATGCAACGCGCCGGCGCGGAACTGCTGTCGGTCATGCGCGGCGGCTCGACGATCGCGCCCGCACCCGGCGACCGCCGTTTCGACGACCCGGCCTGGCGCGACAGCGCGCTGTACCGCCGGCTGATGCAGGGCCATCTGGCGCTGGCGCGCGAGTCGCACCGCGTGGCCGGCGAACTCGGCCTGGCGCCGCGCGACGAGGCGCGCGCGCGCATGGCGCTGGGCATCGTGGCCGACACGCTGGCGCCGACCAACACGCTGCTGGGCAACCCGGCGGCGATCAAGCGCACGTTGGAGACCGGCGGCCGCAACCTGGTCAGCGGCGTGCTGAACCTGGTCGACGATTGGCGGCACAACGGCGGCCTGCCGGCGATGGTGGATGTGAAAAAGTTCAAGGTCGGCGAGAACCTGGCGGTCACCGCGGGCGATGTGGTCTACCGCAATCCGCAGCTCGAGCTGATCCAGTACCGGCCGTTGACGCCCACCGTGCATGGCACGCCGCTGTTCATCGTGCCGCCGCAGATCAACAAGTACTACGTCTGGGACCTCGCGCCCGGCCGCAGCCTGATCGAGTTTCTGGTGCAGCAGGGTTTCCCGGTCTACGTGGTGAGCTGGTTCAACCCGCGCGCCAGCGAGTCGCACTGGGGCCTGGAGACCTACGTGCTGGCGCTGCACGACGCGATGCGCGTGACGCGCGAGATCTCGCGTGCGACCGCAGCTCCACCTGCTGGGTGCCTGCTCGGGCGGCATCACGTCGGCGGCGCTGCTCGCCTACCTGGCCGCCAAGAAGATCGACTGGGCGCGCAGCCTCGCGCTGCTGGTGTCGATCCTCGACATCGACGGCATCGCCGACAGCTCGATGGGCCTGTTTGCCAACCTGGAGACCCTCGAGATCGCACGCAAGGTCAGCGGCTCGCGCGGCGTGCTCGAGGGCAAGGATCTGGCCAAGGTGTTCGCCTGGCTGCGCCCCAACGACCTGATCTGGAACTACTGGGTCAACAACTACCTGTTGGGCCACCAGCCGCCGACCTTCGACGTGCTGTACTGGAACGCCGACACCACCCGATTGCCCGCGCGGCTGCACGCCGACTTCCTGGCGCTGCTCGAGTCCAACGCGTTCGCGCAGGCCGGCGGCATCACGCTCGGCGGCAAGGCGCTGGACCTCGCCGCCGTGCGCTGCGACAGCTACATCCTGGCCGGCCGCACCGATCACATCACACCGTGGGAAGGCTGCTACCAGACGCGCCGCCTGCTCGGCGGGCGCAGCGACTTCGTGCTCAACGCCAGCGGCCACGTGCAGTCGATCGTCAACCCGCCGGGCAACAAGAAGAGTTCGTTCGTCGTCAACGACGGCGCGCACGACTCGCCGCAGGCCTTCGAGCAAGGAGCGACGGTGCGCGAAGGCAGCTGGTGGCCGCACATGGCGCAGTGGCTGGCCGCACGTTCGGACGCCGACAAGAGTGCACCGCGACAGGCGGGTTCGCGCCGCCACCCGTCGCTCGGCGCAGCGCCGGGGACGTACGTGATGGCCCGCGGCTGACGCCCGCGCAGCGAGCGTGGGTTGAACAAGGAGTAGCAGCGATGAAAGTCTTGGTCCCCGTCAAACGGGTGGTCGATTTCAACGTCAAGGTGCGTGTCAAGAGTGACGGCAGCGGGGTGGACATCGCCAACGTCAAGATGAGCATGAACCCGTTCGACGAGATTGCCGTCGAGGAGGCCGTGCGCCTGAAAGAAAAAGGCATCGTCAGCGAGATCATTGCCGTGAGCTGCGGCGTCGCGCAGTGCCAGGAGACCCTGCGCACCGCGATGGCCATCGGCGCGGACCGCGCCATCTTGGTGGAGTGCGCCGACGAGCTGCAGCCGCTGGCGGTGGCCAAACTCTTGAAGGCGCTGTTCGACAAGGAGCAGCCCGGCCTGGTCCTCCTGGGCAAGCAGGCCATCGACGACGACTGCAACCAGACCGGCCAGATGCTGGCCGCGCTGGCTGGGCTGCCGCAGGCCACCTTCGCCTCCAAGGTGGTCGTCGAAGGCGGCTTTGCCGCCGTCACCCGCGAGATCGACGGCGGCCTGGAGACCATCAAAGTCAAGCTGCCGGCCATCGTCACCACCGACCTGCGCCTGAACGAGCCGCGCTACGTGACGCTGCCCAACATCATGAAGGCCAAAAAGAAGCCCCTGCAGACCTTCAAGCCCGCCGAGCTCGGCGTGGACGTGGCCCCGCGCATCAAGACCCTCAAAGTCAGCGAGCCGCCCAAGCGCGGCGCCGGCGTCAAGGTGCCCGACGTGGCCACGCTGGTGGCCAAGCTGAAGAACGAAGCCAAGGTGATCTGAATGCCAGTTCTCGTCATTGCCGAACACGACCACGGCACCCTCAAGCCCGCCACCCTGAACACCGTCACCGCGGCGGCAGCCTGCGGCGGCGAAGTGCACGTGCTCGTCGCCGGGGCCAACGCCGGCGGCGCCGCCAAAGCCGCCGCGCAGATCGCAGGTGTGGCCAAGGTGCTGCACGCCGACGGCGCCAGCCTGGCCGAGCAGCTGGCCGAGAACGTCGCCGCGCAGATCCTCGCCCTATCGCCAAGAACTACAGCCACCTGCTGTTCCCGGCCACCGCGCACGGCAAGAACGTCGCCCCGCGGGTGGCCGCGCTGCTGGACGTGGCCCAGATCAGCGACGCCAGCAAGGTCATCAGCGCCGACACCTTCGAGCGCCCGATCTACGCCGGCAACGCGGTGGCCACCGTGCAAAGCAGCGATGCGATCAAGGTGATCACCGTGCGCACCACGGGCTTTGACGCCGCGGCGGCCGCAGGCGGCAGCGCCGCCATCGAGACCGTGCCCGCGGTGAATGACAGCGGGCTGTCCAGCTTCGTGGGTGCGGAGATCGTCAAGCTCGACCGCCCCGAGCTGACCGCGGCCAAGATCATCGTCAGCGGCGGCCGCGCGATGGGCTCCTCCGACAAGTTCAACGAGGTGCTGACGCCACTGGCCGACAAGCTCGGGGCGGCGCTGGGGGCCAGCCGCGCGGCGGTGGATGCGGGCTATGCGCCCAACGACTGGCAGGTCGGGCAGACCGGCAAGATCGTCGCCCCGCAGCTGTACATCGCCTGCGGCATCTCCGGGGCGATCCAGCACCTGGCCGGCATGAAGGACAGCAAGGTCATCGTGGCCATCAACAAGGATCCCGAGGCGCCGATCTTCAGCGTCGCCGACTACGGCCTGGAGGCCGACCTGTTCGCGGCGGTGCCCGAGCTGGTGAAGGCGCTGTAAACCACACAACCCGGACCGAGGTGCCGCAAGGCATCTCGAGACACCATGAGCACTTACCAAGCCCCCGTCAAAGACCTGCTCTTTTGCATGACCGAGCTCGCCGGCCTCGATCGCGTCGCCACGCTGCCCGGCTTCGAGGAGGCCGGTGTCGACACCGCACAAGCGGTGCTCGAAGAATGCGCCAGGTTCAACGAGGGCGTGATCGCGCCGTTGAACCGCGACGGCGACCAGAACCCTTCCGCGTGGAAGGACGGCGCCGTCACCACCACGCCCGGCTTCAAGGACGCCTACCGCCAGTACGCCGAGGGCGGCTGGCAGGGCCTGCAGCACCCGGCCGAGTTCGGTGGCCAGGGCCTGCCCAAGACGATCGGCGCGGCCTGCATCGAGATCAACAACAGCGCCAACCTGAGTTTCGCGTTGTGCCCGCTGCTGACCGACGGCGCGATCGAGGCGCTGCTGACTGCCGGCTCGGATGAACTCAAGCAGATCTATCTGCCGCGCATGATCTCGGGCGAGTGGACCGGCACGATGAACCTGACCGAGCCGCAGGCCGGCAGCGACCTGGCGCTGGTGCGCACGCGCGCCGAGCCGCAGGCCGACGGCAGCTACAAGGTCTTCGGCACCAAGATCTTCATCACCTACGGCGAGCACGACATGGCCGACAACATCGTCCACCTGGTGCTGGCGCGCGTGACCGGCGCGCCCGAAGGCGTCAAGGGCATCAGCCTGTTCGTGGTGCCCAAGTTCATGGTCAACGCCGACGGCAGCCTGGGTGCGCGCAACGACGTGCACTGCGTCAGCATCGAGCACAAGCTCGGCATCAAGGCGAGCCCGACCGCGGTGCTGCAGTTCGGCGACGCCGGCGGCGCCGTCGGCTACCTCGTCGGCGAGGAGAACCGCGGCCTCGAGTACATGTTCATCATGATGAACGCCGCGCGCTATGCGGTGGGCGTGCAGGGCATCGCGGTCGCCGAGCGCGCCTACCAGCAGGCGGCGGCCTATGCCAAGGAACGCGTGCAAGGGCGCCCGGTCGACGGCTCGTTGCCCGGGGCCGGGGCGATCATCCACCACCCCGACGTCAAGCGCATGCTGCTGACGATGCGCTCGGTGGTCGAGGGTTGCCGCGCGGCGGCCATCAGCGCCGCGGCGGCCTACGACACCGCACACGCGCACCCGGACGCCGCGGTGCGCAAGCAGGCCCAGGCCGTCTACGAGTTCCTGGTGCCGCTGGTGAAGGGCTTCAGCACCGAGATGAGCATCGAGGTCGCGAGCCTGGGCGTGCAGGTGCACGGCGGCATGGGTTTCATCGAGGAGACCGGCGCCGCGCAGCACTACCGCGACGCGCGCATCCTGTCGATCTACGAAGGCACCACCGCGATCCAGGCCAACGACCTGGTCGGCCGCAAGACCGCACGCGACGGCGGCGCCACCGCGAAGGCGCTGGCCCGCGAGATCGAAGCCACCGAGGCCGCCTGCGCGCCTGCGACCACGAGGCGGCGCAGGCGATGGCCAGGCCGGCTGACCGCAGCGCGCAAGGCCTTCGTCGACACGGTGGATTTCGTCGTCGCGCGCGCCAAGGCCGACCCCAACGCGGCGTTCGCCGGATCGGTGCCCTACCTGCTGCTGGCGGGCAACCTGGTCGCCGGCTGGCAGCTCGGGCCGCGCGCTGCTGGTGGCCCACGAGAAGCTGGCCGCCGGCGAGGACGTCGAATTCATGCGCAACAAGATCGCGGTGGCGCGCTTCTATGCCGAGCACGTGCTGACGCGCGTGCCGGGCCTGCGCGACAGCGTCGTCGACGGCGCGGCGGCGGTCAATGACGTGCCGCTGGAGGTGTTCTGACCGGGCGCTGTGGCAGCCACGGGGCCGGGCGGTCGTGAGACCTGTCCCGGGCGTGGCTGACACAATGGCGCGATGAATACCGACCTCGCCAAGGCCGTCGCGGCGCTGACGGCCGCCCTCACCTTTGCTGCGTTCGCTCAGACCGCCACCACCCCAACGAAGGCGCCGCGCGAGCGCAGCGAGATTCCTGCCGAATTCCGCTGGGACTTCAGTGCGATCTACCCGAGCTGGGACGCCTGGGAAACCGGCATGCGTGAGATGGAGGTGAAAACCGACGCCTTCGCGGCGCTCAAAGGCACGCTGAAGAACGGCCCGGACGCCGTGTTGAAGGCCTACCTCGCATTCGACGAGATCGGCAAACTGCAGTATCGGTTGTACCGCTACCCGCAACTGCAGCGTGACGTCGACACGCGCGACCAGGCCGTGGCCGGACGCTTCCAGCGCGTCGGCGCGCTGTTCTCGAAGTTCGAAACCGCGACCGCCTGGTTCTCACCCGAGCTGCTGACGGTGCCGCAGCCGACGATGCAGCGCTGGATCGAGCAGACACCGGCCCTGACGCCGTATCGCTTTCCGATCCTCGAGGTCTACCGCCGCGAGGCGCACGTGCTCGACGAGAAGGGCGAGCGGTTGCTGTCGCTCGCCGGCCGCTTCAACGACTCGCCGCGCGAGGCCTATGCCGGAACTGAGCACGTCGGACATCAAGTTCCCGACCGTCACGCTGGCCGACGGCCAGAGCGTCACGCTGTCGCCGGGCAACTACTGCGCGCTGCTCGAGGGCAACCGCAACCAGGCCGACCGCGCCAAAGCGGCGGCGGCCCACGTCGGCACCTACGCGACGACGGCTCATACCTACGCCGCGCTGTACAACAGCGTGCTGCAGCGCGACTGGTTCATTGCACAAGCGCGCAACTTCCCGACCACGCTCGACGCCGCGCTGCACAGCGACGCGGTGCCGCGGCAGGTCGTCGAGACGCTGGTCGACGCCACGCGCGCCGGCGCCGCGCCGCTGCAGCGCTACCTGCGGCTGCGCAAGAAGCTGCTCAGCCTCGCCGACCTACCATCCGTACGATGGCTCGCTGCCGATCTTCAAGAGCGACAAGACCTATCCCTATGCCACCGCCCGCGAGCTGACGCTGGCCGCGGTGGCGCCGCTGGGCGAAGAGTACGTGTCGCGTTACCGTCGTTTCGTCAGCGGCGGCCGCATCGACGTGTACGAGAACCCGGGCAAACGCAGCGGCGCCTACAGCGCCGGCGTGTATGGCGTCGGACCCTACCTGCTGCTGAACTACAACGACACGCTGGAATCGGTGTTCACGTTCGCCCACGAGACCGGACACGCGATGCACACGGTGCTGTCGTACGAGAACCAGCCGTTCGCGACCTCGGACTACACGATCTTCGTCGCCGAGGTCGCGTCGACCACCAACGAGCGTTTCCTGCTCGAGGAACTGCTGGGCCGCACCAGCGACCCGAAGGAGCGTTTCCTGCTGCTGCAGCACGCGGCCGACTCGATCGTCGGCACCTACTACACGCAAGTGCTGTTCGCCGACTTCGAGCTGCAGGCGCACCGGCTGGTCGAGCGCGGGCAGCCGATCACCACCGAGGTGCTGCGCAAGCTCTATCGCGACATCGCGCGCACGTACTACGGCGACGCGGTCACGTTCGACGAGTTCTACGAGTACACCTGGGCGCGCATCACGCATTTCTACAACTCGCCGTACTACGTCTACCAGTACGCGACCTGCTTCGCATCGTCGGCGCAGCTGTTCAACGCGATGACGACCGGCACGCCCGAGTCTCGAAAGGCCGCGACCGAGCGCTACCTGACGCTGCTCAAGAGCGGCGGCAACGACTACCCGATGACGCAGCTGAAGAAGGCCGGCGTCGACCTGACGCAGCGCGCGACGGTCCAGGCGGTGATCGACCAGCTCGACACCCTGGTCACGCGGATGGAGGCCGAGGCGGCGAAGATCCGCTGAGCGCAGCGCGCGCTGAAGGCTTGCACGCGGGTGCGTGCAAACCCGCTGGCGCGCGCCGGTGCCACGACCTAACGTGATCCGCGAACGCGGCCGCGTGGCACGTGCACATGCGTCCGCCGCTCGCGTTCACTGCAAGACCTTGAGGAGACAACACCATGAGCATGCTGCGCTCCTGGGCCGCCGCCGGCACGGCTGCGGCTGTGGCGGCCCTGATGGCCGCCTGCGGCGGTGGCGGCGACGCCGACACCGCGACCGAACACACCGAGTCGGCCGCCACGGCCGACCACGGGGGACACCACTCCGACCGCAGGATGACGGTTGAGTTGAGCGTGCTGTCCAGCGCGCCGCAATGGGTGTCGGGCGGCGACGCGCGCATCCACGTGCGCGCCGCACCCGGGCAGCGCGACAAGATCGAGCTGGTGTTGAACGGCAGGCGGCACGTCGTCGAACTCGAGGAAGTCCCCGACGGCCTCGAAGGTGTGGTCAGCGGCCTGCGGCTCGGCGACAACCGGCTCGAGGCGAAGCACCGCCACGCCCATGTGCGCGATGCGATCACGCTGACCAACTGGCCGATCACCGGGCCGATGTTCACCGGGCCGCAGCAGACGCCGTTTGTCTGCACGGCGACCCAGGTTCAGCGCTGCAGCCGCAACGTCGACAGCGCCGACGGCCCCGGGCTACCGGGTGACCGATGCGCAGGGGCAGACTGATCGGCTACAGCCGCAACTGCTCGATCGACACCTTCGTCACCTACCTGTACCGCAGCACCGACAACAGCCTGGAAGACGCTGCCGGCCGGCGCCGCGGCCCGACCGACATGACGACGGTGACGCTGCCCGACGGGCGCACGGTCGACTTCGTCATCCGGCGCGAGGTCGGGTCGATCAACCGCTTCCTGTACAGCTTCGCGATGCTGGCGCCGGCGGGCGAGAGCCCGGCGCAGCCCGATCTCAGCCTGTGGAACCGCAAGCTGCTCTACTGGTTCCAGGGCGGCGTGGCGATCGGGCACACCCAGGGCAGCGTGCACAGCGGCTCGCTGAACCCGGACATCCTGCGCCAGGGCTGGGCCATCGTGCACAGCAGCGGCAACAACACCGGCACGCACTACAACCTCAACCTGGCCGGCGAGACGGCGATGATGACCAAGGAGCGCTTCATCGAGCGCTACGGCGCGCCGCTGTACACCGTGGGCCTGGGCGGCTCGGGTGGCGCGATCCAGCAGTACATCATCGCGCAGAACCACCCCGGCGTGCTCGACGGCCTGCTGCCCGTGCAGAGCTACCCGGACATGGTGACGCAGACCATTCACGTCGGCGACTGCGAACTGCTCGAGCACTACATGGACGCCACCGACCGCACCAACGCGAAGTGGCGCACCACCAAGAACCGCAGCTGGCTGGTCGGCTTCAATGCCGAGGAGAACCCGCCGGTCGGCACCAACGCCGCGCGTCAACGACCCGTTGGCGCCGCTGAAGACTGCGCTCGGCTACAGCACGGCGCATCGGCAGCACCGAGTGCGTGCCGGGCTGGCGCGGGCTGACGCCGCTGGCGATGAACCCGCTGTACGGCCAGGTGCCCAACTCGCAGTTCTACGAGCCGCAGAGCCGACATCGCTGGCGATCCGCTGGACGCACTACGACGACCTGCGCAATGTGTATGGCGTCGACGCCAGCGGCGCCGCGCGCGTCACCTGGGACAACGTCGGCGTGCAGTACGGCCTGCGTTCGCTCAACGAGGGCAAGATCACGCCGGCCGAGTTCCTGCACCTGAACTGGCACATCGGCGGCTGGAAGCACCCGAGCGACATGGTGCAGGAGACATTCCCCTTCTTCGGCACCGGCGCGAGCGAGATCCAGAAGGCGCTGACGATCCCCGGCTACTTCGACCCCTGGAGCAGCAAGAACATGCTGGCCGGCGCCGGCGCCGACCAGCCCGCGCCGCGCAGCAAGGGCGACCCGATCGCGATGCGCGCCGCCTACACCAGCGGCCATGTCTTTCAGCGGCAAGCTCAAGGTGCCGGCGATCGACCACCGCCAGTACATGGAGCGTGAGCTCGACATGCACAACTCGCACCAGAGCTTCGCCGCGCGCCAGCGTGTGCTGCGCAGGATGGGCGACAGCGACAACATGGTGATCTGGTTCACCGACACCACCCCGGGCGTGCCCAAGGCCAGTCAGTCGCTGGAGGCGCTGGCGGTGATGGACCGCTGGTTGACCAACATTCGCCTGCACCCGCGCAAGGGCATCGCCGGCAACAAGCCAGCGGAGGCCACCGACGCCTGCTACGACTTGCAAGGCCGGCTGATGCACCGCGGCGACGACGCCTGGGATGGCATCCTCGACGGCAAAGCGCCGGGCGTCTGCACGCAGGCGTTTCCGCTGTACGGCACCTCGCGCATCGTCGCCGGTGCGCCGATCGAAGGCGGCATCTACGACTGCGCGCGCAAGTCGGTGGACGCAGGCGGTGGCCGCCGGCACCTACGCGCCGTGGGCGCCGAATGCCGAGCGAGATCGCGCAGCTCAAGCAGATCTTTCCCGAGGGTGTGTGCGACTACCGCCGGCCCGACCAGGCGAGGCCCTGAAGCGCAGGCACGGCCCCTCGACGCGAGAAGAGGCGGCCCGCTTGTCGGACGGCCGGCGATGGGTTCTCGCGGAACGCACGAATGTGTGGAGACAGACAGACAGGAAGCCGGCCTGGTGCTAGCTTCCGCCCCGGTTTCCCCCGGGTCTGGGTCTCCACCCGACGGGCAGAGGCGTTGTGTGATCACGTCATGCCTGCCCTGCACTCCACCTCCCAAATACTCGGACATCGCGGAGCAGGCGCCGTCGGTCACCCGGGGGACCAGCACCTTTCATGACTTCCGGCCCCACGGGGCCACGGTGCGCTTGGTCCTGTGGCAGTTGCAGCAGCCGCGTGAGTGCGTCGCTTGCTGAAATGGACGGCACGCTTGGCCTCGGACACCCCAGGCCTGTCACGTCACAGGGCCATCGGCAACCTGGACCGCGTAGTGCGCGAGCCGACTAGGTCAGCTTCACTCCGCCGCGCCAAGAAGTGGAACCGGTCTGCCTGTTGTGGCGCTTTCTCGTCCTTCTGGCTCAATTGCTGAGCCGAAGGCGCCTGCGCGTAGTCGGCCAGTATCCAGGCTGAGTACCACACGAGCTTCCCCTGCGGCTCGGATCCAGCCGCTCGCGCGGTCGAGCGACCATGCTCAGCGAGGAGTACCCTCACACGAATGGGCCGAAGGCGCCGGCGCTCGCGCGCTGGCGCCGGCGCTGGGTCTTCGCGATATGACTGAACGCGCCCTCCTTTTCACCGACGTGGTGGATAGCACCCGCTTGGTCGAGAACGTCGGCGACGCGCGCGCGGCCGAGGTCTGGGCCTCGCATGACCAACTTGCCCGCGTCCTTCTCTGCCGCCATCGCGGGCGCGAAATCGATCGCACCGACGGCTTCTTCCTACTTTTTGACGACGTATCGGACGCCGCCAGTTTTGCGATCGAGTACCACGAGGCACTTGCCGATCTCGGGCTCAACGCTCGGATCGGCATCCATGTCGGCCCCGTGACTTTGCGCGAGAACACTGCCGGCGACATCGCTCGCGGCGCCAAGCCAATCGAGGTCGAAGGCCTGGCAAAGCCGTTGGCTGCCCGCGTGGTGGCGCTCGCCGGTGCGAGGCAGACTCTCATCAGCGCCGCCGGACGGAACGCGCTCGCCGACAACCTTCCGTTGGGTGGTGAAATCGAAAGGCATGGCCACTATCGGTTCAAAGGGTTCGAGGAGCCCGTCGAGGTATTCGAGCTGGGTGTACGCGGCACTTCTCCGTTTTGCCCCCCGAGGATGTCGACAAAGCCTATCAAGTGGTCAGCGCCGGTGGCCTCTGGCGCCCCGTCCGCGAAGTTCGCCATAACCTGCCGGCCGAGCGCGACGCGTTCGTCGGCAGGACCACGGAGTTGCGCGATTTCGCGTCAAGGCTCGACGCCGGCGTCCGGCTACTCACCGTCCTGGGCTCGGGCGGCACAGGCAAGACCCGGTTCGTGCGCCGGTATGGCTGGACTTGGCTCGGGGACTGGCGGGGCGGTGTCTACTTTTGCGATCTGAACGAGGCCAAGAGCCTCGACGGGATCTTGGGAGCAGTCGCCGTCGCCCTCGCCGTCCCCCTTGGCAAGGACGACCCGGTGATCCAGCTCGGCCACGCAATTGGCGGCCGAGGCCGCTGCCTGGTCATCCTCGACAACTTCGAACAGGTCGTGGGGTACGCAGCGGCCACCCTCGGCCGCTGGCTCGATCGGGCCGCCGACACGGTCTTCGTCGTCACCAGCCGCGAGCGGCTGCAGCTGCCTGGCGAAGAGGTTTTTCCCATCGAGCCACTGTCCTTGGAACAGGAAGCGATAGATCTCTTCGCTGTGCGCGCCCGTGCGCAGAGGCCTGACTTCGTCCTCGGCGACGCCAACCGCGCGGCAGTGGTCGAGGTCGTGCGGCTGCTCGACGGGCTGCCGCTGGCGATCGAGTTGGCTGCCGCGCGCGTGCGGATACTTTCTCCAGCTCAACTGGTCGACAGGATGCGAGACCGGTTCCAGATCCTCGCCGGTGCCCGTGGTGCGGCGGCGCGCCAGGTGACGCTCAAAGCGGCGATCGACTGGTCGTGGAACCTGCTCGCGCCCTGGGAGCAGGCGACCCTCGCCCAGTGCTCGGTCTTCGAGGGCGGCTTCACGCTTGAGGCGGCCGAGGCGGTGCTGGACCTTGCGCGCTCGCCCGATGCCCCACCGACCATGGACGCGGTCCAGGCGCTCGTGGACAAGAGCCTGCTGCGCAACTGGTTTCCTGCCGAGCAGGGCCGCTACGACCTCGAGGAGCCGCACTTCGGGATGTACATGAGCATCCACGAGTACGCGGCGCAGAAGCTCCAGGCGAGCGAGCCTGGGGCGCAGGGGTTGGCCGAGGAGCGCCACGGACTGCACTTCGCGGGCTTCGGGACTGACGAGGCACTCGACAGTCTTTTTCGGCACGGCGGAGTCAGGAGGCGCCATGCGCTGGCGCTCGAGCTAGACAATTTCGTCACCGCCTGCCGCCGGGCCGTGGGCCGGGCCGATAGCGAAACTGCGATCTCGACATACCGCGCGGCCTGGGAGGTGCTCGAGCTACAGGGGCCATTCGCCCTGGGCGCCGCCCTGGGAGCGCAGGTGCTCGACCTCGACGGGGCCGATGCTTCGCTGCGCGCCGCGGCACTCTTGACCCAAGCCCTGGCCTCCTGGAGCGCCGGGCGTATGGAGGAGGCAGGGACGTGGCTCGACCATGCGCTCGCTCTCTCGCGCGAGACTCACGACCGGCGCCGGGAAGGGAGCGTTCTCGGCAACCTGGGCGGCCTGCGCCGCGAGCAAGGTCGGATGGAGGAAGCGCGTGAACACCTCGAGGCCGCCCTAGTCGTCCACCGCGAGGTGGGCAACCGCCGCGGCGAGGGCACTGTCCTCGGCGACCTGGGCATCCTGCACCACGAACAAGGCCGGGTTGATGTGGCGCAGTGGCACTACGAATCCGCCCTTGCCATCCACCGCGAGGTAGGCAGCCACCGCGACGAGGGGAACGTTCTCTGCAACCTGGGCAACCTGCGCACCGACCAGGGCCACTTGGAGAAAGGGCGGGCACACTACGAGCAGTCCGCTCGCCCTTCTCCGCGAAGTGGGCGACCGTCGCGCGGAGGGCATCGTGCTCGGCAATTTGGGCCTCCTGCTCCACGAGCTGGGCCAGGTCGAGGAGGCACGGAGACACTTCGAGCGCGCCCTCGCCATGGCCCGTGAAGTGGGCAACCGACGCGACGAGGGCGCAGTACTCGGCAACCTCGGGGATCTTCTGACCAGGCAGGGACGGATCGGCGAAGCCGGCGAAGCGCTCAGGGCAGGCGAGATGCTCCTGCGAGAGGTCGGCGGCCGGTTCGAGCTCGCCAAGCTCCTGTGCATCCGGGGGCGACACGACGTGGCGGCCGGTGCGCTCGACCTCGCCCACTCCGCGCTCGCCGAGGCCGAGACGATGGCTACGGCGATAGGCGTCGGGCCCGATACCGAGCTTTCCCGCGAAATCGCGAAACTTCGCGAGGCGTTCGCATGAAGGGATCGGACTTCGCTTTGAGGCGACGCACTCTTGCTGCCCAGGCGCCTAAGTCGGAGTTGCGAGCTTGAGGCCGACGATTCCCACGACGATGAGCCCCAGGCTGGCCAACCTTCCAATGCTCGCAGACTCACCGAACAGGACGATGCCAAGGATAGCTGTGCCCACAGCACCCACGCCTACCCAGACGGCATAGGACGTGCCGACGGGCAACGTTTTCATTGCGACTCCGAGAAGCACCACGCTGACAACCATTGCGACCAGCGTTCCGACACTGGGCCAGAACTTGGAGAAGCCGTCCGTGTATTTCAGTCCGATCGCCCAGGTGACCTCGAACAGGCCAGCGAGTATCAGGAGAAGCCATGCCATAGCTGAGCCCGGGTGACTTTAACGGGGAGCGTGATTGTCCCAGGGGAAGGCGAACTCTGGTCTTGGCCCCGACGCGAACGCACAGAGCGATCAGTCGATCACCGTTGCTATCAAGCGGTGCCGCCGACAGGCCCCAATCCCAAATTCCCAGACGAGCGCGCCAAAGATCACGCTGCGGCCCGCGCGCTTCGTGGTCGCTGGCGGCGCCGCGCCAAGCTGGGCGAACATTGCCGCATGCCCGCCGCTTGCCCGTCATGCTCGACCTGACACGCTCCACGATCCGTCGCGCGGCGCAGGTGCGCCTGCCGCAAGTGGCGGCCAGCCTGACGCTGACGACCGCGTTGTCCATCGCGCCGCTGGTGGCGGTGAGCTTCGCCGTGTTCAAGCACTTTCCGATCTTCAGGCCGCTCGAGCTGGCAATCGAGCAGCACTTGCTGAAGAGCCTGCTGCCGGCTGACATCTCGCGCGTGGTACTGAAGTACCTGCACCAGTTCGCCGCAAACGCGAGCAGCCTGACGCTGGTGGGGGCGCTGTGCGTCCTCGCGGCGGCGGTGATGATGTTGGTCACGGTTGAAGGCGCGCTGAATCAAATGTGGGACGTCAAGAAGGCGCGACCGCTGCCGCGACGCCTGGGCCTGTACCTGCTGATACTGGCCGTGGGACCGGTACTCGTGGGCGCCAGCCTTTGGACGACCGCGAGCCTGCTCGGCGCCTCGATGGGCTTGATGCGCAACGTGCCCTCGCCGCTTGCCTTCGCGCTGGACTTGGGACCTGCTGCACTGTGCAGCGTCGGCCTCGCGATACTGTTCCACCTGTTGCCGAATGCGCAGGTCCGCTGGCGCCACGCGATCGTTGGGGGTGTGCTTGGCAGCATCGCGCTCGAACTGGGCAAGCGCGGCTTCGCCACTTACCTGATCCAGGGACCGACTTACCGATCGCTCTACGGAGCATTCGCCACCCTGCCGGTCTTCCTGCTGTGGCTGTACTTCTCTTGCCTGGTCACGTTGAGCGCGGCGTTGTTTACCGCTTACCTCGGCCGCACAACGGCGCCTCCCGGCCGCCAGTCACGCTCCGGCGCCAGGGCGAGGTTCGCCCGGGCGCGCGGCTGACAGATTGAAAGCGTTACCAACCGCGTAGCGGAGAAAACTTGGTAGGCCGTGCTGGGCTCGAACCAGCGACCAAAGGATTATGAGTCCTCTGCTCTAACCAACTGAGCTAACGGCCCCTCGTCGACACCGAAGGCCCGGGATTGTAGAAGGCAGCGTCTTCACAGCGCGGGCGCCTGTCGGTCACGGCTTGTGCGACAGCACGTTGCCCACCAGGCGCGAGGTGATGTCGACGATCTGCACCATGCGGTCGTAGGCCATGCGGGTGGGCCCGATCACGCCGAGCGTGCCGACGATGCGGCCGTCGACCTCGTACGGCGCCGACACCACCGACAGCTCCTCGAACGGCACCACGCCGCTCTCGCCGCCGATGTAGATGCGCACGCCCTCGGCGCGGCTCGAGACTTCGAGCAGGCGCATCAGATCGGCCTTCTTCTCGAACACGTCGAACAGCTTGCGCAGCGACCCCATGTTCTGCCCGAAATCCTGCACGCCCAGCAGGTTGCGCTCGCCCGACGACCACCACCTGGTCAGCCCTCGCTGATGGCCTCGCTGCCGGCCTGCACGGCGGCCTGCATCAACTGGGCGATCTCGTCGCGCAGCGCCACGATCTCGCTGCGCAGGCGGTCGCGCATGCCATCGATGTCCAGGCCCGCGTAGTGCGCGTTGACGTAGTTGGTGGCCTCGACCAGCTCCGACTCGGTGTAGTCGCGCGTGGTCATGATCATGCGGTTCTGCACGTCGGCGTCGGTGGTGACCAGGATCAGCAGCACGCGCCGCTCGCCCAGCCGCAGGAACTCGATGTGGCGCACCACCCCCGGGCGCCGCGGCGCGGTGACCACGCCGACGAAGTGCGACAGGTTCGACAGCAACTGCGCCGCCTGCGTGATCACGCGTTGCGGCTGGTCGGGCAACAACTGTTCGCGCACGCTGGCGAGTTCGGGGCTGAGCTGCGCGGTTTCCAGCGGCCGCGTCGTCATCATCATGTCGACGAAGAGGCGATAGCCGCGCGCGGTGGGCACGCGGCCGGCCGAGGTGTGCGGGCTGGCGATCAGGCCGAGTTCCTCGAGGTCGGCCATGACGTTGCGGATGGTGGCCGGCGACAGCTCCAGCCCCGAGGCGCGCGACAGCGTGCGCGAGCCGATCGGCTGGCCGTCGGCGATGTAGCGTTCGACCAGCGTCTTCAGCAGCGACAGCGCACGCTCGTCCATGGCGAGTTTCATTGTACGGACCGGTTGCCAGCGCTCCTTGTCGAGGAAAACGCTGTGGTGTAATTCGCCGCATGGGCAGCCGTTTCCGTCATGCGGCGCTGGTGGGCAGACCGCAGGCCGAGGGCATACGCCCCGTGCTGGAGGAGATCGCGGCCTTTCTGGTGCAGCAGGGCCTGCAGGTCTCGCTCGAACGCCAGACCGCAGCGTCGACCGCCATCGCCACGTTCGGCGCGCTCGACATCGACGAGATCGGCGCCTCGTGCGACCTCACCGTGGTGGTGGGCGGCGACGGCACCATGCTCGGCGTGGCGCGCCAGCTCGCCCGCTACGACGTGCCGCTGGTGGGCATCAACCAGGGGCGGCTGGGCTTCATCACCGACGTGCCGGTGGGCCAGGTGCGCGAGGTGCTCGAGCCGCTGGTGGCCGGCGACTACGAAGAAGAGCACCGCGCCATGCTCGCCAGCGAAGTCTGGCGCGATGACCAGCGCATCTTCGAAGGGCTGTCGATGAACGACGTGGTCGTCAGCCGCGGCGCCACGGCGGGCATGGTGGAGCTGCGCATCGACATCGGCGAAGAGTTCGTCGCCAACCTGCGCGCCGACGGCCTGATCATTGCCTCCCCCACCGGCAGCACGGCCTATGCGCTGTCGGCGGGCGGGCCGATCCTGCACCCGGGCATCGCCGGCTGGGTGCTGGTGCCGATCGCCTCGCACACGTTGTCCAACCGCCCGATCGTGCTGCCCGATTCGGGCGAGGTGCGCATCTCGATCGTGGCCGGGCGCGACGCATCGGCCAACTTCGACATGCAGGGCCTGACCAGCCTGCAGCACGGCGACCAGATCCGCGTGCGCCGCTCGCCGCACCGCGTGCGCTTCGTGCATCCGCGCGGCTGGAGCTACTACACCACGCTGCGCCGCAAGCTACGCTGGTACGAAGGCGTGGTGTGACCATGTTCGCGACATGCTGAAGCGCCTGGCCCTGCGCGACTTCGTGATCGTGACCGAGCTCGAGGTCGAGTTCGACGCCGGCTTCTCGGTGCTGACCGGCGAGACCGGCGCCGGCAAGTCGATCCTGATCGACGCGTTGCAGCTCGCGTTGGGCAGCCGCGGCGACGTCGGCCTGGTGCGCGAAGGCTGCGCGCGCGCCGAGGTCAGCGCCGAGTTCGAAGACCTGCCCACCGAGCTGCAACCCTGGCTCGAAGCCGCCGGTTTCGACGCGTCCGGATTCGCTGCTGCTGCGCCGCACGCTCGATTCACAAGGCAAGAGCCGCGCCTGGATCAACGGCAGCCCGGCCACGGTGGGCCAGCTGCGCGAGGCGGCCGACCATCTGGTGGAGATCCACGGCCAGCACGCCTGGCAGCGCCTCACGCGTGCCGGCGACGCGCGCGCCCTGCTCGACGCGCAGGCCGGCGTCGACCCCGCACGCATCGGGCAGCTGCATGTGCGCTGGAAGGACGCGTCGGCCGCGTTGCAGCGCGCGCGCGACCAGGGCGACGAGATCGAGCGCGAACGCGAGCGGCTGGCCTGGCAGATCCACGAGCTCGACCGGCTGGCGCCCGGCGCCACGCGAATGGGACGACCTCAACGCCGAGCACAGCCGGCTGTCGCATGCGCAGGCGCTGATCGATGCCGCACGATCGGCGCTCGAACGCCTGTCGCAGGCCGACGGCAGCGCGATCGAACAGGCCGACCGCGCGCTGGCCGCGCTGCAGCCGGTGGCGCGCTACGACGCGACGCTGCTGCCGACCATCGAGGTGCTGCAAGGCGCGCAAGCTCAGCTCGCCGACGCCGCGCATTCGCTGCATGCCTACCTCGACCGCGACCGCGCCGACGCCTCGCGGCTGGCCGAGCTCGATGCCAGGCTGTCTGCATGGCACGGCCTGGCGCGGCGTTTGCGGCGCCCGCCGGCCGAGTTGCCCGCGCTGCTCGCCTTGTGGAAGGGCGAGCTGCAGGCGCTGGAGGCCGCACGCGACGTGTCGGCGCTCGAGGCTGCGGTGACGCAGGCCGAGCGCGACTACCGCCACGACGCCGAACAGCTGACCGCGCTGCGCCAGCATGCCGCCGACGCGCTGGCGCGCGCGGTGACGCAGGCGATGCAGGGGCTGGGCATGGCCGGCGGCCGTTTCGACGTGGCGCTGCTGCCGCAGGCGCAGCCGCAGAGCTTCGGCCTCGAAAGCGTCGAGTTCCAGGTCGCCGGGCACGCGGGGGCGACGCCGCGCGCGCTGGCCAAGGTGGCTTCGGGTGGCGAGTTGTCGCGCCTGGCGCTGGCCATCGCGGTCACCACGTCGCGCGCACGGCCCGAGTTGAGCGCCGGCGCGCAGGCAACGGGCAGCGTGACGCTGATCTTCGACGAGATCGACGCCGGCATCGGCGGCACGGTGGGCGACGTGGTCGGCGCGCTGATGAAGCAGCTCGGGCAGTCGGCCCAGGTGCTGGCCGTGACCCATCTCGCGCAGGTGGCGGCCTGCGGCGACCAGCACTGGGTGGTGCGCAAGAGCCTGCAGGCCGGCCATGCGCACAGCGACCTGCAGCGTGCCATCGGCGAAGCCCGTGTCGCCGAGATCGCGCGCATGCTGGGCGGCGAGCGGCTGTCGGGCACCGCGCATGCGCAGGCGCTGCTGCAGGGCGCTGCCGCGCCGAGCGCACCCGCGCGCGCGGGCAAGCGTCGATCACGCACATGAACACGCCGTCGCCGGCCGCGTTGCCCCAGCGCGAGGTGGTGCTGGTCACCGGCATCTCGGGCTCGGGCAAGTCGGTCGCGCTGCACGCGCTGGAGGACGCCGGCTACTTCTGCGTCGACAACCTGCCCCCGGAGCTGCTGCGCGAGTTCGTGCGCCTCGAGCACGCGCGCGGCACGCACCGGGTTGCCGTGGCGGTAGACGTGCGCGCCGCGCGCTCGCTGTCGCCGCTGGTGCCGTTGATGGACGAGATGCGCGGCGAAGGCATCCTTGTGCGCGCGCTGTTCCTCGACTGCGACCACCGACGCGCTGGTGCGGCGATTCTCCGAGACGCGGCGTCCGCATCCGCTGTCCAACCCGTCTGCGGCCCGCGACAACCAGACCGCGCTCGTCGAAGCGATCGAACTGGAGCGCCTGTTGCTCGGCGAACTGCGCGAGGTGTCGACGGTGATCGACACCAGCCAGCTGCGGCCGGCCGATCTGCGCGGCTGGGTGCGCCGGCTGGTGCAGGCGCGCCATGCCGCGCTGACGCTGGTGTTCGAGTCGTTCGCGTTCAAGTTCGGCGTGCCGCTGGACGCCGACTTCGTGTTCGACGTGCGCGTGCTGCCCAACCCCTACTACATCCGCGAGCTGCGCGCGCTCACCGGCGCCGACGCACCGGTGGCCGACTACCTGCGCGCGCAGCCCGAGAGCGACGAGATGCTGGCGCAGATCGAGGCGTTCCTGCGCCGCTGGCTGCCGAGCTTCGAGGCCGATCAGCGCAGCTACCTCACGGTGGCGATCGGCTGCACCGGCGGCCAACACCGCTCGGTGTACATCGTCGAGCAGCTGGCGCAGCGATTCGCCGATTTCGGTGCCGCACTGGTGCGGCACCGCGAACTGGACGCAAGCGATTGAACGATCCCAAGCCCGACCCGAGCAGCCTGCCCGACCTGCCGCTGTTCCCGCTGCAGAGCGTGCTGTTTCCTGGCGCGCAACTGAGCCTGCGGGTGTTCGAGGCGCGATACCTCGATCTGGTCAGCCGCTGCCTGCGCGAGCAGCAGCCGTTCGGCGCCATCTGCCTGCGCCAGGGCTCCGAGGTGCGCACCAGCGCCGACGACGCCGTGCTGCTCGAAACCACCGGCGTGCTGGCCAAGCTCGAAGAGGTCGACGCCGAGCAGGCCGGCGTGCTGCGCGTGCGCTGCCTGGGCACGCAGCGCTTCGAGATCGACGAGCCCGTGCAGCAGGCCGACGGTCTGTGGACCGCCCGCGCCTGGCTGATCGACGACGACGCGGTGGTGGCGCCGCCCGAAGCGATGGTGCCCACCGTGCGGGCGCTGGCCAACGCCATCGGCGCGCTCGAACGCAAGGGCGGCGCGCCCTTCCTGAAGCCCTACCGCTTCGACGACGCCGGCTGGGTGGCCAACCGCTGGTGCGAGCTGCTGCCGATCTCGCTGGCTGCCAAGCAAAAGCTGATGGCACTCGAAGATCCGCAGATGCGGCTGCGCCTGGTCGACGAGTACCTGCGCGGCAAGGGCGTCGTGTCGGCCTGAGGCCCTAGACGAGCTTCGTTCAGCAACTGGCGCACCGGCGCGGGCAGGCTCATTCGCAGCGCATCGGCCTCGCTGACCCAGCGCCCGGCGAGGCCACTGGCGATGGCTTCGCGTGTGGCGCTGCCCAGACGCGACGGCAGCGCGCAGCGCAGCGGCTGCAGATGCCAGTCGAAGTGCGTCAGCGCATGGTCGAATCACCGGCAGCACCTGCCCCTTGCCACGCCAAGGCGCGGCCGCTGACAACGCGCTGTCGAGGTCGCTGAACTCGGGCAGGCTCCACAGGCCGGCCCAGACGCCGCGCTCGGGCCGACGCACGAGCAGCACCTCGCCACGATGGCGCAGCCACAACAGCGTGTTGCAACGTTCGCCACGTCGCAGGCGGCGCGATCTTCAACGGCAGCTCGGCGGTGCGGCCGCTGCGCCGCGCCACGCAGGTGGCTGCCAGCGGGCAGGCCTCGCAACGCGGCTGGCGCGGCAGGCACACCAGCGCGCCCAGGTCCATCAAGCCCTGCGTGTAGCGCGCCATCTGCGCCGCGGCAGGCAACAACGACTCGGCATGGGCCCACAACTCGCGCTGCGCCGAAGCGTTGGCAAGATCGGCCTCGAAGCCGAGGTGGCGCGCCAGCACCCGCTTGACGTTGCCGTCGAGGATGGCCGCGCGCTCGTCGAAGCAGAAGGCCGCGATCGCTGCCGCGGTGGAGCGGCCGATGCCGGGCAGTCGCGCCAGCTCGGCGCTGCTGCGCGGGAACGAGCCGCCGTATTCGCCGACGATGGTCTGTGCACATCGATGCAGGTGGCGCGCGCGGCTGTAGTAGCCCAGCCCGCTCCACGACGCCAGCACGTCGTCCAGCGGCGCGGCGGCGAGTGCCGCCACGTCGGGATACCGCTCGACGAAGCGCTCGTAGTAGGCCAGGGCTGTCGCCACCTGCGTCTGCTGCAGCATCACCTCGGACAGCCAGACGCGGTACGGGTCGCGCACGCCTTGCCACGGCAGCCCGCGCCGGCCCGCTCGCCGGTGCCAGCGCACCACGCGTGCGGCCACCGAGGCAGCGCGCGGCGCGGCGCGGTTCACGGTGATGCTGCGCTCGAGCCGACGCCCGAGCGTCAGGCCGTGCCGCCGGCGGCCTCGGCCGGGCTGTCGTGCAGCGCCGGCTTGGCGCGCACCAGCGACAGGTGCGGTGCCCGCTCGGGCGACTCGTGCACCGTCGGCGGCGTGGCTGCCAACTGGCGCAGCGATTCGGCCAGCGCATCGACCTTGAGCAGCCACTGGCTCAAGCGCTCGTCCTGCGCCTGCACTTCGGTGATGCGGCGCTCGAGGTCGCCGGCAGCGCCCTGGATGCGCTCGAGCGCCTCGCGGCGGCGCTTGAAGCCGCGGCGCCGATCGCGCAGCTGCGACTCCATCTGCGCCGCGCTGGAGCGGCTCCACATCTCGATGTCGCCGGCGGCGTTTTCGAACACCACGCGCAGCTTGGACACCAGCATGCGCAGGAAGTGGTCGAGGAAGCCCGGCTCCGACAGGCGCCACGCGTTGGCGGCGCCCAGGTAACGCGTGTAGCTCGACTCGATCAGCGCCAGCTCGCGCTCGTAGCGATCCATGCTCGGCATCTGCGTCGCCGCCAGCGCGAAGCCGTACTCGGCGTTGAGCTGCTTGAAGCTGCCGGCGAGCATCTGCTCGATCTCGCCGACCTTCTGCGTCGAGCCGCGCCATCATCGCGCGCAGCCGCTCGCACAACCCGACGAACGCCTTGCGCGCGCCGAGCTTGAACCAGCTGGCATCGCTGGTCTTGCGCATCTGGCCGACTTCGTCGCGCACGCGGTCGCTCGACAGCAGCTGCATCACCTGCTTGAGCTGGCGCGAGTGCACCGCCTTCAACGCCGACAGGCGCACCGTGCAGCGCTCGAACTCGGCCGAATCGGCCTGCGCGCGCTCGAGCATCAGCTTGACCTTGCCGCCGCTCTTGCCGCGCAGGCCGCGCAACTCGAGCAGCTGTTCGGTCAGCTGGCGCCGCTGGTCGCCCAGGCGCCGGGCGGCCTGCTGGCGCAAGGCCTCGATGCCGTCGACCGCGATGCGCCCGATCACCGCGCTGCGCTGCGGCATCAGCTGCGCCGACAGCGCCTCTTCCAGCGCCGGCAGGCGGCTGGTCTGCAACGCCGCATCGTCGCCCGCCACGCGGGCCGCCAGCGCATCACGCGCCGACAGCGGGAACACGCGCGGCGCGGTCCACCGCCAGCGTCTGCGCCACCACGTCGCACTGATGCAGAACCTGTCGCTTCGACCTCCTCGCGCGAACTCAGCGGATCGGCCAGCGTGTCGATCTTGTTGAGCACGACGAAGCGCTCGAGCGCGCGACCGTCGAGGTGCTCGCGCCAGATCTCGAGATCGGACTTGGTGACGCCGGTGTCCGCGCCGAGGATGAACACCGTGGCATGCGCCGACGGCAGCAGCCCCAGCGTCAACTCGGGCTCGGCACCGATCGCGTTGAGCCCCGGCGTGTCGATCACCACCAGCCCGCGCTTGAGCAGTGGGTGCGGGTAGTTGATCAGCGCATGGCGCCATGCCGGCACCTCGACCGTGCCGTCGGGCGCTTGCGGCGGGTTGTCCTGCGGGTTCTCGTCGTTCCAGAAGCCGAGTTGCCGCGCTTCATCGAGCGACACCTGGATGGTGCGCTTGACCTCGGCCAGCGCCTCGGCCAGTTGCGCCGGTTCCAGCACCGGCAGCTCGATGCGGCGCCACTGCTCGGGCCGCTCGCGCAGGTCGGCCAGCGACACGGCCTTCAGGCGGGTGTCGATCGGCAGCAGCGACACGCCCGGCGGCAGCTCGGCATTCCACGACAGCTCCACCGGGCACATCGTCGTGCGCCCCGGCGTGGCCGGCAGCACGCGGCGCCCCGCGTCGGCGAAGAAGATGGCGTTGATCAGCTCGGACTTGCCGCGCGAGAACTCGGCCACGAACGCCAGCACCAGGCGATCGCTGGCCAGGCGCTGCTTCAACGCGTCGATCTGTGCGGCCGCCGAGACGTCGCGCAGTTCGTGGTCGTCCAGGAAGACCGAAAACTGCTCGACCGAGCGGTCGAGCGCGCGACGCCAGTCGGCGAGGGCGTCCAGGCGACGCGCAAGGGTGGAGGTCATGGAGCAGTCAGGGTGACGGGCCGGACGATCCTAGCGCAGCCGCTGTCGCCCGACCGGCACGCGATACAACTGCTGACAGCACCTGGGGCCGGGTCGCCACAAAGTGCGCAAGCCTGCCGGTCGCAGGCAGTTGCCCGCGTGGTACGGCTACCGCGTCTGGCAGTGCGGGCAAAAAAACGTCGATCGCTGCGCCTGCACGACACGTCGCACCGGCGTGCTGCAGCTGCAGACAGGGCTGCCCCTCGCGCCCGTAGACGCTGGCATTGGCCTGGAACTCGCCGGCGCCGCCGTGCGCATCGCGAAAGTCGCGCAGCGTCGAGCCACCGAGCGCGAGCGCCTGCGACAGCACCTCGCGCAGGGCCACCAACAAACGCTCGCAACGCACGAGCGACAGGCGATGGCAGCGGGTTCGCGGGTCGATGCCGGCGCGAAACAAGGCCTCGCACGCGTAGATGTTGCCCGCCCCGACGACCACGTCGCCGGCCAGCAATGCGGCCTTGATCGAGCAGCGCCGCCGCTTGCAGCCGGCGTGCAGGGCCTGCGCGGTGAAGCGCGTGTCGAACGGCTCGGCGCCGAGGCTGGCGAGCAGCCGGCGCGCGGGATCGGCGTCGATGGCGTCGGACCACAGCACCGCGCCGAAGCGGCGCGGATCGGTCAGTCGCAACGTGCCGGCGCTGCTGACCAGTTCGAAGTGATCGTGCCGGCCGCGGGGCGGCGGCGCCTGCTCGTGCAGCATCAGCGAACCCGACATGCCCAGGTGCCACAGCAGGCCGCCGCTGCGCGCGTGCCCGGTCAACGGCATCCAGATGTATTTGCCGCGACGCGTGAGTTCGCCGATTTCCAGATCGTGAAGGGCGCGCGCGGCGACACCCAATGGCCAGCGCAACGGCGAACCGACGTGCACCGTGCGCACCCGCGCGCCGCGCAAACGCTCGGCCAAGCCGATCCGTGTGACCTCCACCTCGGGCAACTCGGGCATGTCGGGCATTATCGACCCCACCCTGCGAAGGGCGGCCTAGAATGACCGGTCATTTGGGGAGTTGCTCGTGCCGGCTCACGGTCATCGCTGTCGCAGTTGGACGCTCTGTGGGCTGTTCGCGGTGTTGTCGTGGGCCTGTGCGCCTGCACTGGCGCAGGCGCCCCAACAGGCCGCTGCTGCGGCCAAGACCGCACCCGAGAACTCAGCGCTCGATGCGCCGCTGTTCTATCAGCTGCTGATCGGCGAGATCGAACTCAGTGCCGGACACGCCGGCTCTGCCTTCGAAGTGGTGTTCGATGCCGCGAAGCGAACGCGCGACGAGGCGCTGTTCCGGCGTGCCGTCGACATCGCGTTGCAGGCGCGCGCCGGCGAGCAGGCGCTCGACGCCACGCGAGCCTGGCGCCAGGCGGCGCCCGCGAGCATCGATGCGCGGCGCTATCAACTGCAGATCCTGATCGCGCTGAATCGACCGGAGGAAGCCGGCGAGCCGTACCAGAGCTGGCTTGCGCAGATCCCGGCCGAGCAGCGCTCGGCGATGATCGCCGCCTCGCCGCGGCTGCTGCAGCGGGTGAGCGATCGCAAGCAGGCCGCCGCGCTTGCTCGAGCAGTGGCTCGCGCCGTACCGTGAAGCGCCGGCCACGCGCACGGCCGTGCGGGTGGCGCTCGGCCGCATGTGGTTGGCTGCCAGCGAGCCCGCGAAGGCGCTGCAGTTGGCCAGGCAAGCCGCTGCGGACGACGCCGCAGCGCCGGGGCCGATGTTGCTGGCGATAGAGCTGATGCCGGTGCAGCCCGAGGCCGAGACGATGGTCGTGCAGTACCTGTCGCAGCCGCAGGCGGACACCGGTGTGCGCCTGACGTATGTGACCGCGCTCACGCGATCGCAGCGTTATGCCGAAGCGGCCCAGCAACTCGACCGCCTGACGCAGGCCGAACCCAACCTGGCGGCACCGTGGCTGACGCTCGGTGCGCTGCGCCTGGACATGAAGCAGCCGCGCGAGGCCGAGGCTGCGCTGCATCGTTATGTCGAGCTGGTGCAGAAACAACCGGCGCCCCCAGCGGACAGCTCCGACAGCGCCGACACCGATGCGGCGGGCGACACCGGCGACGATCGCCGCCTGACGCAGGCCTGGCTGCTGCTGGCGCAGATCGCCGAGCAGCGCGGCGACCTGAAGGCCGCCGAAGCGTGGCTGGCCAGGATCGACGACCCCAAGAGCGCGCTCGACGTGCAAAGCCGGCGCGCATCGCTGCTGGCGCGCCAGGGCCAGATGGCGCAGGCACGCGAGCTGATCCGTCGCCTGCCCGAGCGCAACGACGAAGAGGCGCGCAGCAAGGTGCTGGCCGAGGTGCAGTTGCTGCGCGAGTTCAAGCGCTGGCGCGAGGCCATCGATGTGCTGATCGCGGCGAACAAGCGGTTTGCCGACGACGCCGACCTGCTGTACGAGCAGGCGATGCTCGAAGACAAGCTCGACCGTCACGCCGAGATGGAGCGCCTGCTGCAGCGCGTGATCGTGCTCAAGCCCGACAACCCGCATGCCCACAATGCGCTCGGTTATTCGCTGGCCGATCGCAGCGTGCGCCTGCCCGAGGCCAAGACGCTGATCCAGAAGGCGATGGCGCTGGCGCCCGGCGACCCGTTCATCGTCGACAGCATGGGCTGGGTCGAGTTCCGCATGGGCAACCGCGACGAGGCGTTGCGCTGGCTGCGCCAGGCCTACTCGTCGCGCCCCGATACCGAAATCGCCGCCCATCTCGGCGAGGTGTTGTGGGCCATGGGCAAGCGCGACGAAGCACGCCGCGTCTGGCAAGACGCGCGCGGCCGCGACGCCGCCAACGAGGTGCTCAAGGAGACGCTGGCGCGTCTCAAAGTCAGTCTGTGAGCGGCGCCGGCCGCTGCGAGCGCGCTGGCGCTCGGCGGCGGCTGCATGCGCGCTGCTGGCTCGGCTGCTGCTCGGCGCTGCGCCGGCCTGACACCGCCGCATCGCTCAGGGTTCGCAGTTGCTCAGCGGGCGGCTGAGCCTGCGCGTCGACAGCGAGCCGGCGCGCGCGTTGAGCGCCGCCTTCGAGCTGAGCGGCGACGCCGTGCCGGCGCGCTGGTGCTGTCGTCGCCGCTGGGGGCCACGTTGGCACAGGCGCGCTGGACGCCCGGCGAGGCGGTGCTCGAGACACCGAGCACGCGAGCCAGCTATGCCGACCTCGACACGCTCTCCGAACACGCGCTGGGCGAACGGGTGCCGCTGGCAGCCCTGTTCGATTGGTTGCGCGGCCGGCCCTGGTCGGGCGCGGCCAGCGCAGGGCCTGCCGGCCAGCGAGCCCGGCTTCACGCAACTGGGCTGGCGCGTCGGGCTGGCGCGCTATTCGGAAGGCTGGGTCGAGGCCCGGCGCGACGCTGCACCCGTGGTGACGATGCGCGCTCGACTCGACCCCGCCGCCGCGACCGCGCCATGAAAGCGCTGTACGACCTGTCCGCTCCGGCCAAGGTGAACCTGTTCCTGCACGTGGTCGGGCGCCGCGCCGACGGCTACCACCTGCTGCAGTCGGTGTTCGTGCTGATCGACTGGGCCGACACGCTGCACCTCGAGCGCCGCAACGACGCGCACGTTGCGGCGCCACGATCTGGCGCTACCGCTGCCCGACGACGACCTGTGCCTGCGCGCGGCGCGCGCGCTGCAGCAAGCCAGCGGCACCGCGCTGGGCGCCGACATCCACATCCACAAGCGGGTGCCCGCCGCAGCCGGCCTGGGCGGCGGCAGCTCCGACGCCGCGACCACCCTGCTGGCGCTCAACCGGCTGTGGGATCTGCACTGGCCGCAGGATCGCCTGAGCGCCCTGGCGCTGACGCTGGGCGCCGACGTGCCGTTCTTCGTGCGCGGCCACAACGCCTTCGTCCAGGGCGTCGGCGAGCAGGTCACGCCGATCGAGCTGCCCCGACTGTGGCTGGCCGTGGTCAAGCCGCGGCGAATCGCTGGCGACCGCGGCGATCTTCGGCCAGCCCGGCGCTCGAGCGCTCGACCCCGCCCTGTTATACTCGCCGACTTTCTTGCAGACACCCAGCTGAGCGACTGCGCCAACGATGGATACGGGCGCAACGACCTGCAAGCGGTTGCACAAGCTTCAATGCGCCGAGGTGGGCCAGGCGGCCCGGTGGTTGCAGGCGCGTTTCGGCAACAGCCGCATGTCGGGGTCGGGCAGCGCAGTGTTCGCGAGAGCCGGCACCGGCGACCGACCGTTGGCGACATGGGGCAGCGATGACCTCCCGCCGCAATGGGTGGGCCGCATGTGCCGCAGTCTGGACCGCGCATCCGCTGCTGCACTGGTCGGGCTGAGACGATTTCGAGGCGGCGGTGTTGAACCGGCGCCTGTGTAGGGGAGTCGCCAAGTTGGTTAAGGCATCGGATTTTGATTCCGACATGCGAGGGTTCGAGTCCTTCCTCCCCTGCCAAACATCTCGCTGACCCCGCAGCTACGAGGCTCAGCGCCGTGCTCTTCAACACCGTGCTCTTCACCGGCAACGCCAACCCGGCGCTGGCGCACGAGATCGGCCAGACACCTGGGCGTCGAGCTCGGCAAGGCCAAGGTCGGCCGCTTCTCCGACGGCGAAGTCGACGTCGAGATCCAGCAGAACGTGCGCGCGCGCGACGTGTTCGTGGTGCAGCCCACCTGCGCGCCGACCAACGAGAACCTGATGGAGCTGATGATCATGGTCGATGCGCTCAAGCGCGCCAGCGCGCGCCGCATCACCGCCGTGATCCCGTACTTCGGCTATGCCCGGCAAGACCGCCGCCCGCGCTCGACGCGCGTGCCGATCAGCGCCAAGGTGGTGGCCAACCTGCTGCAGACGGTGGGCGTCGAGCGGCTGCTGACGATGGACCTGCACGCCGACCAGATCCAGGGCTTCTTCGACATCCCGGTGGACAACATCTATGCCTCGCCGGTGCTGCTGTCCGACCTGAAGAGCAAGGCCTATCCGAACCTGGTGGTGGTGTCGCCCGACGTCGGCGGCGTGGTGCGCGCGCGGGCGCTGGCCAAGCAGCTGGGCAGCGACCTGGCGATCATCGACAAGCGCCGCGCCGCGGCCAACGTGTCGGAAGTGATGCACGTGATCGGCGAGATCGAGGGCCGCAACTGCGTGATCATGGACGACATGATCGACACCGCCGGCACGCTGGTGAAGGCCGCCGAGGTGCTGAAGGAGCGCGGCGCCAACCGCGTGTACGCCTACTGCACGCACCCGGTGTTCTCGGGCCCGGCCATCGAGCGCATCGCCGGCCAGCCAGCTCGACGAGGTGGTGATCACCAACACGATCGCGCTGCAGCAAGACCGCGCTGGCCTGCAAGAAGATCCGCCAGCTGTCGGTGGCCTTCCTGTTCGCCGAGACGATCCGGCGCATTTCGGACGGCGAGTCGGTGACGTCGCTGTTCGCGGAACAGAACAATAATTTTTAGGTGACGTAGCGGGTTCCTGACGGGAACCCTTTCCTTGGTGGATCCCTTCGGATCCGTTTTATCGAGCAGCCTGGTCGCGGGCGCTCACTCACTTGGAGTGAAACATGAAATTCGTCGCTTTCGAGCGCACACAGCAGGGGACCGGAGCGAGCCGCCGCCTGCGCAACGCCGGCAAGGTGCCCGGCATCGTCTATGGCGCGGGCGAGCCGCGCACGATCGAGCTCGATCACAACGCGCTGTTCCATGCGCTGAAGAAGGAAGCCTTCCACTCGTCGATCCTCGAGATGGAACTCGGCGGCAACACGCAGAAGGTGCTGCTGCGCGACTTCCAGATGCACCCGTGGAAGCAGCAGGTGATGCACATCGACTTCCAGCGCGTCGACGCCGACCACCCGGCTGCGCATGAAGGTGCCGCTGCACTACGGCGGCGAAGAAAATTCGCCGGCGGTGAAGACCGACAAGTGCCTGATCAGCCACGTCGCCAACGACGTCGAGATCGAGTGCCTGGCCACGCAACTGCCCGAGTTCATCGCCGTCGACCTGAGCGGGCTGGTCAAGGGCCAGTCGCTGCACGTGTCAGACATCGTGCCGCCCACCGGCGTGCGCATCGTGCGCCACGGCACGCTCAACCCGGTGATCGTGGCCGTCACGCTGCCCAAGATCGAGGAAGAAGAAGTGCCCGGAGCCGAAGCCGCTGTGGGCGTGCCCGGTGCGGCGCCGGCCGCCGGCGCTGCCCGGTGCCAGCCGCGGCTGCCGCCGCGGCGGCAGCACCCGCGGCAGCCAAGGGCAAGGCCCCTGCGCCGGCCAAGGACGACAAGAAGAAGAAGTGATCGCACGGATGCGCTTCGGGCGCATCCCCCACCAGCGGCCCCCCGACGGGGGCCGCTTTGTTTTGCGTCGACCTCGATAATCGTGGCCATGATTCGATTGATCGTCGGCCTGGGCAACCCGGGCACCGAATACGAGCGCACCCGCCACAACGTGGGTTTCTGGTGGGTCGACGGCGCGGCGCGCAAGCTCGGCGTCGCACTGAAGAGCGATCGCGGCTACCACGGCCTGCTGGCGCGCGTGAACCGCCGCGAAGGGCCGCTGTTCCTGCTCGAGCCGCAGACCTACATGAACCTGTCGGGCAAGTCGGTGGCCGCGCTGGCGCGCTTCTTCAAGATCGCGCCGGCCGAGATGCTGGTGGTGCACGACGAGATCGACCTGCCGCCAGGCCAGATGAAGCTCAAGCTCGGCGGCGGCGTTGCCGGCCACAACGGCCTCAAAGACATCCAGGCCCAGCTCGGCAGCGCCGACTTCTGGCGCCTGCGCATCGGAGTGGGTCACCCGGGCAACAAGGACGAGGTGGCCGACTGGGTGCTGTGCAAGCCGTCGGCCGAGCAGCGCCAGGCGATCGAGTCGTGCGTCGAACGCTCGCTCGAAGCCCTGGAATTGTTGATCGATGGACCGATGGAGCGCGCGATGATGAAGATCCATGCCAAGCCGAAGGCCGCACCCGCGGCGCCCGCGCCATGAGGCGCCTTTCGTTGTGGACGGCCGTGGTGGTGCTGTGCGGCAGCGCCCCGGTCGCACTGTCGCAGGATCGCGTCTACCGTTGCGGGCCCGACGGTCGCGCCTACTCGCACGAGCCGTGTGCCGATGGCCAGAGCATCGGCGTAGGCGACGCTCGCAGCGCCCAGCAGGTGGCGCAGGCGCGACAGGTGGTGCTGCGCGAGGGGCGCGTGGCCGATGCGCTGGAACGGCAGCGCCTGCAAATTGAAGGACTGGCCACCCGCCAGGGCCCGGTGCTGATCGGTCCGTCGGTGAGGTGGACGAGCTTGGACGAAAAGCGTTGCGCCAAGGGTGCGCAATGCGGCCGCAGCGAGCCCTCGCAACGTCGCCACGACAAGACCCAAGCTGTCACGCTGTACCGCGCCGCAGGCACTCGCTGACCGGGCGGCGGCCAGGTCCCCCGGCGCGAGGCTCTACGCGCCGGTCTTTACGCGCACCAACGCCGTGAACTTGACCCACAGCTGGTCGCGGGTCTCGACACGCTGCGGATCCACCGGAATGCAGGCCACCGGACATACCTGCACGCACTGCGGCTCGTTGTAGTGGCCCACGCACTCGGTGCATCGGGAGGGCTCGATGTCGTAGTGCTCCGGGCCGAGCGAGATCGCGTCGTTGGGGCACTCGGGTTCGCAGACGTCGCAGTTGATGCACTCGTCGGTGATCATGAGAGCCATGGGCCCTCCTTCCAGCCGACGAATACGGCACGTGCCTTCACGTCAGGCGTCCACGCTGTGCGTCACCCGCTCTTGCAGGCGCCTGAGCACCGACGGCGCGACGAACTTGGACACATCGCCGCCCAGCGTCGCGATCTCGCGAACGAAGGTGCCGCTGACGAACTGGAATTGGTCCGATGGCGTCATGAAGATGGTTTCGACCTCCGGCATCAGCTGTCGGTTCATTCCGGCCATCTGAAACTCGTATTCGAAGTCACTGACGGCGCGCAGGCCCCGCACGACGACTTTGCCGCCGTTTTCGACGACGAAGTCGCGCAACAGGCCACGAAAGGCGATCACTTCGACGTTTTGATAGGGCTGCGCCAACTCCCTGGCGATGTCGATGCGCTCATCGATCGTGAACATGGTGCGCTTGTGGTGCCCCGCCGCCACGGCCAGCAGCAGCTTGTCGAACAGGCCGCACGCCCGGCGCATCAGGTCTTCGTGACCGAGAGTCATCGGGTCGAAGGTCCCGGGATAGACGGCGATCAGCGGGCTGCGCATGGCTCACACCTTCTCAACGAGGCGCGGGCAGTTTAGCCGGTGCTATTGCGCCGCAGCAGGTGAAAGCACACTGCACCGGCCCGGTCATGCCGCCACAGCGTGAACCCGTCGGGGCAGCGCTCGAGCGGCCGCGTGGCTTCGACGTAGATGAAGCCATGGTCTGCCACCAAGTGAGCGGCGGCTTCGATTGCTTGCTCCAGCAGCGCAGGGTCGTCGAACGGCGGATCGAGCAGCACCAGCTGGAATCGCCCATCGCGTGCCCGCACGCATCCAGGACACCGCCTCGGCACGCTCCACCGTCACCGCCGGCACTTTCAGGCGCGCCTGTGCGGCCCGCAGGGCAGCCACCAGGACTGGCTCGCGCTCGAGCAGCACCACCGGCGCAGCGCCGCGCGACGCCGCCTCGAAGCCCAGCGCGCCGGTGCCTGCGAAGGCGTCGAGGCAGGCCCAGCCGGTGAGGTCTTGCCCCAGCCAGTTGAACAGCGTTTCGCGCACGCGCTGCGGGGTCGGGCGCAACCCCGGGCGGTCGAGCACCGGCAACGTGCTGCGCTTCAGGCGGCCGCCGACGATGCGCACCTGTTGCGGCAATCCGCGCGCCTTGCGCGCGGCGGCTCACTGCCGAACCACCAAGCCGCGTTCGGCCATCAGGGCCTTGGCCTGGCCCACCGTGTACTCGCCGTAGTGGAAGATGCTGGCCGCCAGCACGGCATCGGCGCCGCCGATGCGGATGCCGTCGACCAGGTGCTCGAGCGTGCCGACGCCGCCCGACGCGACCACCGGCACCGGCACGGCGTCGACCACCGCGCGCGTGAGCTCGAGGTCGAAACCGGCCTTGGTGCCGTCGCGGTCCATGCTGGTCAGCAGGATCTCGCCGGCCCCCTGCTCGACCATGCGGCGCGCCCACGCCACCGCGTCCAACCCCGTGGGGCGGCGCCCGCCGTGCGTGTAGACGTCCCAGCCCGGGCCGCGCGCACGCTCGTCGTCACCGCGGCGTCGTTTGGCGTCGATGGCCACCACGATGCACTGCGCGCCGTACTTGTCGGAGGCGTCGCGAATCACCTGCGGGTCGGCCACCGCCGCGGAGTTGAAGCTCACCTTGTCGGCGCCGGCATTGAGCAGCCGCCGCACGTCGGCCACCGTGCGCACGCCGCCGCCCACCGTGAGCGGGATGAACACCTGCGACGCCACCGCCTCGATGATGTGCAGGATCAGGTCGCGGTCGTCGCTGGTGGCGGTGATGTCCAGAAAGGTCAGCTCGTCGGCGCCCTGCTCGTTGTAGCGCGCGGCCACCGCCACCGGATCGCCGGCGTCGCGCAGGTCGACGAAGTTGACGCCCTTGACCACGCGGCCGGCGGTGACGTCGAGGCAGGGAATGATGCGTTTTGCGAGCATGGGTGCGGGCGTGGAGAGTGTCGCGCTGAGCGGATCGAGGGGTCAGCCTGCCGTTGAGTTCGTCGGCGCGCTTTTGCGCCGCCGCGAAGTCGAGCGCGCCGGAGTAGATGGCGCGCCCGCAGATCACGCCCTGGATGCCCTCGTCCTCGAGCGCGCACAGCTTTTCGATGTCGGGCAGGCCGCTCAGGCCGCCGGAGGCGAACACCGGAATGGTCAGCGACTGCGCCAGCTTGACGGTGGCTTCGAGGTTGACGCCGCTCAGCATGCCGTCGCGGCCGATGTCGGTGTAGATCACGGCCTCGACACCGTAGTCCTCGAACTTCTTGGCCAGGTCGATCACCTCGTGGCCGGTGAGCTTGCTCCAGCCGTCGGTGGCCACCTTGCCGTCCTTTGCATCGAGCCCGACGATCACATGGCCGCCGAATGCGCTGCAGGCGTCTTTCAGGAAGCCCGGACTCTTGACCGCCGCGGTGCCGATGATCACGTAGCTCAGGCCATCGTCGAGAAAGCGCTCGATGGTGTCGAGGTCGCGCAGGCCGCCGCCGAGCTGCACCGGGATCTGGTCGCCGACCTCGCGCACGATGGCCTTGACCGCCGCCTCGTTGACCGGCTTGCCGGCGAAGGCGCCGTTCAAGTCGACCAGGTGCAGCCGGCGCGCGCCGGCATCGAGCCAGCGGCGAGCCATCGCCGCCGGGTTGTCGCCGAACGTGGTGACGGCCTTCATGTCGCCTTGTTCGAGGCGCACGCACTTGCCGTCCTTGAGGTCGATCGCCGGGATCAGCAGCATGGCTGGAACTCGAGCGGATGCGCGGGCTCGCGATTGCGGTGGTGGTGTGTTGCCGGATCGGCTTTGATGGCGCGGCGCAAGGGCAGCCGCGACGCTGTCAAGGCATCCAGGCGAGGAAGTTCCGATAGAGGTTCAGACCGTGGGTGGCGCTCTTCTCGGGGTGGAACTGCGTGGCAAAAATGTTATCCCGCGCCACGGCACAGGTAAAGCTGCCGCCGTAGTCGGCGTGCGCCGCACTGTGGCATTCGTCCGACGGTTGGGCGTAGTAGCTGTGCAGAAAGTAGAACCAGCTGTCGTCGGGCACGCCGCGCCACAGCGGGTGCGCGGTCGCGCTGCGCGCACCTGGTTCCAGCCCATCTGCGGCAGCTTGAAGTGGCTGCCGTCGCTTTGGCGCCGCCCTTCGAGCTGGAATCTCACCACCCGGCCGGGCACCAGGCCCAGGCCCGGCGTGTCTTGCTCTTCGCTGTGTTCGAGCAGCATCTGCATGCCGACGCACACGCCCAGCAACGGCCGGTTGCGGGCGGCAGCCAGCACGGCGGCCTGCAGGCCCGAGCGTTGCAAGCTCGCGCATGCAGTCGCGCATCGCACCCTGGCCCGGCAGCACCACCCGCTCGGCAGCCAGCACCTCGTCGGGCCGTGAGGTCACGACCACCCGGCAGTCGCTGCCGGCGGCGGCGTGCAGCAGCGCCTGCGACACCGAGCGCAGGTTGCCCATGCCGTGGTCGACCACCGCCACCAGCCGCGTCATGGCCGCCGCCTCCGGCGCGTCAGCACAGCTTCACTACAGGCTGCCCTTGGTCGACGGCACCACGCCGGCGCTGCGCGGGTCGACCGCCAGCGCCATGCGCAGCGCGCGCGCGAACGCCTTGAACACGGTCTCGCACTGGTGGTGCGCGTTGTCGCCGTGCAGGTTGTCGATGTGCAGCGTGACCATCGCGTGGTTGGCAAAGCCCTGGAAGAACTCGTAGGCGAGCTGGGTGTCGAAGCCGCCCACCATCGCGGCCTTGAACGGCACGCGCATGTGCAGCCCGGGGCGGCCGGAAAAGTCGATCACCACGCGCGACAGCGCTTCGTCCAGCGGCACGTAGGCGTGGCCGTAGCGCGTGAGGCCGGCCTTGTCGCCCACCGCCTGCGCCACCGCCATGCCCAGCGTGATGCCGACGTCCTCGACCAGGTGGTGGCCGTCGATGTGCAGGTCGCCCTTGGCGTCGACCTCGAGGTCGAGCAGGCCGTGGCGCGCCACCTGGTCGAGCATGTGGTCGAAAAAGCCGATGCCGGTGGCGAGCTGCGCGCGGCCGCTGCCGTCGAGCGCGACGCGCACCCGGATCTGCGTTTCCTTGGTGTTGCGCTGCACCTCGGCGTGCCGCGGCGCCGCGGCCGTGCGCGGCTGGCTGGGCCGCTGCGCGGCGGCGCGGCGGCCGGACGTTGCCGCGGCGCGTGTCGGAGATTTCATCTACAGGCTCGCTTTCAACGCGTCGATCATCAGGGTGTTCTCCTGCGGCGTGCCCACCGTCAGGCGCAGACAGTTGGCCAGCAGCGGGTGCGGCAGCGCGGCGCCGATGTTCTTGACCAGCACGCCGCGCGCCTTCATGCCGTCGAACGCGCGCTTGGAGTCGGGCACGCGCGCCAGGATCATGTTGGCCTCGCTGGGAAACGGCCGCACGCCCGGCAGCGCGCGCAACGCCGCCTGCAGCCGCTCGCGCTCGGCGCGCAGGATGGCCGCCTGGCGCGCGTACTCGTCGGCGTGCTCGAGCGCGAACAGCGTGGCCTCGGCATTGAGCACGCTCACGTTGTAGGGCGGGCGCACCTTCTCGACCTCGTCGATCAGCGCGGCGCGGCCGCACAGGTAGCCCAGGCGCACGCCGGCCAGCCCGAACTTGCTCAGCGTGCGCATCACCAGCACATGGTCGTGCGCGGCCATGCGCTGCATCCAGGTGCGCGACGAGAACGGCTGATAGGCCTCGTCGAACACCACCAGGCCGTCCTGCGCGCCCACTGCGGCGACGATGCGGTCGATCACCGCGTCGTCCCACAGGTTGCAGGTCGGGTTGTTGGGGTAGGCGATGTAGGTCAGCGCCGGCCGCTCGCGCTCGATGGCCGCCAGCATCGCGGGCTCGTCGAGCTCGAACTCCGCGGTCAGCGGCACGCCGATGAAGCGCAGCCCGCGCAGTTGCGCCGACAGCCGGTACATCACGAAGCCGGGTTCGGGCGCCAGGATCGCGGCGCCCTTGACGTTGCAGGCGACCGACAGCATGTCGATCAGCTCGTCCGACCCGTTGCCGAGCATCAGCTTGCAGCCGGCGGGCAACTCGACGTAGCGCGACAGCGCGGCCACCACGTCGGCCGCGCATTGCACCGGGTAACGGTTGATCGCCACCCGCGCCAGGCGCTCGCCGAGTTCGCGCTGCAGCGGCTCGGGCAGGCGAAACGGGTTTTCCATCGCGTCGAGCTTGACCAGGCCGGCGCTCGGCTGGATCGCGTAGCCGTGCGTCGACTGCACGTCCTGGCGGATCACGCGCGCCAGGCGCTGCTTGCAGCGGCGTCGGCTCAGTCACGGTTCACCTCGCTCAGTGGCAACACCATCAGCTGTTCGTCGTGGTCGACCTTGCCGGTGTAGCGAAAACCGAGCTTCTCGTAGAACGGGCCGGCGTGGCCCGGCAGCATCCTGGTGCGACAGCCCGACCGACGCCACGCCCAGGCGACGCGCCTCGTCGATCACCCAGCGCAGCGTGCGTGCGCCGTAGCCCTTCTTCTGGTACCTGGCGTCGATCATCAGCCGCCACACGTACAGCTGATCGGCCGGCTCGTCGGGGTCGCGACGCACGTCCCACAGCAACAGCAGGCCCACCGGCTGCTCGCCGTCGTAGATGCCCAGCGGGCGGCCCGGCGTCCGCACCGAGGCCTGCGCGAGCGACTTCGCGACCGGCGCCACCAGCTCCTGCTGATCGGGTGCCACCTCGAGCTTGATCAGCTGGTCGACGTTGGCCTCGGTCACCGTGCGCAGGTGGAACCCCGTGGTGGCCGCATCGCCGGCAGCGCCGAGCCGCATCTGCGCAGCGCGCGCGTGCGCCTGCAGGCCCTCGCCCGTCGCCAGTTCGGCGGCCACCGGGCCCAGCACCTGCGCGCCCTGCGCGCTCACCTCGATCAGGCTCGAGCGCTTGACGAAGTCGTACACGCCCAGCGGTGAACTGAAGCGCGCGCGTGCCCGAGGTCGGCAGCACGTGGTTGGGCCCGGCGCAGTAGTCGCCCAGGCTCTCGCTGGTGAAGGCGCCGAGGAAGATCGCGCCGGCATGCTTGAGCAGCGGCTCCCAGCGCTGCGGCTCGCGCGCGCTGATCTCCAGGTGTTCGGGCGCGATGCGGTTGCTGATCGTCGCACGCCTCCGCCATCGAGCGGGTGTGGATCAGCGCGCCGCGGCCTTCGAGCGACGCGCGGATCACGTCGCGGCGCGGCAGCTCGGGCAGCAGCCGTTCGATCGCCGCGGCCACCGCGTCGAGGTACGCCGCATCGGGCGACAGCAGGATGCTCTGCGCCAGCTCGTCGTGCTCGGCCTGGCTGAACAGGTCCATCGCCACCCAGTCGGGGTCGGTGCTGCCGTCGGCGAGCACGAGGATCTCGCTCGGGCCGGCGACCATGTCGATGCCGACCTGGCCGAACACGCGGCGCTTGGCGCTCGCGACGTAGGCGTTGCCGGGCCCGATGATCTTGTCGACTCGCGGCACCGTGGCCGTGCCGTACGCGAGCGCGGCGACCGCCTGCGCGCCGCCGAGGGTGAACACCCGGTGCACGCCCGCCACCTGGGCCGCGGCCAGCACCAGCGGATTGCGCTGCCCTTGGGCGTGGGCACCACCATCACGATCTCGCCGACCCCGGCCACCTGCGCCGGGAATCGCATTCATCAGCACCGACGACGGGTAGGCCGCCTTGCCGCCGGGCACGTAGATGCCGACCCGATCGAGCGGCGTCACCTTCTGGCCGAGCAGCGTGCCGTCGGCGTCGCGGATCTGCCAGCTCTGGCAGCAGGCGCGCAGCTGGTGCTCGTGGTAGTGGCGCACGCGCGAGGCAGCGGCCTGCAGCGCGTCGCGCTGGGCGGCCGGCAGGCTGTCGAGCGCGCGCTGCAGTTGGTCGCGCGGGATTTCCAGTTCGGCCACCGACGCCGCGTGCACGCCATCCAGACGCGCCGTGTGCTCCAGCAACGCGGCGTCGCCGCGCACACGCACGTCGTCGACGATGCCGGCCACGGTGTCTTCGATCGCCCGATCGGTCTGCGCGGACCAACGCAGCACTCGCTGCAACTGCGCGTCGAAGTCGCTCGCTGCGGTCGTCAACCGCGTGATGCGCACTGCGCTCATTGAGCAGCCTCCGTGCTGCGCAATGCGGCATTCGCCTTGGGCGCGGCCCGGCGACTCATGGCACCGCCACGCAGGCCGCGGCCAGCGCCTCGATCACCGGCCGCAGCGCCTCGCGCTTCAACTTCAGCGCCGCCGGGTTGACGACCAGCCGCGCACTGATGTCCATGATCTGCTCGACCTCGACCAACTGATTGGCCTTCAGCGTGCTGCCGGTGGACACCAGGTCGACGATCGCATCGGCCAGCCCGGTGAGCGGCGCCAGCTCCATCGAGCCGTAGAGCTTGATCAGGTCGACGTGCACGCCCTTGTCGGCGAAGTGCTGGCGCGCCAGCTGCACGTACTTGGTGGCCACGCGGATGCGCGAGCCCTGCTTGACGGCAGCCGGGTAGTCGAAGTCGGCACGCACCGCCACGCTCATGCGGCAGCGCGCGATGCCGAGATCGAGCGGCTGGTACAGGCCGGTCGCGCCGCCCGCATGCCCCAGGCGGCACCATGCTCGAGCAACACGTCGAGGCCAACCACGCCGAAGTCGGCGCCGCCGTATTGCACGTAGGTCGGCACGTCGCTCGCCCGCACCAGCACCACCTGCAGGTCGGCGCGGTTGGTGGGCAGGATCAGCTTGCGCGAGACCTCGGCGTCCTCGAGCACCGACAGGCCGGCGCGCGCCAGCAGCGGCAGCGTCTCGTCGAAGATGCGGCCTTTCGACAGTGCCAGCATCAGCGGGGTCGAGGTCTTCACTTGATCCTTTCGATGGCCGCACCCAACGCGCGCAGCTTTTCTTCCATGCGTTCGTAGCCGCGGTCGAGGTGGTAGATGCGATCGACCAGCGTCTCGCCTTCGGCCACCAGCCCGGCGATCACCAACGAGGCCGACGCGCGCAGGTCGGTGGCCATCACGCTGGCGCCCGATAGCTGCGGCACGCCGTGCACGAGCGCCGTGCGGCCGTCGACCTCGATCTGCGCGCCCAGCCGCAGCAGCTCATCGACGTGCATGAAGCGGTTCTCGAAGATCGTCTCGACGATCTGCGCCGCGCCGTCGGCAATGGCGTCCACCGCCATGAACTGCGCCTGCATGTCGGTGGGAAACGCCGGGTATTCGCTGGTGCGGATGCTCACCGCGCGCGGCCGCCCGTCGGCGCGCACGCGGATGCCGCCGGCGACCGCGTCGATCACCGTGCCGGCCTCGCGCAGGCGCTCGATCACCGCCTCCAGCAGCAACGGGTCGGCGCCGCGCAGCAGCACGTCGCCGCCGCAGGCCGCCACCGCGCACAGGAAGGTGCCGGTCTCGATGCGATCGGGGATGAAGCGATGCGGCTCGCGAGGCGCGTGCAGCGACGCCACACCCTGGATGCGCACGCGGCTCGTGCCGTGGCCTTCGATGCGCGCGCCCATCGCGATCAGCAGCTCGGCGAGGTCGGCCACCTCGGGCTCCTGCGCGGCGTTTTCGAGCACCGTCTCGCCGTCGGCCAGCGTGGCGGCCATCATCAGGTTCTCGGTGCCGGTGACGGTGACCATGTCGGTGGCGATCGAGGCACCCTTCAATCGCTTGGCGCGCGCCAGGATGTAGCCGTGCTCGACGCGGATGTCGGCACCCATCGCCCGCAGGCCCTGGATGTGCTGGTCCACCGGGCGCGAGCCGATCGCGCAGCCCCCGGGCAGCGACACCCGGGCCTCGCCGAAGCGCGCCAGCAGCGGCCCGAGCACCAGGATCGCCGCGCGCATGGTCTTCACCAGCTCGTACGGCGCCTGCGGCGACGTGACCGTGGAGGCATCGATGTGCACCTGATCGGGCAACGCGGTCGAGCGTTCGGCGAGCGTGCCCATGCTGCGCAGCAGCTTGAGCGTGGTGCTCACGTCCTGCAGCCGCGGCACGTTGGCCAGCGCCAGCGGCGTCGGGCACAGCAGCGCCGCGCACAGGCCCGGCAGCGCCGCGTTCTTGGCGCCCGAGATCGTCACCTCGCCTTGGAGGCGCCGACCGCCGCGGATCAGGAGTTTGTCCATGTTTGGCTTTCGCGGCGCAGGCTGGGGAGCCGGAGTGCGTCAGCCCTTCGGGCCACGCCATCACCGCCACCCGCAGCGTTGCGCCGCGGACGGTTCAATGGTGATGGTGCTGCGACCGCTGGTTCTCAGCGGCCCATTCGGCGGGGGTGAGCGTCTTCATCGACAGGGCGTGAATCTGCTCGCGCATTCTATCGCCCAGCGCTGCGTACACCTGCTGGTGGCGCCGCACCCGGGGCAAGCCCTCGAACGCCGGCGACACGATGGTGGCGAAGAAGTGCCGCCCGTCGCCCTCGACCGCCAGGTGCTCGCACGCCAGCCCCGCGGCAATGAAGCGGCGCACGTCGTCGGCGGTGGGGTCGCTCATGGTGGCGGCGATTATGGCTGTTCTGTGCCTAGTGCCGCACCTTGTAGCCGATGTGCAGCAGGCGCAGCGCGATCGCCGCCACGATGACGAAGCTGACCGAGACCACCGCCAGGCTGAGCAGCGGCGACACGTCGCTGACGCCGAAGAAGCCGCGCCGAAAGCCGTCGACCATGTAGAAGAACGGGTTGAGGTGGCTCGCCGCCTGCCAGAACGCCGGCAGCGAGTGCACCGAATAGAACACCCCCGACAGGAACGTCATCGGCATGATCACGAAGTTCTGGAACGCGGCCATCTGATCGAACTTGTCGGCCCACAGGCCGGCGATCAGGCCGAGCGAGCCCATCAGTGCGGCACCGAGCACGCCGAACACGACGATCCACCCCGGCTGCACCGGCAGCGCCGGCGCGAACCAGCGACGTGACCAGCAGCACCCCCACGCCGACCACCAGGCCGCGCACCACCGACGCGCCGACGTAGGCGGCATACCAGGCGGCCGGCGACAGCGGCGTCACCAGCAGGAACACCAGGCTGCCGGTGATCTTGCTCTGCACCATCGACGAACTCGAGTTGGCGAACGCGTTCTGCAGCACGCTCATCATCACCAGCCCCGGAATCAGGAAGCTGGTGTAGCGCACGCCGGGGTAGACCTGCACACGGTCTTCGAGCACGTGGCCGAAGATCAGCAGGTACAGCACCGCCGTGAGCACCGGCGCGCCCACGGTCTGGAAGGCGACCTTCCAGAAACGCAGCACCTCCTTGCGGAACAAGGGACCCGCACCGGTCAGCGAGATCGTCGCCATGGTGGCACGATAACGCATGCTCTGAAGGACACCCGCGATGAGTGATGCCCCGTGGCTGTGGGCCGGTGCGAGCGGCTATTCGTACAAGGAGTGGAAGGGTCCCTTCTACCCCGACGATCTGGCGCCCGACGACATGCTCGCCTGGTACTCGCAGCACCTGAACACGGTCGAGATCAACAACACCTTCTACCGCAACCCCAAGCGCGAGGTGCTCACCAAGTGGGCCGAGGCCACGCCCGAGGCGTTTCGCTTCGCGATCAAGGCGACCCGGCGCATCACGCACGACGGCCGCCTGAAGGTCGACGCGGTGGCCGAGCCGCTGCGCTACCTCTACGGCAGCCTGCAGGCGCTCGGCGCCAAGCTCGGTGCGGTGCTGTTCCAGCTGCCGCCCAACCTGAAGAAGGATGTGCCGCGCCTGACCGCCTTCCTGGCTGCTGCCACCCGACCATCGCGCAGCGTTCGAGTTTCGCAACGACAGCTGGTTCGACGATGAGGTGTACGCGGCGTTGAAGGCGGCCGGCGCGTCGCTGTGCTTCTCGGAGCGCGAAGACAACGCGCCGCCGCCGCTGGTGGAGACGGCACCCTGGGGTTATGTGCGACTGCGCCTGGAGAACTACAGCGACGACGACCTGGCGGGCTGGGCCGCTCGGTTGGCCGCCACCGGGTGGAGCGAGGTCTTCGCCTACTTCATGCACGAGCCCACCGCACCGGGCTACGCGAGCACGCTCACTCGACTGGCAGGTGCACAGGCGCGGCGCTGACCGGCTTGCCGTCGCCCTCTGACATGATCTCGAGGAACACGTCCTCGAGGTCGGCGCGGCCGATCTCGAGGTCTTCGATGCGCACGCCGGCGCCGCGCAACTGGCCGAGGATGACTTCGACCTCGGCGGCATCGTGCGCGCTCACCTGCGCGATGCGGCCGGTGACCCGCGCGTGGGCCGCCACCGCCGGCGGCAGCACGTCATCGGTCTTGAAACGCAGCATCGTGCTCGCGGTGCCGGCCAGCAGGTTGGCGGTGCGATCGAGCGCCACCACGCGCCCCTGCTTGAGCATCGCGATGCGGCCGCACAGCGCCTCGGCCTCCTCGAGGTAGTGCGTGGTCAGCAGCACCGTGTGGCCCTGCTTGTTGAGCCGCGCGATGAACTGCCACAACGTCTGTCGCAGCTCGACGTCGACGCCGGCCGTGGGCTCGTCGAGCACGATCACCGGCGGCCGGTGCACCAGCGCCTGCGCCACCAGCACGCGCCGCTTCATGCCGCCCGAGAGCTGCCGCATGTTGGATGCGCCCTTGTCGGCCAGGCCGAGCTCGCTCAGCAGCTCGTCGATCCAGGCGTCGTTGTCGTGCACGCCGAAGTAGCCGCTCTGGATGCGCAGCGTCTCGCGCACGCTGAAGAAGGGGTCGAACACCAGTTCCTGCGGCACCACGCCGATGGCCTTGCGCGCGGCGGCGTAGTCGGCCACGACATCGTGGCCCATCACGCTGACGCGGCCGACGCTGGCCCGCGCGAGGCCGGCCAGGATGCTGATCAGCGTGGTCTTGCCGGCGCCGTTGGGGCCGAGCAGGCCGAAGAACTCGCCCTCCTCGATGTCGAAGCTGACGCCGTCGAGGGCGCGCACTGAATGGCGGGGCCCGGCATAGGTCTTGCCGACTTCGTGGAACCGCACCGCTGGCATCGGCAGGGATTGTAGGCAGGCGACGCCGACGGATTCCGATGCAAGAATCCACGCCTCCATGGCCGAGAAGAAGAAACCCCGCCGCACCGCCGAGCGCATCCTCGAGGTGACGCTGGAGTTGTTCAACCGCTTCGGCGAGCCGAACGTCAGCACCACGGTGATCTCGGCCGAGCTGCACATCAGCCCGGGCAACCTGTACTACCACTACCCGGCCAAGGACGAGCTGATCAACTCGCTGTTCGATCGCTACGAGCGCGCGCTGGCCGAGTTGCTCGGCGCAGCCGAGCAGGTGCGCGACGTCGAGGACGCCTGGCTGTTCGTGCACATGCTGTTCGAGCTGATCTGGAACTACCGCTTCCTGTACCGCGACCTGAACGACCTGCTGAGCAAGAACCGCCGGCTCGAAACCCACTTCCAGACCGTGCTGCGGGACAAGGCGCGCGCGGTGCAGGCGCTGCTCGACGGCCTCGCGCGTGGCCAGGCGATGCCCAACGCGCCGCTGGAGTCCGCCACGGTGTCCAACGCGATGGTGGTGGTGCTGACCTACTGGCTCAGCTACGAATACGTGCGCGACCCGCGCCGCGCGCTGGAGCCCGAGACCGCGGCGGCGGCGCTGCAACCGCGGCGCGTTCCATGTGCTGAGCCTGCTGCTGCCCTACCTCGAGCCCGCCGCGCGCGAACACCTGATGGCGCTGGCCGGTGCGTATCGGGACAATGCCGCGACCGGCTGAATTCGAGACCAGGTTCACCAGGAGACGACCGATGGCCAAATGGAGCGCCTTCCCCTACGCCAGCGACGACTATCACTACGACGCCGCCGCGCTGAAGAAGAACTGGGCGCGCCTGCATGCCGGCGATGCCGAGCCGCTGCCCAAGGACGACAAGCTGCTGGCCGCCTGGTCGCTGTTCCACGCCGGCGAGTTCCAGAAGGCGTGCGAGGCGGCGCTGAAGGCCGGCGATGCCGGCCTCACGGTGGCCAACAAGGCGCAGGCGATCTACGCCAACTATCTGGAAAAGAGCGAGAAGAACAAGCTGGCGCTGTTCCTCGAGGTCGCCGAGCGCGCGGAGGCCCAACAAAAGAGCGACCCCAAGAACGCCAACGCGCACTACTGGATGGCCTATGCGCTGGGCCGCTACAGCCAGGGCATCAGCGTGGCCAAGGCACTCACGCAGGGCCTGGGCGGCAAGGTGAAGGGCGCGCTCGAAACCACGATCAAGCTGCAGCCCAAGCATGCCGATGCGCACATCGCGCTGGGCACCTTCCACGCCGAGGTGATCGACAAGGTCGGCAAGCTGCTCGGCAAGACCCAGGGCGCCGACGCGGCCACCGGCTTGAAGATGTTCCAGCAGGCGCTCAAGCTCAACCCGACCAGCGCGATCGCGCGGATCGAGTACGCCAACGGCATGGTGATGCTCGAAGGCGACAAGAAGATGAAGGAAGCCGAAAAGCTCTACGCCGAGGCCGCCGAGTGCGAGCCGCTCGATGCGATGGAACGGCTCGATGTCGAGATGGCGAAGGAAGAACTGGAGGACTAGTGGGCCGTAACGATTGAATCGGGAGTGATGCGCCGTGTGGGATCGAAGTACTTCCACTTCACGGGCTTTGGTTGTTCGTTGTACTTGCGGATGTAGCGCATGAGTTTTCTTTTGAGGTCCGGCACCGAGGTGAACACGCCGCGCGCGATCACGTCACGCTCGACCTTGGCGAACCACAGCTCCACCTGGTTGAGCCAGGACGAGTAGGTGGGAGTGAAGTGCATATGAACCCGCGGATGCTCGGTCAGGAACGCATCGACCTGTTTGGTCTTGTGAGCCGAGAGGTTGTCGGCGATGACGTGTATCTCCTTGCCACGAGGCTGGTTGGCCACGATGTCGGTGAGGAAGGCCACGAACTCCGCCGAGGTGTGGCGGGTCGCGGTCTTGCCGAGGACTTCGCCGGTCTTGGTGTTGAAGGCAGCGTAGAGCGACAGCGTGCCGTGCCTGAAGTATTCGAACCCATGACGCTCGGCGCGTCCGGGCGACAACGGGAGCACAGGATCCTTGCGGTCCAGCGCCTGGATCGCAGTCTTCTCATCGACACTGAAGACCGCGGCATGTTGCGGCGGGTTGAGGTACAGCCCGATGACGTCGGTGGCCTTGGCTTCGAACTCCGGGTCGTTGGAGGCGAGATAGCCCTCGAGCCGATGCGGCTTGATGCCATGCTTGGCCCAGATGCGTGCCACGGTCATATGCGAGATGTCGCCGCCCAGTTCTGCGGCAAGCTTGCGCGTGGACCAGTGCGTCGAGCCGTCGGCGGGCTTGTGCTTGGTCGTACGGGCGAGCACGCGCGCCTCGATGCGATCGGTCACCTTGTAGCGCTCGCGCCCAGCATGACGAGCAAACAGTCCAGCGAGCCGATCGGCGGTAAAGCGCTTGCTCCAGCGATCGATGTAGCTATCGCTGCAATCGAGCTTGGCGCGAATCTCGGCCCACGTCCGCCCCTCAGACAACAACAGGATCAGTCGCGCGTGTCGTGCCGCATCGGCTCGACCGTTTCTCGCACCGGCTTGTCGCTGCAGTTCCATCAGCTCGGTCTCGGACAGTTCCATCGCGCCCTCCACAGGCTCGATGATACTTCCTATTTAAACGTTACAGTCCACTAGGACCAGGGCAGCATCAACGTCACCAGCAGCAGCTTGTCGAACTCCGGCTGGAAGCGCTCGATGATCGCCTGTGGATCCGGGCACAGCTTGGAGTCGGTGATCAGCCCGAACTGCACGCCGCCGCGCGTAACTGAGGATCGACACGCCCACGCCGATGTGGCCCGAGGCCGGCACCCAGAACATCGTCTGCCGGATCGTCGAGCCGCAAAACTGCAGCGGCTTGGCAGGCCCCGGCACGTTGGTCATCACCGCGGTCGCCTTCTTGGCGAACAGGTTGAGGATCGCGTCCTGCACCGGCTTGATCATCAGGCCGGCGATCGCCAGCACCGCGAACGCCAGCAGCGGCTGGTAGCTGCCCTTGAGCTCGCTCATGCGCCGGCGCACCGCGTACACGCGCTCGATCGGGTTGTGAATGCCGATCGGCAGCACCAGCGGCGCGAGGCCGAACTTGTTGCCCAGCTGCCAGGCCTGGTCGAGCGGGCGCAGGTTCACCGGCACCATGGCGCGGATCTCCTGGCCCGACGGATCGTCGCCGCGATCGCGCAGGTACTGGCCGATGGCGCCGGCCACGCACGACAACAGCACGTCGTTGATCGAGCAGTTGAGGCCCTTGCCGATGGTCTTCACGGCATCGAGCGGCAACGGCTCGTTCCAGGCGACACGCTTGCTGCCTTCGGGCAGGCCCTTCAAGCGCGTCGGCGAGTCGTCGGGCATCAACGCCATCGCGGCGACGTCGCCCAGCACCTGGTAGCCCACGCGCGCCATCTCGAGCGACCCCAGCAACTGCTGCGGCTGCGACAGCGCCTCGACCGATCGCGCCACGCCCTTGCCCGTCATGCCCAGCGCCTTGACCGCGATGTCGGTGAGCGGCTGGATCACCGAGTCGGACAACCAGTCGCCCTCGGCAGCGTCGTCGGCATCGGATCGCGACTTGCGCGACGGCGGATCGTTGCCGCCGTCGGTGATCGACTGCACTACCGAGATCAACGAGATGCCGTCGCCGATGCAGTGGTGGATGCGCACGATCAGCGCCGAGCCGCCCTCGTAGCGCTCGATCAGGTGAAACTGCCACAGCGGCCGCTTGGCATCGAGCGCCTGTGTCGCCAGCTTGCCGCACAGCGCCTGCAGCGCCTCGCGTTCGCTGTGGCCCTTGCGGCGCACGAGCTTCTCGCGCACGACGTGGTGGTGGATGTCGAAGTCGGCATCGTCGACCCACATCGCGCCGACCGCGTCCTGCACCACCTTCTGCCTGAAGCGGTCGTAGCGCAGCAGCTTGGCGGCAACGCGCTCGCACAGCGGTTCGTAGTCGAGCGCCGGCTGCAGCAGCCAGACGCCGACGATCATCATCAGGTTGACCTCGTTGTCCATGCGCAGCCAGGCGGTGTCGACGCGCGACATGCGTTCGCTGGCGATCGATGGCATCGGAGGTCTCCTCGGGAATCGGGGCGTTTGAAGCGGCGCCGCAACGATGCTGGCTAAGATGCCGGGCGTCAACCGCAACAAGCCCGAAGGAGACCCGCCATGGCCGACCTCAAAGCCGCATTCGACAAGGCCGTCGCCGAGAGCAAGAGCCTGCCCGAGAAGCCCGACAACGCGACGCTGCTGCAGATCTACGCGCTGTACAAGCAGGCGACGGCCGGCGACGTGGACGGCAAGCGGCCGGGCTTCTCCGACATGGTGGGCCGCGCCAAGTGGGACGCCTGGAACGCGGTCAAGGGCAAGGACACCGACGGCGCGATGCAGGAGTACGTCGACCTCATCGAATCGCTGAAGTAGCCACGGCGCCCTGCACGGCCGCGGCCGGCGGCGCAGGATTACTTCTTCTTCGCCGGCCGCCTTCTTGGGCGCAGCGGCCGCCGCCTTGCCGAGCAGCGCATCCAGGTTTCTCTCGATCTCGCCTTCGATGGTCTTGGCGAACGCGCCGAGCAGGAAGCCGAGCTTGGCGTCGAGGTCGAAGTGGTCTGCCGCCACGATCAGCCGGCCGTTGACGCCCGCGCGCGTGAATTCCACCGTGTCGCTGGTCTCGCCCTCGATCACGCTGCAATCCATGCCGAACTTCTTCTCCACGTCTTCGGCCCAGGCCCACGCGACCTTGCGCGCCTTGGCCAGGCCCAGCTTGTGTTGGCGGTGGATGCGGATGTCGGGCACTCGCTACTGTGAGCCTCGGGGCGACTTGAGCGGCCTACTCCCGGCTACGGTGCGCGCAGTGTGGCGTGGCGCTCGGCCTTGGGCAAGGCGGCCAGGCGCTTGACCTCGGCGTAGAAGGCGTCGAAGTCGCCGCCCTTGCGCTCGAAACAAGCGTTCGAAGTCGGGCACCAGGTCGTTGTAGGCGCCTTGCACGGCCAGCGACGCGTTGTTGGCGCGCGCGATGAATCCGTCGTAGCCCGCGAAGCCGCCCCAGCGCTCGCTCTTCAGCCGCGCGTAGTCGGCACGCAGCGCGTCGAACAGCTCGGCCTTGCGCCGGCGCTTGTCGGCGTCGGGCAGCGGCCCGCCGTACAGCGCCGGCCAGCGCCGTGCGGGTCTGCAGCGTCAGCGCGCGAAACTCCTCGCGCCGCGCTTGCACCGCCTCGAACTCGCGCAGCGACGCCGCGTCGCCCTCGACGGCCAGCCAGCGGGTGCCGCCGATGCGCTCCACCGCCACCGCGAACGACTCGTTGAACGCGGTGTCGTCGGCGGCATAAACCACCTGGTGCGCGAGTTCGTGGAACACCAGCCGCGCCACTTCGGCGTCGGGCCAGTTGATGAAGGTCGACAGCAGCGGGTCGCCGCCGAGCCAGTTGGTCCAGCCGAGCGTGGAGTAGGCGGGCACGCCGTAGACGTCGACCTCCAGACCCTGTGCTCGCCAACTCGGCGGCCAGCGCGTCGGCCCCGGCCTTGTCGAAGTAGCCGCGATAACCGACGCAGCCCATCACCGGGAAGCACCAGGTCTTCAGCGTCAGCGACAACTCCGGCGCGGCCACCACGTTCCACACCACGGCGGCGCGGCCGATGTCGGCATAACGCGTGTAGCTCGGCGTTGTCGGGCAGGTGCAACTCGCGCACCGCGAACGCGCGCATGCGCTGCGTCAGCGCGAGCTTGCGCTTCAGCGAGTCGCTGGTGGCGCCGTCGGCCAGCCACTGATCCACCGGCCGCGCGGATTGCATCAGGTCCAGATGCCCGCCGACCGACTGGCCGATGTAGCCGAGCGACGAGCAGCCGCTGGTGCCGCACACCAGCGCCGCCGACGATCACGACGGCCGCGATGCCACCGAGCCCTGCCATCAGCAGCGTCGCGCGTCGCACCGCACGGCACGCGATCGGTGGTCGAGCGACTCACGCCGGCCGCACCTCGACCCGGCAGTCGTAGAACGTGGGCGCGCGGCCGATGTCGGTGAGCCGCTGGCTGGTCAACTCGTTGACGTTGGTGCCGCGCACGCCGAACTTGCGCCACCACACGCCCAGCCCGTTGACCACGCCCGGCCGCGCCCGCTCGCCCACGCGCGCGCGGCAGTGGTAGCGCCCGCGCTCGTTGAAGACCTCGACCATGGTGCCGTCGGCTGATGCCGCGCGCGGCGGCATCGTCGGGGTGCATTTCGAGCAGCGGCTCGCGCTCGGCTTCGCGCAGGCGAGGCACGTTGACGAAGCTCGAATTGAGGAAGTTGCGCGCCGGCGGCGAGATCATCGCCAGCGGGTAGCGTGCCGCCAGCGGCGAGCGTGCGCCCTCGTACGGCGGCACGTAGTCGGGCACGCCGATGCCGGGGGCATTGACCAGCACCTTGCCGCTCGGCGTTTGAAAGTGGCCGTCGGCGAATGGCGCCTCGGGCAGCGGCAGCTTGACCCAGCCGTCGCGGCGCAGGGTGTCGAAAGTCCACCCCGGGCAACGCGGCGCGCGCCAGCGTCTCGTCGTCGTCGGCGAAGCACGGCTCGTCGAAACCCCATGCGGCGCGCCAGTTCGCGAAAGATCTGCGAGTTGGGTTTCGCCTCGCCCAACGGCGCGAATCGCCGGCTCGTTGAACATCGCATAGGTGTGGCCGTACGACGACGTGCACGTCCAGGTGCTCGAGCTGCGTGGTGGCCGGCAGCACGATGTCGGCATGGTCGGCGGTGTCGGTCATGAAGTGCTCGAGCACCACGGTGAACAGGTCTTCGCGCGCGAAGCCCTGCACCACCCGCGCCGACTGCGGCGCCACCGCCACCGGGTTGCTGTTGTAGACCACCAGCGCCTCGATCTTCGGGCCGAACGCGCGGCGAGGCTCGCGCAGCAGGTCGTCGCCGATCGTGCTCATGTTGATCGTGCGCGGCTGGCGGCCGGCCAGCAGCTCGGGCCTGCTGCAGCGCGGCGTCGCCGCGCACCGACTTGAACCAGCCCGATGCCGACAGCAGCAGGCCGCCGGCGCGATGGCGCCAGGCGCCCGACCAGGCACGGCAGCAGCGCGATCAGCCGCACCGCGTTGCCGCCGCCGCGCGACGCGCTGCATGCCGTAGTTCAGGCGGATCGCCGCCGGCTGCGTGGTGCCGTAGTCGCGCGCCAGTTCGCGAATGTCGTCGGCCGCGAGGCCGCACTCGGCGGCGGCGCGCTCGGGCGGCCAGGCGAGCGCCCGCTCGCGCAGCGCGTCGAAGCCCATCGACGTGGCGCGCGATGTAGTCGTCGTCGAGCCAGTCGCTGCGTGATCAGCTCGTGCATCAGCGCCAGCGCCAGCGCGCCGTCGGTGCCGGGCAGCAGCGCCAGGTGGCTGGTGGCACTTCTCGGCCGTTTCGCTGCGCCGCGGGTCGATGCACCACAGCCTGGCGCCGTTGCGCTTGGCCTGCTGCGCGAAGGTCCAGAAGTGCAGGTTCGAGGTGATCGAGTTGCTGCCCCAGATGACGATCAGCTTGCTCTCGGCGTAGTGCTCGAGGTGCATGCCGACCTTGCCGCCGTAGGTGGCGGCCAGCGCCTCGCCGCCGGCGCTCGAGCAGATGGTGCGGTCGAGCAGCGACGCGCCGAGCTTGTTGGAACAAGCGCGCGGCCATGCTCTCGCCCTGCACCAGGCCCATCGTGCCGGCGTAGCTGTAGGGCACGATGGCCTGCGGGTCGCGCGCGGCGATGGCGCGCAGCCGCGCCGCGACGGTGTCGAGCGCTTCGTCCCAGCCGATGCGCTCGAAGCGGCCGCTGCCCTTCGGGCCGACGCGCTTCAGCGGGTGCAGCACGCGCTCGGGGCTGTGCGTGCGCTCGGCGTAGCGCGACACCTTGTTGCACAGCGCGCCGTGCGTCGGCGGATGGTCGGGGTCGCCCTGCACGCGCACCACGCGGCCGTCCTGCCACCGTGACGCGCAGCGCGCAGGTGTCGGGGCAGTCGTGCGGGCAGGCGCCGCGCACGACCCGTTGGCTCGAGGCTTTGCATGGCGGCACTATCGCACAGCGGTCTCGGCCTGCCGTCGGCGCCAGCGCGAGCGTGTCAGATGCAGGTTGCCGTATCGCCAGCAACATCGGCGACGTTTTTCACGCACTGCCAGAGCGCAGACGATGGCGCTCTGGTGACGTGCGCGTGCGCATTTACGCTCGCCACTCTCCAAGGTCGAGGATGCCATGAAGACATTGAATCGACGCCAAACGCTGGGCGGCCTGGCCGCCGCGGCATCTGCGCATCGCGCTGCCGGCGCTGGCGCAGCACGATCGCCGCATCGTGCTCGGCCAATCGGCCGCCTTCAGCGGCGCGGCCGCGCAGCTGGGCATCCAGATGAACCGCGGCGCGCGGTTGTGCTTCGATGCCGTCAACGCGGCGGGCGGCATCAACGGCTAGCAGATCGAGCTGCGCACGCTCGACGATCAATACGAGCCCGACAAATGCAAGGCCAACACCGAAGCGCTGATCAAGGACGACGTGTTCGCGCTGTTCGGCTACGTCGGCACGCCCACGTCGCTGGCGGCGCTGCCGCTGGTCAACCAGGCCAGGATCCCGTTCTTCGGGCCGTTCACCGGCGCCGAGGCGCTGCGTGACCCGTTCAGCCGCTACGTGTTCCACGTGCGCGCCAGTCTACTACGACGAGACCGCGCTGATCGTCAAGCAGCTGACCTCGCTCGACCTGAAGAAGATCGCGATCTTTCGCCAGAACGACAGCTACGGCCAGGCCGGCTACGACGGCGTGGTGCGCGCGCTGAAGGCGCGCAACCTGGCGCCGGTGGCGGTGGGCATGGTCGAGCGCAACACGGTCGACGTGGCCGCCGCGGTGGCCGCCATCGTGCAGGCGCAACCCGACGCGGTGGTGCAGATCAGCGCCTACAAGAGCTGCGCCGCCTTCATTCGCGAGGCGCGCAAGGCGGGCTACGGCGGCACCTTCTACAACGTGTCGTTCGTCGGCACGCAGGCGCTGGCCGACGAGCTGGGCCGCAGCGCGATGGGCGTGGTCGTCAGCCAGGTGATGCCCTACCCGTACAACCAGTCCACGCCGCTGGCGCGCGAGTACCTGGCGGCGGTGCAACGCGCCGGCGGCGACCACAAGCCCAACTACTCGAGCATGGAAGGCTACGTCGCGGCCAAGCTGTTCGTCGAAGGCCTGCGCCGCGCCGGCCGCTCACCCAGCCGCGACAGCTTGATCGCCGGCCTGGAGGCGGTGCAAAGCCTCGACCTCGGCGGCTTCAACGTCGGCTACGGCAGCCACAACCACGTGGCGCTCGCGCTTCGTCGACCTGTCGATGCTCACCGACGACGGCCGCGTGCGGGTCTGACGCGGTATTCCCCACGATAAAGCGCCGCGGCGCACGGTCGTACACTGGCTGCCCCGCAGTGGGAAGCCGGAGTCGCCATGCGCCTGATCGAATCCATTCTCGCGGACGCGGCCGCCATCACGACGCTGCGCCGCGACATCCACGCCCATCCCGAGCTCTGCTTTGAAGAGCAGCGCACCTCGGACCTGATCGCCAAGGCCCTCACCGACTGGGGCATCCCGATCCACCGCGGCATGGGCAAGACCGGCGTGGTGGGCATCGTCAAGAACGGCAGCTCCAAGCGCGCGGTGGGCCTGCGCGCCGACATCGATGCGCTGCCGATGACCGAGGTCAACCACTTCGCGCACGCCAGCACGCATGCCGGCAAGATGCACGCCTGCGGCCACGACGGCCACACCGCGATGCTGCTGGCGGCGGCCAAGCACCTGTCCAGGCACCGCACCTTCGACGGCACCGTCTATCTGGTGTTCCAGCCGGCCGAAGAAGGCGGCGGCGGCGCGCGCGAAATGATGAAGGACGGCCTGTTCGACAAGTTCCCGATGGAGGCCATCTTCGGCGCGCACAACTGGCCCGGCATGGCGGTGGGCCACTTCGCGCTGCGCGAGGGCCCGGTGTTCGCGTCGAGCAACGAGTTCAAGATCACGATCCGCGGCAAGGGCGCGCACGGCGCGATGCCGCACAACGGCATCGACCCGGTGCCGGCGGCCTGCCAGATGGTGCAGGCGTTCCAGACCATCATCAGCCGCAACAAGCGCCCGATCGACACCGGCGTGATCTCGGTGACGATGATCCACACCGGCGAGGCGACCAACGTGATCCCCGAAGCCTGCGTGGTCGAGGGCACGGTGCGCACCTTCACCACCGACGTGCTCGACCTGATCGAGCGCCGCATGAAGACGATCGCCGAGGCCACCTGCAGCGCCTTCGAATGCGGCTGCGAGTTCGAGCTTCACGCGCAACTACCCGCCGACCATCAACCACGCCGCCGAGACCGAGTTTGCGCGCGGGCTGCTCGCCGACGTGGTGGGCGCCGACAACGTGCACGACTTCGAGCCGACGATGGGCGCCGAGGACTTCAGCTACTTCCTGCAGGGCAAGCCCGGCTGTTATTTCCTGATCGGCAACGGCGACGGCGCGCACCGCGCCGGCGGCCACGGCATGGGGCCGTGCATGCTGCACAACCCGAGCTACGACTTCAACGACGACCTGATCCCGCTGGGCGCCACCGTGTGGGTGCGTTTGGCCGAAGCCTGGCTGGCGGCACCGCGTTGACGGCCCGATGCCAGCGCCCCAACGCCTGGGCAAGTACCAGATCCTGCGCAAGCTCGGCGCAGGCGCGATGGGCATCGTCTACGAGGGCTTCGATCCGCTGATCGAGCGCAGCGTCGCGCTCAAGGTGATCCGCCAGGACGACCTCGGCGCCGCCGGGTCCGCCGAGTTGCGCGCACGCCTGAAGCGCGAAGCGCAAGCGGCCGGCCGGCTGACGCACCCGGGCATCGTCGCCGTCTACGAGTACGGCGAGGACGCCGGCGGCGAGGGCGCCTTCATCGCGATGGAGATGGTGCGTGGCCGCGAGCTGGCGACCGTGCTCGACGAGGGCGAGCGGTTCGCGCCCGATGAGGCGGTGCGCGTGATGCGCGCCGTGCTGGCCGCGTTGCAGCATGCGCACGAGCGCGGCGTCGTGCACCGCGACATCAAGCCGAGCAACGTGTTTCTGCAGGACGACGGCGAGGTCAAGGTGGCCGACTTCGGCGTCGCGCGGCTCGACACGTCGGATCTCACGCAGACCGGCGCGATGATCGGCACGCCGAGCTACATGTCGCCCGAGCAACTGCTCGGCCAAGCGGTCGACGGACGCTCCGACCTGTTCTCGTGCGGCATCGTGCTGTACCAGTTGCTGACCGGCGAGAAGCCGTTCACCGGCTCGGTGACCACCGTGATGCACAAGCTGCTGCACGAGCAGGCAGCGCCGCCGTCGACGCTCGACACCTCGCTGATTCCGCGCTGGGACGCGGTGATGGAGCGCGCGCTGGCCAAGCAGCCGGCCGATCGCTACCAGAACGCCGCCGAATTCTCGCGCGCGATCGCGGCCGCGCTCGCCGAGATGCCGCAGGACGACTCGACGGTGATCATGCCGCCACTCGCGTCGCCGCCGCCGCGCCGGCAGCGGCCCTGCCCTCCGGCGCGCAGCAGCCCGCCGGCCACCGCGCCGGCCCCGCCCGAGCCGGCGGCCGCGACGCGGCCCGCCGCTGCCGCGCCCGCCCCCGTGGTCGAAGCGGCGGTGCCGCGGATGTCGACGACAGCGATCGCCACCGCGGTGGCGGCCCTGGTCGCCGCGGCCGGCGGCGTCGCCTGGTGGCTGGCGCGCGACGACACCGCTGCGGCATCGACGCCAACGGCGGCACTGGCACGCCCTTCCAGCGCCGATGGCAGCGCCAGCGCCCGCGGAGCCGCCGGCGGCACCGCCCGCTGCGGGGCACCACCCGCGCGGCGGCGCCGGTGCCCGCGCCGAGCGGAGCCGTCGGCGGCGCCGCGTGCGGCGTCACCGAGCCCTGCCGGCCGACACCGCCGCGCGCAGCCGCCGCGGCACCCGCACCCCAGACGGCGCCGCGGCCGCCGGCGCCCGTCGTGGCGGCGCCGCCCGCCAAACCGGTCGACCCCTGGCAGGCGCAGCGCAGCCGTGTCGAGGCGGCGCGCGGCACGTTGTCGGCCGGGCATGCGATGCGGCTGCTGCTCGACGTGCAGGGCGCCGGCGAGCGCGAGCTGCTCGCCGAATTCGACCGCATGCTCGCCGGGCTGCCCGCGCACAGCGCGCTCGCGCTCGGCGTGCGCAACGGCCAGCTGCGCTGGCGCACGCAAGCGCGCGGTGCCGACAGCGGCACGGCGTCGCGGCTCGCACTGCAGCGCTGCAACGAAGGCCTGCCGACGCCGTGCCGGGTGGTGATGCGCGACGGCGAGTTCAGCAGCGACGCGTTCCTGGACGCCACCGCCACGCTCGGCGAGGCCGACATCGCCAGCGTCCGCAGCACGACGCTGCGTGCCGTCGCCAGCCACCTCAAAGCGTGGAAGGAGCAACAGGTCGCGGCGGCGGTGCCGACGCCGGCGCCAAGACCAGCCGACTCCGCAGCGACGCCGCCCGCTGCGCCCGGCGGCACCGCTGCACCGGCCCGAGCCCCAGTCGCGCGCCGGCGCCGACGACGCAAACCTCCGGCGGCGGCGCAGCGACGCCGCCGGCCGTGGTGGCGGCCGCGCCGCCGGCGCGGCCGCCCGCCACCGCCGAAGCCACGGCCAGCACCGCCGAATGGGCGCGCGCCCAGGCCGCGCTGCGTGCGTCGCCGGGCCCGGCATCGCTCGGCGACGCGCTGGTCGTGATGCTCGGCGCGCAGTCCGAAGCCGACGTCGACGCGCTGCGCAAGTTCGGGGCGGCGATGAAACGGCTGCGCTGGATCAGCGCGCTCGCGATGGGCGAGAGCCGCAACGGCGTGATCGCCTACAGCTACACCTTCAACTGGTCCAAGGAGATCTGGGCCCACGAGCGTGCGCTGGCAGACTGCGCACGCGCCACCGTCTCGCCCTGCGTGGTCGTGTTCGTCAATGGCGACGTGCGCAACGGCGAACTCGCGTCGCTGGCGGGAAAACTCTCCGCGCGCCCGCAGGCCGCCGTGCGGCGGGCCTTCGTCGAATCCACCAAACAAACACTCGCCCGCGGCACAGGACTCTGAATGATCGATTCCTCCTCCGACTGCTTCGCCCAGACCTATGCCGAGGCGCGCAGCCTCTTCCTGCGCCGCGCAGCCGATGCCGGGCTGGTGGTGCAGTCTCACGCGCACCCGCGCGCGGTCGCGACGGCGAAGCGCTGGCGATGGACGTGGCGCGGCTGGGCCCGCCCGAGGCCAGTGCGCTGCTGGTGTTGAGCAGCGCCTGCCATGGCGTCGAGGGCTTCTGCGGCTCGGGTGCGCAGGTGTCGCTGCTCGGCGATGCGTCATTCCAAGCCGCCGTCAAGCAAAGCGGCACGGCGGTGCTGTTCGTGCACGCGCTCAACCCCTACGGCTTCTCGTGGTGGCGGCGCACGACGCATGAGAACGTCGACCTCAACCGCAACTTCCACGATTTCAGCCAGCCGCTGCCCGTGAACGCGACCTACGACGAGATCGCGCACTGGCTGGTGCCCGAGCGTTGGCCGCCGCCGGCCGACGCCAACGAAGCGATGATGCGCTTCATCGCGCAGCACGGCGAGAAGGCCTACCAGTCGGTGGTGTCCGGCGGCCAGCACAACCACCCCGATGGCCTGTTCTACGGCGGCCGCGCGCCCACCTGGAGCAACCTGACGCTGCGCTCCGTGCTGCGCGAGCACGCCGCGCGCTGCGCGCGCCTGGGCTGGATCGACTTCCACACCGGCCTGGGCCCCAGCGGCGTCGGCGAGCGCATCTTCGCCTGCCGCGACGACGCTGCGGCCTATGCGCGTGCGCGCCGCTGGTGGGGCCAGGAGGTGACCTCGATCTACGACGGCAGTTCGAGCTCGGCGTTTCTCACCGGGCTGATGTGGATGGCCGCGTACGAAGAGTGTGCGCAGGCCGAGTACACCGGCATCGCGCTCGAATACGGCACGCTGCCGGTCCTCGAGGTGACCAACGCGTTGCGCGCCGACCAGTGGCTCGAAAACCATCCCGACACCGGCGCCGAGCAGCGCCAGGCCATCAAGCGCCTGGTGCGCGACGCCTTCTACACCGACACCGACGAGTGGAAGCAGGCCATCGTTGCGCAGGCGCACGACGCCGTGCTGCAGGGCCTGACAGGTCTCGCGCAAGGCTGATGCCGGCGCGGCGCGCGCCGACTCGGCCGTCACGCCCCTTGCGGCCACCAGCCGTTGGCGCGCAGCGCCTGCTCGCAGCTGCGCGCATCGGTGAATTGCAAGGCCTTCCAGCCGTTGGCGCGCGCGGCCTGCACGTTGGCGCCGATGTCGTCGAGCAGCACCAACCGATCGGCCGACGCCGCGAAACGTTCGGCTCGCCAACTCGTACAGCTTCGCCTTCGGGCTTGATCAACCGCACGTGCGATGAATACAGGCCGCTGCGAAAGTGGCCCATCAAGTCGGGGTGCGTGCGGTCCAGGTGCTCGGCATATGGCCGCGGCATGTTCGACAGGAAGTGCAGCGGCGTGCCCGCGGCGCGCAGCCGCCTCAGCAGCGCCACCGTGTCGGGCTTGGGTGTCAGCGACGGCGGCACGCCGTCGACGAGCGCGGCCACCTCGCGGGCGGGCAGGCCGGTGCGCGCGGCGATGCGGCGCACCAGCTCCGCGTCATCGAGCGCGCCGCGGTCGAACTGCGCCCAGTCGCCGCCGAAGCCCTGGAACACGTCGGCCACCAGCGCGCCGGTCGACGCCGCGTCGACGGCCTGCCGCGGCAGGTAGCGCCGCACCAGCTCGAGCGGCTGCCAGTTGAACAGCACGCCGCCGAAGTCGAACACGATGCGCAGCGCGCCTTCGTCGGCGATCATGCGACCGGCCTGCGTGTCCAGCCCAACACGAAGGCGCGCTGCGCCTCGGTCTCCGGCGATTGCGGCGCGGCCTGCAGCCGCGCCAGCGTGCTGCGCTTGTGCGCGATCGTCGCCAATGCAGCGGGGCCCGACAGGCCTTGCTCGACCAGCCAGCAGCCGAGCGCCGTGCCGGTGCGGCCGACGCCGGCGTGGCAATGCAGGTACACGCGGGCGCCGCGCTGCAGCTCGGCATCGATCGTGTCGACGATGTCGCGCATCAACCGCACGCCCGGCACCGAGTAGTCGACGATCGCGAAGCCGTGCCAGCGCGCATGCGCCGGCAACGCGGTGGCATAACGCGCCAACGCCGGCTGGTTGCAGGTGAGGTCGACGAAGCTGTCGACACCGGCATTGAGCAGCGCATCGAGGCAGCCCGCCGGATGCGCGCCGGCCAGCAGCCGGCCCGGCCACACCCAATAACAGTCGGCGTGCGGCAGCGCTTGCGCATCGCCGCCGGCCTGCAGCGCGTCGGGCGGACAAACCAGGGCCACGGTCGCCGTCAGTGCGACAGGATCTTCGACAGGAAGTCCTTCGTGCGCTCGGTCTTCGGGTGGTTGAAGAACTCCACCGGCGTGTTCTGCTTCGACGATCTGCCCCTGGTCCATGAAGATCACGCGGTCGGCGACCTGGCGCGCGAAGCCCATCTCGTGCGTGACGCACAGCATCGTGATGCCCTGCTTGGCGAGCTCGATCATCACGTCGAGCACCTCCTTGATCATCTCGGGGTCGAGCGCCGAGGTCGGCTCGTCGAACAGCATGATCTTGGGCGTCAGGCACAGCGCGCGCGCGATCGCCACGCGCTGCTGCTGGCCGCCCGAGAGCTGCAGCGGGTACTTGCGCCGCCTGCTCGGCGATGCGCACGCGCGTCGAGCTGCTGCATCGCCTTGTCTTCGGCTTCCTTCTTCGGCATCTTGCCGACCCACATCGGCGCCAGCGTCAGGTTCTCGAGCACCGTGAGGTGCGGGAACAGGTTGAACTGCTGGAACACCATGCCGACGTTGCGGCGCACCGCGTCGATCGCCTTCACGTCGTCGGTGAGCTCGATGCCGTCGACCGTGAGCGTGGCCTGCCTGGTGCTCCTCGAGCCGGTTGATGCAGCGGATCAGCGTCGACTTGCCCGAGCCCGACGGGCCGCAGATGACGATGCGCTCGCCCTTGGCCACGCTGAGGTCGATGTCGCGCAGCACGTGGAACTGGCCGTACCACTTGTTGACCTTGTCGAACGAGATGATCGGTGCGTCGGTGCCCATGGTCGCGACTTTCTCGGGAACTCTTGGTTATTGCCGGCGCATGCCGGTGTTGAGGTGCCGCTCGACCCACTGGCTGTAGCGCGACATCGCGAAGCAGAAGACGAAGTAGATCGCCGCGACGAAGAACTGGCCCTCGAGGAAGAACTTGCGCCAGTCGGCGTCGCCGAGCGCGAGCTGCAGCGCACCGGTCAGGTCGTACAGGCTGACGATGGTCACCAGCGAGGTGTCCTTGAAGGTCCTGATGAAGCTGTTCATGATGGCCGGCACCACCAGCCGCAGCGCCTGCGGCAGCACGATCTTGCGCTGGTCTGCCAGTAGGAGAGGCCCAGCGACTGCGCCGCCTCGACCTGGCCCTTGGGCAGCGCCTGCAGGCCGCCGCGCACCACCTCGGCCAGGTAGGCCGCGGCGAACAGCGTGATGCCCACCAGCACGCGCAGCAGCACGTCGATCGTCATGCCCTGCGGCATGAACAGCGGGAACATGAACGACGCCATGAACAGCACCGAGATCAGCGGCACGCCGCGGACCAGCTCGACGTAGAGCACGCAGAGCGCGCGGATCGCCGGCAGCTTGGAGCGGCGCCCGAGCGCCACCAGGATCGCCAGCGGAAACGCCACCGCCAGGCTCGACCATCGACAGCATGAGCGTCAGCGGAAAGCCGCCCCAGCGCGCGGTCTCCACCGGCGTCAGGCCGAGCACGCCGCCGCGCATCAGCACGAAGAACACCGCCAGCACGATCAGCCACAGCGGCGCCAGCCACGGCTTCCAGAACGCGCGGTAGGCAGCTCGCCACCAGCAGCGCCATCAGCATCGCGCAGGCGCGACCAGCGGCCGCCACTGCTCTTCGAACGGATAGCGGCCGAACAGGATCAGCCGGCACTTCTCGGCGATCACGCCCCAGCAGGCGCCGTGCTCGTGCGCGCGGCGCGGCAGGCCGCGTTGTCGGGCGCGAACGACCGCGTTGAGCACGGCCCAGTCGAAGAACGGCGGCACCAGCCACAGCAGCAGCGCCAGCACGATGACGAGCGTGGCCGAGCGTGTTCTGCCAGTCGCTGAAGAAGTTGCGCCTGAGCCACGCGAGCGCGCCCTGCGTGGCCACCGGCGGCGGGCGGCTGTCGATCGGCGCGAAGACGCTGGCGCTCAGCCAGGACGCTCATCGCGGTTCGCGGCCATCACCGTTCCTTGATCGCCGCGCGGCGGTTGTACCAGTTCATGACAGCGCCGAGGTCAGCAGCGACATCGTCAGGTAGCACGCCATCATGATCGCGATCGCACTCGATCGCGCGGCCGGTCTGGTTCAGCGACGTGTTGGAGATCGACACCAGGTCGGGATAGCCGACCGCCACCGCCAGCGACGAGTTCTTGGTCAGGTTCAGGTACTGGTTGGTCATCGGCGGGATGATCACGCGCAGCGCCTGCGGCAGCAGCACCAGGCGCAGCTCCCTGGCGCGCGTCAGGCCGAGCGCCGGCTGGCCTCGTGCTGGCCGTAGGGCACCGACTGGATGCCGGCGCGCACCACCTCGGCGATGTAGGCCGCCGTGTAGAGGTCAGCCCGAGCAGCACGGTCAGGAACTCCGGCGTCACGGCGCCGCCGCCGACCACGTTGATCTCGGTCTTCTCCGGCATGTCGAGCGCCGGCGGGCGCGCCGCCGATCGAGCCAGCCCAGCCAGCGTGGCCAGCACCAGGATCACCAGCGCCGGCAGCCAGAACATCGGCGCCTGCGCCGGTGGCCTCGTAGCGCGCGCTGCGCCCAGCGCGCCCAGCCCCACGATGCCGACGCAGCCGACCGACGAAGCCGGCCAGCGTGCGCCCAATGGCCCGGTCGCCCACACCGGGATGCGGAAACTGCAGCCCGTTCTTGCTGAAGAAGACGTCGGGCAGCGGCTGCAGCGCCTCGTCGATCGGCGGCAGCAACTCGGTGAGCACGAAGTACCAGATGAACAGCTGCAGCAGCAGCGGCACGTTGCGGAACAGCTCGACGTAGCCGCTGCACAGGCTGCGCACCAGCAAGTTGCGCGACAGGCGGCCGATGCCGACCAGCGTGCCGATGAGCGTGGCCAGCACGATGCCGACGATCGCCACCCGCAGCGTGTTGGACAGCCCGACCAGGAACGCCTTGCCGTAGCTCTCGGCGGAGTCGAACGGCACCACGCTCTCGCCGATCGCGAAGCCGGCCGGCTGCGTGAGGAAGTCGAAGCCGCTCTTGATGCCGCGCACCCGCATGTTCTCCAGCGTGTTGTGAGAACAGGTACGCAGCCGGCGGCGACGACGAGCGCCAGCACCAGCACCTGGTAGAGCACGCCCCGAAAGGCCTTGCTGCGCCAGGACCAACGCGAGTTGCTTAGGAGGAGCTGCCATCGAAGCGATCACGCGGACAGGGTTCGCCCGCCGCGGCGAACGCGCGCTGTCCGCGCCTGCGCCAGCGCTACCGCACCGGCGGGGCGTACATGAAGCCGCCCTTGCTCCACAGGTTGTTGACGCCGCGCGGCAGCTTCAGCGCCGACTTCGGGCCGACGTTGCGCTCGAAGATCTCGCCGTAGTTGCCGATGGCCTTGATGGCGCGGTACGCCCAGTCCTTGTCGAGGCCGAGCAGCTTGCCGGTGTCCTCCGAGGTGCCGAGGATGCGCTGCACGACGGGATCCTTGCTGTCGGCCTTCATCTGGTCGACGTTGGCCTGCGTGATGCCGTATTCCTCGGCCTCGATCAGCGCGAAGACCACCCACTTGGCGATGGTGAAGAACTCGTCGTCGCCGCGGCGCACCGACGGCCCCAGCGGCTCCTTGGAGATCAGCTCGGGCAGGATCACGTGGTCTTCGGGGTTGCCGGCTTCCTTGTTGCGCACCGAGGCCAGGCCCGAGGCGTCGGTGGTGTAGGCCTGGCAGCGGCCGGAGAAGTAGGCCTTGTTGGTGGCTTCCTGCGTCTCGAACACCACCGGCTTCATGCTCGAGGTTCGTTCGGCCTTGGAGTAGTCGGTCAGGTTCTTCTCGGTGGTGGTGCCCGACTGCACGCAGACGGTCGCGCCCTTGAGCTGCTTGGCGCTCGTGATCTTGCTCTTCTTCGGCACCATGAAGCCCTGGCCGTCGTAGTAGGTGACGCCGGTGAAGATCAGGCCGAGCGAGGCGTCGCGCGTCAGCGTCCAGGTGGTGTTGCGCGACAGGATGTCGACCTCGCCGGACTGCAGCGCGGCGAAGCGCTGCGAGGCGTTGAGCGGCACCCACTTGATCTTGCTGGCGTCGCTGAGCACGGTGGCGGCAATGCGCCTTGCACACGTCGACGTCGAGGCCGGTCCAGTTGCCCTGGCTGTCGGCTGCCGAGAAGCCCGGCAGGCTGGGGTTGACGCCGCAGACCAGCTGGCCGCGCTGCTTGATGGCGTCGAGCGTCTTGCCGGCGTGCGCAGCCCCGATGCAACTGAGGGCGAGCGCGGCGGCAACGGCGTGTTTGAGCATGAATGGTTCTCCTGCGAACGGTTGGCGAATGCCGGGATTGTCACGAGCCCTGGTGCCCCGGCATACCGAGCAAACACCGATGCAGGGATCGTGCCCGATTCAGCAGGCACGGCCGGCAGCGACCCCGCAGAACCCCGCGGGATGGGATGGTTGCACCGATGCGCGGGCCCCCGGGGCCGCGCGGGTCAGGCGCGCAGGCGGGCGAGCAAGCCGGCCGTCGACGGGTCCAGCCCGAGGGTATCCCCAGTGGCGAAACGCGGCAGCAACTCGCTGCACAGCGCCTTGCCCAGTTCGACACCCCATTGATCGAAGCTGTTGATGCCCCACACGGCGCCACTGGTGAACACCCTGTGCTCGTACAGGGCGATCAGCGCACCCAGGCTGCGCGGCGTCAGCGCATCGAGCACCAGCGTCGTGCTCGGGCGGTTGCCGGGAAAGGCGCGGTGGCGGGCCAGCGTGTCGGCATCCAATGCCGCCGACGCCGTGGGGGCTCGCTCAGTGCGGGCCTGCGCCGCCGTCTTGCCTTGCATCAACGCCTGGCCCTGCGCCAGGCAGTTGGCCAGTGCCTTGACGTGAAGCGACGCATGGGCATGCGATGGCTCGCGCACGGCGATGAACTCCACCGGGATCACGTCGGTCCCCTGGTGCAGCATCTGGAAGAACGCATGCTGGCCGTTGGTGCCCGGCTCGCCCCACACCACCGGGCTGGTGCCGTAGGGCAGCGAGTGCCCGTCGAGATCGACCCCCTTGCCGTTGGACTCCATCTCGAGCTGCTGCAGGTAGGCCGGCAGGCGCCGCAGCCCCTGGTGGTACGGCGCCACCGAGCGGCTGCTGAAGCGGTGGAAGTCGCGATACCAGACGTCGAGCAAGCCCAACTGGGCCGGCAGGTTGGATTCGAGCGGCGCCTCGGCGAAGTGGCGATCCATCGCGTGGGCGCCGGCCAGCAGCGCGCGGAAGTTCGCCTCGCCGATGGCGATGGCGATCGGCAGCCCGATCGCGCTCCACATCGAGTAGCGGCCGCCCACCCAGTCCCAGAAGCCGAAGGTGGTGGTGATGCCGAACGCGGCCGCCGCGGCCAGGTTGGTGGTCACCGCGACGAAGTGGCGCGCGACGTCGCGGCCACCCTGATCGACGAACCAGGCGCGAGCCACTTCGGCATTGGCCATCGTCTCTTGCGTGGTGAAGGTCTTGGACGCCACCACGAACAGCGTCGACTCGGGCTTCAGGCGCCGCAACACCGGCACGATGTCGTGGCCGTCGACGTTGGAGACGAAGTGGAAGTCGAGGTCGCGCGCGGCGAATGCGTCGAGCGCCGGCACGGCCATCTGCGGCCCGAGGTCGGAGCCGCCGATGCCGATGTTGACGACATCGCGGATCGACACCGCGTCGCCTTCGCGCCGCGGGCCGCTGGCGGCGTTGTCGCGCACCCGCTCGGCGAACGCGAGCATCGCATCGAGCACCGCATGCACCTCGCCGGAGTGCGGGACGGCGCCACGCGGCGCGCGCAGCGCGGTGTGCAACACGGCGCGGCCTTCGGTGGTGTTGATCGCCTCGCCGGCGAACATCGCATCGCGCCGCGCCGGCATGCCACATTCGCGGGCCAGATCGATCAACAACTTGCGGGTGAACAGATCCCAGCGATTCTTCGACAGGTCGGCAAACACCTCGGGCGCCTGCAGCGACAGCGCGGCGAAGCGCGCCGGGTCGCGCGCGAAGGCGTCACGCAGGTCGAGCTCGCGGCCGTGCGCCTCGTAGTGCCCCATCAGGGCACGCCAGGCCACCGTCTGGTCGCAGCGGGTCACGCGCGGGCTCTCCCGGCGGTGCCGCGACGCGCCCTCACGCCCGGTGCTCCTCGATCAGCTTTTCGAGCTTGATCGCGTCGGCGGCGAACAGGCGAATGCCCTCGGCGAGTTTGTCGCTGGCCATCGCGTCGTCGTTGAGCGCATAACGGAACGCACGCTCGTCGTAGCGCGCGGGTGCCAGCGTCATCGCCTGCGCCCGCTCGGGGTCGAGCGCGCGCGCCAGCGGCGCATCGCTGACCTGCAGTTGCGCGAGCAACTCGGGGCTGATGGTCAGCAGGTCGCAGCCGGCCAGCGCGAGAATCTGCCCGACGTTGCGGAAGCTCGCGCCCATCACCTCGGTGCGGATGCCGAAGTGCTTGTAGTGGTGGTAGATGCGCGCCACCGACTTGACGCCGGGGTCGTTGGCGCCGGCCATCGCGGCTTCGACCCAGGCCGCTGCCGCCTGCTTCTTGTGCCAGTCGTAGATGCGGCCCGACGAACGGCGAGATCAGCGTCGCCTTGGCCTCGCCGCACGCCACCGCCTGCGGGAACGAGAACAGCAGCGTCATGTTGCAGTGGATGCCCTCGCGCTCGAGCTGCTGTGCCGCGGCGATGCCCTCCCAGGTGGACGCCAACTTGATCAGCACGCGTTCTGAAGCAATGCCCGCGCGCTCGTACAGACCCACGATGTGGCGCGCACGCGCCATGGCAGCGGCGCTGTCGAACGACAGCCGCGCGTCGACCTCGGTGGACACACGCCCGGGCACGACCTTCAGGATCTCGCAGACCGAAGCGCACCAGCACCTCGTCGACGATCTCGTCGATTGGCTGGCCGCCGATGGGCGGCCACGGTGTCGGCCAGCAGCGGCGCGTAGTCGGCCTGCTGCACCGCCTTCAGGATCAACGACGGGTTGGTCGTCGCATCACGCGGGGCGTACTGCGCCATCTGCAGGAAGTTGCCGGTGTCGGCGACCACGGTGGTGAATTGCTTGAGTTGATCGAGCTGGTTCATGCGGGTCGGCCTGGCGAGCGCGACACGACTGCGCCGCGCATGGGTGGGATTATCGACCCGCACCCTTCAGCGAAGCAGCGCCGACACCTCATGGCCCTTCAGGTCGACAGCACCGACACGCCATGGCCGCTCAGGCTCAGCCACACGCGCTCGCCCACCGCCAGCAGCGGCTCGGGCTCGGGCCAGACGACGAAGATCGTGCCCAGCGCCGTGGCCAGCGTCAGCTCCTGCGTGCTGCCGAGGTAGGCGCCCTTTTTCACCACCGCCTCGAGCCCGCCGTCGGCCGTGCGCGCGAGGCGCCAGGCCTCGGGCCGCACCGCCACGCGCACCGCACCGGCGGCAGCCGGCTGCCGCGGCGTCAGCAGCAGCGGGCCGAGCTGCACCCGGCCATCGGGCAGCGCCTGGCCGTCGAACAACATTGCCTCGCCCATGAAGCCGGCGACGAACTCGCTGCGCGGCCGCTCGTACAACTCCTGCGGCGCACCGCGCTGCGCGATGCGGCCGACATCCATCACGATGATCTGGTCGCTGACCGCGAGCGCCTCGCTCTGGTCATGCGTCACGTAGGCCACGGTCAGCCGCAAGCGCTGCTGCAGCGCGCGGATCTCCTCGCGCATGCTGCGGCGCAGCCGCGCATCGAGGTTGGACAGCGGCTCGTCGAACAACAGCACGCGCGGCTCGAGCACCAGCGCGCGCGCCAGTGCCACCCGCTGCTGCTGGCCGCCGGACAGCTCGCTCGGCAGCCGCGCGTCGTAGCCGGCCAGGCCGACGCCGTCCATCGCGGCATGGGCGCGGCGTGTCGCCTGCTCGGCCGGGACGTCGCTCACGGTCAGGCCGTAGCGCACGTTGTCGAGCACGCTCATGTGCGGGAACAGCGCATAACTCTGGAACACCATGCTCACGTTGCGTTCGGCGGCGCCGAGCGCGGTGACGTCCTGGCCGTCGATCAGGATCTGGCCCGAAGTGGGAGACTCCAACCCCGCGATCAAGCGCAGCGCCGTGGTCTTGCCGCAGCCCGAGGGACCGAGGATGGTGGTCAGCGTGCCGCTGGGCACGGTGAAGTCAATGCCGTCCAAGACCAGCGGCGCCTTCGGTCCGCCGTAGCGCTTGGTGACGGCGCGGAATTCGATGCTCATTGGATCTCTGTGCTGCGCACTCCGGAATTCGCCTTGGGAGCGGCCCGGCGGCTCATACCCGCCGCCCGGCCGAGTTGCCGCTCGCCCACCAGCGCCTGGATCAGCGCGGTGGCCAGCGACATCGCGACGATCAGCACCGCGCAGTAAGCCAGCGCGACGCCATAGTCGCCATTGCCGACGCGGCCGATGATGTAGGTGGTGGCCAGTTCGTTCTCCGCGGTGACCAGGAAGATCACCGCCGACACCGTGGTCATCGAGCGCACGAAGCTGTACACCAGCGCCGCGGCCAGCGCAGGCTTGAGCAGCGGCAGCACCACGCGCCTGAGGGTGGTGGCGGTGCCGGCGCGCAGCATCGTCGAGGCCTCATCGAGCGACTTGTCGATCTGCTTGAAGGATGCCGCGCCGGCGCGCACGCCCACCGGCAGGTTGCGGAACACGAAGCACAACACGATGATCAGCGCGGTGCCGGTGAGCTCGAACGGCGGCACGTTGAAGGCCAGGATGTAGCTCACGCCGAGCACGGTGCCGGGGATCGCGAAGGCCAGCAGTGCGCCGAACTCGAACGCCCGCTGGCCGATGAATTGCGTGCGCGCCAGCAGCCAGGCGACCAGCAGCCCCAGCGCGGCCGCCAACGGCGCGGCGATCGCCGCCAGCTTGACAGTGGTGAACAACGAGTTCCATGCCGTGCCGGCCCACACCAGGCCGTGGCTGCCCCATTGCAGGTCGAATGCGGTGATCAGGTGCGCCAACGTCGGCGTGTAGTCGCGGCCCCAGGTGCGCACGAAGCCGCCGATGAAGGCGAACACGTAGATCACCACCGTGAAGGCCAGCCACGGCAGTGCGACGCCGAGGCACAGCCGCCGGCGCACGCCGGCGGCAGCGGCATCGGCACGCCGCCGTCACCCTTGCCCGACACCGTGGTGTAGGCGGCGCGTCCCAGCACGCGCTGCTGGATGAAGAACACCGTCAGCGCGAACGCCGTCAGCAACAGCGCCAACGACGCCGCGCGCCCCTGGTCGAACTGCGCGCCGACGATGGCGAAGAAGATCTCGGTGGACAGCACCGAGTACTGCCCGCCCACCACCACCGGGTTGCCGAAGTCGGCCATGCTTTCGATGAAACCGACCAGGAACGCATTGGCCAGCCCCGGCTTCATCAGCGGCAGCGTCACGGTGCGAAAGGTGGCCGCGCGGCCGGCGCGCAGGGTCTGCGCGGCTTCCTCGAGCGACGGGCTGATGCCTTGCACGACGCCGCGCATGATCATGAAGGCGACCGGCGTGAAGGCGAACATCTGCGCCAGCCAGATGCCGAACAGGCCGTAGAACCAGCGTGACGGCGTGACGCCGAAGGCCCACTCGAGCGCCTGGTTGACCAGCCCGGCACGGCCGAACAGCAGGATCAGGCCCAGGCCGACGACGAATGGCGGCGTGATGATGGGCAGCAGGGCCAGCACCTGCAGCGGCTTGCGCCAAGCGCCGCGAGCCGCGCTCGGCCATCAACGCGATCAGCGTGCCGAGCAGCGTGGTGCCGGCAGCGGTGAGCAGCGCGAGCAACAGCGTGTTCCACGCGACGCCGCAGCGCACGCCGCCGGCCAGGCAGCCCAGGCCCCAGACCCGCTCACCGGTCATGCGCTCGAGCCAGGCGGAGGTCGATGGTCGGCCCGCGTCGTCGAGCCAGGCGCCGGCCAGCGCCTGGGCCACCGGCAGCGCCACGAACAGCAGCAACAGGGCCGCGCACAGCATCACCGCGCAGGCGACGAACAGATCGCCGCGAAATGCGCCGAGCCGTGCGACCCCGACGCCCAGCAGCATCAGCAGCGCGAGCAGCGTCGTGCGCGCCGCCGATGCCGACGCCGAACTGGTTGCCGGGCGCGGCGCCGAACAGCTGCTGCAGCGAATCGAAGGCCCAGCCCTTGGCACCGATGGCGAAGCCGCGATCAGCAACCCCGCCAGGCCGAAGCCCGCTGCGAGCCACCAGCACGCGCCCTTGCGCGCGGCCTGGGCTCATGCGCAGCGACGGCTGCAGCCCAACAACGCCGCGGGCACCACCCACAACCACGGCCTGCCGTGACCGCAGCGCCTGCATCAGGCCCTGCGGCGGTCTCGGCGCCGCCGAACACCCCGGGCAGCGACCGCCACAGCGACAGGTCCTGCGGCAGGTACCAGGGCAGCAACACGAAGGCCAGCACAGCGCCCAGCCAGCCACCAGGCCAGCGGCGCGCGCGGCGCGGCGTGCTGCGCCATTCAGCGCGGCAGCGAGTTGACGTCCTTCTCCCAGCGCGCGATCAGACGGCGGCGCTCGGCGCTGGCGCCGTACTTGGCGTAGTCGTAGTCGATGAACTTGATCTTCTTGAAGTCCGGCACGTTGCGGGTCGATCGGCGTGGCCTTGTTCGACGGCAGCTGGAATTGCTGGGCCGCGGCGCCGAACTGCTGCGCCTGCGGCGTCAGCGCCCATTCGTAGAACTTCTTGGCCGACTCCAGGTTGCGCGCGCCCTTGATGATCGACATCGAGCCGATCTCGGCGCCGGTGCCGTCAGCCGGCGTGATGGTCTCGACCGGGAAGCCCTGCATCTTCTCGCCGGGACCGTCGTGCACGAAGCTGATCGACACCGTGGTCTCGCCACGCGCCACCGCCTTGATCGGGCCGGTGCCCGAGCGGGTGTACTGGCTGATGTTCTTGTGCAGCGCCTTCATGTAGTCGAAGGCTTTTTCCTCGCCCATCAACTGCACCAGCGTGGCCACCATCGTGTAGGCGGTGCCGCTGGAGGCCGGGTTGGCGACCTGGATCTCGCCCTTGAGCGCCGGGTTGAGCAGGTCGCTCCAGCTCTTGGGCACGGCGAGTTTCTTCTTGGCGATCAGCTCGGTGTTGTAGCCGAAGCCCAGCGGCCCGGAATAGATGCCCACCGTGCGGTAGCTTGCTCTGCGTCGCCTGCTGCTGCGCCCAGGCGTGCAATTGCGACAGCGCGGGCGACTTGTATTCGAGCGACAGGTCCTGCTCGGCGGCCTGCAGATGCGGATCGCCGGTGCCGCCGAACCAGACGTCGGTCTTCGGGTTCGCGCGCTCGGCGATCAATTGCGCCAGCGCTTCGCCAGAGCCCTTGAGCGACATGTTGACCTTGATGCCGGTGGTCTTGGCGAACACGGTCTGGATCATGTTGCACCACTCGGCCTGCACCGAGCAGATGACGTTGAGCTGCCCCGCGTCTTGCGCGTGGGCCGGCAAGGCGGCCGCGGCTGCCGCGGCCAGCGACACCGCCAGTCGGATTGTCGTGATCGTTCGCATGGGTCTTGGCCTCCAGCCTTCGATGCAATCATCGTAGCCACGCGGGGGCGGCCGGCGAGGCGGCGTCTGCACGGGACAAACCCGGTCCCCGCCCGGCGCCTCGAATCGCGGCGAACCTGCGACGTATCATCACCGCGCAACCAACGCTCATCGCGGCGCACACGGCACCATGTCGTTCGACCTCGTCCTGTTCGGCGGCACCGGCGACCTCACCTGGCGCAAGCTGATGCCGGCGTTGTTCCAGGCCTTCCGCCACGGCAAGCTGCCGGCGGGCGGCCGCATCCTGGCGGTGGCACGCGATGCGCGCAGCGACGATGCCTATCACGCCCTCATCAAGGAGCGCTTCGCCGAGGTCGAAGCGGCCAAGCAGCCCACCGACGGCGAGTTCGCGCGTTTCGCAACGCTGCTGCACTACCGGCGCATGGATCTGTCGCAGCCCGCCGACTACGCCGGCTTGAAGCAATGGCTCGACGAGCGCCGCGCCGACACGGTGGTGATGTTCCTGGCGACCAGCCCGCATCTGTTCCCGGTGGTCTGCGCGCAACTCGGCGCGGCCGGCCTCAACGGCCCGCACGTGCGCGTGGTGCTCGAAAAGCCGCTCGGCCACGACCTGGCCAGCGCGCAGGAGATCAACCGCGTGGTGGCCGGCGCATTCAGCGAGCATCAGGCCCTGCGCATCGACCACTACCTGGGCAAGCCTGCGGTGCAGAACCTGTCGGCGCTGCGCTTCGGCAATGCCCTGTTCGAGCCGCTGTGGCGGCGCGAGAGCATCGCCAACATCCAGATCACGCTGGCCGAGGCGCTCGGCGTGGGCACGCGCGGCGACTTCTACGACCGCACCGGCGCGCTGCGCGACATGGTGCAGAACCACGCGCTGCAGCTGCTGACGATGATCGCGATGGAGCCGCCGCCGACCAACGACGCCGACGCCATCCGCGACGAGAAGCTCAAGGTGCTGAAGTCACTCAAGCCGTTCACGGCCGAGAGCGTGGCGCGCGACGTGGTGCGTGGCCAGTACAGGGCCGGCAACGTCGACGGCAAGTCGGTGCTCGGTTACCTCGACGAAGCCAAGGTGCCCGCCGGCAGCACGACCGAGACCTTCGTTGCGCTGCGCACCGAGGTGCAGAGCTGGCGCTGGGCCGGCGTGCCGTTTTTCCTGCGCACCGGCAAGCGGCTGGCGGCGCGCCACGCGCAGATCGTCGTCAACTTCAGGCCGGTACCGCACCCGATCTTTCCGGGCAGCTCGCGCGCCAACAAGCTGGTGATCAAGCTGCAGCCCGAAGACGGGCTCGAGCTGCACCTGCTGGCCACCAAGGGGTCGGGCCAGGGCGAGCTGCTGTCGCCGGTGTTCCTCGACCTCGACTTCGACAAGGCGTTCGCGGCCGAACGTGTGGGCGCCTACGAGCGCCTGCTGCTCGATGCGATCGCCGGGCGGCTCAACCTGTTCGTGCGCAGCGACGAGCAGGAGCAGGCATGGCGCTGGGTCGAGCCGGTGCTGCATGCCTGGGCCCATGATCCCAACCCGCCGCGCGCCTACGCTGCGGGCACCTGGGGACCGCCCGCCGCCAGCGCGATGATCGCGCGCGACGGTTGCGTGTGGGACGAGGAGCAGTAGCGAGCGACGCTCGGCTTTAGTGAGCCGGAGCCGGCGGCGCGGCAAACGCGAGCAGCGACTCCACGCCGTACAGGCGCACCAGGTCGCTTAACTTGGCCGGCGCGCTGCGCACTTCGAAGCCCTTGTTCCACGCGCGCGCCAAGCGGCGGCATTCCAACAGCACGGCCACGGCGGCGGTGTCGAAGCTGCGCAGCGCCGATGCATCGACGGTGATCGTCGCTGCGTCATCGGCGTGCATCGCCTGCTCCAGCATGTTCAAGGTGTTGCCGGCTTCGCGCAGGGTCAGCACCTCGGGCAACACCAGCATGGTGAATGCTCCAACGCTTCGCGCAGGCGTCAGCTCTTGCTGCCGGCGATGCGACTTGTTCTTCTCGGCCAGGCGATCGATCAGCGCGTCGATGCCGCCGGCGCTCAAGTCGCGCGCGAATTGGCTGCGGAAGCTGTCGGTGGCCCACAGGCCGAGCACGTTGAAGTCGAAGATCTTCCAGCTGTCGCCGGACTTCTCGAGCCGGTAGTCGAGTTGCAGGGGTTCCCCCCTGCTGACGACGTCGGTGCCGACCACCACTTCGTTGGGGTTGGTGCCGGGGCGCAACGGCCGCAGCTTGACGTTGTGGTCCTTCACCTGAGTCAACGCACCCGCATAGGTGTTGATCAGGTAGCTCTTGAACTCTTCGGTCAGGCGCTTTTGCTGCTCGGGGCTGGCCGTGCGCCATTGCGGACCGACCGACTTGACGACCATGCGCTGCAAGTTGACGCTGGGCACGACCTTGGTGTCGACCAGCGCGCGGATGCGCGCGACGTCACCGGCCTGGATGGCTTTGTCGTTCTTCACCGCGTCGATCACTTCGGTGGACAACTGCAGCACGAATGCATCCGCGGCCACCTCGGCCATGGCACCGACTGAGGCGACACACAACGCGAATCCCAACATGATTCTTCGAAACATCTGGTTTCCTTCGGGTCTCGTTGGGACGCTGGTTACCTTAACGCAAACGCGCTGGTGGCGGTTCATTTCGGCGCAGTGCCCTCTGTGGCGTCGTTGTCAGTCGCCTCGGGTTCCTCGGGCGGGTCACCGTCGTAGACCAGATTGCGGCGGCGGGCCAGATAGCCGTCGCGAACCAACGAATACTTGTCGAGCGCGATCTCGTCGAGGGTGCGGGTGGCAGACAGCAGGCCCGCGCGAACGCTGATCACGTGCAGCGCGCCCAACGCGTAGCGCCCTGCCCCGCGCTCGAGGAACGACTCGGGCACGGCTTGGATGTCGAGCGTCAGCCCGGCGGTGTCGCGCAGCGTGCTCGGACCGAGTATCGGCAGCACGAGAAACGGTCCGGCGGGCATGCCCCAACGGCCCAGCGTCTGCCCGAAGTCTTCTTGGCGGCGCTCGATGCCGGCGCCCGCGACATTGACGAATCCCAATCCGAACACGGTGTTGACGCTGAAGCGCAGGCCCATCTCGAGCGCCGCCGCCGGCTTGGCCTGCAGCAGCTGATTGACGGCCGACCACGCGTCGTTGAAGTTGTCGAAGAAGTTCTCGACGCTGTTGCGCACGAACTCAGGCACCACCGTCCTGGTACGCGGTGGCCACCGGCTCGCAGCAGCGCCTGGTCGAACCCCTCGTTGAACGAGAACACGGCGCGATTCATGTCCTCGAGCGGATCGCCTCGGGTGGCCGCCGTCGACGCGCAGCCGCCCCCCACGAGCGCAGCGATGCCCGCCAGCCAGAGGGCAGCGAACCGCCGAGCCGTCATTTTTTCGCCGGGGCTGCGGTCGGCGCGTTGGCTGGCGCGCTGGGCGAGCCGGCGTCGGCGGCCTTGTTGAACAGGAACTGGCCGATCAGGTTTTCCAGCACGACGGCCGACTGCGTCTGCGTGATCATGTCGCCGGCGCTCAGGTTCTTGTCGTCGCCGCCGGCCTCCAGGCCGATGTACTGGTCACCCAGCAGGCCGGCGGTCTGGATCTTGGCCGAGCTGTCTTCGGAAACTGCAGATCGCGGTCGACCTCCATCGTCACCAGCCCCTGGAAGGTCTTGCGGTCCAGCCGGATCGACTTCACGCGTCCGACCACGACGCCGGCGCTGCGCACCGGGGCGCGCACCTTGAGGCCGCCGATGTTGTCGAACCGGGCCTGCAGCACGTAACCGTCGCGCTGGCCGAAGCTGGCCAGGTTGGCAGCCTTCAACGCGATGAAGGTGAGCGCCAGGATGCCCAGCACCACGAACAGCCCGACCAGTGATTCGATGCCCCTCTTGCTCATCGCTTTCGACCCCTCGCGTGAATCATGGCGTCGAGAACATCAACGCCGTGAGTATGAAGTCCATGCCCAGCACGCCCAGCGACGACACCACCACCGTGCGCGTGGTCGCGTAGGCCACGCCTTCCGGGGTGGCCTGGGTTTCGTAGCCCTGGTACAGCGCAACGAAGGTGCAGATCACGCCGAACACGGCGCTCTTGACGATGCCGTTGCCGACGTCGCGCCAGATGTCCACGCCCGACTGCTGGATCGACCAGAAGTTGCCGGCGTCGATGCCGATCAGCAGCACCGCTACCACGTACGCGCCGAGGATGCCGATGGCTGAGAACAGCAGCGCCAGGATCGGCATCGCGACGATGCCGCCGATGAAACGCGGCGCCAGCACCCGCGCCCGCGGATCGATGGCCATCAGCTCCATCGCCGAGAGTTGCTCGCCGGCCTTCATGAGGCCGATCTCGGCAGTCAGCGACGTGCCGGCTCGCCCGGCGAACAGCAGCGCGGTGACCACGGGCCCGAGTTCGCGCACCAACGACAGATTGACCACCAGCCCGAGCGACTCGGCCGCGCCGTACTTGACCAGCGCGTAGTACATCTGCAGCGCCAGCACGAAACCCACCGCCAGGCCCGACGCCACGATGATCACCAGCGAGCGGTTGCCGATCGCATGGACCTGCGCAACCACCAGGTTGAAGCGGCGCAACGCCGACGGCGAGAAGCGCAACAAGTCGACAAAGAAGTACGCCGCATGGCCGAGCGACGTCAGCCACTTGAGCGTGCGCGCGCCCAGCGCTTCGAGAAACGCCGTCATGCCGCCCCGTTGGCCCTGCTCATGCCGGCATGCCCATGTCTTCGGCCAGCGCACGCGCCGGGTAGTGGAAGCGCACCGGGCCGTCGGGCTCGCCGCGAGTGAACTGCCGCACTTCGGCGTCGTCGGAATCGCGCAACTGGTCGGGCGTGCCGTGCGCGACCACCTTGCCGCCCGAGGACATCAGGTACGCATAGTCGGCGATCGCGAAACACTCCTGCACGTCGTGCGACACGATCAGCGAGGTCGACCCGGTGGCATCGTTGAGCTTGCGGATCAGATTGGCCGCCACGCCCATCGAGATCGGGTCGAGCCCTGCGAAGGGCTCGTCGTACATGATCAGCTCGGGGTCGAGCGCCATCGCGCGCGCCAACGCGATGCGCCGCGCCATGCCGCCCGACACCTCGCTGATGCGCAGCTGGGCCGCGCCGCGCAGGCCCACCGCATTGAGCTTCATCAGCACGATGTCGCGGATCATCGTGTCCGACAGCTCGGTGTGTTCGCGCAGCGGGAAGGCCACGTTCTCGAACACCGTGAGGTCGGTGAACAGCGCGCCGAACTGGAACAGCATGCCCAGGCGCCGCCGCAGGCGGTAGAGCTGATCGCGGTCGCCGCGCATCGACGGTTTCGCCGTCGAACACCACGCGGCCGCTGTTGGCGGGGTGGACGCCGGCGATCAGGCGCAACAGCGTCGTCTTGCCGCAACCCGAGCCGCCCAGGATCGCGGTGACCTTGCCGCGCCGAAAGGTCAGGCTCACGTCGTTGAGAATCGTGCGGCTCGCGTCGTAGCCGAACGTGACGTGGTCGATCTCGATCAGGGTGTCGGATTTCAAGGCGGGCTGTGGGGTGCCTGTCGGCGGCCCCGACAGCGCTGGCCGCTCGTCGACCGCGCGGCCACGGGGCGGCGCATTGTCGCACGCTGCTCGCGCAGCGACGGGCGCGCCGGCGCCGCTGCGGTAAGGGGGTGTTGCGTGCTCGCCGAAGGACGCACGAGTGCGCTGCGTGCAAGGCCAGCGCGCCGCACGCGCGGTTCGAGTCGCGCCCTCAGCGGGGCAACGCCGAACTGCCCATCAGGAACGCGTCGATCGCGCGCGCGGCCTGGCGGCCCTCGCGAATGGCCCACACGATGAGCGACTGGCCGCGGCGCATGTCGCCGGCGGCGAACACTTGTCGACATTGGTTCGATAGCCGGTGCCGTCGTCGGTGCCGGCGCGCGCGTTGCCGCGTGCGTCTTTGTCGACGCCGAACGCCTCGAGCACCGACGCCACCGGCGCGACGAAGCCCATCGCCAGCAGCACGAGCTCGGCCGGGTGGTCGCGCTCGGTGCCCGGCACCTCGACCATCTTGCCGTCCTGCCACTGCACGTGCACCGTCTTCAGCGCCTTCAGCTTGCCCGCCTTGCCGTCCTTCGCGTCGCCGACGAACTGCTTGGTGGCGATCGCGAACTCGCGCGCGCAGCCTTCCTCGTGGCTCGAACTGGTGCGCAGCTTGGTGGGCCAGTACGGCCAGACCAGCGGCTTGTTCTCCTGCTCGGGCGGCATCGGCATCACCTCGAACTGCGTGACGCTGGCGGCGCCGTGGCGGTTGCTGGTGCCCACGCAGTCGCTGCCGGTGTCGCCGCCGCCGATCACGATCACGTGCTTGCCGGCGGCCGAGATCTGGCCTTTGACCTTGTCGCCGGCGACCACCTTGTTCTGCTGCGGCAGGAACTCCATCGCGAAGTGCACGCCGTCGAGCTCGCGGCCCGGCACCGGCAGGTCGCGGCTCGCTTCCGACGCCGCCGGCCAGCAGCACGGCGTCGAACTGGGCCTTCAGTTGGTCAGCAGAGATCGTTTCCTTGGCGTCGTTGGTGACCAGGCTGCCTTTGGGCAGCGTGCCGACCAGCACGCCGGTGCGAAACGACACGCCCTCGGCTGCCATCTGCTCGATGCGCCGATCGATGTGCGACTTCTCCATCTTGAAGTCGGGGATGCCGTAGCGCAGCAGGCCACCGAGGCGGCTGTTCTTTTCGAACACCGTCACGTCATGGCCGGCACGCGCGAGTTGCTGCGCGGCGGCCAGCCCCGCGGGGCCGGAGCCGACGACGGCCACCTTCTTGCCGGTTTTCGATCCGGGCGGCTGCGGCAACACCCAGCCCTCGGCCCAGGCGCGATCGGCGATCGCATGCTCGATCGACTTGATGCCCACCGGATCGTCGTTGACGTTGAGCGTGCACGCAGCCTCGCAGGGCGCCGGGCAGACGCGGCCGGTGAACTCCGGGAAGTTGTTGGTCGAGTGCAATACCTCGGACGCCAGCTTCCAGTCGTTGCGGTACACGAGGTCGTTGAAGTCCGGAATGATGTTGTTGACCGGGCAGCCGCTGTTGCAGAACGGCGTGCCGCAGTCCATGCAGCGTGCGCCCTGCACCTTGGCCTCGTCGGCCGACAGCGTGATGACGAACTCCCTCCACGTCTTCAGCCGCTGCGGCACGGGCTCGTAGCCCTCTTCGACGCGCCGATGCTCGAGAAACCCGGTGACTTTGCCCATGTGGTGACGGGCGCGCAGCGGCCTGCGCGCGTGTGGATGTGATGTTGGCTACTTGGCCGGAACCGCGCGCTGCTTGGCGGGCACCGTCTTGGCCTTGGCGATCGTGGCCTGCGTGTCCTCGGCGGCCTTGCGTTCACCGAGCGCCCTGCGGTACTCGTGCGGCAGCACCTTGACGAAACGCCCCCGCGCCTCGGCCCACTGATCGAGGATCTCGCGCGCACGCAGCGAACCGGTCCAGCGGTGGTGGTCTTCGACCAGCCGGCGCAACTGCGCTTCGTCGGTCAGGCCGTTGTGCCACCCGGCAGGCAACGACGCAGCCCGCTGCGCGTCGTTGCTCTGCAACTTCTCGAGCGACACCATGGCGGTGTTGCAGCGCTTGGCGAACTGCCCATCGTCGTCGTAGACATAGGCCACGCCGCCCGACATGCCGGCGGCGAAGTTGCGCCCGGTCTTGCCGAGCACGACCACCGTGCCGCCGGTCATGTATTCGCAGCCATGGTCGCCGGTGCCTTCGACCACCGCGGTGGCGCCCGACAGGCGCACCGCGAAGCGTTCGCCGGCGACGCCGCGGAAGAATGCTTCGCCCTGCGTGGCGCCGTAGAGCACGGTGTTGCCGACGATGATGTTCTTGGTGGCGTCGCCGCGGAAGTCGATGCTCGGACGCACCACCACGCGGCCGCCCGACAGGCCCTTGCCGGTGTAGTCGTTGGCGTCGCCGATCAGGTACAGCGTGATGCCTTGGGCCAGGAATGCGCCGAAGCTCTGGCCGCCGGTGCCCTCCATCTGGATGAAGATGGTCTGGTCCGGCAGCCCTTCCGGCCGTTGGCGGATCAGCTCGCCCGACAGCATGGCGCCGACCGAGCGATTGCCGTTGCGCACGTCCTGCAGGATCTGCACCTTCTCGCCGCGCTCGATCGCCGGCCGGCACTTGTCGATCAGCTTGAGGTCCAGCGCCTTGTCCAGGCGATGGTCTTGCTCTTCGACCTGGTAGCGCGCGACTTCGGGCCCGACCTTCGGCTGGTGGAACACGCGCGCGAAGTCCAGGCCCCTGGCCTTCCAGTGCGCGAGCCCACGGCGCATGTCGAGCAGGTCGCTGCGGCCGATCAGCTCGTCGATCGTGCGGATGCCCAGTTGCGCCATGATCTGGCGCGCCTCTTCGGCGACGAAGAAGAAGTAGTTCACCACGTGCTCGGGGCGGCCCGCGAACTTCTTGCGCAGCACCGGGTCCTGCGTGGCCACGCCCACCGGGCAGGTGTTGAGGTGGCACTTGCGCATCATGATGCAGCCCTCGGCCACCAGCGGCGCAGTGGCGAAGCCGAACTCGTCGGCGCCGAGCATCGCGCCGATCACCATGTCGCGGCCGGTCTTCATCTGGCCGTCGACCTGCACGCGGATGCGGCCGCGCAGCCGGTTGAGCACCAGCGTCTGCTGGGTTTCGGCCAGGCCGAGTTCCCACGGCGTGCCGGCGTGCTTGATGCTCGACCACGGCGACGCGCCGGTGCCACCGTCGTGGCCGGCGATCACCACGTGGTCGGCCTTGCACTTGGCCACGCCCGCGGCGACGGTACCGACACCGACTTCGGACACCAGCTTCACGCTGACGCCGGCACGCGGGTTGGCGTTCTTCAGGTCGTGGATCAACTGCGCCAGGTCTTCGATCGAATAGATGTCGTGGTGCGGCGGCGGGCTGATCAGGCCGACGCCAGGCACCGAATGGCGCAGGTAGCCGATGTACTCGCTGACCTTGCCGCCGGGCAACTGGCCGCCTTCGCCGGGCTTGGCGCCTTGCGCCATCTTGATCTGCAGCTGGTCGGCCGACACCAGGTACTCGGTGGTCACGCCGAAACGGCCCGACGCCACCTGCTTGATCTTCGAGCGCAGGCTGTCGCCGTCCTTCAGCGCGTAGTCGGACTGGACCACCTTGCCGCCGATCACATCGGACAGCTTGGTGCCGTCGGTGATCTTGATGCCCTTGAGCTCATTGCGATAACGCGCCGGGTCTTCGCCGCCTTCGCCGGTGTTGCTCTTGCCGCCGATGCGGTTCATCGCCACCGCCAGCGTGGTGTGCGCTTCGGTGGAGATCGAGCCGAGCGACATCGCGCCGGTGGCGAAGCGCCTGACGATCTGGGCCGCCGGCTCGACCTCGTCGATCGGGATCGCCTTGGCCGGATTCACCTTGAACTCGAACAGGCCGCGCAGCGTCATGTGGCGGCGCGACTGGTCGTTGATCAGCTGCGCGTATTCGCGGTAGGTTTCGAAGCGGTTGGCACGCACGCTGTGCTGCAGCTTGGCGATTGCGTCGGGCGTCCACATGTGCTCTTCGCCGCGCACTCGCCAGGCGTATTCGCCACCGGCGTCGAGCATCTGCGCGAGCACCGGGTCGGCGCCGAAGGCGGCGCGGTGCATGCGCAGCGCCTCTTCGGCCACTTCGAACACGCCGATGCCTTCGACCTGCGAGGCGGTGCCGCGGAAATACTTGTCGACGAACGCCTTCGACAGGCCGATGGCCTCGAAGATCTGGGCGCCGCAGTACGACATGTAGGTGCTGATGCCCATCTTGGACATCACCTTCGACAGGCCCTTGCCGATCGCCTTGATGTAGTTGGTGATCGCCTTTTCGGCGGCCAGCTCGCCGGGCAGGTCACGGTGCAGCTCGATCAGCGACTCGAGCGCCAGGTACGGGTGCACCGCCTCGGCGCCGTAGCCGGCCAGCACCGCGAAGTGATGCACTTCGCGCGCCGAGCCGGTCTCGACCACCAGGCCGGCGGTCGTGCGCAGGCCCTCGCGCACCAGGTGATGGTGCACCGCCGACAGCGCCAGCAACGCGGGAATCGCCACCTGATCGCGGCCGACGCAGCGGTCGGTGATGATCAGGATGTTGTTGCCGCCGCGGATGGCATCGACCGACTCGGCGCACAACGACGCCAGCTTGGCCTCGATGCCCTCACGGCCCCAGGCCAGCGGATAGGTGATGTCGAGCTCGTGGCTCTTGAACTTGCCCGAGGTGTGGCGCTCGATGTCGCGCAGCCGCGCCATGTCGTCGAAGTCGAGCACCGGCTGGTGCACCTCCAGGCGCATCGGCGGGTTGATCGCGTTGATGTCCAGCGGGTTCGGCTTGGGGCCGATGAAGCTGTTGAGCGACATCACGATCGCCTCGCGGATCGGGTCGATCGGCGGGTTGGTCACCTGCGCGAACAGCTGCTTGAAGTAGTTGTAGAGCGACTTGTTCTTGTCCGACAGCACCGCCAGCGGCGAGTCGTTGCCCATCGAACCGACCGCCTCTTCGCCGTTGACCGCCATCGGTGCCAGCAGGAACTTCATGTCCTCCTGCGTGTAGCCGAAGGCCTGCTGGCGATCGAGCAGCGATTCATTCGACGGCGCCGGGCCACCGCGGGCGTCGATCGAATCCAGACGTACCCGCACGGTCTCGATCCACTGGCGGTAAGGCTTGGCGAACGCGAGCTGGTGCTTCAGCTCGTCGTCGTCGACGATGCGGCCCTGCTCGAGGTCGATCAGGAACATCTTGCCGGGCTGCAGGCGCCACTTCTTGACCACCTTGGCTTCTGGAATCGGCAGCACGCCGGACTCGGAGGCCATCACGACGATGTCGTCATCGGTGACGAGATAACGCGCCGGGCGCAGGCCGTTGCGGTCGAGCGTGGCACCGATCTGCTTGCCGTCGGTGAACACCATCGCGGCCGGCCCGTCCCAGGGCTCGAGCATCGCGGCGTGGTACTCGTAGAAGGCGCGACGGCGCGGGTCCATCAGCTCGTGCTGCTCCCATGCCTCGGGAATCATCATCATCGCCGCGTGGGCCAGCGGATAACCCGCCATCACCAGCAACTCGAGCGCGTTGTCGAAGATCGCGGTGTCGCTCTGGCCTTCGAAGCTGATCGGGTAGAGCTTCTTCAGATCGTCGCCCAGCACGGGCGAGCGCATCACGCCTTCGCGGGCGCGCATCCAGTTGAAGTTGCCCTTGACCGTGTTGATCTCGCCGTTGTGCGCCACCATGCGGTACGGGTGCGCGAGTGGCCATTCAGGGAACGTGTTGGTCGAGAAACGCTGGTGCACCAGCGCGAGGGCCGAGATCGCGCGCGGATCCTGCAAGTCCTGGTAGTACTGCCCAACCTGGTCAGCCAGCAGCAGACCCTTGTAGATGACCGTGCGGCAGCTCATGCTGGGCACGTAGTACTCGCGGCTGTGCGTGAGCTTGAGCGCCTGGATGGCGGCCGACGCGGTCTTGCGGATCACGTAGAGCTTGCGCTCCAGGGCATCGGGCACGATGACGTCAGGCCCGCGGCCGATGAAGATCTGGCGGATCACCGGCTCCTTGGCGCGCACCGCCGGCGACATCGGCATTGCGCGGTCGACCGGCACGTCGCGCCAGCCGATCAGGGTTTGCCCTTCGGCCTTGACCGCACGCGCGAGTTCCTGTTCGCAGGCCAGCCTCGAGGCGTGCTCCTTGGGCAGGAAGATCATGCCGATGCCGTACTCGCCGGGCGGCGGCAGATCAATGCCGAGCGCGGCCATCTCGCTGCGGTAGTACTCGTCGGGAATCTGGACCAGGATGCCGGCGCCGTCGCCCATCAGTTTGTCGGCGCCCACCGCACCGCGGTGATCGAGATTGGCCAGGATCTGCAGGCCCTGCTCGATGATCTGGTGCGAACGCTGGCCCTTGATGTGCGCGACGAAGCCGACGCCGCAGGCATCGTGTTCGTGGGCCGCGCTGTACAGCCCCTCGCGGGCAGCTTCGGCCAACAGGTCGTCCTGGGTCTTTACGATCGGCTGGTGGCTCATGGTGCTCCCTGACGGCTCACGCCGAAATCTAATGCACTGCAACAACACGCACAACGACATTAAATAGGGTCAGATCATATTTAATAGATCAGCGTCAAATCTCATTGATTAATTAGGGACAGATCATCGGCGCTTGCTGCACTCGTGCGGATGCAAGAAGCAAGCCGACCGAGGGTCAGGTGGCAATCTTTCGAGGCCGGCCGCGCGGCCGCGGTTCGACCGGGCGCAACGAGAGTCGATGCAGCACATCGAGGAAGGACGGCGAGCCGACCGCCCAGCCGCGCTGCACGGCAGCGGTCAGGCGCGCCGCGCGCTCGTTGCCCAGGGGTTCTTCCAGCAAGGCCCGATAGGCGGCACAGCGATCGAACGGCGTATTTCCCAGCGCCCAGTAGCCCGGAGCGTCAGTGAGCGGCAACTCTGCGCTCAACCCAGCATGCTGGCGGGCGCTCGACCAGACCGCCGACAAGGCGTCAGGCAAGGATCCTTCTCGCGCCGGCGCCTGGTCGACGAAGACCATCGCCTCGAGCAGTTGAGCGCCGCCCTCGACCACCGTGGCGCGATAGCGACCATCCCACACGCTGCCGCTGCGCTGGTGGCGCCGGTTGAAGTCAGCGGAGAAGCGCCGACCCAAGGCCTGCAACGCACGGCCAACGGCCTGCGCGCTCGCCGGTGTGCACAGCAGCCACACGTGGTCGTCCAGCAGCGAATAGGCATGCAACGCCACCCGCTCGACCTGGCACGCGCGCTGCAGGGCTGACAGGAACGCCGCCCGATCGACGTCGTCGCGGAAAACGGGATGCCCGCTGTGCCCGCGCAGCAGCACGAGGTGGGCGTGATCGGCAACAGCCAGACGAGCCAGCCGGGCCACGAACGAGCGCCTCGATTCAGCTCATGCGCCCTGTCGGGCGCTCTCGACGACCTCGCGCACCAGGTCGTCGCGTGCACTGTGCACCACGGCGCGGCCCCGCCCTGCGAGCAGCGTGAACCGGATGTCGCCGTCGCGTGCTTTCTTGTCCAGGCGCATCAACTCGAGGTAGCGGTCAGCCGTGAGCGACGGCGCGCGGGTGGGCAGGCCGCAGCGCGACAGCAGAGCCACCAGCCGCGCGCAGGTCGCCTCGTCGGTCAAGCCAAGGCGGGCTGACAGTCGCGCCGCGAGCACCATGCCGGCGGCGACCGCCTCACCGTGCAACCACGCGCCAAACCCAAGGCCGGCTTCGATCGCGTGCCCGAAGGTGTGGCCGAAGTTGAGCACCGCGCGCAGTTCGCCCTCGCGCTCGTCGCGTGCCACGATGTCGGCCTTGATCTCGCACGATCGCTTCACTGCGTGCAGCAGCGCCTGCGGCTCACGCGCCAGCAAATCGTCGACATGGTGTTCGAGCCATTCGAAGAATGCCCAATCGGCGATCGGCCCGTACTTGATGACTTCGGCCAGCCCCGCGCGCAACTCCCGTTCGGGCAACGTGCTCAAGGTATCCAGATCGCACACCACCACCCGCGGCTGGTGGAACGCACCGATCATGTTCTTACCCAGCGGGTGGTTGATCGCGGTCTTGCCGCCAACCGACGAATCCACTTGCGCCAGCAGCGTCGTCGGCAATTGCACATGCGGCACGCCGCGCATGAAACAGGCCGCGGCAAACCCTGCCATGTCGCCCACCACACCGCCCCCGAGCGCATAGACGGTGGTGTTGCGATCGCAGCGCGACTGCAGCAGCGCGTCGAACACCCGGTTCAACGTGAGCCAATCCTTGTGCTGCTCGCCGTCGGGCAACTCGACGCTGTGAACCCGGCGGTGACGCGCGCGCAGCACCTGCAAGAGGCGATCCAGATACAGCGGTGCCACCGTCGAATTGGTGACGACCATCGCGCTGGCACCCGCCGGGGGTGAGCGCCATGCCGCAGCGTCGTCGAGCAAGCCGTGCCCGATGAGGACGTCGTAGCTGCGCTCGCCCAGCTCGACCGCCACGCGCTGCACGGCGCCGGAGGCTTGGAGGTGAACGCCCGACATCCCTCTAGTGTAGGGGCCGCTCCGGAGAGGTCGCGCGCTCAGCTGTCTCGGCGATCAGGCGCCAGCGGCGACGGCACCTGCGATGGGTCGATCACGCCGGCCAGCTCCAGCTGCATCAGGATCATGCCCGCGAGGATCTTGACCGAAGGCCTGCCGGTTTCGATCACGAATCGAGCGCACTCACGGTACAGGGGATCACGCTCCTGGAACAGGTCGCGCAACTTGCGCATCGGATCGCTGACCTGAAGCAACGGCCGGTGCGTATCGTGCCGCAGCCTTCGCATCAGCTCCTCGGGGCTCGAGCGCAGATACACGACCTCGGCGTGCGCTGCCAACAGTTGCCGATTGGCCTCGCGAACGACCGTTCCGCCGCCGGTGGCCAACACCATCTGCTCGCGATGCAACAGGCTCGCGAGCACCGTTTGCTCGACGTCGCGAAACGCCGTCTCGCCGTGTTGCTCGAAATAGGCGCGGATCGCACAGCCGATCTGGCGCTCGATCTCGGCGTCGGCATCGGCAAACCCCCAGTTCAGCCGGCGGGCGAGCTGGCGCCCGACACTGGACTTGCCGCTGCCAGGCATGCCGACCAACGCGACAACGGTCATCGGATCCACGGCTCCTCAAAGAAAAACGCCGGCCCGCGGCCGGCGCTTCGACTGCATGCGGTCAGCGCGCCGCCGTGCGATCGGTGACGATCTTGGGCGTCAGGAACACCAGCAGCTCGGTCTTGTTGGACGTCCGTGTGGTGTTCTTGAACAGGTAGCCGAGGACCGGCACATCGCCCAGCAGCGGAACCTTGTTGACATCGTCGCGCTCGGTCTGCGTGAAGATGCCCCCGATGACGACAGTGCCGCCGTTTTCGACCAGCACCTGCGTCTTGACGTGCTTGGTGTCGATGGCAAAGCCGGCGGAGGTGTTGCGACCGACGCTGTCCTTGTTGACATCCACGTCGAGGATCACGTTGCCTTCGGGCGTGATCTGAGGCGTGACTTCCAGCTTCAGGTTGGCCTTGCGAAACTGGATCGATGTGGCGCCGCTGGAAGTGGCCACCTGATAGGGCAACTCCTCGCCTTGTTCGATCAGCGCCTTGATCTGGTCGGCGGTGATCACGCGCGGGCTGGAGATGATCTTGCCCTTGCCGTCGGCTTCCAACGCAGTCAACTCGAGGTTCAGGAACTTGTTCGCCGATGCGCTGAACAGCGACAGCGCAAAGGAGGCGGCGGTGGCACCACCCATCGTGCTGGTGTTGGCGGGCAGGCTGACGAACTGGGTGTTGGGGATGTAGCTGCCGGCGGTGACCACGGCCTGACCGGTCTGTTCACCGACGCCGAGATAGTTGCCGGTTGGCAGCGACACGCGGGTGTTGCCGCCGCCGACGCCATAACCCGGCTGGGCGGTGTTGAGGTCGAGCGCACCGAGCTTGGCGCCCAGGGCCCGGCCAAACTTGTCGTCGGCCTCGACGATGCGCGCCTCGATCATGACCTGGCGCACCGGAATGTCGATCTTGGCGATCAGCGCCTGCACTTCTTCCAGCTTCGACGGGATGTCGGTGACGAACAGTTGGTTGGTCCTGGATTCGGAGATCACGCTGCCGCGCGGACTCAGAATGCTTCTGGACTGGGAACTCGAACCACCTTGTCCCGACTGACCGGTGATTCCCTTGGCGACATCTTCGGCCTTGGTGTAGTTGAGCTGGAACGACTGCGTGCGCACCGGCTCCAGATCGGTGATCTGCTTGCGCGACTCCAGATCGAGCTTCTCCTTGGCCGCGAGTTCATCCTTTGGCGCGATCCACAAGACGTTGCCCGACTTGCGAACGCCCAGGCCCTTGCTTTGCAGAATGATGTCCAGCGCCTGATCCCACGGCACGTCCTTCAGGCGCAGCGTCACGCTGCCGGTGACGGTGTCGCTGGTGACGACGTTGAAGTTGGTGAAGTCGGCGATCACCTGCAACAGCGCGCGAACCTCGATGTTCTGGAAGTTCAGCGACAGCTTCTCACCGGCATAGCCGGGGCCCTGCGTCAGCTTGTTCGGATCGACCTTGAGCTGCCGGACTTCGAGCACGAACTGGTTGTCGGTCTGGTAGGCGCTGTGTTCCCACGAGCCGCGCGGATCGACGACCAGACGCACGCGGTCGCCGGTTTGGGTGGCCGACACCGTTTGCACTGGCGTTCCGAAGTCGGTCACGTCGAGACGGCGTCGCAGCGCGTCGGGAAGCGTCGAGCGCAGGAATTCGACCACCAGGCTCTGACCCTGCTGGCGGATGTCCACCCCGACCTGGGTATTGGCCAGGCCGACCACCACACGCCCGGCGCCGTCGGGGCCACGGCGGAAGTCGATGTCCTTGATCGGCAGCTGCTCGCGGTTCTGGCTGGCGGCGAAGTGCACCGGCTCGCCGGTCGGGCTGGTGGCGCCCGCGGTGGCAGTTGCCCCGCTGCCTTCGAGCACAACGACCAGCACCTTGCCCTGCAGCTCGGCTCTGTAGTTGGAGGCCTGCTTCAGGTTGAACACCAGGCGCGTGCGGTCGCCAGCCTGCGCCACGCTGACCGAGCGCAGGTTGCCTTGATTGATGTCGACGGTGGAGCGTCCGAGTCCGTTGCCGATGCCCGGCAGATCGAGCGCGACGCGCGGCGGTGCTTGCACGGTGAAGCCGGCCGGCAATGCGCCCAGCGGTTCGGCCAACTCGATGCGGACCACTTCGCTGCCGCCCTGCTGGCTGCTGGTGATGGCCTGGATGGTGTTTTGTGCCCAGCTCACCAGCGGCGCAGCGAGCGCCACCACGAAGGCAGCCGCTCTCAGGCGCCACTTCAACATATTGAGGTTCTCCCACTTCTGATTCATCGCGCCTTCTCCTGCAGCTGCAGCGTGCCGGGCCGCTCGATCCATTCGCCGGCTGCATCCTGAACGATCTCGCGCAGCGCGATCTCGGTCTCGGTGATCTTCAGTATCCGTCCGTAGTTCTGACCCAGGTAGTCGCCTACCTTCACCTGGTAGAGCAGGTTGTCGACCTTCAACAGGGCGAACGGCCGCCCCTGTTTGGTCACGCTGCCCACCATGTTCATGCCGTCGAGCGTGTAGAACTCCAACGGCTCCTTGCGGCGATTCAGTTCAGCCGCCACCAGCGAATTCGGCTGTTTGGCCTCTTGCTTGAGCGCAACCGAGAGCTTCTGGTTGCTGAATGGCTCGACCGACTGCAAGCTCGCGTAGGGCGCCGGGTCGAACTTCTTGGGCGGGGTCAGCGGCGTGATGCTGGGCTTGACCTCGCGCCGTTGCTGATCCATCCAGCCTTGCAGTTCTTCGGTGTCGGCGCCGCAGCCGACCAACGCGGTGCCCACTGTCGCCAGCGCGATCCACTTGATGCCACCTCTGGTCATTTCTTAGCTCCCGCAGCCTTGGCAGCAGCAGCCTTGCGTTGCGCGTCGACCTCGGCGGTATCGAGGTAGCGATAGGTGCGCGCCGTGGCATCCATCGCCAGGTTGCCGCTGGTGTCTCTTGCCTGGACCGCTGCGATCTGCAGGTTGTGCAGCGTCACGATGCGCGACAGGTTGGCCACGTCGGCCGCGAACGAGCCGAGATCGTGGTAACGGCCGGTGACCCGGATCGTGATCGGAAGCTCGGCGTAGTACTCCTTGACTTCCACCTGGCCGGGCCTGAACAGCTCGAACTGCAGCCCGCGGCCGAGGCCTGCCTGGTTGATGTCGGACAGCAGTGCGTCCATTTCGGCCTTGCCGGGCAACTGCTTCTCGAGCTGGGTGACGTACTCCTGCACCTGCAGCTTCTGCTTGCGCAACTCGGTCAGATTGACCGCTTGCGCGAGCTTGCCCCGGTAGTCCGATTTCAGCGTCGGCTCGCGGTCTCGCTCTGTCTGCAATTCATCGGCGGCGGCTTGCAACACCAAGAACCAGCCGAACACCACGACGGCCAGCGCGGCGCCGAGCCAGGCCGCCAGCTTAGGCAGTGCGGGCCATTGGCCGGGTTCGCGTGCATTGAGCCCGCGGAACTGCGACGCCGCGTGGTCAAGGAATGTCGTGACGTCGAATTGGCGTGAACGGGTAGCCATGTCTCACCTCTTCACGCTGACTTGCCCGCGACCGCGGCGCCGGGAGCCGGCGCTGAGCCGGCAGGCGCCGGCGGTGCCGGCCGCTTCATCGTGATGCGCATCGAAAAGTCGAACAAGCGACGCTGCTCCTTGTTGGCCGTGGTCATGCTGATCGCCTTGATTTCGACCAGTTCGGGGCGCTCCAGCCACTTGGAGTTGTATTGCGTGTTGCGCAGGAACTCCGACACCCGTTCGTTGGTCTGCGCCATGCCGGCCACGGTGACGACCCCGCCGCTCTGCCGGATCGCTGTGAGATAGATGCCCTCGGGCGTCTGCTTGACCAGCTCGTCAAGCAGGTAGACGGGGATGTTGCGGTTGGTCTGCAGATCCTCCACCGCCCGCTGCCGTGCCTTCAGCGCTTCGATCTCGTTGCGCAGGTTGGCGATGTCCTTGATCTGTACCTCGAGTTTGGCAATCTCGCTCTTCAGGAAGCTGTTGCGGGCCTCTTGTGCCGACGTCAGCTGCTGAAGCAGCGAATACCAGATCCCGACCACCACCGCGCCCACCGCGGCGGCGATGCCCAAGGCAACGAAGAACGCGCGCTTGCGCGCAACCCGCTTTTCCTCGCGGTGCGGAAGTAGGTTGATCAGAATCACTGCACGAACCTCCGCATCGCCAGGCCGCACGCCGTCAGGTACGACGCCGCCTCACGACGCATCTTCGCCTCGCGAATGCCCCCGCCCAGGCGCATGTTGTCGAACGGGTTGACCACCATCGACGCGAAGCCCGTCAACTCGGTGACGCGATCCTTCAGCCCGGGCAAGGTGGCCGTGCCGCCGGACAGCATCACGTAGTGCACCTTGTGGTGCGGTGTGCTGGTGAAGAAGTACTGAAGCGCACGCCCGATTTCCTGCGACAGGCTGTCGACAAATGGCACCAGGATCGACGCCTCGTAGTCTTCGGGCAGATCGCCCGCCAGCTTCTTGCCCTCGGCCTCTTCGAACGAGAAGCCGTACTGGCGCGAAATCAGCTGCGTCAGCTGCGAGCCGCCGAAGGCCTGGTCGCGGTCGTACAGCATTTCTTCGTCGCGCAGCACCTTGAGGCTGGTGGTGTCGGCACCGATCTCGAACAACGCCACCAGCGCATCCTTGCCTTCGTTGGGAAGCGCGGAGATGACGCGGCTCATGGCCAGACGCGACGCATGCGATTCGATGTCGAGCACCACGGGCTTGAGGCCGGCGGCTTCGGCAAGACCCTGGCGGTCTTGCACACGATCCTTGCGCGATGCGGCGATCAGCACCTCGACGTCGCCGACAGATGTCGGACTCGGGCCGATCACGCAAAAGTCCAGGCTCACCTCGTCCAGCGAGAACGGGATGTACTGATTGGCTTCGGACTCGACCTGCAACTCGAGCTCCTCTTCGCGCAGACCCGCAGGAAGCATGATCTTCTTGGTGATGACAGCCGACTGCGGCATCGCCATCACGACCTGCTTGGTCTTGGATCCACTCTTTTGCACCACGCGCCGCACGGCGTCGGCCACCTCATCGAACTTTTCGATCTGGCCGTCGGTGATCCAGCCCTTCTCGAACGGCTCCGAGGCGAATCGCTCGAGGACGAATTCGCCACCAGTGGTCTGCCCAAGTTCAACCAGTTTCGCGCTCGACGAACTGATGTCGAGACCGATGACAGGCGGGTGCTTGCGACCCAGCAACAGGTCTAAAAAACTCACGGATTGAGTCTCCCAATGCGCACGAGCAGAGAGCCGAACGCGCTCTTAATAAGTCACTTCAATGCTAGCAGTAAAGCCCTTGTGCACCAACGACAAATTCCCGCTACCGTCGGCTCGTTCGTTGTGATTGGCCGACGCGCCGTCGGCTTCTTTCACGACCGAAAACCGCAGTAGGCCATGGGTCGGTGCGAGGCTGGTTTGTGACCGGCGAGAAGCAGTTCACACTTCACTCGGGTTCGTGGGGAGCGCGTTCCTATAATCCGACGCACCGTATGACCGACACCGCGCGCGCCGATGCGGCGCCACCAGCCAACAGCCGCTGGGACCCGACGAGAAACTGGCCCGCTTGGGCTCGAGTGTTATCGCGTGTGTTTTTCTGGGCCATGGGGCTTTCGCTGGCCACAGCGGCCGCCGCGGTGACGCTGGTGGTCCTGGCGCTGTCGGTGGCCTACCCCAACTTGCCCGACATCGCCGGCTTGAGCGACTACCGGCCCAAACTGCCGCTGCGCGTGCTGTCTGCCGACGGCGTGCTGTTGGGTGAATTCGGCGAGGAGCGTCGCCAGTTCACCCCGATCGGCCGAATCCCCAAGGTGCTGAAAGACGCCGTGCTGGCGATCGAGGACGCGCACTTCTACGAGCACGGCGGTGTCGACTACAAGGGCGTGCTGCGCGCGGGCCTGGCCAGCCTGAGCGAGTTCAAGAGCCAGGGCGCATCGACCATCACGATGCAGCTGGCGCGCAATTTCTATCTGTCGACCGAGAAGACCTTCACCCGCAAGATCTACGAGATCCTGCTGGCCTTGAAGATCGAGAACCAGCTATCGAAGGAGCAGATTCTCGAGGTCTACATGAACCAGATCTACCTGGGACAGCGCGCCTACGGGTTTGCTGCCGCCAGCGAGGTCTACTTCGGCAAGTCGCTGCACGACATCACGGTGGCCGAGGCGGCGATGCTGGCCGGCCTGCCCAAGGCGCCGTCGGCCTACAACCCGATCGCCAACCCGCGTCGGGCCAAGGCGCGCCAGTTGCACATCATCGATCGCATGGTGGACAACGGCTTCATCTCCAGCGAGCAGGCCGAGGCCGCGCGCCAGCAGTCGCTTCGTTATCGCACGGCGACGGAAACCAAGGTGCACGCCCAGTACGTGGCCGAGACCGTGCGCCAGCTGATCTACGCCCAGTACGGCGAAGACACCTACTCACGCGGCCTGAACGTGCATGTCACGATCGACTCGTCGGACCAGGAGATAGCCTATCGCGCACTGCGCCGCGGCCTGATGGACTACGAGCGCCGGCAGGTCTACCGCGGGCCCGAGGCGTACGTGGATCTGCCCTCCGACCCCAAGGAGGTGGATTCGCGCATCGCCGAGGCGCTGGCCGACCACCCGGACAACGACGAGTTGCTGGCCGCGGTCGTGACCGAAGCATCGCCCAAGCGCGTGGTCGCCGTGTTGCAGTCGGGCGAATCGATCACCGTGACCGGCGAGGGCCTGCGTCCGGTGACCTCCGGCCTGGCCGAGCGCGCACCGCCGAAGAACCGCATCCGGCCGGGCGCGGTCGTGCGGGCCATCCGCGGCGCCAAGGGTGATTGGAGCCTGACCCAGCAGCCGGAGGTCGAAGGGGCGTTCGTGTCGATGCGGCCCACCGACGGGTCGGTGCGCGCGATGGTGGGCGGCTTCGACTTCGACAAGAGCAAGTTCAACCACGTCACGCAGGCGTGGCGACAGCCGGGATCGAGCTTCAAGCCGTTCATCTACTCGGCTGCGCTCGAGAAGGGCTTCACCCCGATGACGGTGATCAACGACGCGCCGTTGTTCTTCGACGCCACCGCCACCGGCAGCCAGCCGTGGGAACCGAAGAACTACGACGGCAAGTTCGAAGGGCCGATGCCGTTGCGGCAGGCGCTGGCCAAGTCCAAGAACATGGTGTCGATCCGCATCCTGCAGGCCATCGGCCCTGCCTACGCGCAGGACTGGATCACCCGCTTCGGCTTCGAGGCCGAGAAGCATCCGGCCTTCCTGACCATGGCGCTCGGCGCCGGGACGGCGACGCCGCTGCAGATGGCGACCGCCTTCAGCGTATTTGCCAATGGCGGCTATCGCGTCAATCCCGTGCTGGTGGCGCGCGTCACCGATTCCAAGGGGCGTGTGCTGCAGGAGACCAAGCCGCTGGTGCTCGACCCGTCGATGCGCGTGGTCGACGCGCGCAACGCATTCATGATGACCCAGTTGCTGCGCGAGGTGACCCGCAGCGGCACGGCCGCCAAGGCCGCGACGCTCAGGCGGCCCGACATCGCCGGCAAGACCGGCACCACCAACGACTCGCTGGACGCCTGGTTCGCGGGTTATCAGCCCGACCTGGTGGCGGTGGTCTGGATCGGCTACGACACCCCACGCAAGCTGGGTGACCGCGAGACCGGCGGCGGCCTGGCGCTGCCGGTGTGGATGGAGTACATGGGGCAGGTCTTGCGCATCATCCCGCCACGTTCACTGCCGCCGCCCGAAGGCGTGGCGCTGCACGGCAGCGATTGGATGTACGAGGAGTTCGGCCCCGGTGCTGGCGTCACCAGCCTGGGCATGGAAGATCAGTTGCCGCCGCAAGCACCGAGCGAAGACGAGCGCAAGGGCATCCTGGATCTGTTCAAGCGCTGAGTGCGCTCACGGCGCTTTCAGCGCACGATCAGCAGCGGGCGGCCTGCTTGTTCACTGATCTCGCGCGACAACGTCGCAAAGAACTCGCCGCCACTGCGCGTGTCGATCCATTCGTCGCCGACCAGGCGGAAGTGATAGCCGCCGGTGCGCGCTGCCAACCACAGCTCGTGCAGCGGTGGTTGTGTGTTGACGACGATCTTGCTGCCGCTCGGGAACTGCAATTCCAGCAGCCCGCCCGTGCGCTGGCTGTCGATGTCGATCTCGTCTTCCTGCAGCCAGCGATCGAGCGTCGCCTCGATGGCCGACAACACCGCATGCGCACGCGCATGAAACTCGCTGTCGGACAACACGGCGGAGTGACTCGACTCGGCGCGCGAATCGGAGCGTGAGGTGGGCCCGGGCATGCTCGATACAATCGATCGATGGTTCGATGCCACAGTGTAGCGATGCCGCCCGCCCGAGCAGCACGTGGCGCATCGTTCACCCTGCTGCGCTCACTGGCCCTGCTCGCGGTGTGCAGCGCGGTGGCGGCATGCGGCCAGAAGGGTCCGCTCACGCTGCCCAAGAGCACCGCCGCGCCCGCCTCCGCGCCCGCACGATGACGCCGCTGCCTGGCGCGCCGTTCCTGTACCGCCGCGGCACCGAGCTGTGGCTCGAAGACGTACGGCTGGCCGACCTCGCCGCGGCTCACGGCACGCCGCTGTACGTGTATTCGCGCAACGCGATGCGCGCGGCGCTGGCGCCCTACCAAAAGGCCCTGTCGGGCCGCCGGCATCTGGTCTGCTATGCGATGAAGGCCAACTCCAGCCTCGCGGTCCTGCAGACCTTCGCGGCGGCAGGCTGCGGCTTCGACATCGTCTCGGCAGGCGAGCTGCAGCGCGTGCTGGCCATCGGCGGCGACCCGTCGCGTGTGGTCTTCTCCGGCGTCGGCAAGACGATCGACGAGTTGCGCTTTGCGCTGACCGTCGGCGTGCGCTGCTTCAACGTCGAGAGCGAGTCGGAGTTGCTGGCGCTGTCGACACTGGCCGCGGCAGCAGGCCAGCGCGCACCGGTCAGCCTGCGCGTCAATCCGGACGTCGACGCCAAGACCCATCCCTACATCTCCACCGGGCTGCGCGGCAACAAGTTCGGCATCGCCCACGAGCGCGCGGTAGCTGTGTACCGGCAGGCCGCGCAGCTGCCCGGCATCGAGGTCGTCGGCATCGACTGCCACATCGGCTCGCAAGTCACCGACAGTGCGCCGTACCTGGCCGCATTGGAGCGGTTGCTCGACCTGGTGGAGGCCGTCGAGCGCGAGGGCGTGCCGCTGTCGCACATCGACCTCGGCGGTGGCCTCGGCATCACCTACACCGATGAGGTGCCGCCGGCAGCCGACGAGCTGATCGGCGCCATGCTGGCGCGCATCGATGCCCGCGGCCACGGGCATCGCGAAATCCTGGTCGAGCCTGGGCGCTCCTTGGTCGGCAACGCCGGCATCCTGCTGGCACGCGTGCTGGCGCTCAAGCGCGGCAGCGAACGCAACTTCTGCATCGTCGACGCGGCGATGAACGACCTGGTGCGCCCGGCGATGTACGACGCCTGGATGGGCATCACGCCGTGCACATTGCACGACCGCCAGCCCGAGCTGTGGGACGTGGTCGGGCCGATCTGCGAGTCGGGCGATTGGCTCGGACGCGAACGCTCGCTGGCGCTTGCCGAAGGCGACTTGCTGGCCGTGACGTCGGCCGGCGCCTACGCGATGGCGATGGCGAGCAACTACAACAGCCGGCCGCGCGCCGCCGAAGTGATGGTCGAAGGCGCCGCCGCGCACGTGATCCGCCAGCGCGAAACCCTCGAGATCGCTGCACGCCGACGAGCGGGTGATCGGCTGAGCCGGCTTGGCCGGCGCTCAGGTGCCGCTGGCGATGCGGCCTTCAGCCACCGCGTGGCAGGCCACCCGGGTGCCCTTGAACTCGAGCAGCGCCGGCCGCTCGCGGGTGCAGCGCTCGTTGGCATGCGGGCAGCGCGGGTGGAATGAACAGCCCGCTGGCGGGCTCAGCGGATTCGGCACCTCGCCCTGCACCGGCGTGCGCGCGCGGCCGGCCATCCCGATGTCGGGAATGGCGTCGAGCAGCATGCGCGTGTACGGATGGCGGGGCGTGCTGAACAGGGTGTCCTTGTCCGTCCATTCGACCAGCCGCCCGAGGTACATGACGCCGACTTCATCGCTGACGTGGCGCACGACGGCCAGGTTGTGCGAGATGAACAGATAGGTCAGCCCGCGCTCGCGCTGCAGGTCCTTCATGATGTTGAGCACCTGGGCCTGCACCGACACGTCGAGCGCCGAAGTCGGCTCGTCGCACACCAGGAACTCCGGCTGCGTGGCCAACGCCCGCGCGATCGAAATGCGCTGGCGCTGGCCGCCCGAGAACTGGTGCGGAAACTTCACGCGGTCGGCCGCCGCCAGCCCCACCTGCTGCAGCAAGGCCGACACGCGCTCGTCGAGCGCCGGGCCGTCGCGCGCCAAGCGCATGCTCGCGCAACGGCTCGGCGACGATGTCGTGCACGGTCCAGCGCGGGTTCAGGCTGGCGTACGGATCCTGGAAGATCATCTGGATGCGCCGGCGCAGCGCGCGACCGCCGCTGCTGCGCCACGTGGCCTGCGCATCCTGGCCGTCGAAACGGATCGCACCCCGGGTCGGCGCGTACAAGCCCACCAACATGCGCGCCACGGTGCTCTTGCCGCAGCCCGATTCGCCGACCAGCGCCAGCGTGCGGCCCTTTTGGATGCTGAAGCTCACGCCATCGACGGCGTGCACTGCTTGCCGCGGCTTGCGCTCGAGCACCCGATTCAGCCAGGGTGCCGAGACGTCGAACACCTTGGCCAGATCGACGACCTCGACCAACGTGGTCATCGCGCACCCTGCTCGCCGGCGATCAGCCAGCAGGCGGCCTGGGTGGCCGCCGGCAGCGCATCAAATCGGGCCGCTCGCGCCGGCAGCGGTCGAACACCTGCGGGCAACGCGGATGGAAGGCGCAGCCCGTGGGAATCGCATTCAGACGCGGCATGGCGCCGTCGATCTGCAGCAAACGCTCGCGCGCGATGTCCATCGACGGAATCGACCCCATCAAGCCCGCGGTGTAAGGGTGCGACGGGCTGGTGGATCACCTGCTGCACCGGGCCCACCTCGACGATGCGCCCGGCGTACATCACGGCCACGCGGTCGCAGGCCTCGGCGATGACGCCCATGTCGTGCGTGACCAGCATCACCGCCGCGCCGTGTTGCCGGGTCAGGCGCTTCAGCAGCGCGATGATCTGCGCCTGGATCGACACGTCCAGCGCCGTGGTCGGCTCGTCGGCCACGATCAACTGAGGCTCGGCCGCCAGCGCCAGCGCGATCACCACGCGCTGGCGCATGCCGCCGGAGAACTGGTGCGGATAGTGGTCGAATGCGCTGCTCGGCCGCCGGGATGCCGGTTTCCTTCAGCAGGCCGATGGCGCGCTCGCGGGCTTGCGTGGCACTCACCGGCAGGTGCGTCAGGATGGTCTCGATCAGTTGCCAGCCGACGGTGTACAGCGGGTTCAGCGAGGTCAGCGGATCCTGGAAGATCGCGCCGATGCGGCGCCCGCGCACGGTGCGCATGCGCTCGGGCGGCAGGTTGTCGATGCGTTCGCCCTCGAGACGGATCTCGCCCGCCGGCGATGCGCCCGGGCGGCTCGAGCAGCCCGATGATGGCGGCACCGGTGAGCGACTTGCCGGCGCCCGACTCGCCCACCACGCCGAGGATTTCGCCCGGCGCGATCGTGAACGACACGTCGTCCAGCGCCAACAGCGTGCCGCGCCGCGTCGGAAATTCCACCCGCAGGTGGCTCACTTCGAGCAACGGCTTCGGCATGTCGTGCGGGCCAGTCAGGCGGCCTCAACGCAGGCGCGGATTGAGCGCATCACGCAGCCAGTCGCCCAGCAGGTTCACCGACAGCGCGATCAGCACCAGCATCACGCCCGGGAAGACGGTGATCCACCACTCGCCTGAAAACAGAAAGTCCTGGCCGATGCGAATCAGCGTGCCCAGCGACGGCGCGGTCGGCGGCACGCCGACGCCGAGAAAGCTCAGCGTCGCCTCGGTGATGATCGCGCCGGCGATCTGGATGGTGGCCAGCACCAGCACCGGGCCGAGCACGTTGGGCAGCACGTGGCGAAACATCACGCGCAGCGGCGCCACGCCGATCACCCGCGCGGCCTGCACGTACTCCTTGTTGCGCTCCACCATCGTCGAGCCGCGCACCGTGCGCGCGTACTGCACCCAGCCGGTCAGCGCGATCGCGAACACCAGCACCGAGAAGGCCAGCGACTCGTGCGCGTTGGGGAACAGCGCGCGCCCGAGGCCATCGATCAGCAAGGCGACCAGGATCGACGGGAACGACAGCATCACGTCGCACACGCGCATGATGAAGCCGTCGATCGCGCCGCCGGCGAAGCCCGCCAGCAGGCCCAGGCCGACGCCGATCAGCACCGACAGCAGCACCGACGCCAGGCCGACGAACAGCGAGATGCGCGAACCGTACATCAGCGCCGACAGGATGTCGCGGCCCTGATCGTCGGTGCCGAGCAGGTACTTGGTGCTGCCGCCTTCGATCCACGCCGGCGGCAGCCGCGCATCGAGCAGGTCCAGCGTCGCCAGGTCGAACGGATTGTGCGGCGCCACCCAGTGTGCGAACACGGCGCAAACGAGGCACACCAGCGCGATCACCGACGCGACGATCGCGGTCGGCGAATGGCGGAAGCTGTACCAGAGGTCGCTGTCGAGAAAGCGCGCCCAGCGGCTGGGTTTGGCGGGGACTGCCAGCACGGTGCTCATTTCAATGGGCCGCGGCGACCCGTTCGATGCGCAGGCGCGGGTCGACGGCGAAGTACAGCAGATCGACCGCCAGGTTGATCGACACGAAGATCAACGCGATCAGGCACAGGTAGGCGGCCATCACCGGGATGTCGGCGAACTGCACGGCCTGGATGAACAGCAGCCCCATGCCGGGCCATTGGAAAACCGTCTCGGTGATGATCGCGAAGGCGATCAGGGCACCCAGTTGCAGGCCGGTGATCGTGATCACCGGCACCAGCGTGTTCTTCAGGGCATGGCCGAAGTACACCGCGCGATCGCTGAGCCCACGGGCGCGCGCGAACTTGATGTAGTCGGTGCGCAGCACCTCGAGCATCTCGGCGCGCACCAGGCGCATGATCAGCGCCAGCTGGAACACCGACAGGGTGATCGCCGGCAGCACCAGGTGCTTCCAGCCGTCCACCGTCAGCAACCCGGTCGTCCAAGCCGCCGATGCTGACCACGTCGCCGCGGCCGAAGCTGGGCAACACCTTGAAGATCACCGCGAACACCAGGATCAGCAGGATGCCGATCAGGAAGGTCGGCAGCGACACGCCGACCAGCGACAACGTCATCCACACCTGCGAGCCGAAGCTGCCGCGCCGCAGGGCCGTGTACACGCCCAGCGGCACGCCCACCAGCAGCGCGATGACGGCGGCCGACAGCGACGAGTTCGATGGTGGCCGGAAAGCGCTCGACGATCAGCTGCGACACCCTGCGGCCCTGGCGCAGGCTGAGTCCGAATTCGCCGCGCAGCGCGTTGCCCACGAAACGCGCGAACTGCACCGGAAACGGTGCATCGAGCCCGAGGTCGGCTCGCAGTTGCTCTCGCTGCTCGACGGTGGCGTCCTGCCCGAGCAGGTTGGTCACCGGATCGCCGACGTACTGGAACAGCATGAACGCGATGAACGCCACGGTGAGCATCACCACCACGGCTTGGATCAATCGGCGCAGGACGAAGGCAAGCATGCGGGCACATCATCCGCGTTATGGGCCATCCATCGCAATCCGGGGAAGCCGGGGCACTGATCGCGGCAGCGGTCAGCCCTTCAGCACCACATCGCCGTACCAGGCCTCGGTGGCGGCGCCGGTGTTGTCGGTATCGGTCATCAGCGCCATCCCGATCAGCCGGCCCGGCGGCTCGCCGAAGGCGCGCTGGAAGTCGCTGAACAGGTTGCGGCGGTAGTTGCGCCACTGGCGCAAGTGGCTGTCGCCCGATTCGAGCACGATCTTGCGCACACGGTCGCTGCGCGGGCCGGTCAGCACGGAGTCGATCTCGGCGTGGTTGTCCCACACGTACATCAACATCGCGTAGGGCGGCACTTCCCCGGTCATCGTTTCGACCAACTGAAACTGCATGCGGTTGCGCATCGACAAACGCGAGACATCGCCATCGAACGCAAAGCCCACCCGAACCGGAGAATCGGCAACCTCGGCGCGGCTCAGGTCGGCACCGGCGATTCTCCCCGCCACCCACCACGAGAACTCGACCTGCGTGGCCGGCGTCACGAGCGCACTCACGGGCTTGCGCCACACGCTGGCCGCGGCCTGCGACCGTGCGTGCCACGCGGCCCGCCCTTCGAACTCACACCGGGTGTAGGTGGTCTCGCGCTTGCCGGGCAAGGGCACGGCGCGCCACTCGGCCTCGGCAGGCGGCGGCAGGCGGGTCGCACAACCGGCGCACAGCGCCGCGCCCGACATCACGAGGCGTCGGCGGGTCACGCGAACCCATTGCGGCAACTGCGACGTCATGAAATCGATTTTGGACCCGAGGGCCATGAAAAAGCCGCCCCGAAGGGCGGCTCGCAAACACGGTTGAACGCCGTCCTCAGAACGAGTGGCGCACGCCGACGTTGAAGCCCCTCGACTTCTGGCCCGACAGCGTGGTTATGGGGGTACCGGTCCCGTTGCCGATCTGGGGTGACGACGCGTTCGAACCGATCGTGCCGTTCAGGATCGAGCGCGACGAACCCGGGTCGTTGTCGATCTCGGCGTAGCCACCGTACAGCGCGGTGCGCTTCGACAGGTTGTAGATGTACTGCACGGCCCACTGCGTGGCGTCTGAATTGTCGATGCTGACGCCACCCTCAGTGCCCTTGTCGCTGACGTCGGCGATGGAGAACTTGAACTCGCCTTGGCCCAGCGGAACGCTGAGGCCGAAGTCCATGAAGGTTTCCTTCAGGCCGCCGAGCTTGCCCTCGTGGTACAAGCCGAAGAGCTTCATGAAACCGAAGTTCCACGAACCACCAACGTTCCAAACTTCGAACTTGTTGGCAGTCGTCGTCTCGGTTTCGCCGTAAGGCGAGCGCCACATCGAACGGACCGGCCGCGAAGCCGCCACGCAGGCCCCAGTACTTGTTGTTGTCGTTGCCCTGGCCGAGCGCGTACATCGCGGTACCGTAGAAGCCGCCGATGTTGCCCGGCGCGTGGTATGCCACCGAGTTGTTGGCGCGCACGCCGGTGCTCGCACCGCCCACGGTGCTGGCCGGACCGCTGACCCCACTGATCAGGTTGGCGTCTTGGCCGAGGCCGTTGGCCCCGTAGACATCGAACGCGCCCAAGTTCGAGAACGTTGGCACATAGTCACGGCCCAGGCGGAGTTCACCGCCGCGCTGGCTGAACAGGCTGACCGTCGACTTCCGTGCGAAGTTGAAGCCTGCGGTCTGGGAGCCGTTTTCACTGGCCATGCCACCTTCGAGATGGAAGCCTGCGCCCAGCCCACCACCGAGGTCTTCGTAGCCGCGGAAGCCCAACCGGTTGCTGTTCAACTGGTTGCTTTGCATCGACGTCGTTTTCAGGTCGCCATTCTCGATCTGGTTGACGCTCAGGTCGATGATGCCAAAGATGGTCACCGACGACTGTGCCGACGCCACGCCGGCATAGGCGCCGAGCACTGCGAGGGCGAGCAGAGATTTTTTCATTGCAATGATCTCCTAGGTTTGAACGAGAGGTCCTGATTCCATGGACAGCCGTCGCGCCGACGTGGGCGAAAGCCAATCAGGCCAACCTCCTCAGCGGAAGCTGCGGCTATTGCACCAGAGCGCTCCGGCCGATGCAAAGACTTGGCTCGCAATCGCTCCCGCGATGTTGTCTGGCAACAACGCGAAACAGGCGGCAACGACAAACCAACGCGACCAGCGATCGAACCCCAGGGAAAACCACCCCAGGGATTCCGATAAGCTGTGACACGTGACCCTTGACGAATGGATCGCGAGCGCCGACCAGGCGCTGCGCACACTGACCGGCGGCGCGCATGCGGCGCGGGCACAGCCGTCGGCCGCCGGCGTGACCGATCTCACGGCGCAGGAGCGCCGGCTGTCGGGCGCCCTGCTGCGCGTGGATCACGTCGGCGAAGTGTGCGCGCAGGCGCTGTATCAGGCGCAAGGGCTCACCGCGCGATCACCGACTCTGCGCCAGCAGATGCAGCACGCCGCCGCAGAAGAGGTGGATCACCTGGCCTGGACCGAGCGCCGCCTCGCACAACTGGGCGCTCGCACCAGCCTGCTCAATCCGCTGTGGTACGCAGGCGCCTTCGGCATCGGCCTGCTCGCCGGCTGGGCGGGCGACCGCTGGAGCCTGGGTTTCGTGGTCGAGACCGAGCGTCAGGTGGAACAGCACCTGGCCGGCCATCTCGACCGCTTGCCGAGTGCGGACGCGCCTTCGCGCGCGATCGTCGAGCAGATGAAGATCGACGAAGCGCAGCACGCTGCAGCCGCCGAGTCGTCGGGCGCCGCGGCGCTGCCGGCGCCCGTCAGGCTGGCGATGCGACTGGCCGCGCGCGTGATGACACGAACGGCACACTACGTCTGAGGCTGCGCGGGCATGCGCGCGGCTCGGCCACGCCGGTGACGCGGCTCAAGCCGCAACCAACTCGTAGCTGGTGGTGACCTGCGCTGTCTTGGCCAGCATCGCGGTGGCTGAGCAGTATTTCTCGTGCGACAGCGCCACCGCCCGCGCCACGGCGCCATCGTCGCAGCTGATGTCCGGTGACCATGAAGTGCATGTGGATGCGCGTGAAGACCTTGGGATCGCTGGGCGCCCGCTCAGCCTGCAACTTCACGGTGCAGCCCCGCACGTCATGGCGGCCGCGGCGCAGGATGGTCACCACGTCATACGCCGAGCAACCGCCGGTGCCGGCGAGCACCGTCTCCATCGGCCGCGGTGCCAGGTTGCGCCCGCCGCCATCGGGCGCACCGTCCATCGCCAGCAGATGGCCGCTGCCGGTCTCGGCGACGAACGCCATGCCGCTGTCGCGAACCCAGTGCACCGTGCAATCCATGTCTGACTCTCCTGCTGGTGGCCTGTCGCGCGAGTGACCGCGGCTCGCGACCCAACGAGGCAATCGCTGCATCATATTGCGATGCAACATCGGCCGCGCTAGACTGCACGCATGGCAGCGGGCCGCACTGGGTGGGCGCTGCGACGGTTGTCTCCTCCACCTCTCCCATTGGTGGATTCGGCCCGAGGCTTTCTGAGCCTCGGGCTTTTTTCTTGGTCGCGCCCTGCTCGGCGCATATGATGCGGCGCCGCAAACGACGCTCGACAACCATGGCCCGCACACAGCGCACGCCGCCTGCGGGCAGCCGCGCCGACTACCTGCAACGCATCCTGATCGCCCGCGTCTACGACGTGGCGCAGGAAACACCGCTCGAGCACGCGCGCGCGCTGTCGCGCCGGCTGGGCAACCGCGTGCTGCTCAAGCGCGAAGACCAGCAGAGCGTGTTCAGCTTCAAGCTGCGCGGCGCCTACAACAAGATGGTCCACCTGAGCGCCGCGCAATTGGCGCGCGGCGTGATCTGCGCGTCGGCCGGCAACCATGCGCAGGGCGTTGCGCTGGCCGCCAAGCGCCTGGGCTGCCGCGCCGTGGTGGTGATGCCGGTGACCACGCCGCGCGTGAAGGTCGATGCCGTGCAGGCGCTCGGCGGCGAGGTGGTGCTGCACGGCGACAGCTACTCCGACGCCTACGCGCACGCGCTGACGCTGCAGCGCAAGCAGCGACTGAGCTTCGTGCATCCGTTCGACGACCCCGACGTGATCGCCGGCCAGGGCACGATCGGCATGGAGATCCTGCGCCAGCACCAGGGGCCGCTCGACGCGGTGTTCGTCGCCGTGGGCGGCGGCGGCTTGATCTCAGGCGTGGCCAGCTACATCAAGGCGGTGCGCCCCGAGGTCAAGGTGATCGGCGTGCAGACGGTCGATTCCGACGCCATGCTGCGCTCGGTGCGGGCCGGCAAGCGGGTGCAGCTCACCGACGTCGGGCTGTTCGCCGACGGCACCGCGGTGAAGCTGGTGGGTGAGGAGACCTTCCGCATCACACGCGAACTGTCGACGACTTCGTGGTGGTCGACACCGACGAGGTGTGCGCCGCCATCAAGGACGTCTTCGAGGACACACGCAGCATTCTCGAGCCCTCCGGCGCGATGGGCGTGGCAGGCGTCAAGCAATACGTGGCGCGGCATGGGCTCAAGGGCCAGACGCTGGCGGCGATCACCTGCGGCGCGAACATGAACTTCGATCGGCTGCGCTTCGTGGCCGAACGCGCGGAGTTCGGCGAGCAGCGCGAGGCCTTGTTCGCGGTCACGATCCCCGAGCGGCGCGGCTCGTTCAAGCAGTTCTGCGAGCTGATCGGCCCGCGCGCGGTCACCGAATTCAACTACCGCATCTCCGACGAGCAAGTGGCCCATGTCTTCGTCGGCATCGCGATTTCACGCCGCGACGAGGCCGGCCCGCATCGCGCGCCAGTTCGAGCGCCACCACTTTCCGACGCTGGACCTCACCGACGACGAGCTGGCGAAGGAACACGTGCGCCACATGGTCGGCGGTCGCTCCGAGCTGGCCCGCCACGAACGGCTGCTGCGTTTCATCTTTCCCGAGCGGCCCGGGCGCGTTGATGCGCTTCCTGTCGGCCATGAATCCGGGCTGGAACATCAGCCTGTTCCACTACCGCAACCAGGGCGCCGACTATGGGCGCATCCTGGTCGGCATCCAGGTGCCGGCCAGCGATCGCGCGGCGTTCGATCAGTTCCTGGCCACGCTGGCCTATCCGTACACCGAAGAGACTCGCAATCCGGTGTACAAGTTGTTCCTGCGCTGAGCCGTTGCGAGCGTTTCTCGTTGCCAAGGGGTCCGTGTACGTACACTAGCGAGTCATGTCGGCCGACCGCTCGCTGATCGCCCCCACCTCCAAGCCGCTGCTCGAAGGCGCGCTGAAAGAGAAGCTGCAGCGCCGCGCCGAAGCCACCGGCAGCCTGGGCGAGCTCGAGCCGCTGGCGATCCGCCTGGGGCTGATGCAAAACACGCTGAAGCCGCGCTTTCGCGATCCGCAGCTGGTGGTCTTTGCCGCCGATCACGGCCTGGCCGTCGACGGCCTCGTCTGCGCCGCAGCGCAAGCAGACCCACGAGCAGGTGTCGCAGTTGCTCACCGGCCAGTTGCCGCTGTCGGTGTTCGCGCGCATCCAGGGGCTGGAGCTGTCGGTGGTCGACTGCGGCGTCGCCGAGATGGTGGCCCCTCACGACCGCCTGATCCGACGCAAGATCGCGCACGGCACCCGCAACTCGCGGGTCGGGCTGGCAATGTCGGTCGACCAGGCGCACGCCGCGATCCGTGCCGGCATGGAAATCGGCGACACGCTTGCGCGGCAATCTGGTGGCGGTGGCCGGCATCGGCGTGGGCGCGCACGAGAGCGCAGCGCTGGTGTTGTCACGGCTGACCGACACGCCGGTGCGCGAGCTGATCGTCAGCGGCCCTGGCATGAACACCGAGTTGCTCAACCACCTGATGCAGATCGTGCAGGCGGCGCAGGCCAAGCACCGCGATGTGACCGATCCGGTCGAGGTGCTGGCCGCCTTCGGCGGCTTCGAGGTCGCGGTGATGGTGGGCGTGCTGCTGGTGGCCGCCAGCAAGCGCCACCTGATCATGGTCGACGGCATTTCGGCCTGCGCGGCGCTGCTGGTGGCCTCGCGCATCGCCACACCGGCCACCGACTACTGCGTGTTCTGCCGCAGCCACAGCCATCGCGGGCTGGACCAGGCGCTGAACCTGTTTCGCGCCTCGGCCCTGCTCGAACTCGGCATGGAAAGCACCGACGGCACCGGTGCCGCGCTCGCCTGGCCGCTGGTCAAGTGCGCGGCTGCGCTGCTCACCGAAGTGGCCGAGGGCGAAGACCCCGGGCCCTCGCGGCCCTCGGGCGTGGTCACGCAAGCCGCCGAATTCGGCTCTGCCGAGAGCGACGGCACCGTGCACTGACGGCGCGACGTCGAGTCAGCGCATCGCCGCAGGATTGCGACTCGGTGGCGGCGCGGGCGCCGTCGGCAACGGCTGCGCCGGCAGCGGCAGCGGCGGTGGCCCCACGGGCGGCGGCGCGGCCGCCAGCGGGCGCGTCGAACGGTTGGGCTCAGGCACCGCAGGCAACTCCAGGCGCACCGTGGCGGCGCCGCCGGCCGGGCCCAGCTCGGCGCGCCGATGGTTGACCGTCAGCAGCACCAGCGAGCCATCGACCACGCCACCCAGGCTCACCGGCCGCGGCGGCTTGTTGTCCACCGCGATCAACGCCAGGCCCGTCGCCGCGGCGCTCTTGGGCGCCACCACGCCGATCAGCTTGAAGCGGGCATCCAGCGCCGGCTCCGCAGCGGCATCGGGCGCCGCGGTGCGCGTCGCGCCCGAGCAGGCGCGACAGATCGGCCGCGGCAACCGAAGCATTGGCACTGACCGTGACGGCATGCGGCGGCGCGGCATCGGCGCGCGCCAGCAGGCGCGTCAGCCAGAACACCGCGCTCGCCGCCACCACGGCCCAGATTACAAACGACAACAGGCGCATCGCCATCGCACGATTATCATGCAGCCCACCCCGAGCCGACCGCATCGCCGCCGATGAGTTCACCGCGCCACACCCCGTTCCGTTCGCATCGCGTGCACGGCTTCACGTTGATCGAACTGATGGTGGTGCTGGTCATCATCGGCGTGCTGGCGGCGTTCATCGTGCCCAACGTGCTCGACCGTGCCGACGATGCGCGCGTCACGGCCGCGCGCACCGACGTGAACAATTTGATGCAGGCTCTCAAGCTGTATCGGCTGGACAATCAGCGTTATCCCGCGGCCGACCAGGGCTTGAGCGCGCTGGTGCGCAAGCCGACGAGCGGAACGATTCCGTCGAACTGGCGTCCGTACCTCGACAAGCTGCCCAACGACCCCTGGGGTCGTCCGTACCAGTACCTCAATCCGGGTGTCAAAGGTGAGATCGATGTCTTCAGCTTCGGCGCCGACGGCCAGCCCGGCGGCGAAGGGACGAACGCCGACATCGGCTCCTGGCAATAGGCGCTCGCTGCGGCAGGCCGCGCGGCGCGGCTTCACGCTGATCGAGCTGATGGTGGTGATGGCGCTGGTCGCGGTGGCCGTGAGTCTGGTCACGCTGTCGTTGCGCGATCCGGCCTCGGCCCAGCTCGACCGCGAGGCGGTGCGGCTGGCTGCGTTGCTCGAGACCGCACGCGCCGAGTCGCGCGCCAGCGGCGTGCCGCTGCGCTTCGTGCTGCCCACGCAGCCGGGCGACGCCGGATTTCGTTTCGTCGGCGTGATCGACGGGCGAGCCGATGCCCACGCAGTGGCTGGGCGACGGCGTGAGCGCCGAGATCATCGGCGGCGGCGCGCTGACGCTCGGGCCCGAGCCGCTGATCGGCCCGCAGCGCATCGTGCTGCGCCTGGGTGAGCGCAACCTCACGCTGGCCACCGACGGCATCGGCCCGTTCGTCGCGGTGCCATGAGCGCGGCGCCAGGGGATGACATGAGCCCGCGCCGATCGATGTGCGCAGCGCGGCTTCACGCTGGTCGAGGTGCTGGTGGCGGTGGCCGTGGTGGCCATCACGCTGGCCGCCGGCCTCAAGGCCGCCGGCGCGCTCACCGACAACGCGCAGCGCCTGAGCGAAGTCGTCAACGCGCAGTGGTGCGCCGACAACGCACTGACCAACCTGCGGCTGACCAGGCAGTTCCCCGGCATCGGCGACGCCGACTTCGACTGCAACCAGCTCGGCCGCGACTACAATGCCGCCTGGTCACGCGACCGACGCCGAACCCCAACTTCCGCCGCGTCGACGCCATCGTGCTCGACGATGCGGGCGTCTCGATCCTGACCTTGTCGACCGTGCTCGGCCGCTACTGACCAAGGACACGCCATGCGCCGAGCCGCCGGATTCACGCTGGTCGAAGTGCTGGTCGCGCTGCTGATCATGGCGATCCTGTCGACCATGGCCTGGCAGGGCGTCGACGGCATGGTGCGCGCGCGCGACGCCAGCCAGGCCGCCGCCGAGCGCACGCTGCGCATGACCACGGTGATGGCGCAATGGGAGCAGGACCTGGCCTCGCTGTACGACAGCTCCAACGTGCCCGCCATCGCCTTCGACGGCGCCAGCCTGCGGCTGGCGCGCTCCACGCCCGACGGCGCGCAGATCGTGGTGTGGTCGCTGCGCGAGGGCGTGTGGCGCCGCTGGGCCAGCCCGAGCGTCAGGCGCGCGTTCGAGCTGCAGCAGGCGTGGCTGATGAGCCAGCAGCTGATCGGCACCGAGGACCAGCAGGTGCGGCTGCTCGAAGGTGCCACCCAGTGGCAGCTGTACTTCTTTCGCGGCAATGCCTGGAGCAACGCGCAGTCGAGCGCCGGCGCGGCGCCGGCGCCCGCCTCCTTCGCCGGGCCAGCCGCCGCGGCGTCGCGCCGCGCGCGCCGCTTGCCCAGCGGCGTGCGGCTGGTGCTGAGTTTCGGCGACGAACGCCGCCTCACGCGCGACGTCGCGCTCGGCCCGTCGTCATGACGCGACGCCGCCGCGTCCTCTGCCCGGCGCTCACGCGGCGCCGCGCTTGCTGATCGCCATGTCGCTGCTGGTGCTGGTCACCACGCTGGCCGCGGGCATGGTGTGGCAGCAGCACCGCGCGATCCAGGTCGAAGCCGCCGAGCGCGCGCGCACGCAGTCGGCGTGGATTCTCAACGGCGCGCTCGACTGGGCGCGCCTGATCCTGCGCGAGGACGCGCGCTCCGGCGGCCCCACTGCGTTGAGCGAGCCATGGGCCACGCCGCTGGCCGAAGCCCGGTTGTCGACCTTCCTGGCCACCGACAAGGACCACAACGCCAGACAGCGGCCCCGACGCGTTTCTGTCCGGTTCGATCGTCGATCTGCAGTCGCGCTACAACCTGCGCAACCTGGTCGACGGCAACAAGGTCGTCGAGGCCGAGTTGCTGGCGCTGCAGCGGCTGTGCGAGGCCGCCGGCGCGCCCACCGACACCGCGCCGCGCATCGCCGAAGGGCTGCGCGCGGCCTGGGCCGGGGGTGATGCCCAGGGCGCGGCCGCGCCGCTGGTGCCGCGCACGGTGGCGCAACTGCAATGGCTGGGCGTCGACCCCGCCGTGCTCGAGCGCCTGCAGAAGCTTCGTCGTGCTGCTGCCGATTCGCACCACCGTCAACCTCAACACGGCCGACGCCGAGGTGATCGCCGCCGTCAGCCCGGGTCTGGATGCGGGCGCCGCGCAGGCGCTGGTGCAGGCGCGCCAGCGCGGCGCCTACAAGACGGTCGCGCATCGCGCAGGCCGTGTGTCCCCGCCCACTCTGCTCGACCCCAAGAACGTCGGCGTGACGTCCAACTACTTCGAAGTCCGCGGCAAGCTGCGCCTGGACGAGCGTGCGCTGGAGGAGCGCTCGATCGTCGAGCGGCGCGGCCTGGACATCGTGACGATCCTGCGCGAGCGCGTGGCCAGCGTGGTGCCCGATCGATGACAGGAGCGCTGCGTTCGCACTGCAACCCTTCGCGACAACTTTGCCGTCCAAGTGCTTGATTTGCGGGCACTTGAACTTGTGAGCCCTGCTCAAAGCGATTAGCCTTCCCGTCCCCATGTCGATCCTGGTCGTCCTGTTGCCCGCGCGTAGTCGCTCGGCCGCCCGCATCCGGCGATGCCGCCGCGGAGTACGCCTACCTGCTCAGCGCCGACGGCCTGAGCGTGGCGCGCCAGGGCCGCACGACCGCCGCGCTGCTGCCCAAGGCCGATACGGTGGTGGCGTGGGTCGGACCCACCGACGTCAGCTGGCATCGCATCACGATGCCGCGCGCACCGGCGGCCAAGCTGCGCGCGGCGCTGGTGGGCATGCTGGAAGAGCAATTGCTCGACGACGAACAGGCCGTGCACCTGGCGCTGGCGCCGCAGTCCACCGGCGGCAGCCCCGCCTGGGTGGCGGCGGTCCACAAACGCTGGCTGGCGCAGCACCTGGAACACCTCGAGAAGGCCGGCTCCTTCGTCGATCGCGCGGTGCCTGCGCTGTGGCCCGAGGAGCCCGGCAGCGGGCATTTCTTCGCCTCGTCCGACGCTGCCGACGGCAGCAGCGCGCAAACCTGGCTCGCCTATGGCGACGCCGACGGCGTGCGTTGCGCGCGCATGGCCGGCACCTGGGTGCGCGAACAGCTGCCGGGCTGGAGCCGCGAGGGCACCCGCTGGAGCGCGTCGCCGGCCGTGGCGGCGCAGGCCGAGCGCTGGCTCGGCACGCCGGTGGCCGTGCGCTCCGATGCCGACCACGCGCTGCAGGCCGTGCGCTCGCTGTGGAACCTGCGGCAGTTCGATCTCGCCGCGCGGGCGCGCGGCTCGCGCTGGCTGCGCGATGCCTGGCGCCGCGCCTTCAGCCCGGCTTGGCGGCCGGCGCGCATCGGGCTGCTGACGCTTGCTGGTGCTCAATCTGGTCGGCATCAACCTGTGGGCGCTGCGCCAGCGTGCCGAGATCGCAAGCCGCAAAGACACGATGGTGGCGCTGCTCAAGGCCAGCCATCCGCAGGTCCCCGCCATCCTCGATGCGCCGGCGCAGATGCGCACGCGAGACCGACCGCTTGCGCGCGGCCGCCGGCCGGGTGGGCGATGCCGACCTCGAGGCGGCGATGGCAGCCGCCGCCATGGCCTGGCCCGACGGCCAGGCGCCGGTGCAGTCGCTGCGCTTCGAGGCCGGCAAGCTCACGCTGGTGGTGGGCGTGTGGAGCGCCGACCAGATCGAGCGCTTTCGCGCCAGCTTGCGCTCCGCCGGCTGGAGCGTCGAGGCCGCCGAGGGCCGCCTGGTGCTGGCCCGCGCCAGCGATGCCGTCAGGGGCAGCGTGTGAACGAGAGCTGGCGTGCTCAATGGCAAGCGCTGCGGGCGCAAGCCACTGCGGCGTGGCGCGCGCGCGCGCCGCGCGAACGCATCGCGCTGGCCACGGCGGCCGCCGCGGCGTTGATCGCGCTGGTGGTGTGGGCGCTGCTGGTGGCGCCGGCGCTGGCCACGCTGCGCAGCGCGCCGCGGCAGCTGGAGTCGCTCGAGTCGCAACTGCAGCAGATGCGCGGCATGGCCGCCGAGGTGCGCGAGCTGCGCAACATGACACCGGTGGCCGCCGCGCAGGCCGGCCTGGCCATCAAGGCGGCGGCCGAGCGCCACGGCGACAAGGTGCGCCTGAGTCTGCAGGCCGATCGCGCGCTGATCACGCTGATCAACGTCAGCCCCGAACAACTGCGCGCGCTGCTGGTCGAGGTGCGCAGTGCCGCCCGTGCGCGCCCGGTCGAGGCGCAATTGAATCGTGTGCCCGCCGGCTACAGCGGCACCTTGGTGTTCAACGTCGGAGCCACCTGAAGTGATGCCTCCACGCTCACAACGATGGTCGCCCCTTGCCGGGGTGCCGGTGCCGCTCGCGCGGCCGGATGGGCACTGATGGAGCTGCGCTGGCCCGGCTGGCTGAGTCGACGCGCTCGCGCGGGCCGCCTGTCGCGCCTGAATCCGAGTGCATTCCAGAACTCGACGCTGGCCGAGCTGGCCTGGCAGCGCGCGCGCAACGCCTCGACCCGCTGGGCGCTGTGGGGCGCCGTGGTCGGCACGCTGGTGGGCGTGGTCGTGTTCGCGCCGGCGAGCTGGCTGGCCGGCGCGGTGGCGCACGCCACCGGTCAGCGCCTGCTGCTGGCCGACGCCAAGGGCAGCATCTGGAGCGGCGACGCGCCAGCTGGTGCTGACCGGCGGCGCCGGCAGCCGCGACGCCGCGGCCCTGCCGGGCCGGCTGCGCTGGCAGATCCGGCCGCGCGTCAACGGCTTCGAACTGGCACTGAACCAGGCGTGCTGCCTCGACCGCGAATGGGTCATCCAGTTCAGGGTCGCGGCTTCGGGCGCTACCAGGTGGTGCTGCCGCCCCGGCCGCAGGCACCTGGGCCAGTGGCCGGCGGCATGGCTGGCCGGCCTGGGCACGCCGTTCAACACCCTGCAGCTTGGCGGCACGCTGCGCCTCACCAGCAACGGCATGACGCTCGAGTCGGTGCAGGGCCGCTGGCGCGTGATCGGCAGCCTCGACGCCGACTCTGCTGGGCGTCTCGTCGCGCCTGTCGACGCTCGATACGCTGGGCAGCTACCGCTTCAGCGTGCGCGGCGGCGCCGACGCCGGCGACCCGGCCACGTTGAACCTGGAAACACTCGAGGGCGCGCTGCGGCTGTCGGGCAGCGGACAATGGACGGGTTCTCGGGTCGCGCTTTCGCGGCGAAGCCAGCGCCGCCGAAGGCCGAGAGGCGGCCTTGAACAACCTGCTCAACATCATCGGCCGGCGCCAAGGTGCGACGTCGGTCATTTCAATCGGATGACCATGGATCGATGCGGAGCCCCCGCCCAATTGCGCAGCCGCAGCATCATCGCGGCGTGCGCCGCTGCTGGCCGTGCTGCTGGTTTCGGCCGTCGCGCCGACTCGTGCGCAACAGCCGCAGGCGCCACAGCGAAGCGGCGTCCCTCAGCAGGCGGCACCGCAGGCGGTGCCGCCCCAACCGACGCCGCAGGCCAGCCCGTTGCCGCCCGCCGCCCAGCCTCGCCGCGCCGCCGCTCACCGCCGCCCGGCCAAGGCGCGGCGCAGCGCGCCAGCGCCCCGGTGACGCTGAACTTCGTCAACGCCGACATCGAAGCGGTGGCGCGCGCCATGGCGGCGATGATCGAGCGCGCAGATCGTCGTCGACCCGCGCGTCAAGGGCACGATCACCGTCTACAGCGAGCAGCCGATACCGGTGCGCGAGGCCTACAACAACTACCTGGCAGCGCTGCGCGGCTCGGCTTCACGCGTGGTCGACGCGGCGGGCCTGCTGAAGGTGGTGCCCGAGGCCGACGCCAAGCTGCAGGCCGGCACGGTGTCGGTCGGCGCCGCCGGCCGCCGCGGCGACCAGATCGCTGACGCAGATCTTCCGGCTCAACCACGAGAACCCGAACAACCTGGTGGCCGTCCTGCGGCCGCTGATCAGCCCCAACAACACGATCAACGCCAACCCGGGCAACAACTCGCTGGTCATCACCGACTACGCCGACAACCTGCAGCGCATCGGCCGCATCATCGCCGCGCTCGACATGCCGAACGCCACCGACGTCGAGGTGATCCCGCTGCAGCACGCGCTGGCCAGCGACCTGGCGCCGATCGTGCAGCGCCTGGTCGACGGCGCCGTGCGCCGGTGCGCCCGGCGGCCAGCGCCAGGCGCACCCGGCGGCGCGTTCACGGTGATCGCCGATCCGCGCAGCAACGCGCTGATCGTGCGCGCCGCCAACCCGGCGCGCCTGGCCCAGGTGCGCGCGCTGATCGAGCGGCTCGACCAGCCGCAGCCGGGCGTCGGCGCGGCCGGCAACATCTGGGTGGTGCACCTGAAGAACGCCGACGCGACCAAGCTGGCGACGGTGCTGCGCGCGGCCTTCACGCCGCGGCAGCGGCGCCAGCGGTCAGCGGCATCGCGCAGGCGACCGGTCTGACGGCGGCGCAGACCGCAGCCGCCCGGCCACGGGCGCGGCGGCGCCGGCGCGGCGCCGCGCGGCCACGGCGCCGCTCAGCGCCTCGGCGCAGCCGTCGCACCGGCGGCCTCATCCAGGCCGACCCGGCGACCAACTCGCTGATCATCACGGCGCCGGAGCCGCAGTACCGCCAGGTGCGCGCGGTGATCGACCAGCTCGACGCGCGCCGCGCGCAGGTCTACATCGAAAGCCTGATCGTCGAGGTGAACGCCGACAAGGCGGCCGAGTTCGGCATCCAGTGGCAGGGCCTGCTCGGGCAGCAAGGGCGACAAGCAACGGCGCTGTTCGCGGCACCAACTTCGACGCGTCGGCGGCCCCAACATCATCGACCTGTCGCAGACGCATCGCGCGGCGACGGCAGCACCCTGCCGCGGCGCGGGCCTGAACATCGGCCTGCTGCAAGAACTACGGCGGCACCTACGCGCTGGCGGCGATCGCGCGCTTCCTGCAGACGCAGACCGACACCAACATCCTGTCGACGCCGAACCTGCTCACGCTCGACAACGAAGAGGCCAAGATCGTCATCGGCCAGAACGTGCCCTTCATCACCGGCCAGTTCACCAACACCGGCGTCGGCCACCACCAGCCCGTTCCAGACCATCGAGCGCAAGGACGTCGGCCTCACGCTGCGCATCAAGCCGCAGATCAGCGAGAACGGCACGGTGCGCATGCAGATCTTCCAGGAGACCTCCGCGCTCAGCGTCCAGGTCGCGCCGGGCACCTCCAACGCCGGCCCGTCACCAACAAGCGCTCGATCGAATCGAACGTGCTGGTCGACGACGGCGCCATCCTGGTGCTGGGCGGCCTGCTGGAGGACAAGTTCAACCGGCAACCAGGAGAAGGTGCCGCTGCTGGGCGACATGCCGTTCCTCGGCACCCTGTTCCGCAGCGAGACGCCGCACCAAGACAGACCAACCTGATGGTCTTCCTGCGGCCGGTGGTGATGCGCGACATCGACAGCGCCAACAAGCTGTCGCTCGACCGCTACGACCTGATCCGCGCCCGCCAGCAGGAGGCGCAGCCGGTGCCCAGCGCGATCCTGCCGATCAACGGCGCGCCGGTGCTGCCGCCGCCGTCGCCGGGTGCGCCGATGAGCGCCGGTCGACCACCGCGACGCCGCCGGCGCATCCCGCGGCCAGGCGGCGTCGGCCCCGACCAACTGACCGGGCTCGGCGCAGCATGGCCTCGCGATACCCGCTGCCCTACGCCTTCGCCAGGCCAACAGCTGCTGCTGGAGGACGACGGCGAGCAGCTCGTGCTGTGGGCGGCCGACAGCGCCAGCGCCAGCGCGCTTGACCGAGGTGGTGCGCCTGTTCGACGTCACCAGCTTCGAGCGCGAAGCCGCGGGCACGCTGGCGCAGCGCATCAGCGCCGCCTATGCGCGGCGAGTCGAGCGCGGCCACGGTGGTGAGCGAAGTCGAAAGCGCGTCGACCTGTGCCGCATGATGCAGGAGCTGCCGGCGGTGGAAGACCTGCTGGAAGCCAGCGACGACGCGCCCATCATCCGCATGCTCAACGCGCTGCTGACGCAGGCCGCGCAAGGACGGCGCCAGCGACATCCACATCGAGCCCTACGAGCGCATCGAGCGCGGTGCGCTTCCGCGTCGACGGCACGCTGCGCGAGGTGGTGCAGCCCAACCGGGCGCTGCACGCGGCGCTGATCTCGCGCCTGAAGATCATGGCCGAGCTCGACATCGCCGAAAAGCGCCTGCCGCAGGACGGCCGCATCTCGCTGCGCATCGGCACCCGCGCGGTCGACGTGCGGGTGTCCACGCTGCCCGCGGCGCACGGCGAGCGCGCCGTGCTGCGCCTGCTGGACAAGAGCGAGGCCAACTTCACGCTCGAGGGCCTGGGCATGACCCGGCGACTGCTGAAGCGCTTCGTGCAGCTGATCGAGCAGCCGCACGGCATCATGCTGGTCACCGGCCCCACCGGCTCGGGCAAGACCACCACGCTGTATGCGGCGCTGGCGCGGCTGCGACGCTCGCACCAGCAACATCATGACGGTCGAAGACCCGATCGAGTACGAGCTGCCCGGCATCGGCCAGACGCAGGTCAACCCGAAGATCGACCTCGACGTTCGCCAAGGCGCTGCGCGCGATCCTGCGCCAGGACCCCGACGTCATCATGATCGGCGAGATCCGCGACTACGAGACCGCGCAGATCGCGATCCAGGCCTCGCTCACCGGCCACCTGGTGCTGGCCACGCTGCACACCAACGACGCGCCGTCGCGCGTGACGCGCCTGATCGACATGGGCGTCGAGCCGTTCCTGCTCAGCTCGTCGCTGCTGGGCGTGCTGGCGCAGCGGCTGGTGCGCAAGCTGTGCGTGCACTGCCGGCGGCGCGACGACGACGGCCGCTGGCACCCGGTGGGCTGCGAACGCTGCCTGCACACCGGCTACCAGGGCCGCACCGGCGTCTACGAGCTGATGAGCGTCGACGACAAGCTGCGCGCGCTGATCCACAACCGCGTCGCCGAGGGCGAGCTGTTCACGGCCGCCACGGCGCTGGGCATGCGCCCGATGCGCGACGACGGCGAGCGCCTGGTCGCGAAGGCATCACGTCGCGCGAAGAAGTGCTGCGCGTCACGCCGGATCAGGACGAGGCCACGCCCGAAGTGACCTGACGGCGGCCGTGCCTGGCCGCCGCTGCCGCCAACGACCATGAACCGCTGCTGAGATGCCCGCCTACCGCTTCGAAGCCATCGACGCCCACGGCAAGCCGCGCACCGGCTTGCTCGAAGGCGACAACGCCAAGGCCGTGCGCTCGCAGTTGCGCGGCCAGGGCCTGGTGCCGCTCGGCGTCGAGGCGGTGGCCGCGGCGCTGGGCGACGGCGCGCGCGTGCGCTTCACGCGCCGCACGTTCAGCAGCACGTCGCTGGCGGTGTGGACCCGCCAGCTGGCGGGCCTGGTCGGTGCCGGCCTGCCGCTGGAGCGCGCGCTGACCGCGTTGTCCGACGAGTCCGAGGATCCGCGCCAGCGCGACCTGGTGGCGCACCTGCGCGCCGAGGTCAACGCCGGCTCGAGCTTCGCCCGCGCGCTGGCCAGCGCGCCGCGCGAGTTCGACGACGTCTACCGCGCCGTCGTGGCGGCCGGCGAGCAAAGTGGTGCGCTGGGCACCGTGCTGGAAAAACTGGCCGACGATCTGGAGGAGCGGCAGGCGCTGCGCGCCAAGCTGCTCGGCGCCGCGCTGTACCCGGCCATCGTGTCGGGCATCGCGCTGCTGATCGTCATCTTCCTGGTCACCTACGTGGTGCCGCAGGTGGCCAGCGTGTTCGTCAACAGCAAGCGCGCGCTGCCGTTCCTGACCGTGGCGATGCTGGGCATCAGCGCCTTCGTGCGCAACTGGGGCTGGCTGGTCGCTGCTGGGCGCTCGTCGCCGGCGGCGCCATGCTGTGGTCCTCGCTGCGCAACGAGGCCTTTCGCCAGCGTTTCGACGCCATGGTGCTGGGCCTGCCGCTGGTCGGCCGCCTGGCGCGCGGCTACAACGCGGCGCGCTTTGCCGGCACGCTGGCGATGCTGGCGGGCGCCGGCGTGCCGATCCTGAAGGCGCTGCAGGCCGCCGCCGAAACGCTGGGCAACCGCGCCTTGCGCGCCGACGCGGTCGACGCGCTGGCGCAGGTGCGCGAAGGGGCGCCGTTGGCCTCGGCGCTGGCCGGACGCAAGCGCTTCCCCGGCTTGCTGGCGATGTTCGCGCGGCTCGGCGAGCAGACCGGCGAGTTGCCGACCATGCTGGCGCGCGCCGCCAAGCAGTTGAGCGGCGAGGTGCAGCGCCGCGCGATGGCGCTGGCCACCATCCTCGAGCCGCTGCTGATCGTGGCGATGGGCGGCGTGGTGATGCTGATCGTGCTGGCGGTGCTGCTGCCGATCATCCAGCTCAACACCTGGGTGCGCTGAGCCCGCGCACGGGCCAGTACCTGCGTACTCGCCCGTGGCTGGCGAAGGCCCACCGGCCTGCACGCCGGTGGGCTCCGACTCCCACCACCTCGGGGGAGCCGCTGAACCGGCATCAGCATCGTGGCAACCCACCGACACGGCATGCCAGCGATGCAATAACGTGACATGTCGGGCGTTATTCAGGGTGACGGCGGGCGCGCTGTTTGCTTCAATGAAGCTGCGCCCATGGCGACGACATGGAGATCTGGCATGAAGAGCTCCCACGATCTGGTTCCGATGCGCGGCCGCGGCAACATACCGATTGCCAAGATGCGCGCGGTCTACCGCTGCGACGACGTCGAGCGCCGCCTGACGAAGCTGCCGCCCAAGGAGCACGAGAGCCTGCGCGCCACCTACGAGCGCATGCTCGAAAAGGGCCCCGAGCGCTTCCAGGTCAAGCCAGCCGGCCTGCCGGCGATGGAGCACCTGTACGACGAGCTGCCCAACTTCACCGAGGTGCTCGACGACGTGAAGCGCCAGCTCGCGCTGTGCCAGGACAGCCGCGACGCGCTCGAGATCACGCCCACGCTGCTGCTGGGGCCGCCCGGCATCGGCAAGACGCATTTCGCGCGCCAGCTGTCGGCGCTGCTGGGCACCGGCATGGGCTTCGTGTCGATGAGTTCGATGACCGCCGGCTGGGTGCTGTCCGGCGCATCGTCGCAATGGAAGGGCGCGCGGCCCGGCAAGGTGTTCGAGACGCTGGTCGACGGCCAGTACGCCAACCCGGTGATGGTGGTCGACGAGATCGACAAGGCCAGCGGCGAACACGCCTACGACCCGCTGGGCGCGCTGTACAGCCTGCTCGAGATCGACACCGCCGGCACCTTCACCGACGAGTTCGCCGAGGTGGCGATCGACGCCAGCCAGGTGATCTGGATCGCCACCGCCAACGACGAGCGCACGATTCCCGAGCCGATCCTCAACCGCATGAACGTCTACCAGGTCGAGGCGCCGGATCCGGATGCGGCGCGCGGCATCGCGCTGCGGCTGTACGAGCGCATCCGCAACGGCCACGACTGGGGCGAGCGCTTCGAACTGCAGCCGAGCGCTGCGGTGCTGGATCAACTGGCGATGCTGGCGCCGCGCGAGATGCGCCGCGCCTGGATGACCGCATTCGGCAACGCGCGCCTCGATGACCGCAGCCGCATCGAGCTGCGCGACCTGCCCGCGCCGTCGAACCGGCGCGGACCGATCGGCTTCGTGCAGTAGCCCGCCCGCCGCTACGCGCTGACCAGCCCCACCGACGCCTGGCCGCGGCGCAGCGTGTGCTTGCCGGCCTGCTTGCCGGCGTACATCGCGGCGTCGGCTCGCTTGAGCAGGCTCGCCGCATCGTGGCCATCGAGCGGCGCCAGCGCGTAGCCGATCGTCAGCCCGACCTTGCACGGCTGGCCGCGCAGCACGAACGGCGCCGCAAAGGCCTCCAACAGCTTTTGCCCCAGCCGGCGCGCGTCCTCGTCGCCCGGCAAATCGGTGGCCATCACGACGAATTCGTCGCCGCCCAGGCGCGCCACCACGTCGCGGTGCCGCAAGGGAGCACGCAGCCGCTCGGCCACCGCCTGCAGCAACTCGTCGCCGGCATCGTGACCGAGCCGGTCGTTGACCGCCTTGAAGCCGTCGAGGTCCACCAGGTACACGGCGAGCAGCCGCGCAGGGCTGGCACGCAGCACGGCGCTGGACAACTCCAGCTCCAGGCCGCGCCGATTGGGCAGGCCGGTCAGCGGGTCGGTATGGGCCAGCGATCGCAGCGCCTCGCGCTCGCGGTCGGCCCGTTCAGCGGCGTGACGCAACTGTTCCTGGCGCACCGCCAGCACGCGCTGCCACATCACCATCTCGATCAGCGAGCCGATCTGGAACGCGTGCTGCGTCCAGACGTTGGCGTCGACGAGACCACGCTGCAGGGCCGCCATGACGACGATGCCCACGCCGTACAGGCTCCAGCCGATCAGCATGTACACCGACGCGCGGTCGCCGGCGCGCACGCGCGCCACCGCAGCGGGCAGACCCAGCACGATCGGCACCGGCCCGAGCACGGCGCACACCGCCTGGGTCGTGCGCGAGTCGATCAGCCCGAGCGCGAAAGCCAGCGCCACGGCGCAGGCGGCGGCAGCGGCCGCACGCATCGCCAGCGACCAGCGCGGGTTGTATTCGGCCACCTGCAGCGTGCGCTCGAGAAACATCAGCCCGCCGGCCACCGCAGCCAGCACCGACAGCACCCCCACGTGGGCAGTCAGCCAATCGCTGTCTCCCCACAGGTGCTGCACGCCGAGACCGAAGTAGGCGAAGAAGAACACGGTCGTGCTGCCGACGGTGAGCCCGTACAGGGCGAACGTCGCGTCGCGCAGGCTCAACCATTGCGCCACGCTGTAGATCAGCAGGCACAGGCCGATGCCGATCATCACCCCCTGCAGCAACTGCAGACCGGCCTCGCGGTCGTGGAAGCGCTCGGCCTTGATCAGCACGATCGGCACGATCATCGAGCTGGTGGTCTGCACGCGCAGCAGCAGTTCGTGAGGCTGCCCCGGCTGCAGCGCCAGCGAGGCCACATGGCTGCGTGCCTTCAGCGGCCGCGCCTGATACGGCTGGCTGTCGCCCAGTCGTGCCGACTGCAGCAGGCGCCCGTCGGCCAGCAGGTGCACGTCGATGCGGTCGAGCGACGCGTGGTCGATGTCGAGCAGCCAGCGGCCGTTGCCGCTGTGCGCGGGGTCGAGCGCGACGTGTAACCAGAGCACGCCGGGTTGCACGCCCAGGTTGGCGTGTCGCCCGCCGGGGCGCCGGAACTGCGCCTTGCGCGCCAGCACATCGTCGAGCTGCCAGCGCCCGTCGGGGTCGGCCAGCACGGTGACCGCCGGCCAGAGGTCGACCTCGCCGTCGGCATCGGCCACTTGCAGCGCCGCAATCGGCTGCGCCCACGCCGGCGCGGCCAGCAGCAAGCCAAGCAGGCACAACAGGCGGCGGACGATCGTGGCCATGGCCTGCTCGATGTCGGCAGCGCGGCCGGACACTTGAGGCCCAACCCTATGATTGGGTGATGTCCACCACACTCGAAGGCCGGCTGGTCGTCGCCATTTCGTCGCGTGCGCTGTTCGACTTCGAGGAAGAGAACCGCGTCTTCGAAGCCAGCGACGACCGTGCCTACATGCAGTTGCAGTTGCAGCGGCTCGAGCAGCCTGCGCGCGCCGGCGTCGCGTTCTCGCTGGTCAACAAGCTGCTGGCCTTCAACCGGACGAGCGCTGCGCCGGCCGGGCCTCGCGTCGAGGTGGTGATCCTGTCGCGCAACGACCCGGTGTCGGGCATGCGCGTGTTCCGCTCGGCGCAGCACTACGGGCTGCCGATCCAGCGTGGCGTGTTCACGCGCGGCCAGAGCCCGTGGCGCTACCTCAAGCCGCTGGCGGCGCACCTGTTCCTGTCGGCCAACGAGGCCGACGTGCGCTCGGCGCTCGACGCCGGCGTGCCGGCGGCGCGCGTGTATCCGCACAGCGCACGCGCGTCCGACATGCACCCGAGCGAGGTGCGCATCGCCTTCGACGGCGACGCGGTGCTGTTTTCCGACGAGGCCGAACGCGTGTACCAGCGCGACGGGCTGGTGGCCTTCCAGCACCATGAAAGCCTCCACTCGTCGACGCCGCTGGCGCCCGGACCGTTCAAGCCGCTTGCTCGAGGCGCTGCAGCGGCTGCAGCGCGAGCCGGCGCACGACATGCGCATCCGCACCGCGCTGGTCACCGCACGCAGCGCACCGGCCCACGAGCGCGCGATCCGCACGCTGATGGACTGGCACATCGAGGTCGACGAGGCGATGTTCCTCGGCGGCCTGTCCAAGGGCGAGTTCCTGCGCGAGTTCGAGCCCGACTTCTTCTTCGACGACCAGACCCGCCACGTCGAATCAGCTTCCGCCCACGTGCCCTCCGGGCACGTGGCCTCGGGTGTGGTCAACCCGCGTGACGTCTTCGGTTCGCGCGCGCTGCGCCTGCGCTCCGGTTGGCGCCCGCGCGACGCCGGGCGCCGGCGTGTAGCGTCGCAGCGCCTCCAGGTCGAGCACCCGCACGCCGCCGTACTCGACCCGGATCACGCGCGCGTCCTGCAGCGCGTGCAGCGCCTCGTTGACGCGCTGGCGCGACAGCCCCACCAGGTAGCCCAGCTCCTGCTGCGTGATGCGCAGCAGGTCGCCGACGCCGGGGTACAGCACCGGGTGGAACAGCGCCGCCAGGCTGCGCGCCACCCGCACGTCGGGGTCGCTCATGCGGTCGATCTCGCGCGCGGCGATGAACTGGCCCAGCCGCTCGTTGAGCTGGTTCATCACGAAGCGGTTGAAGCCGATCGAGCGGTCGAGCAGCCAGTGGAAGGTCGGCACCGTGCATGCCGGCCACCACGCTCTTGCGCAGCGCCTGGATGTTGTAGCGGTAGTCTCGCGCTTGAGCACCGTGCCCTCGCCGAACCAGCCGCCCGGCGGCAGCCCGGTGAAGGTGATCGGCATGCCCAGCTCGCTGTCGTTGCTCATCTTCAGCAGGCCGTCGATCACGCCGAACCAGTAGGTCACCGGCCGGCCGACGCGGCACACGAACTCGCCGGCCTCGGCATTGAGCACGCGCAGGTCGGCCGCCGCCACCGCCGCCTCGTCGGGCTCGAGCGTGCTCAGCCAGGGGATGCCGGCCAGCTCGTCGGCGGTCGGCGCCCGCGAGCGGGCCAGCAGGGCAGAAGCAGAAGACGACGAGGTGGCGGCCACTGGGGAAAGACCGATGGGGACGGACCCTAGGATTGTCGTCAGAACGACAACCCGGCGTCAAACTTCCGCCTACATCGCGGTCCGACGCTGAGGCTGGACTCGAGGCCCGCAAGGGCCTCGCGCCTGCCGAAGGACCGGCCGCGATACAAGCGGCCAGGCTTTGAGCCTTCGGGAGCGCCAGCCCATGCAGACACCTTTCCGCGCTGATGCTGGACCATGCGCAGCAGCGGCCCGCCGCCCCGGCGCTGCGCGAAAAGGAACTACGGCATCTGGCAGACGCTCACCTGGGCCGAGCTGGCGCCGCATGGTGCGCGCACCTGGCCTGCGGCCTGCGCCGAGGCGGGCCTGCAGCGCGGCGAGCACATGGTGGTGGTCGGCGCGAACCGGCCGCGCCTGTACGCGACGATGCTGGCGGCGCAGTCGCTGGGCGCGATCCCGGTGCCGCTGTACCAGGACGCGGCGGCCGCCGAGTTCGTCTTCCCGATCAACAACGCCGAGGTGCGCTTCGCGCATCGTCGAAGACCAGGAGCAGGTCGACAAGCTGCTCGAGCTGCGCGAGCAGTGCCCGCAGCTCGCGCGCATCTGGTACGACGACCCGCGCGGGCTGCGCAACTACGACGAACCGGGCCTGGCGTCGCTGGACGCCTGATCGAGGCCGGCCGTGCCTACGACGCCGCGCACCCCGGCTTCTTCGACGCCGAGGTCGCGCAAGGCCAGCCCGACGACGTGGCGGCGATGTTCTTCACCTCCGGCACCACCGGCAACCCCAAGGGCGTGGTGCACACCCACCTCACGCTGCTCGACCGCGCCGCCGCCGGCAGGCGTTCGACAAGCTGACCGAGAACGAGGAAGTGCTGGCCTACATGCCGCCGGCCTGGATCGGCCAGAACATCTTCAGCTACGCGCAGTGGCTGGCCTGCGGCTACGTCGTCAACTGCCCCGAGTCGGCAGCCACCGTGATGATCGACCTGAAGGAGATCGGCCCGACCTACTACTTCGCGCCGCCGCGCATCTTCGAAGGCCTGCTCACCAGCGTGATGATCCGCATGGAAGACGCCGGCGCGCTCAAGCGGTGGCTGTTCCAGGCCTTCATGGCGGTGGCGCGCCGCGTCGGCCCGGCGCTGATGGACGGCAAGCCGGTCGGCCTGCTCGACCGCCTGCAAGTACGCGCTCGGCAACTGGCTGGTCTACGGCCCGCTGCGCAACACGCTGGGCTTCTCGCGCGTGCGCGTGGCCTACACCGCCGGCGAGGCGATCGGCCCCGACCTGTTCACCTTCTACCGCTCGATCGGCATCAACCTGAAGCAGCTCTACGGCTCCACCGAGACCGCGGTGTTCGTCTGCCTGCAGCCCGACCACGAGGTCAAGGCCGACACCGTGGGCGTGCCGATCGACGGCGTCGAGATCAAGGTGACCGACAGCGGCGAGATCCTGGTCAAGAGCCCGGGCCTGCTGAAGGAGTACTACAAGAACCCGGCGGCCACCGCCGAGGTGCTGACCGGCGACGGCTGGTACCACACCGGCGACGCCGGCTTCCTCGACGCCGGCGGCCACCTGAAGATCATCGACCGCGCCAAGGACGTCGGCCGCATCATGGGCGGCGCCCAACGACGGCGCGATGTTCGCGCCCAAGTACGTCGAGAACAAGCTGAAGTTCTTCCCGTACATCAAGGAGGCGGTGGCCTTCGGCGACAAGCGCGAGCGCGTCTGCGCGTTCGTCAACATCGACTTCGACGCGGTGGGCAACTGGGCCGAGAAGCGCAACCTGCCCTATGCCGGCTACACCGACCTGGCGCAGCAAGCCCGAGGTGCTACGAGCTGATGCGCGACTGCGTCGAGAAGGTCAACGCCGACCTGGCGGCCGACGACAAGCTGGCGGGCAGCCAGATCAGCCGCTTCCTGATCCTGCACAAGGAGCTCGACGCCGACGACGGCGAGCTGACCCGCACGCGCAAGGTCCGGCGCGGCTCCATCGCCGAGAAGTACCAGGTGCTGGTCGACGCGCTGTACGGCGGCAAGAGCCGAGCAGTACATCGAGACGGCGGTGAAGTTCGAGGACGGCCGCAGCGGCAGCGTGTCGGCCACGCTGAAGATCGTCGACGTCCAAGACGTTCCCCGCGATGAAGCGGGCCGCATGAACCAACCACCGGCGCAGATCGGCGACGTCATCCTCGACGTGAAGAACATCTCGCTTGCGCTTCGGCGGCGTCAAGGCGCTGACCGACATCAGCTTCGACGTGCGCGAGCACGAGGTGCGCGCCATCATCGGCCCCAACGGCGCCGGCAAGAGCTCGATGCTCAACTGCATCAACGGCGTCTACCAGCCGCAGCAGGGCACCATCACCTTCCGCGGCCAGACCTTCAAGCACATGAACACGCGCCAGGTGGCCGAGATGGGCATCGCGCGCACCTTCCAGAACCTGGCGCTGTTCAAGGGCATGAGCGTGCTCGACAACATCATGACCGGGCGCAACCTGCGGATGAAGACCAACCTCTTCCAGCAGGCGCTGCGCACTGCCCGCGCGCGCAGCGCGAGGAGATCGCGCACCGCGAGTTCGTCGAGCGCATCATCGACTTCCTGGAGATCCAGCCGTACCGCAAGACGCCGGTGGGCCGCCTGCCCTACGGCCTGCAGAAGCGCGTCGACCTCGGCCGCGCGCTGGCGATGGAGCCGCAGGTGCTGCTGCTCGACGAGCCGATGGCCGGCATGAACGTGGAGGAGAAGCAGGACATGTGCCGCTTCATCCTCGACGTCAACGACGAGTTCGGCACCACGATCGTGCTGATCGAGCACGACATGGGCGTGGTGATGGACATCTCCGACCGCGTGGTGGTGCTCGACTACGGCAAGAAGATCGGCGACGGCACGCCGGACGAGGTGCGCGCCAACCCCGAGGTGATCAGCGCCTACCTCGGCACCGCGCACTGATCCAGCACGCCATGGGCTTCTTCCTCGAAACCCTGATCGGCGGCCTGATGGCCGGCATGCTGTATTCGCTGGTGGCGCTGGGCTTCGTGCTGATCTTCAAGGCCTCGGGCGTCTTCAACTTCGCGCAGGGCGCGATGGTGCTGTTCGCGGCGCTGGCGATGGCGCGCTTCGCCGAGTGGATTCCCGAGCTGGATCGGCTTCGACAGCAAGGTGCTGGCCAACGTGCTCGCCTTCGTCGTGCGCGATGGCGGTGATGATCGCGGTGGCCTGGCTGATCGAGCGGCTGGTGCTGGGCAAGCTGGTCAACCAGGAGGGCATCACGCTGCTGATGGCCACGCTGGGCATCACCTACTTCCTGGACGGCTTCGGCCAGACCGCTGTTCGGCAGCGACATCTACAAGATCGACGTCGGCATGCCCAAGGACCCGATCTTCCTGATCGAGGGCACCTTCCAGGGCGGCATCCTGATCAACAAGGAAGACCTGTTCGCCGCCGTGATCGCCGCCGCGCTGGTGGCGCCTGCTGGCCGCGTTCTTCCAGAAGACCGCCACCGGCCGCGCGCTGCGCGCGGTGGCCGACGACCACCAGGCCGCGCAGTCGATCGGCATCCCGCTCAACCGCATCTGGGTCATCGTGTGGTGCGTGGCCGGCTTCGTGGCGCTGGTGGCCGGCATCATCTGGGGCAGCAAGCTCGGCGTGCAGTTCTCGCTGTCGCTGGTGGCGCTGAAGGCGCTGCCGGTGGTGATCCTGGGCGGCCTGACCTCGGTGCCCGGCGCCATCATCGGCGGGCTGATCATCGGCGTGGGCGAAAAGCTGTCCGAGGTCTACGTCGGCCCGTACTTCGGCGGCGGCATCGAGATCTGGTTCGCCTACGTGCTGGCGTTGCTCTTCCTGCTCGTCCGGCCGCAGGGCCTGTTCGGCGAAAAGATCATACGATCGCGGGCAATGATTTCGGCGCAGGCTAACTTGCGAAGCAAGTTAAGCGAAGCGTGCCGTAGCCAGAAGATCATCGATCGCGTCTGAGCTGCCGACAGAGAAAACGGCCAGTTCAAGACCAGCTACCAGGCCGACCAGCAGATCTTCCCGATCGCGCAGGACCGGGTCGCTGGTGCTGGCGCTGCTGGCGTTCGCCTTCGTGGTGGTGCCGTTCCTCGCCAGCGAGTACCTGTTCCGCGCCATCCTGATTCCGTTCCTGATCCTGTCGCTGGCGGCGCTGGGCCTGAACATCCTGGTCGGCTACTGCGGGCAGATCTCGCTGGGCACCGGCGCCTTCATGGCGGTGGGCGCCTATGCCGCCTACAACCTGATGGTGCGCATCGACGGCATGCCGCTGGTGCCGGCCATCCTGCTGGGCGGCGTGTGCGCCACCGTGGTGGGCGTGCTGTTCGGCATCCCGAGCCTGCGCATCAAGGGCCTGTACCTCGCGGTGGCCACGCTGGCGGCGCAGTTCTTCTGCGACTGGGCGTTCCTGCGCATCAAGTGGTTCACCAACAACTCGTCGTCGGGCTCGGTCAACGTCGCCGAGCTCAACATGTTCGGCTGGGTGATCGACACGCCGGCCGAGAAGTACCTGTTCTGCCTCGGCTTCGTGGCGGTGTTCGCGCTGCTGGCCAAGAACCTGGTGCGCAGCCACATCGGCCGCGAGTGGATGGCCATCCGCGACATGGACGTCGCCGCGGCGGTGATCGGCATCCGCCCGGTGTACGCCAAGCTCACCGCGTTCGCCGTCAGCTCGTTCTTCGTCGGCGTGGCCGGCGCGCTGTGGGGCTTCGTCTACCTGAGCGCGTGGGAGCCGGCGGCGTTCAACATCGACCGCTCGTTCCAGCTGCTGTTCATGGTCATCATCGGCGGGCTGGGCTCGATCATGGGCAGCTTCTTCGGCGCCGCGTTCATCGTGGTGCTGCCGATCCTGCTCGACAACGCTGCCGATCCTGCTGCGGCATCCCGATCGGCACCGCGACCGCGTCGCACCTGACGTTCATGATCTTCGGCGCGCTGATCGTGTTCTTCCTGATCGTCGAGCCGCACGGCCTGGCCCGGCTGTGGTCGATCGGCAAGGAGAAGCTGCGGCTGTGGCCGTTCCCGCACTGATGCAATGAGTTCTCGCGTGCACCCACGGGTGCCGGTTGTTCGATGGAAGCAAAGTTCCCACCTCTGGAGGCAGACATGAAACTGAAATCCCTGGCCATCTCGGCGGCCCTCGTGGCCGCCGGCACGGCACCGTGCTCACCTCGGCGCCTGCGTTCGCGCAGGCCAAGGATCAGTTCTTCCCGGTGCTGTCGTACCGCACCGGCGCCTACGCGCCCAACGGCGTGCCGTTCGCCAACGGCTTCGTCGACTACCTGAAGCTGATCAACGCCAAGGGCGGCATCAACGGCGTCAAGGTGTCGTGGGAGGAGTGCGAGACCGGCTACGCCACCGACAAGGGCGTGGAGTGCTACGAACGGCTGAAGGGCAAGGGCGCGACCTCGCTGCACCCGCTGTCCACCGGCATCACGTTCGCGCTGACCGAGAAGGTGCCCACCGACAAGATCTCGCTGCTCACCGCGGGCTACGGCCGCAGCGAGAGCACCGACGGCATGGTCTTCAAGTGGAACTTCCCGCTCACCGGCACCTACTGGGATGCCGCCGACGTGCTGGTGCAGCACGTGGGCAAGAAGGAAGGCGGCATCGACAAGCTCAAGGGCAAGAAGATCGCGCTCGTCTACCACGACAGCCCGTACGGCAAGGAGCCGATCGCGCTGCTGCAGGAACGCAGCAAGATGAACGGCTTCGAGCTGCAGCTGCTGCCGGTGGCGCACCCCGGTGTCGAGCAGAAAGCCACCTGGCTGCAGATCCGCCAGAACCGGCCCGACTACGTGTTCCTGTGGGGCTGGGGCGTGATGAACTCCACCGCGGTCAAGGAGGCGGTGGCCACCGGCTACCCGCGCGACAAGATGTACGGCGTGTGGTGGGCCGCCGCCGAGCCCGACGTGAAGGACGTCGGCGAAGGGGCCAAGGGCTACCACGGGCTGGCGCTGCAGCACGGCGCCGAGCCCGACTCCAAGGTGGTCAAGGAGGTGCTCGATCTGGTGCACGCCAAGGGCCAGGGCACCGGGCCGAAGGAAGAGGTCGGTCAGGTGCTGTACATGCGCGGCCTGGTGGCAGCGATGCTGTCCACCGAGGGCGTGCGCCGCGCGCAGGAGCGCTTCGGCAAGGGCAAGTGGGTCAGCAGCGAGCAGGCGCGCTGGGGTTACGAGAACCTGGCACTCGACCAGAAGAAGCTCGACGCGCTGGGCTTCGCCGGCGTGATGCGGCCGATCTCCACCAGCTGCGCCGACCATCGCGGCGCGGTGTGGGCGCGCGTGCACACCTGGAACGGCAGCAAGTGGGAGTTCACCTCCGACTGGTACGAGGCCGACCAGGCGATCATCAAGCCGATGATCAAGGCGGCGGCCGACAAGTACGCGGCGGAAAAGAAGATCACGCGCCGCACCCCGGAAGACTGCCAGTCCGACTCGGTCGCCACCGCCGGCAAGGGCTGAGCGCAGCAGCCTCGCCCTCGCGGTGCCCCGCGTGCCTCCAGCAGTGGAGGCCGCGGGCCACTCGCCGGAGCGGGGCGGGCTCCACGAGAGCCCTCTCGAATGGGCCGCGTGCGGCTCATTCAAGAGTCCATTCGTCGACGCCATGTCCAACAACATCCTCCTCAACGTCAGCGGCATCGAGGTCATCTACAACCACGTGATCCTCGTGCTGAAGGGCGTGTCGCTGCAGGTGCCCGAAGGCGGCATCGTCGCGCTGCTGGGCGGCAACGGCGCCGGCAAGACCACCACGCTGCGCGCGGTCAGCAACCTGCTGGCCGGTGAGCGCGGCGAAGTCACCAAGGGCTCGATCGAGCTGCGCGGCGAGCGCATCGAAAAACTCTCCACCGCCGACATGGTGGAACGCGGCGTGATCCAGGTGATGGAGGGCCGCCACTGCTTCGCGCACCTGACGATCGAGGAAAACCTGCTCACCGGCGCCTACACCCGCTCCGACGGCAAGGCCGCGGTAGCCCGCACGCTGGACAAGGTCTACACCTACTTCCCGCGTCTGAAGACGCGCCGCGCGGCGCAGGCGGCCTACACCTCCGGCGGCGAGCAGCAGATGTGCGCGATCGGCCGCGCGCTGATGGCCAACCCGAAGATGGTGCTGCTCGACGAGCCGTCGATGGGCCTGGCGCCGCAGATCGTGCAGGAGGTGTTCGAGATCGTGAAGGACCTCAACGTCAAGGAACGCACCACCTTCCTGCTGGCCGAACAGAACACCAACATGGCGCTGCGTTATGCCGACTACGGCTACATCCTGGAAAACGGCCGCGTGGTGATGGACGGCCAGGCCGCCGGCCTGCGCGAGAACGAAGACGTCAAGGAGTTCTACCTCGGCGTGGGCCGAAGTGTGGATGGCAGCGACCGCAAGAACTTCCGCGACGTCAAGAGCTACAAGCGCCGCAAACGCTGGCTGGCCTGACATGCCCGATGACGACTGGGGCTTCGCGCCCCCGCCCTTCAATGCGGAGCAGTCGCTGCTGCAACTGCAGCGCGCCATGCGCGACTGCAAGCTCGCGGCGCGCGGCAAGGGCTTCGAGCTGCGCGGCAAGGCCGTGGTCGAACTCGAGGTGCGCGACGGTGCGGTGGCCGCGCGTCTGGTACGGCGCCTGGTGAACACGCCCGAATGGGACGCCTTCACCGTGAAGAGCGCCGCCGACCAACGCAAGCTGATCGATGAAACGAAGAGGCGGCTCGCCCGCTGGCTCGAGGAGGATTGATGCCGTACCCCCAAGCCGCCACGCGCGGCCCTGCGGACAGCCACTACGACGCGCTCGAATCACGCGACCCGGCGCAGCGCGAGCGCGACATGCTGGCTGCGCTGCCTGCCCTGGTGCGGCGCGCGCAGGCCACCGCCACCGGCGCCGAACGCCTGGGTCGAGTGGACGCCGAGGCGATCACGTCGCGCCGGGCCTTCGCGCGCCTGCCTGTGATGCGCAAGAGCGAGCTGTTCGAGCGCCAGAATGCCCGACGCGCCGACGCCGCGTCGTGGGATCCGCTGGGCGGCTGCTCGGCGATCGGCTGGCGCGGCATGCTGGCGTCGCAGGGCGCGCGCCGCGTCTTCCAGTCGCCGGGCCCGATCTACGAACCCGAGGGCGCGGGGCAAGACGTGTTTCGCATGGCCCGCGCGATCTGGGCCGCGGGCTTTCGGGCCGGCGACCTGATCCACTGCAGCTTCAGCTACCACCTCACCCCGGCCGGCGCCATGATGGAAGGCGGTGCGCACGCCATCGGCTGCGCCACCTTCGCCGGCGGGGTGGGCAACACCGAACTGCAGCTGCAGGCCGTGGCCGATCTGCGGCCGCACGGCTACATCGGCACGCCGAGCTTCCTGAAGATCCTGGTCGAGAAGGCAGCCGAGACTGGCCTGTCGATCGCCTCGATCCGCAAGGCGCTGGTCAGCGGCGAGGCGTTCCCGCCGTCGCTGCGCGATTGGCTGCGCGAGCGCGGCATCGAGGGCTACCAGGCCTATGCCACCGCCGACGTCGGCCTGATCGCCTACGAGACCGTCGCCCGCGAAGGCCTGGTGGTCGACGAAGGCGTGCTGCTGGAGATCGTGCGCCCCGGCACCGACGACCCGGTGGCCGACGGCGAAGTCGGCGAGGTGGTGGTCACCGTGCTGGCCACCGACTACCCGCTGCTGCGTTTCGGCACCGGCGACCTGTCGGCCGTGCTGCCCGGGCACTGCCCGAGCGGGCGCACGCAGCAGCGCATCAAGGGCTGGCTGGGCCGCGCCGACCAGACCACCAAGGTGCGCGGCATGCTGGTCCACCCGAGCCAGGTGGCCGATGTCGTGCGCCGGCACGCCGAGATCGTGCGTGCGCGGGTGGTGATCGAGGGCGAGATGGCCAGCGACCGGCTGACCTTCAAGGCCGAGGTGACGTCGCGCACCGAAGGGCTGGCCGAGGCCATTGCCAGCAGCGTGCGCGACATCACCAAGCTGCGTGCCGAGGTGGTGCTGTCAGCCGCCGGCAGCCTGCCCAACGACGGCAAGGTGATCGAGGACGCGCGCAGTTATAAGTAGCCAGTCCTCAGGAGTCGACCTTGACGCCCGCTTCCTTCACCACCTTGGCCCACTTGATGCGCTCGGCGTGCATGAAGGCGTCGAACTTCTCGGCCGTGCCACCGCCGTCTTCGGCGCCATAGGTGTCGAGGCGCTCCTGCACGTCGGGCATCGCGAGCACCGTGTTGACGTCGGCGTTGATCTTCTGCGCGATCGCCTTCGGCAGTTTGCCCGGGCCGGTGAGGCCGTACCAGGTGGTGGCCTCGAAGTCGGCGAAGCCTTCTTCCTGCATCGTCGGCACGCTCGGGTGCCCCTTGGCGCGTTTGGTGCGCGTCTGCGCGATCGCGATCACGCGGCCGTTCTTCACGTGCGGCGTGGCCGCGGTCATGGTGTCGAAGCTGTACTGGATCTGGCCGCCGATGAGGTCGGTCAGCAGCGGGCCCGAACCCTTGTAGGGAATGTGCAGCGCGTCGACCTTGGCGCGCAGCTTGAACATCTCGAGCGCCAGGTGCTGCGCCGAGCCCGCACCGGCAGAACCGAAGGTCACCCTGCCCGGCTGCGCCTTGCACAGCTCGACGATCTCCTTCACCGTCTTGGCCTGCGCGTTGGGGTTGGCGATCAGCAGATTCGGCGTCACGCCCACCAGCACGATCGACACGAAGTCGCGATCGAGGTCGTAGCGCAGCTTGGGCTGCAGGGCTGGGCGCCAGCGCATGGCTGTTGATGTGCGCCATCAGCAGCGTCGAGCCGTCGCTCGGCTGCGTGGTCATGTATTCGGCGGCCAGCACACCGGCCACACCGGCCTTGGTTTCGACCACCACCTGCTGGCCCCACATCGGCGTGAGCTTGGACGACAGCACACGCGCCAGCGCGTCGGTGCCGCCACCGGGCGGAAAGCCGACGACGATGCGCACCGGCCCGTAGGGCCACTGCTGCGCACGCAACGACGGTGCGGCGACGCGCGGCCAGGCCCGCGCCGGCGGCGCGAAGAATCGAACGACGTTGCATGGCGGATTCCTTCCTGTGTGTGTTGTGTGATCGGCTCAGGCGGCAGCGCGCAGCACCGCGGGCTGCGGGTGCGCGGCGAAAAAGTCCATCAGCGCCTGCGTGCCGCTGCCGGCCAGCGCGACGCCGTGCAGCTTGAGGCCCATCTCGACACCGGCCACCGTGGCCACCAGCGTGAGATCGTTGCAGTCGCCGAGGTGGCCGATGCGGAACATGCGGCCTTTCACCTTGCCCAGGCCCGTGCCCAGCGACAGGTCGAAGCGGCTGTGGATCAGCTGGCGCAGCGCGTCGGCGTCGACACCCGGCGGCGTGATCACGCCGGTGAGCACCGGCGAATACACCGCCGCATCGGCGCACTGGATCGGCAGACCCCAGGCGCGCACCGCGGCGCGCACGCCCTCGCCCCAGCGCTGGTGGCGCGCGAACACCGCGTCGAGCCCCTGCTCGAGCAGCATGTCGAGCGCCTCGGTCAGGCCGTACAGCAGGTTGGTGTTGGGCGTGTACGGCCAGTAGCCGCCCTTGTTCATCTCGACGATCTCGTCCCAGGCCCAGAACGAGCGCGGCAGCTTGCGCGCGCTTCGAAGCCTCGAGCGCCTTGGGCGACAGCGCGTTGAAGCTGATGCCCGGCGGCAGCATCAGGCCCTTTTGCGAGCCGCTGATCGACACGTCGACGCCCCACTCGTCGTGGCGGAAGTCGGCGCAGGCCAGGCCCGAGATGGTGTCGACCATCAGCAGCGCCGGGTGACCGGCCGCGTCGATGGCGCGGCGCACCGCCGCGATGTCGGAGGTGACGCCGGTGGAGGTTTCGTTGTGCACCACGCACACGGCCTTGAGGCGGCGCTGCGTGTCGGCGCGCAGGCGCTGCTCGATCAGGTCGGCCTGCACGCCGCGTCGCCAGCCGCTGGGCAGGCCGGTGGCGGCATCGGTGCCCGGCACCGACAGGAACTCGGGCTGCAGGCCCAGGCGCAGCGCCATCTTCTGCCACAGCGTGGCGAAGTGGCCGGTCTCGAACATCAGCACGGCGTCGCCCGGGCTCATGGTGTTGGCCAGCGCCGCCTCCCACGCGCCGGTGCCCGATGCCGGATAGATCGCCACCGGATGCCGGGTGCGGAACACCTGCTTCAGCCCGTCGATGACCTTGAGCCCCAGCGCGGCAAACTCAGGGCCGCGGTGGTCGATGGTGGGCAGGCTCATCGCCCGCAGGATGCGGTCGGGCACCGGGCTGGGCCCGGGGATCTGCAGGAAGTGGCGGCCGCTGGGATGGTGGTCGAGCGAAATCATGGTCATGCGGCGCGCAGCGCCGGAGCAACTTCAGGTCGGCATTTTTTGCATACAAAACCGGTCTTGTCAAGCCAGGATCTCCGAGCAGTCCCTATGAACGCAGCGTTCGCCCCGCTGCTTGCGCGCTGCATTTTTTGCATACAAAATCCGACGGCCTCGCAAGGTGATCATGGCCGACGTCATCCCGATCCGCAGCACGGTCTTGCACGAGCAGGTGGCGCGCAAGCTGCGCGCCATGCTGGTCGAGGGCCGCATCGCAGCAGGCGCCAAGCTCAACGAGCGCGAGTTGTCCGAGCGGCTGCAGGTGTCGCGCACGCCGCTGCGCGAGGCGATCAGGCAGCTGGCAGCCGAGGGCCTGGTGGCCTTGCTGCCGCATCGCGGCGCGGTGGCCATCGCGCTCGACGAGGCCGAGGTGCAGCACAGCTTCGAGCTGATGGCCGCGCTCGAGGGCCTGTCGGGCGAACTGGCCGCGCAACGCATCACCGAGGCCGAACTGCAGGACATCCGGGCCCTGCACTTCGAGATGATGGCCGCGTTCACGCGGCGCGACCTGAGCGCCTACTACCGCCTCAACGCGCAGATCCATGCCGCCATCAACGCCGCCGCCAAGAACCCGGTGCTGGCACGCACCTACGCCCAGACCAATGCGCGGCTGCAGGCGCTGCGCTTTCGCTCCAACCAGGACGAGCGCAAGTGGAAGCGCGCGGTCAAGGAGCATTCGCAGATGATCGAGGCGCTGGCCGCGCGCGACGGCGCCGGCTTGCGCGCGCTGCTGATCACGCACCTGAACCACAAGCGCGACGTGGTGCTGGAGATGATGCGCGCGGGGACGTTGGCGATGAACTCGAAGGCCTAGAGATGGCGCGGCGCGGCGGGCGGTACCCGGTGTGGGCTCCTACTGTGGCGGTCGGCCTTGCAGGCCGACTCCGCTGTGATGCTCGGCCGGGGCGCGCCGCGAAACTCGCTTCGCTCCCTTCGGTCGCTGCGCTCGGACAATCGCCGCGAGTCAGATGAACGAAGCGCGCTGCGCGCGCCGCCCCACGCGAGTCGCGCCACCCCAGGGCACCGCCCGCCGCGCAGCAACGCTCATGCTGTTCGACGACGCATGCCACGGTGGTGCCGGCAAAGCCGCGGGTGGGTGTGCGACGGCAGCGACATATGCGGCGCCGAGCAGCACAGGGCTCGTGGCCGCGCGCGCAGCGCGCTTCGTGATCTGACTCGTCGCGATTGTTCGAGCGCAGCGAACGCAGTGAGCGTAGCGAGTTTCGCGACGGGCCATGAGACCGAGCAGCGCAGGGAACCCTCGCGCAGCGAGGGGCTGCCGCATTCGAGCGCCGGCGCATACCCGCCCGCGGCTTTGCCACGCGCGAGCGCGGGCAAGTCGCAATGCGATGGCCGTGATGAAGCTCGAAGACCCGTCTCGCTTGCAGCCCGCCACCGACACCAGCGTCGCGCTGGCGGCAATCAACTGCGCGCCCACACGCGCGGCGAGGTGCTGTTCGACGCGGCCTCGTGCGGCCGCTATGCCACCGACGCGTCGATCTACCAGGTCACGCCGGTGGGCGTGTTCGTGCCCACCGACGATGCCGACGTGCGCCACGCGATCCAGATCGCGCGCGAACTCAAGGTGCCGGTGATGCCGCGCGGCGCCGGCACCAGCCAGTGCGGCCAGACCGTGGGGGCCTGCCTGGTGATCGACGGCAGCAAGCACCTGCGCAGCGTGCTGGCGCTCGACGTGCAAGCTCGCACGGCGCGCGTGCAACCGGGACTCGTGCTCGACCACCTGAATGCGCAGCTCAAGGGCCATGGCTTGTGGTTCCCGGTCGACGTGTCGACCAGCGCGCAGGCCACGCTCGGCGGCATGGCGGGCAACAACTCGTGCGGCTCGCGCTCGATCGCCTACGGCAACATGGTGCACAACGTGCTGGGCGCGCACCTGCGGCTGGCCGACGGCGCCGCACTGCACGCGGGCCCGCTGCACTCGCTCGGCGGGCGCGCAGCCGACACGGCCAGGTTCGTGCGTGCGCTGGCCGACGCCTGCCGCAGCGACATCGAGGCGCACTGGCCCCGCGTGATGCGCCGCGTCGCCGGCTACAACCTCGACATCTTCCATCCGCAGAGCGAACGCCCGTACACCGACGACGGCTCGGTGAACCTGGCGCACCTGTTCATCGGCGCCGAGGGCACGCTCGGCTTCATCGAGGCGCTCGACCTGCAGCTCACCGCGCTGCCGCGTGCCAAGGTGCTGGGCATCGTCAACTTCACGAGCTTCCACCGCGCGATGGACTCGGCGCAGCACATCGTCAAGCTCGCACCGACCGCGGTCGAGCTGGTCGACCGCACGATGATCGAGCTGGCGCGCGCCAACCCGGCCTTCAAGCCGGTGATCGAGAGCGCGCTGATCGGCGCGCCCGAGGCGATCCTGCTGGTCGAGTTCAGCGGCGACGACCGCGCGGCGCTGCGCGCCACGCTGCACGCGCTGGTCGAGCTGATGGGCGACCTGGGCCTGCCCGGCAGCGTGGTCGAGATGGTCGACGAGGCACCGCAGAAGGCGCTGTGGGAGGTGCGCAAGGCGGGCCTGAACATCATGATGAGCCTCAAGGGCGACGGCAAGCCGGTGAGCTTCATCGAAGACTGCGCGGTGCCCCTCGAACACCTGGCCGAGTACACCGCCGCGTTGACCGAGGTGTTCGCGCGCCACGGCACACGCGGCACCTGGTACGCGCACGCGTCGGTGGGCACGCTGCACGTGCGGCCGATCCTCGACATGCGGCGCCCGGACCCGGTGGGGGCGCCGCCAGGATGCGTGCGATCGCCGAAGAGGCGTCGCTGCTGGTGCGCAAGTTCAAGGGCGCGTACAGCGGCGAACACGGCGACGGCCTGTGCCGCGGCGAGTGGATCCGCTGGCAGTTCGGGCCCAAGATCGACGAAGCGTTTCGCGCGATCAAGCACCACCTCGACCCCGACAGCCTGTTCTGCCCGAACCGCATCGTCGACCCGCCGCGCATGGACGATGCGTCGTTGTTCCGCTTCGCGCCCGGCTACCGCACGATCGAGATCAAGCCGGCGTTCGACTGGTCGGCGTGGAACGTGCAAAACGATCCGACCACCGAGGCGATCAGCGCGCCCGGCAGCGGCGGCGACGCGAGCGGCGGCTTCGCCAAAGCGGTGGAGATGTGCAACAACAACGGCCACTGCCGCAAGTTCGATGCCGGCACGATGTGCCCGAGCTACCGCGTCACGCGCGACGAGCAGCACCTGACGCGCGGGCGCGCCAACACGCTGCGGCTGGCGCTGTCGGGCCAGCTCGGGCCCGATGCGCTCACCGGCGACGCGGTGCGCGACGGCGCTCGACCTGTGCGTCGGCTGCAAGGGCTGCAAGCGCGATTGCCCCACCGGCGTCGACATGGCGCGCATGAAGCTCGAAGTGCAGGCGCAACGCCATGCGCGGTTCGGCGCCACGCTGAAGGACCACTTGATCGGTCGCCTGCCCGACTATGCGCCGTGGGCGAGCCGGCTGCCGTGGCTGCTTAACCTGCGCAACCGCTCGCGCACGCTGGCTCGACTGGGCCGAACGTGGCCTCGGCCTGGCGGCGCAGCGGCGGCTTCCCGAGTGGCGCCGCGACACCTTCGGGCGCCTGGCGCCGGCGTTGCGGCTGGCTTCGCGCGACGCGCTGATGTCGGCGCACGCCGACGGCGCCAACACGGTGGTGTTGTGGAGCGACACCTTCAACGAGCACTTCGAGCCCGACAACGCGCTGGCCGCGGTGCTGGTGCTGCAGGCCGCGGGCTACACCGTGCACGCGGTGCGCGCCGCCAACGGGCGCTCGCCGTGCTGCGGTCGCACCCACCTGGCGAGCGGCCAGACCTCGTTGGCGCACGCCAAGGCACGCGCGCTGGTCGACACGCTGCTGCCGTTCGCCGCGCGCGGCATCACGATCGTCGGCCTCGAGCCGTCGTGCCTGCTGACGCTGCGCGACGAGTACCTGGTGATGGGCCTGGGCGAGGCCGCTCGCACGGTGGCCGCGCACGCGCTGCTGTTCGAGGAGTTCATCGTGCGCGAAGCACGCGCCGGCCGCTTCGCGCCGGCGTGGGACCAGGCCGAGCAGCCGATGCTCGTGCACGGCCATTGCCACCAGAAGGCGTTCGGCCTGATGGACGGCGTGCTGGCCGCACTGCGCCTGCTGCCGGGTGCGCAGGTGTCGACTGATCGAGAGCTCGTGCTGCGGCATGGCCGGCAGCTTCGGCTACGAGGCGGCGCACCACGAAGCGTCGCTGCGCATGGCCGAGCTGTCGCTGCTGCCGGCGGTGCGCGCCGCGGGCGACGCCATCATCGTGGCCGACGGCACCAGTTGCCGCCACCAGATTGCCGACGGCGCGTCGCGGCAGGCGCTGCACGTGGCGCAGGTGCTGGCGCTTCACCTGGCTGACGACGACCTGGCCGGTAGCGCCAGCGGATACACGGAGTTGCGCGCTCGCACTCGGTAGTTTCCGAGTTGTCTGGGCTCGAGCGCTGCGCCTAGGATGGCCGGGTCGCGCCGATGCGCATGCTGCTGCCCAGGAGATCCATATGAAAGCCCGCTTGTGGCTCGTTGCCACGCTGTTCGCCACCACCTCCGCGCTGGCCGAATACCCCGAAAAGCCGGTCACCATCGTGGTGCCGTTTGCCGCCGGCGGCCCCACCGACAAGGTGGCGCGCGACCTGGCCGAGGTGCTGCGCAAGAGCGCTGAACAACCAGACGGTGATCATCGAAAACGTCGGCGGCGCCGGCGGCACGCTGGGTGCCAACAAGGTGGCCAAGGCGGCGCCCGACGGCTACACGCTGCTGCTGCACCACATCGGCATGGCCACCTCGCCGGCGCTGTACCGCAACCTGCCGTACAAGACGCTCGACGACTTCGAGTACGTCGGCCTGATCAACGAAGTGCCGATGACGCTGATCGGCCGCACCGACGCTGCCGGCCAACAACTTTGCCGAGTTGCGCAAGTGGATCAACGACAACAAGGGCAAGATCAACCTGGCCAACGCCGGCCTGGGTGCCGCGTCGCACCTGTGCGGCCTGCTGTTCCAGCAGAGCCTGAAGTCGACATGACCACGGTGCCGTACAAGGGCACCGCGCCGGCGATGACCGACCTGCTCGGCGGCCAGGTCGACATCATGTGCGACCAGACCACCAACACCACGCAGCAGATCGAGGCGCGGCAAGGTCAAGGCCTACGCGGTCACCACCACCAAGCCGCTGACCACGCCCGCGCTGGCCAAGCTGCCCACGCTCGATCGCGGCCGGCCTGAAGGGCTTCAACGTGATCATCTGGCACGGCCTGTACGCGCCCAAGGGCACGCCGAAGGCGGTGACCGACAAGATCAACGCCGCGCTGCGCAGCGCGCTGAAGGATCCCGAGTTCATCAAGCGCCAGGAGGCCCTGGGCGCGTGGTGGTCACCGACGCCCGCGTCGGCCGGGCCGAGCACAAGAAATTCGTCGAGCGCGAGATCGCCAAGTGGGGCCCCGTCGATCAAGGCCGCCGGGCAGTACGCCGACTGAGGACGTAGCCCGTGCCTGCGCACGGGCGAACGCCTCACGAGGGGCGAGCGCATGCAAGCGCGAGCGCGGCCCGCAGGGCGACTGAGCGCTAATGCGACAGCGCGCGCGAACCAGCGCCTGCGCGCCCGCCAAGCGGGAATCGTCACCGGCCCGTCGTTGACCAGTTCCACCTGCATGTCGGCGCCGAACTCGCCGGCCGCCACCGGCGCGTGGCGTTCGCGCGCGACAGGCGCAGCACCGCGTCGTAGAGCGCGCGGCCCAGCGCCGGCGGCGCGGCGCCCGAGAAGCTCGGCCGGTTGCCGCCGCGGTGTCGGCGGCCAGCGTGAACTGGCTGACGATCAGCAGGCCGCCGTGCACGTCCTGCACGCTGCGGTTCATCTTGCCGGCGTCGTCGGCGAAGATGCGCAGCTTCAGCAGCTTGTCGACCAGCTTGTCGGCCTGCACCTCGGTGTCGCCGGGCTCGGCGCACACGAAGCACCAGCAGGCCCGCGGCCGATGCGCGCCGACTGCTCGCGCCGCCGATCGTCACCTGCGCGCTGCGACACGCGCTGCACCAGCGCCAGCATCAGATCAGGTCCTCGGTGTCGTCGAAGTGCGCCTCCACGTCCATCGGCAGCAGCTGGATCGTGCGCGCGCAGGCCCGGCACCGCGCTCATCAACGCCTGCTCCACCGTCGCGCGCAGCGCGGCCGCGCGCCGCAGCGTCCAGCTCGCCGGCATGTGCATGTGCAGGTCGACGAAGCGGCGCTGCCCGGCGCGGCGCGTGACCACGTGGTCGAAGCGGATCGTCTGGTGGGCGAACTCCTGCAGCGTGCGCTCGATCTCGCGCGCACCTCGGGCTCGAGCGCACGGTCCATCAGGCCATCGGCCGACGCCGACACCAGGCGCACGCCCTCGCGCATGATGTTCAGCGCCACCACGATCGCGATCGCCGGGTCCAGCCACAGCCAGCCGGTGAGCGGCACGGCCAGCACCGCCAGCACCACGCCCGCCGAAGTCCAGACGTCGGTGAACAGGTGGCGCGCGTCGCCCTCCAGCGCCATCGAGCGGTGCTCGCGCGCCGTTCTGCAGCATCGCCACCGCCAGCGCGCCGTTCAGCGCCGAGCTCACCACCGACAGCGCCAGGCCCAGCCCCACCGACTGCAGCGGCTGCGGATCGGCGAAACGATCGACCGGCGGCCCAGATGATGGCCACCGCCGCGGCCAGGATCAGCACGCCCTCGAAGCCGCTCGAGAAGTACTCGGCCTTGTGGTGGCCGTACGGGTGGTCCTCGTCGGGCGGGCGCGGCCGCCACTGTGACCATCATCAGCGCGAACACCGCGCCGGCCAGGTTGACCAGCGACTCCATCGCATCGGACAACAGGCCCACCGAGCCGGTGAGCCACCAGGCGCCGAACTTCAGCGCGATCGTGGCCAGCGCCACCGCCACCGACAGCTTCAGGTACGAAGCTGACCTGCATGCAGGCATTGTGCGCTGGCCAAGCCCGGCGGGGCCGACGCACGCGGCGCGCGCGAATATCCGTGCGATTGAGTCGCCGCACCGCCAGGGACCACAATCCGCGGGCCGCAAACTCGAGGAGAGCAACGATGGCGCGCCTGAACGTGAACGGCAAGGACCGCGAATTCAACGCGGAGCCCAACACGCCCCTGCTGTGGGTGTTGCGCGAGCAGCTGGGCCTCACCGGCACCAAATACGGCTGCGGCATCGCGCAGTGCGGCGCCTGCACCGTGCACATCGACGGGCAGCCGATCCGCTCGTGCATGCGGCCGGTGTCCACCGTCATGGCCAGCCAGAAGGTGGTGACCATCGAAGGCCTGGCGCCCAACGCCTCGCACCCGCTGCAAAAGGCCTGGGTCGCGCTCGACGTGCCGCAGTGCGGCTTCTGCCAGTCGGGCATGTTGATGACGGCCGCCGCGCTGTTGAAGAAGAAACCCGCGCCCACCGACAGCGACATCGACGACGCGATGACCAACATCTGCCGCTGCGGCACCTACAACCGCGTGCGCGCGGCGATCCACCTGGCCGCGAAGTCCGACAAGGCCTGACGCGAGGAGACCACCATGAGTGCCATCACCACCGTCTCACGCCGTCGTTTCCTCGGCTCGTCGGCCGCCACCGCCGGCGCGCTGGTCGTCGGCTTCCACATTCCCGATTCACCGCTGGTCAGCTCCGCGGCCGCGCAAGGCGCGCCCGGCGAGATCAACGCCTGGGTGATGATCAAGCCCGACGACACCGTGGTGGTGCGCGTCGCGCGCAGCGAGATGGGCCAGGGCACGTTGACCGGCCTCGCGCAGCTGGTGGCCGAGGAGCTCGAGTGCGACTGGTCCAAGGTCACCACCGAATACCCCACGCCGGGGCAGAACGTCGCGCGCAACCGCGTGTGGCAGAACTTCTCCACCGGCGGCAGCCGCGGCATCCGCGAATCGAACGACTACGTGCGCAAGGGCGGCGCGGCGGCACGCATGATGCTGGTCAAGGCCGCCGCCGACGGCTGGGGCGTGCCGGTGGCCGAGTGCACCGCCGCCAACAGCCGGGTGCTGCACGGCGCCAGCGGGCCGCAGCGCGCGCTACGGCGAGCTCGCGGGCGCCGCGGCGAAGCTCGCGCCGCCCACCGAGATCACGCTGAAGGACCCCAAGACCTGGAAGATCGCAGGCAAGCCGGTCAAGCGCCTGGACACCGCGCCCAAGGTCGACGGCTCGCAGGTCTACGGCATGGACCTGCAGTTGCCGGGCATGCTCAACGCGGCGATCAAGGATTGCCCGGTGTTCGGCGGCAAGGTCAAGTCGTTCGACGCCGCCGCCGTGGCCAGGCGCCCCGGCGTCAAGAAGGTGGTCGCGGTCGGCGACAGCGCGGTCGCGGTGGTGGCCGACACCTGGTGGCACGCCAAGACCGCGCTCGACGCGTTGCCGATCCAATGGGACGAAGGCGCCAACGCCAAGACCTCGAGCAGCGACGTCGCGCAGATGCTGAAGGCCGGACTCACCGCCGACGAGGCGGTGGCGGCCAACAAGGTCGGCGACGTCAAGGCCGCGCTGGCCGGCGCGGCGCGCACGATCGAAGCGGTGTACTCGTACCCGCACCAGAACCACGCCTGCATGGAGGTGATGAACGCCACCGCGCGCTGGACGCCCGAGCGCTGCGAGGTCTGGTGCCCGACGCAAAACGGCGAGGCCGCGTTCGCCGCCACCGTCGAGGCATCGGGCCTGACGAGCGCGCAATGCGACGTGCACAAGATCCACCTCGGTGGCGGCTTCGGCCGCCGCGGCATGACCGACTACGTGCGCCAGGCGGTGGCGATCGCCAAAGAGATGCCCGGCACGCCGGTCAAGCTGATCTGGTCGCGCGAAGAAGACATGCTGCACGGGCGCTACCACCCGATCACGCAGTGCCGGCTGGTGGCCGGCCTCGACAAGGACAACAACCTCACCGCGCTGCACATGCGCATCTCGGGGCAATCGATCCTGGCCAGCGTGTTCCCGCAGAACGTGCGCAACGGCCTCGACCCGGTGGTGTTCCAGGGCCTGAACCCGCCAGGGCCCGAGGCGTCGATCGGCTACACGGTGCCTAACCTGCTGATCGATCATGCGATGCGCAACCCACCGGTGCCGCCGGGCTTCTGGCGCGGCGTCAACCTGAACCAGAACACCATCTACCTCGAGTGTTTCCTCGACGAGATCGCCGCCGCCACCCAGCAAGACCCGCTGGCCTTGCGCCGCAAGCTGATGGCCAACCATCCCAAGCACCTGGCCGTGCTCAACGAGGTGGCCGACAAGGTGGGCTGGGACAAGCCGGCACCGCGTGGCGTCTACCGCGGCCTGGCGCAGACCATGGGCTTCGGCAGCTACGTGGCGGCTTGCGCCGAGGTGTCGGTGAGCGACGCGGGCGAGCTGAAGATCCACCGCATCGTTGCCGCCACCGACTGCGGCCATGCGGTGAATCCGCAGCAGATCGAAGCGCAAGTCGAGGGCTCGTTCGTCTACGGCCTGTCGGCGGCGCTGTTCCAGGAGTGCACGCTGAAGAACGGCCGCATCGAGCAGACCAACTTCGACAGCTACCCGGTGCTGCAGATGAAGCACATGCCCAAGGTCGAGACCCACATCAAACCCTCGGGCGGCTTCTGGGGCGGCGTCGGCGAGCCGACGATCGCGGTGGCGGCTCCGGCGGTGCTCAACGCCATCTTCGCGGCCACCGGCAAGCGGGTGCGCCAGTTGCCGTTGAAGGACCAGAGCTTGAAGAGGGCCTGAAGCGATTGCTGCACGGGTGGTCTCCGTGGATGGCGTGTGCGTTGGCCATGGCGCTGCCGGTGCCGCAGTCCGCGCATGCGCAAAGCGAGCCCGACCTGCGCACCCCCTACACCGTGGTTGGCGACGGCATCCCCAAGGCGCTCACCGATGACAAGCCCAATGTCGAGAACGGCCGCCGCATCGTCACCGACCGCCAGTCGGGGCTGTGCGTGCTGTGCCACAGCGGGCCGTTTCCCGAGGTGCGTTTCCAGGGCGACCTGGCCACCAATCTGGCCGGCACCGGCTCGCGCTGGAGCGAGGCCCAGCTACGGCTGCGTTTGGTCGACGCCTCGCGGTTGAATCCGCAGACCATCATGCCGTCGTACTACCGCACCGACGGCCTCGCGCGCGTCGCTTCGCAATGGCGCGGCCAACCGCTGCTCAGCGCGCAGCAGATCGAAGACGTGGTGGCGTTCCTGCGCACGCTGCGCGATGCGCCATGAACCAGCGCGCCACGATGCCGACACGGCGCACGCTGCTGACAGCCGGCCTCGGCGCCAGCTTGTGCATCGCGTGGCGCCCTGCGCGTGCGCTGTCCGACGAGCTCGCCGGCGCGCTGCGCGCCTTCACCGGTGGCGCTGCCATACGCGAAGGCAAAATCAACTTCGACATCGCGCCACTGGTGGAAAACGGCAACACGGTGCCGATCACCGTCACGGTCGACAACCCGATGACCGCCGCCAATCACGTGCAGGCGATCGCGGTGTTCAACGAGAAGAACCCACAACGCGAAGTGGTGGCGTGCAAGCTCACGCCACGCACCGGGCGCGCCGTGGTGTCGACGCGCATCCGGCTGGCCACCACGCAGCAACTCGTCGCCGTGGCCAAGTTGAGCGACGGCTCGTACTGGACGCACACGGTCGACGTGATCGTCACGCTGGCCGCCTGCATCGAGTGACGCATGGCCCCCCGCGCACCGGCTGATCCGCACGCTGACCCGCCCACCACCGCGCGCAAAGGCGAGGTGCTGGAGATCCGCACGTTGATCGCGCACCCGATGGAAACCGGGTATCGCGCCGGTGCCGACGGCCGCACGCTGCCGCGCGACATCATCCGGCGCTTCAGCTGCCGCTACAACGGCGAGCTGGTGTTCAGCGCCGAGCTGCACCCGGCGATCTCGGCCAATCCCTACCTGGCGTTCCACGTCACCGCCGACGCCAGCGGCAGCTTGACCTTCACGTGGGAGGGCGACAACGGGTTCGCGCAGACCGAGAGCGCGACGATCACCGTCACATGAGGGGTCGCGGCACCACGCTGATCGCCGCCGTGTGGCTGCTTGTGTGCACAGACGCTGTTGCGCAAGCCGCGGGCGAAACACGGCGCTCGGGTTTCGACACGATGAGCCCGCGCATCCAGGCGATGCAACGTGACGACCAGCAGAACCCCGGCATGCTGTGGGTGGCCGATGGCGAAGGGCTGTGGAAAAAGAGGGTCGGCATCGGCTCCTCGTGCGCACACTGCCACGGCGACGCCAGCCAATCGATGCGTGGCGTGGCCGCCCGCTATCCCGACTGGGACCCGATCGACAAGAAGCCGGTCGACCTCGCGCAGCGCATCAACCTGTGCCGCAAGCGCCATCAGCAGGAGCTGCCGCTGCCGCCCGAGAGCCCAGAGATGCTGGGGCTCGAAGCCTATGTCGCGCATCAATCGCGCGGCATGCCGATCACCCCGAGCACGGCCAAGGAGCTCGACGCGCCGCGCGAACGCGGCCGTCAGCTGCATCAACAACGGGTCGGGCAGCTCAACCTGTCGTGTGCGTTGTGCCACGACAAGCTGCCCGGCCATGTGCTGGCCGGCAACACCATCCCGCAGGGCCACGTCAACGGCTACCCGACGTATCGCCTCGAGTGGCAAGGCCTGGGGTCGCTGCAGCGACGGCTGCGCAACTGCTTCAGCGGCGTGCGCGCCGAGCCGCCGCCGTTCGACTCGGCCGAGATGGTGGAACTCGAGCTGTACCTGGCGCAGCGCAGCGCCGGCATGACGATCGAGACACCCGCGGTGCGGCCGTGAAGGGGCCTACGCCTCCGCAAGAAATGCGTCGATCTCGGCGATGAATGACGGCCATGCCGGCTCGTCGGGCATCGGCACATGGTTCTCCGATTCCAGCGCGACGAAACGCGCATTCGGAATGGCGGCAGCCAGGCGCCGCCCTTCGTCGAAGGGCACTGCGTTGTCGTGCCTGCTGTGCAACACCAGCGTCGGCACCTTCACTTGCGGCAGCAGAGCCACGACATCGATGTCGGCACAAGCCAGCCGCAGCTTCACCGCCGCCTCCGCCGACATGGCCATGCGCTGCAGTTGCGCAAGCGCCCTGATCTCCTCGGCAGATGCACCTGGAAAGTACAGCGTGCTGAAGGTGCGCAGAAACGAGGAGTGCTCGTCGCCCCAGCCGTGGCGCATCAGCGTCAGGTAGGCCTGCGCCGTCTCCCGGTCCCTGAGCGAACCGCGCTTGTTGCTGCCCAGCGCATACGCGCCGTTCAACACCAGCTTGGAGACCCGCTCGGGATAACGCGCCGCATGCGCGATGGCGATGGCCGCGCCCTGCGAAATGCCCAGCAGGGCGTACTTCGGCAGGTGAAGGGCATCCACCACGGCCTCGAGATCCGATTGCAGCAACTCGAACGAGACCCCGGGAACGTAGCGGTCGGACAACCCGTTGCTGCGGCCGTCGTAGCGAATCAGCTGCGCACGCTCGGCCAGGAACCGGTACAGCGCGCCGCGGAACTGCACGTGCCAGTCGTACTCGAGGTGGTTGAACCAGGTGGGCGGCCTGACGAGCGGCGGGCCCTGGCCGACCGTGGCCATCGCGATTCGCACACCGTCTTTGGTACGGCAGTGGCCGACGGTCTGCGCCGGGTGCAACGGCATGATCTCGGGGGCGCCATCACGCGAGGGCTCGGCGCAGAACAGATAACCGCGGCGCGGCACCGACTTGATGATCGTATGGGCCTGATCCGACAGCGCCTGACGCACATCACGGATGCATTGCACCAGCGCATCGTCGGTGACGACGTGGTTGGCCCAGACGGCCTCGAGCAGCTCTTGCTTGCCGACCACGCGGCCCGGGTTTTTAGCCAGGTGGCACAACACGTCGAAGGCCTTCGGCCGCAATGCGAGCACCTCATCGCCGCGCTGCAGCGTGCATCGGTGCATGTCGATGGCGAAGGCATCGAAGCGCAGGATGTGGGACAGGGTTGCCGGCGTGTCCAGGTGCGGCCCTCGGAGGATCGGATTCACCGAACTTTCAGCGAAGTGTCGGCGCGCTATCGTTACAGGCGCCCGCGGCCCGGTCAACATGCCTGCGTTTCACAACAGACGGCCTGGCATGCAACCGGCCACGAAAGGAGTCCAGCCCATGAGCGCGAACCCATCGCTTCGTGACCTTCAGGCCGCCCTCGGCGACCTGGCGGCCGAAGCCAAGGCCCGTGGCCTGGAATTCGAGAACCTGCGCAAGCTGGCGCCGGACTTCGTGGACAAGCTCGCCCGCGCGGGCACGTTCAAGGTCCTGGTCCCGCACGATGCCGGAGGGCTCGGCGCCTCGCTGCCCGAATGGCTGGAAATCATGATGACACTGGCGCAGGCCGACGCCTCGACCGCATGGGTCTGTGCGCACGCCAACATCTGCGCAGGAATCATCTATGCGTCTGCCGAGCCCCGGTTCAACGACGAGTTCTTCGCCGACCCGGCTGCCTTCGCCGCATGGAGCAACCTGCCGCGCGTGAAGGTCAAGGAGTTGGACGACGGCCTGCGCATCAGCGGCAGCTGGGGCTTCGAGTCGGGCTGCACCGCAGCGACCTTCGTCGGCGGCATGGTGGTGCTGCCCCCGCTCGCCGAAGGCGCACCGCCGCGCATGGTGGTGGCCATGGTCCCGGTCGGCGAAGCGACCATCGAAGAGACCTGGGATCCGATCGGCCTCGCCGGCACGGGCAGCCACGACGTGCACTTCGACAACCTGCTCGTGCCCTGGCATCGCACGTTCCCGTGGCCGGCCGGCACGCCGGTATCGAGCTATCCGGCGGCGGTGTTCGTTCCCGGCAGCTGGTTCATTTCGATGGCCGCCGCCGCGACCCACCTCGGCCTCGCGCGCCGCGCGCTCGACGAGGCGCGCAACGAACTGCGCGGCAAAGTCGACCGCTACACGCAGAAGCCGCCGCTCGAGCATCCGTCGACGCAGCGTTGCCTGGAGGCCGCCGAAGGGCTCTGGTACGCCTGCCGCGCGGGCATGCGCGAGGCACTGGCGGCGATCTGGACCTGCGCACAACGCGGCGAGCCTGCACCGGCGCAGTTGCGCATCGATGCGCGCGTGGCCGCGACCACGGCGGTGCACAAGGGCGCGGAGATCGTGCGCGCTGCCTACGATGCGTCGGGCGCAAGCGCCGTGCGCCGCTCCGGCGTGATGCAGCGCCTGCTGCGCGAGGCGAGCTGCCTGCCGCACCACATCTCGGTCAACCTGCCCTCCTATGAGCTGGCCGGCCGGGTCCGCTGCGGCATCGACGAGCTGAGCTTCCGCATCTAGCTGGCTAGTGGCCCGCCAGCGGCGCAGGATCGTATTGCCCGTGCAGCGCACGCCACACGCACTCAGGCGTCAGCGGCATCTGCACGCGCTCGGCCGCTCGCCCCTGGCCCGCGTGGTCGAGCGCATCGATCACCGCGTTGACCACGGCCGGCGTGGCGCCGATGGTGCCCAGCTCGCCGACACCCTTGACGCCCAGCGGATTGGTGGTGCACGGCACCGAGGTGTCGAAGCTCGTCTTGAACGCGCGGAAGCCGTCGACGCGCGGCAGCGCGTAGTCCATGAAGCTCGCGCTCAGCGCCTGGCCGCTGGCGGGGTCGTAGGCCATGCGCTCGACCAGCGCCTGGCCGATGCCCTGCACCGCGCCGCCGTCGACCTGGCCCTGCACGATCTGCGGGCTGATCACGCGCCCGATGTCGTTGACCGACGAGTAGGCGACGATCTCCACCGCACCGGTGTCCGGATCGATCTCCACCTCGCACACGTGGCAGGCGTTGGGCCAGCTCGGTCCACCGACAGCGCTGGTGGAGTCCACCGCAGATGCGCTCGCCGGGCTGCCGACCGGCCAGCTCGAACAGGCCAATGCCGAGGTCGGTGCCGGTCACCGAGAAGCGGCCCGCCTTGTATTCGATGTCGGCGGCCGGCGCCTCCAGCGCACTGGCGGCGAGTGAACGCGCCTCGTCGATCGTCTTCTTCGACGCCACGTGCAGCGCCGAGCCGCCGATGAACGCCGAGCGCGAGCCCGCGCTGCCGAAGCCGTTGTTGCGGTCGGTGTCGCCCATCGTCACCCGGATGCGGTCGATCGGCACCTGGAACACGTCGACCGCCAGCTGCGCCAGGCTGGTGGCGATGCCCTGCCCCATCGCCTGCACCGCGGTGCACAGCTCGATCACGCCGTCGGGCGTGACGGTGACCACGACGCGCTCTTCGAACACCGCGCCGCTGGTCCACTCGAGAAACGTGGCGATGCCACGGCCGCGCAGCCGGCCGCGGCGCGCCGCGGCCTCGCGGCGCGCGCCGAAGCCGTTCCAGTCGGCCTGCGTCGAGCCCCTGGTTCGAGGATCTTCTCGAACTGCCCGCTGTCGTACACCTGCGCCATCGGGTTTCGTGTAGGGCATCTGCTCGGGGCGGATCATGTTGCGGCGGCGCAGCTCGGCAGGGTCGAGCTTCATTTCGCGCGCTGCGGCGTCGAACAGCCGCTCGGTGATGTAGATCGCCTCGGGCCGGCCCGCGCCGCGATACGGCCCCAGGCTGCCGGTGTGCGTCATCACCGCACTCAGCTGCAGGTCGATGGTCTGGATGTCGTAGATGCTGGTCGTCACCCACGGGCCCACGGCCAGCGGGATGAACAGGCCGGCGCCGGTGGCATAGGCGCCGGTGTTGGCCACTGCCTTCACGCGCAATGCCAGCACCTTGCCGCCTGGCGTCGAGCGCCAGCTCGGCGTGGCAGACCACGTCGCGCCCGTGCACCGCGGAGAGAAACTCCTCGAGCCGATCGGCGCGCCACTTCACCGGCCTGGCCAGCGCGCGTGCGGCCTGCGCGACCGCCACGTCCTCCGGATAGCAGCCGGTCTTCATGCCGAAGCCGCCGCCGACGTCGCCCACGACCACGCGCACCGCGTCGGCCTTCAGGCCGAGCGCGCCGCACACGCCGTCGCGCACGCCGGTGGGCATCTGGCTCGACAGCCGGATCTGCAGCCGCTGCGCCTTGGCATCGAACTCGGCCAGCACCGCGCGCGGCTCCATCGGCGCGGGCGCCAGGCGCTGGTTGTGGATGTCGACCGCGACCCGCACCGCGGCGCGCTGGAACGCCGCCTGCGCGGCGGCCGCATCGCCGTAGCGCATCGCCGCGGCCTCGTTGTCCGGCAGCGCCTCCACGACCTTCGGCGCGCCCGGCCGCATCGCGGCGACGACATCGGTCACCGCGGGCAGCTCGTCGTACTCGACCACCACGGCATCGGCCGCGGCGCGCGCGGCGTCGCGGCTGCTGGCGACCACCATCACCACCGGCTCGCCGACGTAACGCACACGTTCATGCGCCAGCGCGCGGCGCGGCGCGACGAGCACGTCCTTGCCGTCGGAGCGCTTGAACGGCACCTCGGTGGGCAGCGGCTTCACGCCGGCGGCCACCCACTGCGCGCCGGTGAACACCGCCGCCACGCCCGGCATCTTGGCTGCCGCCGCAGTGTCGATCGACGCGATGCGCGCGTGCGCGTGCGGCGAGCGCACGAACACCCCATGCAGTTGCCCCGCGGGCACCACGTCGTCGGTGAACTGGCCGCGGCCGGCGAGCAGCGCCGGGTCCTCGACGCGCTGCACAGCCTGGCCGCTGCCGAAGCGGCCGGCTTCGAAGGTCGCGGCGTTCATGCCCCGCCCTCCGCGATCAGCTGCGCCGCCTGCTGCACCGAGGCCACGATGTTGGTGTAGCCGGTGCAGCGGCACAGATTGCCCTCGAGCGCATCGACGATCTCGGCCTCGCTGGGCCGCGGATTGGCACGCAGCAGCGCAGCCGCGCTCATCAGCATGCCGGGCGTGCAGAACCCGCATTGCAGGCCGTGGCACTGCATGAACGCCAGCTGCAACGGATGCGGCTTGCCGTCTTGCGCCAGGCCCTCGACGGTGGTGATCTCGGCCCCTGCCGCCTGCACGCCCAGCATCGTGCAGCTGCGCAGGGCCTGGCCGTCGACCAGCACCGTGCAGGCGCCGCACTGGCCGGTGTCGCACCCCACGTGGGTGCCGGTGAGCGCGAGCGGCCCGCGGATCAGGTCGACCAGCAGGTCGTGCGGTTCGGCCTGCACCTGCGCGGCACGGCCGTTGATCTTGAATTGAAGCGTCGGCATCCGATCCCCGTGGCGGTCAGCGTGCGGGGCATCGTAGCTGCTTTCAGCGGACAACTCGCCGCGCAAACAAGCAAGCCCGATGGACTGCGGCGGGTCACGCAGCGGCATCGGGCCTGTGGCTCGAGAAACGCTCGACTGAAGCGTCGTCGGAAGCGGCCGAAAATTCAGGTTGCGAGCATCACCGCCGCGTCGCACGGGCGCGACAACGTTGGAACCCCCTCGGATGCGGCGCTTCAGGCGCGCGCGCGGCGCGCCCCACCCAACATCAGGTCTTGCAGCCACAGCGCCGATTGCGACAGCATGTCGTTGCGGCGCAGCGATGGCTCGTGGCGCAGGCCGATGGCGACGCGGCCAGTCCACCAGACCATGCGGCCAGTGCCCGGCAGCATCACCGGCCCGACGTGGCCGGGAGGAACCGGCACCGGCGGCGAGGCGTCGTTGAGGCGGATGAAATCGCTGCTGAGTTCGTCGACTTCTGAATCACTGAATTGCGACAACATGGCAAGCCTCCGGAAAAAGATTGCAACGAATGATTCCGGCAAACCGTGTAACCTGCACTGCCTCAGGTTAGGGGGCGTGACTCGGGGGGTTGATTTGAACCCGCGGCGTACTTTTTGTCACCGCCGGGGGCAATGACACATGTAATAGCGGCAGCGCCAGGCACCACAGCCATGGCAGCAATGCCGGCGTGATGTCGGATACCCGCCCCGGCAGCAGCATTTGCAACAACTCGAGCGCCAGCGCCCACAAACTGAGCGCAAACGCCACCGCACTTGCGCGGGCACTGACGCCGTGAAGCAACACCATCACCGCACCGAGCCAAAACAATTGCCAAGTCAAGGCCAAGGTATTGGCCTGCAACGAGTCCTGTAACAAAGCCATGAACGGCACCCAGTGAAATTCGGCCAGCGATTCGCCGAGTTGAAACGGTCGCAGGCCGTCGACGGTGAACCCCAACAGCGCCACCGACGCGCCCAGCGCGGCCGCAACCCGAGGGCGCAGCCGCCATGCCTGCCACGCCAGCAGCAGGCCGCACAACCAGCCGACGCTGCGCGACAGCGTCAGCACGCGCCCCTCGATGGTCAGCGCGCCGATCGCGGCGGCCAGCGGCAAGACGATGAGCCACGCGGCGCGTTGCCGCAGCGGTTGCAACATCAGGCCCACCAGGCCCAGGCTCAGCGCCGCCTCGAGCGCGCTGAGGGTGCGCCATTGCGGATGCAGCAGCAGCGGCTTGAGCGCGTCCTTGACATGCTGCCAATCGAGCCGCGGCACGAACGGCCACCACTCCAACAGCAGCCACAGCACCACGAACGTGAGCGGCAGCACGCAAGGCCCGCGCCTGCAAGCGGCCCGTCGACAGCCGCACCAGCGGCGCCGCGAGCAACGGACCCGCGAGCAGGCCCAGCGTGTTCCACACCACGTCGGACCATGCGGCATCGCGCGCCGGCACGAACAGCTGCGCCACCTGCAGCGCGAAGGCGAACGCCACGCCGGCGCCGATCAGCAACGCCGTGGCGAGCAGCATCGGCAAACGCGACCGCTGCAGCAACAGCCAACCGAGCACGCCCACCGGCACGAACAGCACCACGTTGCCGACGACGTCACCCCGGCCCGTCCACCACGATCGCTGATTCATCATGTGGTGCCACGCCGCGCTCAGTGACGCCGGCCAGGCGAATTGCCACGGATACAGCGAGCCGTGGATGACCAGCACCACGCACAGCAGCGCAAGCCACCCCATGGCGTGGCGTGCCTCGGCAGGGTGCGCGTCGAGGGTCGTCGCCGGCCGCCATGCGTCAGGCGAGGATGGCGCGGCGCACGGCAGCCAGCGGCGCATCGTCGCGCAGCCTGTTCGCCGTCGACGCCGAGTTCGCGCCACAGCGCCGGCAGGTCGACCGCCGACGCGCTGTCTTTCATGTCGCGGTACAGGTCGCTCAGCGTCGTCACGCCGACCGCCGCATCGGCGACCGCGAGCGTGCGCGGCACCGGCCACGCCACGCGGTAGTCGCCACCGGCTTGCAGCACGCCTTGCAACGCCTGCTGCAACCCGCGGCTGGCATCGCCGTGCTGGCGCATCCGCACATCGGCGAGCAGGCAGAACATGGCGCCGCCCCAGTAGACGCGTCCCCAGGTCGGGGTGTGGTCGAGACCACGATCGCCCTGCCTGGGCTGGCCGAGCGGCATCTGACGCACCCAGCCGCGCCACACCTGCGCGGCGTCGAGCAGGCCGGCGCGCGCTCGCGCCAGCGCTTCGACATAGGTGGCGATGCCCTCGTGCAGCCAGCGCTGCGAGCGCGGCACGCGCGGCACGGCCAGGTGAATCATTTCGTGCACCAGCACCCAATCGGCGCGGTACTGGGCGGCCGTGGTGTCGCGCCCAAGGCGCACCCGCATGTGCAACGACGGTTCACCAAAGGTCGCACCGCTGACCACGCCGCTGCCATCGGCGCCTTGCAGCAGCAACTCCAGCTGCGGCACCGGAAAGCGCTCGAAGTAGCCCGCCACGGCCTCGGCCCCGCTCACCACCCACTGGCGCGCGCGCTCGCGCTGCGCCTGGCTGAAGCCCGGCGTGAACTGCAGTTCGATCTGCGCGCCGACCACCGGCTGGTGGACGATCACCGGTTGTTCATCGTCGGCCGCCGCTCCTGACGTCACCAGCGACGCAGCGGCCGCAGCAAGCCAACTGCGGCGCGAGCAGTGCGCCGTGGCGGCGCCGCATGTGCGTGAGGACGAAACGTGCGGCTCGAGCGGCATGGCGGCGCCCAGTGTGGCGCAGATCGGTCGAGTTCGATGTTCGGTCGCCCCTGGGCCCCGATCCGCGGTGTACCTGCGGCGCGGCCGCTTGGGGCGCCTCGGCGGATGCGCCATGATTCGCACCACGCGGTGCCATGCGCGACGATCGGCGCGCACCAAGCACCGATCACGGAGGGCTCCTTGTCGATGTCGGGTCCACATGCCTTGCCGGCGCCGCCGCGGCCGCCGCACCGTTGCGCCCAGGCGATCACGCGCGCCCGTGGCGGCCTGCTCACACTGGCAACGGCGCTGCTGGCGCTGGCCGGCTGCACCTCGCTGCCCGTCGTGGATCGGCAGGCGATCGCCAGCGAAGCGATCCCGCTGTCGGAGGCGACCACGCTCGGGCGCATCGCCAACGCCTACCGGCCCGCACCCGACCAGTCGGGCTTCAGGCTGATGCCGCTGGGCAAGTACTCGCTCGACACGCGGGCGCAACTGGCCCGGCGCGCCGAGGTCTCGCTCGACGTGCAGTACTACCACTTCGAGACCGACGAGACCGGCCGCTGGCTGCTGCGCGCGCTGCGCGACGCGGCCAACCGGGGTGTGCGCGTGCGCCTGTTGATCGACGACTTCTACACCGCCGGCGCCGACGAATTCTTTCTGGCCTTCGCCGCGCACAAGAACGTCGAGGTGCGCATCTTCAACCCGTTCTTCAACGCGCGCGGCACAGGTCAACTCAGCCGCTTCGTGTGGTCGTGGGACTGGAAGCGGGTCAACCACCGCATGCACAACAAGCTGTTCATCGCCGACGGCGCGATGGCGGTGATCGGCGGGCGCAACGTCGCCAACGAATACTTCCTGCGCAGCACCCACAACGACAACTTCATCGACGTCGACGCGTTCGCCGTCGGCTGGGTGCTGCCGCCGCTGCAGGGCCTGTTCGACCGCTACTGGAACGCCGACGCGGTGTACCCGATTCACAAGGTGATGGGCACGCCGCTGAGCCCGGACCTGCTGCGCGCCAAGTTCGAAGAATGGACCGGCCTCGAGATCACGCCGCCGCCCGGTCCGCTGCCGCCCACCGACATCCTGGGCTACGGCCCGATCGCCGAAGACCTCGAAGACGGCAGGCTGGGGCTGACCTGGGCCGAAGCCTATGTGTTCGCCGACCACCCCGACAAGCCGTTCGACGGCGAGGCCGGTGGCGAGCTGCAGGACACCAGCGTCACCTACAACGTGTTCGAGGCGATCCGCAAGGCCGAAAAGGATCTCGTGATCTCGTCGCCGTACCTGGTGCCCGGCCCGATCGGGCATGGAGCTGCTGCGCGAGCTGCGCGAGCGCAACGTGCACGTCGTGGCGATGACCAACTCGCTGGGCTCGACCGACGAGCCGGTGGTGCACGCGGGCTACGTCAAATACCGCGAGCCGATGCTCGAGCTCGGCGTCGACCTCTACGAGGTCAGCGGCTCGCGCGTCAAGAAAAACCGGCGCCAGAACCTGTTCGGCTCGTCGCTCGGCCGGCTGCACGCCAAGCTGGCGGTGGTGGACAAGAAGACGATCTTCGTCGGCTCGATGAACCTCGATCCGCGCTCGGCCACCATCAACACCGAGCTGGGCGCGGTGATCCACAGCCCCGAGCTGGCGCGCGAGATGATCCGCATCATCGACATCGACCGCTTGCAGAGCGCCTACCGGCTTGCGCCTGAACAAGGCGGGCACCTCTTGCGAGTGGCTGAGCGTCGAGGACGACCAGGAGGTCGTGCTGACCGACGAGCCCGACTCCACGGCGTGGCTGCGCTTCAAGACCTTCCTGCTGCGGCCGTTCGTGCCGGAGTCGCTGCTGTAGGCCGCGCCCGGCGCGGCGCCGGGCCTCAACCCAATAGCTGCAGCGTGGCGGCGTCGCGCTCGCCGCCGCAATACTTGTCGAGCAGCTGGCCGAACAGCGGCTCGTGCGGCGCCGCGCATTCGAACAGCGTCAGGCACGAGCGCAGCTTGAGCGCATCGATCGAGCCGAAGATCTGCAGCGCGCTGCGGCCTTGCACACGCATCAGCAGGCCACAGCACTCGCGCAGCCGCGCGCCGAGCAGCGGGTGCTGCGCATACGCCCGCGCCTCGGCGAGCGAGACGATGCCGTAGTGCTGCGCGGTGCCGCTGCGCCCCAACCCCTTGAGCTGCGGAAAGACGAACCACATCCAGTGGCTCGTCTTGGCGCCTGCCGCGAGCTCGGCGCTCACCTGCGCGTACAGCGGCTGCTGCGCAGCGACGAAACGCTGCAGGTCGAACGGATCGGCTTGGCCGCTGGACATCGAGCCTGCAAGCGTACCGCGGGCCGCCACGCATTGCGCGGCGCCTGAGCAGCCTTACCATCGGCGTTCACGCAGGGTGCCAGGCAGGGGGATCGCCGCATGCGCGCCATTCGTGCGCTGCTCGTGTCGGTGGCCGCGACGTCGATCGTGGCGCTGCTTGCGTGCGCGACGAGCAGCGGCGACAAGCCCGCCGCCGCCGCCGCGCCACCGCCCGCAGCCGCCGCGCCCGACGTCGCCGAGTCACAGGCCGCGCAAGCCGCCGCCGGCGCCCTGGCTGCCCAAGAGGCGGCGCAGAAGATGCGCGCATTGAGCGGCGACTGCCGCGCCGAGTTCTCGGGCACCTGCTACCCGGTCTGGTTCGGCACCAACCGCAAGCCGATCGACCGCCTCAACCCGGCGCTGGGCTTCGGCTCCGAGGCCGACGATCACCTGCACTTCGGCAAGCGCATCGTGCGCATCCCGCTGAGCCATCGGCCCGGCGAACTGGGCTCGCCGCTGTGGCGGCGCCTGCTCACCGGCGTCGACGACCGGCTCACGCTCGACCCCGCCACCGTGTTCAGCGAAGACGCCTTCGTGCGCGACGTGCGCGGCTTTCTCGGCACGCTCGACCCTGCCGACCGCAACGTGCTGGTCTACATCCACGGCTTCAACACCAGCTTCGACGAGGCGGCCAAACGCGCCGCGCAGCTCGGCTTCGATCTCAAGGTGCCCGGCATCACCGCGTTCTACAGCTGGCCGTCGCTGGCCAACATCACCGCCTATGCCGGCGACCTGGCGCGCATGGAGGCGAGCGAGCAGTTGCTGGCGGACTTTCTGGTCAAGACCACCACGCTGGTGCAGCGCGGCAAGGTGCACCTGATCGCGCACAGCATGGGCAACCGCGGCCTGCTGGCCGCGATGCACCGCGCCACCACGCAGGCGGCGCTGCGCACCGGCGCACGCTTCGGGCAGGTCTTCCTCGCCGCGCCCGACGTCGACGCGCGTTCGTTCGCCCAGCTCGCGAGCGTCTATCCGCTGGCCGCCGAGCACACCACGCTGTACGTGGCCGACCAGGACAAGGCGCTGCTCGCGCTCGAGTGGGCCACCGCCGAGGCGCGCGCCGGCGGCGCGCCGCCGGTGCTGGTGCTGCCCGGCATCGACACCGTGCGCGTGCGCGGCTGGAGCCTGTTTCGCCTCGGCCACAGCTACGTCGCCGAAGACGCCAGCGTGCTGCGCGACATTCGCACCGTGCTGCATTGGCAGGAGCCGCCCGAGCGGCGCCGCGTGCGCAACGGCCAGCCGCTGCCCGACGAGACGCCCGGCGCCCGCGGCGCCTGGGTGATCGGACCGTGACCCCCACCAAGGAGCCCCCGAATGCCTTCTGGATCACGCTCGCTGGCGCTCGCCGCCGCGCTGGCCCAAGGGCGACAAGCCGCACCGCTACATCTTCACCGTCTACGCGCTGAAGACCGACAAGCTCGACATTCCCGCCGGCGGCACCGCCGCGCTGGTGGGCTCATGATCAACGCCAACAAGCTCGGCGCGGCGACGTTCACCGCGAAGTACGGGCGCGCCAAGTAGGGCCGGACGGTTGCACGCCACCTCGACGCGCTCGTGAGCCGGCGTTGCCGGCGCGCGCGGGCGTCGTCAGCGCGACGCGGCGCGGCCGGGCCCGACCACGTTCTTGCTGGTGTCGATCGGCACCGCCGAGACACTGCCCGCGCACTCACCGGTCTGGGTGTAGACCACGCGGCCCCGGTCGACGCACTTGGTGACCACCTGCCGCCCCGGATCTGCCAGCGCGCGCGCGGGCAGCGGCGCCGGCCGGTCGGGCACGGCGGCGGCTGGTGCGTTGGGCTGCGGCGCCGCGCCCTCGGCGGCGACCGGCTCGGGCGCGGCGGATGGCGCGCTCGCGGCCTGGGCGTTGCGCGCGCCGGCAGCCGGGGGCGTGCGCGTCGCAAAGCTGGCGAGGAACGGCACCGCCATGAACACCGCCACCACCACCGCGATCGACAGGAGCGAGTTCTCCCTCCAGCTGCGCGGTTCCGGTAACAGAGGCTTGACCGCCTCCGGGGGCCGCATTGCGGGTTCAACGCTCTCGTAGCTCTCAACGGGTTCGGTGGGGCGGTAGTCGTCGGCCATGGTCAGCGCCCGGCGATCTCGAGATCACGAACCACTTGCTCCATGGTCTTGTCGATCACCAGGCAGTGCTGGTCGTCGAAATAGACCTCGGCCTGCGTCTGGCTCTTGGGCTGCACGCAGCGCACCAGCCCGGGGTTCACCGCGACGTGGCTCTGGCCGTCATCCATCGGAAGCATCACAAAGTGGACTGTCATTGCGGGCCCTCCGGCAACGTGATGCTAAGGCCAGATCGTGACGGGGCCTACGCTTCACCCCGACCAGCGCCACGGCCATCAATCGATGTGCAGCACCACGTTGCCGATGGCCTGGCCGCTCTCGACCAGTTGATGCGCCCGCGCACACTCGGCCAGCGGCAGCCGCTCGGCGATGTTGTGCTGCAGCCCGCCGTGCACGAGCATGGCGTTGAGCGTGCTCACCGCGCGCTCGCGATCGGCGGCGTTGAGGTTGTAGACGATGAAGCAGCGCAGCGTGGCGTTCTTGACGATGGCCGGGAAGAACGGCACCGCGAACTCGCCCGCACCGCTGCCGTAGATCACCACGTCGCCGCCGGCGCGCAGCAGCGCCAGGTCGGCGGCCGCGTTGGCGGCGGCGTCGACTTCGATGATGCGATCGAACCCCGCGCCGCCGGTGAGCGCCGCGGCCCGGGCGCCGAGCTCTTCGCGCTTGTAGTCGATGGTGGCGTCGGCGCCCGCGCTGATGGCCAGCCTGGCCTTGGCCTCGCTGCTCACCGTGGCCACCACCTGCGCCGCGCCCAGGCGGCGCGCGAACTGCACTGCGTAGTGGCCCACCGCCCCGGCGCCGCCGGCCACCAGCACGCGCTGGCCGGCCACGCCGCCCCCAGTGAGCACCGCGTGCAGCGCGGTCAGTGCGGGGATGCCCAGGCAGGCGCCGGCCTCGCCCGACGCGCCGTGCAGCGGCACGGCCTGCGCGACCGGCACCACGATGTACTGCGCCGCGGTGCCGTGCGCGCGCTGCCACGCGCCGTTCCACACCCACACGCTCTGGCCCACACGCGTGGCCGGCACGCCGGCGCCGACGGCATCGATCTCGCCGGCGCCGTCGCTGTGCGGAACGATCTGCGGGAACGCCAGCGTCTTGGTGCGCAGGCCGGCGCGCGACTTGACGTCGCTCGGGTTCACGCCCGACCAGCGCAAGCGCACGCGCACCTCGCCTGGCCCGGGCTCGGGCGTCGGCAGCTCGATCAGCTTCAACACCTCGGCCGCGGGGCCGGTCTGCGTGTAGGCAATGGCTTTCATGGGGCGCGAGTATGGCCCCGCGCCCGTCGACCTGCGCGCCGCCGGGGCATCAGCCGGCGTCGTAGGCGCGCTGCAGCTCGGCGATGTCGAGCTTGCTCATCTTGAGCATCGCCTTGGTCATCGCCACCACCTTGGGGCCGGTGCCCGAGCTCATCAGATCCTCGAGCTGCCTGGGCACCACCTGCCACGAGAGGCCGAACTTGTCGGTCAGCCAGCCGCACTGCGACGGCGTGCCGCCGCCGGCGAGCAGCTTGTCCCACAACGTGTCGAGCTCGTCTTGCGTGCTCACGTCGACCGCCAGCGAGATGGCCGGCGAGAACTTGAACTGCGGGCCGCCGTTCAGGCCCGTGAAGCTGCGGCCCTCGAGCTGGAAGCTGACCACCAGCGCCTGGCCGGGCTTGCCGCCGGGGATCGCCTCGTTGCTGCGCGAGACGCCGGTGATGCGTGAGTTGGCGAAGATGCCGGTGTAGAACCTGGCGGCGTCCTCGGCCTGGCCGTCGAACCAGAGGCAGGGGGTGATCTTGTCCATCGTGGGCACTCCTTGAACATGAGGTGTCGGTGTCACACGACGGCTCGGCGCCACCGGTTTCGACAACCACGGCAACCGTTCTGAAGGGCCCTGGCCGTGGCAGGCAGCGCGGCGCACAATGCGCGCCGCGGCAAGCAGCCGCGGTATCGACGAGGAGGGCCAGCCATGGACGGAGCACTGACAACGGGCAACGAAGCGAAACCGCCGCGCGCCGTGGACGGCGGCCAGGGCGTCAAGTGGTGGACCGACGCCTGGGCGCTGTTCACCAAGAACGCGGCGATCTGGATCGTGCTGGGCTTGATCCTGTTCATCATCCTGATCGTGCTGGCGTTCATTCCGCTGGTCGGCCAGCTCGCGTCGGCGCTGCTGCTGCCGGTGTTCGTGGGCAGCTGGATGCTGGCCGCACGCAAGCTCGAAGGCGGCGGCACGCTGGAAGTGGGCGATCTGTTCGCTGCCTTCAAGGGCGACAAGCTGACCCCGCTGATCGTGGTGGGCGCGCTGTTCCTCGGCATGATGGTGGTGATCGTGCTGGTGATGGGCGTGCTGGGCCTCGGCGGCGCCATGAGCATGACGGCCGGCGGCATGATGGGCAGCAGCACGGGCGTGATGGCCGGCATGGGCGTCAGCCTGCTGGCCGCGCTGGTCGGCCTGGCCCTGCTCATGCTGGTGACGATGGCGCTGTGGTTCGCGCCGCCGCTGGTGGCGCTGCGCGGCGTGGCGCCGGTCGACGCGATGCGCCAGAGCTTTGCCGCCAGCCTGAAGAACATCGTGCCTTTCCTGCTGTGGGGGCTGATCTACATCGTCGCAGCGATGGTTGCGTCGATCCCCTTCGGCCTGGGCTGGCTGGTGCTCGTGCCGGTGCTGCTGCTGACGGCGTACACGTCGTACAAGGACGTGTACGAAGGCTAGTTGCTGGTCGGCGGCTTCCAGCCGCCGCCGAGCGCACGAAACACGTTGGCCTGCGCGCTGGTGAGCGCGCGCGCGGCGTCGGCGTTCTGCGCCTGCGCGGTGAGCGCCAGGCGGTCGGCGTTGATCACGTCGAGGCGGCTCGACTCGCCGCCGTCGTAGCGCAGCGCGCGTCAGCGTCGGCGGCGCGCGTCAGCGCCTGCGCGCGGCGCTGCGCCGCTTTGCAGCGTGGTGCTCGCCTCGCTGTAGGCGCCCAGTGCGTCGCGCACCTCCTTGAACGCGGTCGACCACGCTGTCGCGGTAGTCGAGTTCGATCTGCGTGCGACGCGCCTTGGTGGCGTCGTACTGCGCGCCGATGCGCCCGCCGTCCCAGATCGGCTGCGTCAATGCGGCGCCGATGTTCCACGCAATCGACGGGCCGTCGAACAGGTTGGACAGGTCCGTGCTGTCGAAGCCGTAGCGCCGCGGTCAGCGTGATGCCGGGAAAGTAAGCCGCGCGTGCCGCGTCGATGCGCGCACCGGCGGCGCGCAGCCGCGCCTCGGCGGCCTGCACGTCGGGGCGGCGCAGCAGCAGGTCCGACGGCAGGCCCTCGGGCACGCCGCCGGCGCGCAGCGTCGGCGTCTCGGCGCGCGCGACGCCGCTGCTCGACCAGCTGCCTTCGGCGAGCGGCCGAGCACCAGCGCCAGCGCGCGCTCGGCCTCGCCGCGCGCGCGGTCGAGCTTGGGCAGCTGCGCCTCGTTGTCGATCAGCTCGGCGTCGAGCTGCTGGATGTCGAGCTCGGAGATGTCGCCGGCGTCGAAGCGCAGGCGCTGCAGCTTCAGGCTGTCGCGCTGCTGCTGGACGACCTGGCCGAACAGCACCACCTGCGCGTCGAGCGACTGCAGCGCCGCGTACGACTGCACCACCTGCGCGGCCAGCGCGGTGCGCAGCGTGTCGCGCGCGTACTCGGTGGCCAGCAGTTCGTCGCGCGCCGCGGCGCTCAGGTTGGCGGCGCGCGACCACAGGTCGAGCTCGTAGGCGACGCTCAGGTTGGCGCGAAAGTCGTTGAACGTCAGCTGGCCGCCGCCGACCGTCAGCGGCGCGTTCTCGCCGAAGCGCTGGCGCGCCGCCGATGCGTTGGCGTCGACGCTCGGCTGCTGGTTGGCTTGCGCCGCGCGCAACACTGCGCGCGACTCGTCGATGCGCGCCATCGCGCGCGCGAGGTCGCGGTTGTTGTCGAGCGCCTCGACCACCAGCGCGTCGAGCTTGCGGGTCGCCGAAGTTCTTCCACCAATCGGTCTGCACCTCGGGCACTGCGGCTGCGCCGCGGGCAGTTCGAGCTGGCGGCGTCTCGTGCTGCTCGGCCGGCGGCACCGCGCAGCCGGCCAGCGCCGCGGCCGCCAGCGCGACGGCGCATGACAAGATTCGCTGCGCTTCACGCCGGCTCTCCTTTCGCGTCGGGCAGCGCCGGGCCGGCGATGCCCGTGCGGTGCGGATGACTGAGTGCGCCGGTGGTGGCTGCGCTCGCATGCACGTGGCTGGCTTCGGCCTGGATCTCTTCGCGTGCTGCGCGACTCGCGCAGCTTGCGGGCGGTGATGACCTTGAAGAACATCGGCACGAAGAAGATCGCGAGGAAGGTCGCGGCCAGCATGCCGCCCATCACGCCGGTGCCCACCGAGCGCCGCGCCGCCGGCGCCCGCGCCGCTGGAATACGCCAGCGGCAGCACGCCGAGGATGAACGCCAGCGAGGTCATGATGATCGGCCGGAAGCGCAGCCGCGCGGCCTCCAGCGCAGCGGCCGACGCGCTCATGCCCTCGTGGTGCTTGAGCGACGCGTATTCGACGATCAGGATCGCGTTCTTGGCCGCCAGGCCGAGCAGCGTGACCAGGCCGATCTGGAAGTACACGTCGTTGGTCATGTCGCGCAGCCACACCGCGGCCAGCGCGCCGAAGGTGCCGAACGGCAGCGCCAGCAGCACGCGACAGCGGCAGCGACCACTTCTCGTACTGCGCCGACAGGATCAGGAACACCATCAGCGCACCGAGCACCAGCGCCAGGCCCGAGGTGCCCGACGCGCGCTTCTCCTGGTACGACGCGCCGCCCCAGTCGAAGCTGAAGTCGGGCGGCAGCACTTCGCGCGCGATGCGCTCGACCTCGGCGATCGCCTGCCCCGAGCTGACGCCCGGCGCGCCCTGGCCGAACAGCTTCACCGCCGGCAGGTTGTTGAAGCGATCGAGCATCTCCGGTCCCGACGAGTACTTCACGCTGGCCAGCGCCGACACCGGCACCATCTCGCCCGAGTCGGAGCGCACCCACATGCGGCCGATGTCGTCGGGCCGCTTGCGAAAGCCGCTCTCGGCCGACATCAGCACCTGCCAGGTGCGGCCGTACTTGTTGAAGTCGTTGACGTAGTAGCTGCCGAGCGTGGCCGACAGCGTGTTGAACACCTCGTCCACCGGCACGCCCAGCGCCTTGGCGCGCTCGCGGTCGACGTCGACGTACAGCTGCGGCGTCGCTGGCGCGCCACAAGCGTCTGCACGCCGGCCGAGCAGCTTGCTCTGCGACGCCGCGCCCATGAACTGCTGCGACACCTCGGCCAGCCGCTTGGCGCCGCCCTCGCCGCGGTTCTGCAGGTAGAGCTCGAAGCCGCCCGCGGTGCCGAGGCCGAAGATCGGCGGCGGGTTGAAGGCCAGCACCAGCGCCTCCTTGATGTGGCCGGTCTTCATGAACAGCTCGCCCACCAGCGCCTGCACCGGCACCGGTCGCGCTCGTCCCAGTGCTTCTGCGTGACGAAGATCGTCGCCGCGTTGTTGCGATAGCCGCCGCCGAGGAAGTCGAAGCCGGTGAAGGCGATCGACGTCCTGGTTGTAGGGGTTGCTACTTGATGATCTCGATGACCTCGCCGCACCACCTTGTCGGTGCGCTGCAGCGAGGCGCCGTCGGGCAGGATCACCGCCGAGATGTAGAAGCCCTGGTCCTCGTCGGGCACCAGCGACCCCGGCGTGATGCGCCACAGGCCGACGGCCAGCGCCACCATGCCGGCGAACAGCGCCAGCGCCGATGCCGGCGCGCCGCACCATGAAGCCCACGCCGCCGACGTAGCGGTGGGTGACGCGCGCGAAGAAGCGGTTGAAGGCCTGGAAGAAGCGCCCCGGCGCTCGTGTGCTCGCGCTTGCAGGATCAGCACGCACAGGCTCGGCGTCAGCGTCAGCGCGACGATGCCCGAGATCACCACCGCGATCGAGATCGTCACCGCGAACTGGCGGTACAGCTCGCCGGTCAGGCCGCCGAGGAAGGCGATCGGCACGAACACCGCGCACAGCACGAGCACGATGGCGATCACCGGGCCCGACACCTCGCGCATCGCCTTGATGCGCCGCCTCGCGCGCCGCCATGTGCTCCTCGTGCATGATGCGCTCGACGTTCTCCAGCACGACGATCGCGTCGTCGACCACGATGCCGATGGCCAGCACCATGCCGAACAGCGTCAGCGTGTTGATCGAGTAGCCCAGCAGCAGCAAGCCCGGCCAGCGTGCCGATCAGCGACACCGGCACCGCCACCACCGGGATGAACGTGGCGCGCCAGTTCTGCAGGAACAGGTACACCACCAGGATCACCAGGATCATCGCCTCGGCCAGCGTGATCGACCACTTCCTCGATCGACACCTTGACGAAGCGCGTGGTGTCGTACACCACCGAGTGGACGATGCCCTTGGGGAAGCTCTTGCTCAAGCTCGTCGACCGTGCGCTCGACCTCCTTGGCCACGTTGAGCGCATTGGCGCCGGGCTGCAGGAAGATGCCCACCAGCGTGGCGGCCTTGCCGTTGACGCGGCCGATGAAGTCGTAGTCCTTCGAGCCGAGCTCGACGCGGCGCCACGTCTTTCAGGCGCAGCGTGCTGCCGTCGGGGTTGGCGCGCACGATGATCTCTTCGAACTGCCTCGGGTCGGACAGCCGCCCCTGCGTGGTGATGGTGTAGACCATCTCCTGCGCGCCCGCCGGTGGGCGCCTGGCCCACCTTGCCGGCGGCGAACTGCGCGTTCTGCTCGTTGATCGCGCGCGCGATGTCGCTGGTGGTCAGCCTGCAGCTGCGCCAGCCGGTCGGGCCGCAGCCAGATGCGCATCGCGTAGTCCTTGGCGCCGAAGATCTGCACGTTGGTGGTGCCCGGCACGCGCTTGAGCTGGTCGAGCACGTTCAGCGTCACGTAGTTGCTGATCGTCAGGTCGTCCTTGCTGCCGTCGTCGGAGAAGAAGGCCAGCACCTGCAGGAACGCCGACGAGCCCTTCTCCACCGTCACGCCCTGGCGCCGCACCTCCAGCGGCAGCTTGGTCTCGGCCTGCTTGACGCGGTTGTTCACGAGCTGCGCGGCCTGGTCGGCGTCGGTGCCGATGTCGAACGTGACCTGGATCGTGCACCACGCCGTTGCTGGTGGACGTGGAGCCCATGTAGATCATGTGCTCGACGCCGTTGATGGCGTTTTCGAGCGGCGCGGCCACCGTCTGCTCGATCACCTCGGCGCTGGCGCCGGGGTAGACGGCCGTGACGGTGACCACCGGCGGCGCGATCTCGGGGTATTGCGCGATCGGCAGCGTGCGGATCGCCGACAGGCCGGCGATGACGATGAAGATCGCCAGCACGGCCGCGAAGATCGGCCGGTCGATGAAGAAACGCGAGAACATGCGCGGTCCCCTTGACTGTTCGATTGGGGCTTACTTGGAGGCGGCCTGGGGCGCCGCCGCGGCGGCCGGCGCGCCGCCCGCCGGCGCGCTGGCCGCACCGGCCGGCGCGATCTGCATCGGCGCACCGGGGAAGAAGATGCGCGCCATGCCGTCGACGATCACCGGATCACCCTCGGCGAGGCCCTGGTTGATGACCCAGTTGTCGCCGATCTGGTCACCCACCTGCACCGGCTTGGGCGCGCCTTGCCGTCGGCCACCACGTAGACGAACTTGCCCTGCGGCCCCTCGAGCACCGCGCGCGAGGGCACCAGCATCGCCTTGGGCCGGGTGGCACCGGTCAGGCGCACGCGCACGAACTGGCCGGGCTTGAGCACGCCGTCGGGGTTGGGCACCTCGGCCTCGGCCTCGACCGTGCCGGTGTTGCCCGACACCCGCGTGTCGGAGAACAGCAGCTTGCCCTTGCGCGGGTGCACGCTGCCGTCGGCCAGCTTGATCTCGACCGTGAACGCCTCGTGCGGCGGCAGCTTCAGCTGGCCCGGCGGCCACCTCGTTGCGCCACTTCATCTGATCGGTGTCGGCGATGCCGAAGCGCACCTTCACCGGGTCGGTCTGCGTCAGCGTCGTCAGCAGCGTGCCGGGGCCGGCCACCAGCGTTCCCTCGCTCACCTGCGAGCGCCCCGCGGCGCCGGACAGCGGCGCCTCGACCGCGCGTGTAGCTCCAGGTTCAACGCCGCCTCGGCGCGGCGCGCCTGCGCACCCTTGAGGTCGGCGCGCGCCACCTGCTCGGCCGACGCCGCATCGTCGTATTCGCGCTGGCTCACCGCGCGCGCCTCCCACAGCGGCTTCAGGCGCGCCAAGGTGCGCGTGCTCTCGCGAGCTTGGCCTCGGCCGACGCCACGTCGGCATCGGCGCGATTCAACGCCGCCTGAAACGGCACCGGGTCCAGGCGTGTACAGCGACTGGCCCTTCTTGACGCTGCCGCCCTCGGTGAAGTTGCGCTTCAGCAGGATGCCTGCCACGCGCGCGCGCACCTCCACGTCGCGCGAGCCCGCCGTCTGGCCCACGTATTCGTAGTTCATCGCCAGGTTGCTGGCGGCCATCGACGTCACCACCACCGGCGGCGGGCGGCGGGCCGCCGTGGCCGGCGGCGCCTTGCGCGTGCGAGGCGTTGGGGCCGCAGCCGATGAGCGTGACCGACGCGGCGACGAGGCTCGCCAGCACGACCGCGGCGTGCACCGCATGCGGCCCGCCGTGCGGGCACGTTGGTGCGACGTGATGACGTTTTTGTGACAGGGGTGGGCATGGGAGCGGCCCTTTCAAATAGGGAACAGGGTTCGAAAAACGTTGCGAGCAGCGGGCCAGTTGCCGGCTGCTCGCGCACAAAGGAAATCCTCCGTTCGGCGCAGTCTAGAGAGGACCTGTTGTCCCCATCGTGGCTGGGGAAGTGGGCGTTCATTTCAGATGTAATCGCGGCGCGCGCACCACTGACTCGCACGCTCTGAACCCATGACGTTTGGCGATGCGGAAAATCGACATCGGCGCGCGCTTGTGTTCGACGGCGATGCGCGTAGCATCCGCCTCCCCACCGTTCAGTGGTCTCGAACAGCGCCCGGGGGCTGCGTCTGCTCGAACCCGGTTCACCTGGCCCCCAAGGCATCACCAGGAGGACTCATGATCACCTACATCGGTTTGCTCAGCTTCACCGAAAAGGGCCTGCACTCGATCAAGGACACCACCAAGCGCGCCGCCGCCGCCAAGGAGGCGGCCAAGAAGGCCGGCGTCAACATGCGCGAGGTCTTCTGGACGCTCGGTGACTACGACGTCGTCTGCGTGCTCGAAGCCGAAGACGAGGCCGCGATCACCGCGTTCAGCATCACCACCGCGCAACAGGGCAACGTGCGCACGCGCACGCTGCGTGCGTTCTCGGCCGCGGAGATGGACAAGATCCTGGCCAAGGTGAAGTGAGAGGCACGCCGCCGTCCCTGCAACCCAGGGTCGGCGGTGTTCTTGCTTTGCGAAGCCCTCGTGACGCCGGCTCAAGCCATCTCGACGCTATCGAACTCGAGCTCCAGCGTCTCGATCAACACGCCACCGTCCATCGCTCGCAGCGGCGAGTAGCTCAGGCTCACCGGGCGCGCGTGGCGAAAGCGCCAGGTGAGCACCACCGTGGCCTGGTCTTCGGCGAGCAGGTGCACCTGCACCGTGCGACGCTGCGGCGCCTTGCCGCGGCGCGCCTTGTGCCACCAGGCATAGAGGTTGAGCGCACCGGTCACGCCGCGCTTGAGGATCAGGCGATCGTGGCTGCCGGCGGCCGCTGCATCGCTCGCCCCCGCCGCAGCGGCCGCGTGCTCCCCGCCGCGCCCCGCAGCCACCATGAACGGCGGGAACACCACCTCGGCAAAGCCGGCCGCGCTGGCGTGCACATCGGTGCCATCGCCGAGATCGACCAGGAAGTTGGCGTTGCCGTAGGGCCGCTCGCGCTGCTCGGCCATCACGCTGCCCCGATGAACCCCGCCCGCACCGGCTACTCCAGCTCGAGCCGCTCGTAGGCGAGCACCATCTCCTCGATGGCCACCTCGCCGCTCTGGGCGTTGAACGGGCCGCAGCTGTGCTTGACGATGCGCGCGCGCAGCAATTTGAAGGTCAGCACCGTGGCGCTGTGGTCTTCGTTCTGCAGCTGGATGGTCACCGTGCGTTGTGCGCTCGCGTTGCCGTTGCGAATGTCGTTGAGCCACTGGTAGAGGTTGAGCGAGCCGATGACGCCGCGCTTGAGCGTGACGTCGCTCACCTTGTTCAGCCCGGTGAGCTTGACGACGCTGTTCTCCTTGGCGTTGCCGTTGCGGTACTCGGCCACCGTCACTTCCTGCGAGATGCCGCTCACCTCCTGAAAGCCGGCCTCGGGCCCGTCGGTGCTGCCGGCGCCGAGGTCGACGAGAAAGTTGAACTGGCCGTAGGGGCGGTCGCGCAGGATGGCCACGTGTCTCTCCCGTGGATGGTGGCGCGGCCATTGTGCGCAGGCGGGGCAACGCGCGCCATTGTGTTGCTAGGGACAGGCCAGCACGCACTGCGGCCTCCGAGGCGGACACGCGCGCGAAGAAATATCAGTTGAACCGGCGCCGCCGGCGCGCGCACACAGCGGCTCACGCCCGTGCGTTCGGGCGGCACTGAACCGGAGTACCGCGATGACCACCCTGCCCCTCGTCGGCGCCGGCGGCGCCACGCCCACGCTGCCCGAACCCGCCCCGCACCTCGACACCACCCCTTGGGGGGATGCGCATCCCGCCGGCAATGGCGGACCCGACGGCACGCAAGGTGGCCGCGACGCGCTCGCGCTCTTCAGCGCGTCGCACGACATGCACCCGCTGGCGCGGCAGCAACAGCAGCAGCATCAAGCCTTCATCGGCCACGGCGCCCAGGCCGCCGGTGCGCAAAAGGTGAACGGCTGCAAGGTGCCCGACGCGGCCACCCGCGTGTGGGACGTGGCCAACACGACGCAGGCCGAGATCGACGCACTGAAGAACAGCTGCGACCCGAAGGAGCAGCGACTGGGCCGCACGATCGAGCACGCCAAGGCCGCGTATGGCGACCTGCTGGTCAAGAACCCGCAGCCCAAACCGGGTGAGCCACTCGTGGGTGCAAAGTTGGTGGTCACGCTCAACGCCGGCAACGGCAGCGAGCCGGTGATCACGCTGATGGGCAAGGGCTTCAACCCCAAGCTGCACGCGCGCGTGCACACCCACTACCACGGCGACAACGCCACCGTGGGCGACCCGGTGGGCAGCAAGGCCGGGCAGAACTCGCGCATCCGCGAGACCATCGCGCGCGACCCGCAAACCGTGTTCGTGCTGCCCGAGTGCAGGAACGCCAAGGAGACGGTCGATTCGCCGAAGAACGACAACTACTACGCCGCCGACTGGGGCAACGTGAAGAGCCAGGCCCGGACCACCGACCTCGCGCTCGAGGCGGCCGGCATCACCAAGGTGGGCAGGGAAACCGTGTCGGTGCACTCGCGCGGCGGCGAAGTGATCGAGAAGCTGATGGGCAACGACAAGTCGGGCAACTCACTGCGCGCCCACCGGCTCGAGCTGCACGACTCGCTGTACGGCTCGCAGGACGACGTGGCCGCATGGGGCCGCACCGAAAACGGCAAGAAGGTGGAGAAGGTGATCTACGTGCACGGCACCAACGGCGGCCCCAACGGCGACGGCCGCGATCGCGAGATCGCCAAGACCTTCAAGGGCGCGTACATCCGCATCGAGGCCGCCCCGATCGTGAAGTCCACCGGCGAGCCCAGGCCGCCGGAGCACGACGCCAACGGCGTGCGCAAGTACCACCACGACCCGCACTACCAGACCACGGGGCGCTACCTGGCGATCTGGCCGCTGCCCGGCGGCGGCGTTCGTGATTAGGGCCGCGGCCGCTCGACTGCAGCCCTGAGCGCCGGCGTCAGCGGCTCTTGAGCGCAGCCCCTGCATGGGCTGCCCGGCGCTGCCGCCGGCGACGGCTGACGGGCTTCGGTGGCTCCTGGGCCGGCGGCGTGTCGAAGCCAAGGGCCTGCCGCTCTTCGGCCGATTCGGGGCACACGCGCACCTCGCGCGAGCCCTCGACGGGCGTGGCGCCGGGCCAGGCAACGGCCTGCCAACGGGTGAGCTTGCGGCTCAGCGGCTGGGCCGAGTCACTGCCCGCAGCCGTGGGCAACAGGTAGGTGAAGAACTCGATGGAGCGCATCGCGTAGCTCCTTTTTTCTTGCTGCGCCAACGTGGGGCGCGTCATGGCAACCCGATGAAGGCAGGCAAGTGGCGTGCCAAGGCAGGGGCCGCTACTCAAGATACAGCCGGCAGAAGGCATCCAGGGCATCACGTCGGCAAGCGACTCATGCTGCTCGGCAACCGACAGCCTGAACTGATCTCAGGTGAACAGCCGCCGCAGTAGATCGTCCCGATCGATATTCAGGTTTGATGCGACCTCAGCCAGCACCGCCGCCAACGTGCCAACCTTGAGCGGGTCGTGCGCTGGAATGGTGATGTGGTGCTGCGCCGGGAGGTCGGCGCTCAAGCGCATGTGGCTGCCGCTTTGCCGCGTAACCCGATAGCCCACCTTTGCCAGCGCCTTCGCGAGCTCAGCGCCCGAAAGGTCGCGCGGCAGTTTCATGCCGTGATGACTTCGTCTCGCACAAAGTGAAGGCGGATCATCTTGGGCGCCTTGCCTTCTTCGAAGTGGCAGTGCACGGCGTCGCGAACACGGGCATGCAGATCGGTCGCGTCCTCGGCCTGCGTGAAGATCGGCTCGCCCAGCGCGCGCGCGATGAAGCCACCCTCGGGGGCCTGCTCCACAACAAAGATGATTTCGCTCATCGGTCTCTTCCGCTTCGATGCCGCGCCGATTGTAGGTGGCCCGCCCGGCGCAGCGTGGTTGGCCCATACCCAAATCGGGCATGAACGTACCCAGTTTGGGCATGTTCGACGGCACGTCCTGGCGCAGACCGGAAGCGCCGGGGCTTGCGCGCGGCCCCGGCGCGACACGCCACTACTGCAGCCGTCGGTACACGCTGCGTTCGAACGCCTCGTACACGCCCATGAAACGCGGTTCGACGAACGGCAGCGACTGGGTCATGACCACCCCGGCCACGTTCTTGGCTGGGTCGAACCAGAAGTGCGTGTTGCAGACGCCAGCCCAGAACTGCGAGCCCGCCGAGCGCATGCCCGGCACGTCTTCGTCGATGCGCTGGAAGGCCATGCTCTGCGACTTGCGCTTGCCGGGGAAGAACTCGGCATCGGCGGTGACCGCCGGCACCGCGGTCTTCAGGTAGCGGGATCGCATGGTGCCGATCTGGTTGGCCAGCATCGACTGCACGCCGCCTTCGCTGAGCACCCGCTGACCGTCGAGCTGCCCCTTGTTCAGGTACATGCGCAGGAACCGCATGTAGTCGGGCGCGGTCGAGTACAGGCAGTGCCCCATGCCGTAGACCTCGGGGTTCGGCGGCGGCGCGAGCTCGAACGGCGCGAAGTGGCCGTCTTCGCCGCGCGATGGCCACGGCAGCCAGGCGCGGGGCGATGTCGGGCTCGGGCTCGAAGCGCGTGTCGCGCATGCCCAAGGGCTCGAAGATCTCCTCGCGGCAGAATTGGTCGATGCGACGGCCGTCGACCTTTTCCACCACCTGGCCGAGCCAGTCGATGCCGATGCCGTAGTCCCAGCGCGTGCCGGGGTCGAACAGCAGCGGGTAGTTGAGCGCTTTCGCGAGCCCCGAAAGGATCGACGGCGCGCCGGTGGCGTGCATGAAGCGCGGCATGTCCTCGTTCCAGAACTCATAGGCGAAGCCCGCGGTGTGCGTGGCCAGATGCCTGACCGTGGCCTGCGTGCGCGGTGCGCGCATGCGGGGCTTTCCGTCCGCCTCGAAGCCGTCGAGCACCTGCAATTCGGCGAAGCGCGGCAGGATGCTCGACACCGTGGCGTCGGCGCTCAGCTTGCCGCGGTCCATCAAGATCATGGCCGCAGTGCAGCCCACCGCCTTGGTCATCGAGAAGATGCGCATCACGGTATTCGACATCGGCCTTCTGGCCGGGGCTGCGATCGCCCGCCGCACCCGACCAGGTCACACCGCCGGCGTTGCCGGTCATCGCCACCACGAAAGGCACGTGTTCCGCCGCCACGGCGTCGGAGAGCACCCGGTCGAGCTCGTTCATAACGTTGTCTCCTTGATCGCTTGCTGCCAGCCACAGCATGAGCGCGGCAGCGAGCCGCGCGCTGAGCCGGTGATCTTGAACCGCGGGGGAGGTGGTGTCCAGGGCGAGACCGATCATGACGTGGGCCACGCGGGACGGGCTTGCTGTCCCGGACAACGAGAACCTGCACGCTCACTGTCAGGAGGCCACCATGCGCGCCAAAGTACTCAACGAATCTCCCGAGCGCACCATTGCGCTCGTGCTCGACAAAGGCGACGAAGTGATGTCGACGCTGCAACGCTTCGCTGCAGATCACAACCTGATCGCCAGCCGGCTCACGGCGATCGGCGCGTTCGAGAGCGCGACGCTCGGTTACTTCGACTGGAAGCGCAAGGAGTACGAGCGCATCCCGGTCCACGACCAGGTCGAGGTGCTGTCGCTGGTTGGCGACATCGCGCTCGACGGCAACAAGCAAGGTGCACGTGCACGCGGTGCTCGGTCGGCGCAACGGCAGCACGGTGGGCGGGCATTTGCTCGAAGCACGCGTGCGGCCCACGCTCGAGGTGCTGGTGGTCGACTCACCGAGCTACCTGCGGCGCCAATGCGACCCCGCCAGCGGCATCGCGCTGATTCGCCTCGACGCCGACCGCACGACACGCCGCGGCAACTTCCAGGAGTCCTACGTCCGAATCAGACACCGTGGCCGGCCGCGGACGCTCGCCTCCCACGTCGCGCCCCGGCACGCCTGGCTAGAGTGGTCAGCAACCCCTGACATCACCTGTGGAGGCTCGTCATGACATGGACCCAACTCAGTCCCAATGCGCTCGCCGGGTTGGCGATCGTGGGTGTGCTCGCCGTGCTCGCGCTGTCGGCCTGGCTGATGCAGCGGCGCCACCAGTCGCAACACTTGCGGCAACGCTTCGGCCCCGAATACACCCGCACGATGGACGACCTCGGCAGCCGCGACAAGGCCGAGGCCGAGTTGCTGGCGCGCGAGCGGCGCGTGCAACGCATGCACATCGTGGCGCTCGCGCCAACCGACGCGGCGCGTTATGCGCAGGAGTGGAAGCTGCTGCAAGGCCGCTTCGTCGACGATCCGCGCCACACGCTGGCCGAGGCAGACCTCCTGGTGCGCGAGCTGATGCTGCAGCGCGGCTACCCGATGGCCGACTTCGAGCGCCGCGCGGCCGACATCTCGGTGGACCACCCGAACGTCGTGGAGCACTACCGCGCCGCGCACGACATCGCGCTGCGCGACCAGCGCGCCGAGACCAGCACCGAAGACCTGCGCCAGGCGGTGGTGCACTACCACGCGCTGTTCGACGACCTGCTCGAAGTGGCGCCGGTCGCATCGCGTGCGGCACGAAGCCGCACCCGCAAGCACTATCAGGAGGCCTAGCCATGAACTGGTTCAAGAACGAAGGTCGAAAGGACCGCATGCCTTCGAGCGCCGCCGCCGTGGCGGCGCCAGACCCCACCGCCGCGGCCACTGCGCACGTGCAGGACGACGCGCGCTCGATGGCAGAGCATCGCAGAGCCGCCGCGCTCGAGCGCGCGGCGGCGCGTGACGACATCGAAGTCGAAGACGCCGTGATCACCACCGAGCCGCGAGGCGAGGCGCACGCGCCAGGCCATCGCGCGGCGACAGGCATGCCCCGTCGATGACCGACGACGAACAACTCGCACCGCTGTTCAGCCCCGGCGTCGCGCAGGATTTTCGCGCGCGCTGGGACGCCACGCAGATCGGCTTCGTGGACGACCCGCGGCAGGCCGTGCAGCAGGCCGACGAGCTGGTGGCGCAGATGATGAACAGCCTGGCGCAGAGCTTTGCCGACGAGCGCGCCCAGCTCGAATCGCGGATGAACGAGACCGCATCGACCGAAAACCTGCGGGTCGCGCTGCAGCGCTACCGCTCGTTCTTCCAGCGCCTGCTGGCGCTATAGCGGCGAGCCGCGGCCGGCGCGGGGCATCGGGCCCAAGGCTGGCGACTGCCCACGCCTGAGCGCACTGAGCGCAATGCTCAGTACAGTGCGGGCATGACAGGCAGCCCCACCGAGGCCGACGCCCGCGCCCTGCTGGACCAGCACGCCGCCAAGGCACGATTTGCGGCGGCGCCGCCGGCATCGGCCACCACGCTGCCCGCGGCCTACGACGTGCAGCGCGCGTTCGTCGCGCTGATGCTGCCGCGCGAGGGCCCGGTGGCCGGCTACAAGATCGGCCTCACGTCGCCGCGCATGCAGGCCATGTGCGGCATCGACCAGCCGATCAGCGGCGTGGTGCTGGCCCAGCGCGTGCGCAGCAGCGGCAGCACATTGGCGCGCAGCGCCTACGGCCGCCTGGGCCTGGAGTTCGAGATCGCGATGCGCATCGGCCGCGACGCGCCGGGCGGCGAGCACACCGCGCACAGCGTGCGCGCGCAGGTCGACGCCGTGTGCGCCGGCATCGAGATCGTCGACGACCGCCACGCCGACTACAAGGTGCTCGACGTGCGCGGCCTGGTGGCCGACAACTCGTGGAACGCAGGCATGGTGCTGTCGCAATGGGTCAGCCCATGGCCCGACCTGGGCGCGGCAGAGGGCGTGGTGCACGCCAACGGCCAGGCGGTGGACCGCGGCTTCGGCCGCGACGTGCTGGGCGACCCGTTCGTCGCGCTGGCCTGGCTGGCCAACCACCTGCACGCGCGCGGCGAGTGCCTGCGAGCCGGCCAGGTGGTGATGACCGGCAGCCTGGTGCCGACGCGCTTTCCGCAGGAGGACACGGCTTTCCGCTACGAGCTGGCCGGCATCGGCGCCGTGAGCGTGAACGTCACCGCCTGAGGAGCGCCGATGCCCACCACCGCGCCATCGGCCATCCCCGCCACCCCCATCGACACCGCCCTGCGCGCCCGCGCCCTTCGCGTGACCCCCGGTTGGGCGCTGGGCAATTGCGCTACGGTGAGCGCGAAACGCGTGCTCGCCCCGGCTCGACAACGGCAAACGAGCCGGTCAGCGAGTCACCATGGGAGGCCACGAACTCGACGAGCCCTGCACCGAGCGTGCTGCGAGCGCTGACAGGCCAGCGCAGCAAAACAATACCGGAGCTCTGGCGAGCCGCGGCGAAAACCAGCTGCCCGAAGTCTTTGTCCTCAGTGAGGAGGATGCGGCGCTCCGATCGGGCCAGCTCGATCACCGCTGAATCCTCGGCGCCGCGCGCGATATCCGACACTGCAACCACATCGTGCCCCGCGGCGCGCAGCGCGTGCACCGCCGCGAAGTCGCAGCTCTCGTCGGCCAAGAACCGCATCGTGGTTCGGCGTCAGCTCTGACCCGTGAGAACCACAGTCTTTTCGTGGGCCAGCGAATCGGCCGCGTAAGTGACAGCGGCTTGGATGTCTGCCTTGGTCAACGTTGGATAGGCCGCAAGCAGGGTTGCCTCATCCGCACCCTCGGCGATCTTGCGCAGGACGAGCTCCACCGTCACGCGCGTGCCGCGAATCACGGGCTTGCCTTGCATGATGTTGGGGTTGAGCTCGATGCGATCGGTGACGGTCATGGTGGCCTCCGCCCGCGGATGGTACGCGCACCCTATCATCCCTAGCACTCCCGGCGCACCACCCGGAGCCCAACCATGCCCACTGCTCCGCTGTCTGATGCTGCCACCCCCATCGACACCGCCCTGCGCGCCCGCGCCCTTCGCGTCACCCCCGGCGGCATGACCGGCCACTTGAGCGCCGCGTATCTGCCGCCCGGCTACCCGCAGTTCTTTCAGCGCGCCGAGGGCTGCCGGCTGTGGGACGTGGATGGCCGCGAGTTCATCGACTTCATGTGCAGCTGGGGGCCCAACCTGCTGGGCCACCATCACCCCGAGGTGGAAGCCGCCGCCGCGCGGCAGCGCGCGCTGGGCGATTGCCTCAACGGGCCCACGCCGCTCTTGGTGGAGCTGGCCGAGGCGCTGGTGGCGCGCATCGCGCACGCCGACTGGGTGATGTTTCAGAAGAACGGCACCGATGCCACCACCGTGTGCGTGACCGTCGCGCGCGCGGCCACCGGCAAACGCAAGATCCTGCTGGCGAGCAAGGCGTACCACGGCTCGGCCCCGTGGTGCACGCCCTCACCGGCCGGCGTGACCGCCGAAGACCGCGCGCACCTGATCGAATTCATCTACAACGACATCGCCAGCCTCGATGCCGCCGCCAGCGCCGCGGGCAACGACCTCGCCGGCGTGCTGGTGAGCGCGTTCAAGCACGACATCGGCGTCGACCTCGAGCTGCCCACACCGGCCTTTGCGCAGCGCGTGCGGGCGCTCTGCGATGCGCGAGGCGCCGCGCTCATCCTGGACGAGGTGCGCGCCGGCTACCGCCTGCACGCCGCCGGCAGCTGGGAGCCGCTGGGCGTGCGGCCCGACCTGAGCGCATGGAGCAAGGCCATCGCCAACGGCCACGCGCTGGCCGCCGTGGCCGGCACCGATGCGCTGCGCGATGCGGCCACGCGCATCTTTTCAACCGGCTCGTTCTGGGCCGGCGGCGTGGCCATGGCCGCCGCGCTGGCCACGCTCGCCGTGGCCGACCGCGACGAAGGCCTGATCGCGCACCTGCAGCGCATGGGCAGCCGCCTGCGGCAAGGCATCGCCGAACAAGCCGCCGCGCACGGCGTGAAGCTGCGCCAGAGCGGGCCGGTGCAGATGCCGCTGATCCTGTTCGACGACGACCCGCAGTACGAGAAAGGCATCGCGTACTCCTTCCGATGGAGTATCGCTGGGTTCAGAGAGTCGGCATAACTGCGAAACACCGGCTCGTTCGTCGTCCCGCGATTAAATTGCCAGCTCGCAGCAAGCGTGGGAAACGGTGCGTGCTCGAAGTCAGGATACGCAAGCAACGAAGAAGCCGCGAACTTCTGATGTTCACCTTTGCCACGTGCGGTGCAGGGCTCGAACCTGCGAAAACCTCAAGCGCTTCCCGAATAACTTGGCGATGCTGTCCGTCCAGCAACTGAATCGCTGACAAGTGGACGTACAGGTCGTCGAAGACTTGGCTACCAACGCTCATGACCGTGGTACGGGTGGAGTGAGGTGGCGGTCCCGATCACTTCGAGCGCCATGGCAGTGACCAGAATAGTAGCCGGGTCAGGCGTATGCTGTCGGCCGGCCCAGCGAGCTAGTGAGGTTCAAGTTGCCCAATAAGAACCGGCTTCCGGTGGAAGAGATTCGCAAGGCGACAACTGCCCACATCCATCAGGCTGTGGCATACCTCTCCAAGGGGGCGACAGGGGACCCTTTGGAAGGTCGAGCACATACGATCTGGTGACTTCAGACAAAGTTCGTTTGCCGCCAAAGGCGGTGTTCGGGTATGCACTTGGATTGGCGCTGGGTAGGCAAATTGATCCAGACGAGATTAGAGGCGCTGAAGGATGCCTCGAATTCGAACTCATGCGAGAAGCTGGGTATGAGGTCGTGCCGAAGGACACCGGTCGGCCTATCGCTTCGTGATCAGAGCCGTCGCTGCTGCACGGTCTACTGACCGCTCGGCGCGGTGGTGAGTCAATACCCGATCGCCGCCCCATCACTCCGCGGATCACTCCCCCCACACCGCACCCCCGTCCGCGCATCGATCGTGATCCCATGCGCATGCCCCGCGAGCTCGTTCCACTCGCCCCAGCGGTCGATCACGTGGCCGCGGCGCTCCAGCTCGGCGATGGTCTCGCCCGCAAAGCGCGCCTCGATGTGCAGCGTGTCGCGCGCCTCGCCGAGCGCAAAGCGGCCCGAGAGCCAGCGCGGCGCCTGCACGGCCTGCTGGATGTCGAGGCCGTGGTCGATCATGGCCACGTAGGTCTGCGCGTGGATCTGCGGCTGCCCGTCGGCGCCCATGCAGCCCACCACGCCCCACAGCGTGTTGTCCTGCCGCAGCGCGAGGGAGGCGATCAGCGTGTGCAGCGGCGTCTTGCCCGGCGCCACGCAGTTGGGGTGCGCGGGGTCGAGCGAGAAGTACGCGGCGCGGTTTTGCAGCACCACGCCGCTGCGGCCGGCCACCACGCACGAGCCGAACACGCCGTACAAGCTGTTGATCAGCGCGGCGGCGTTGCCTTGCGCGTCCACCGCGGCAATGAACACGGTGTCGCCGCGCAGGCTGCCGTGCGAGGGCACGCGGTCCCACGGCAGGGCGCGCGCGGGGTCGATCAGCGCGCGGCGCTCGTCGGCATAGGCCTTGGAGATCAGCCGCTGGATCTTGCTGGCACTCGGCAAACAGCGGGTCGGCCAGGTGGCGGTCGCGGTCGTGATACGCGATCTGCTTGGCCTGCACCATCAGGTGCACGTGGTCGGGGCCTAACCGGTCTTTGCGGTGCAGCTCCAGCGGCTCCAGCAGATTGAGCATCTCGAGCACGGTAAAGCCCTGCGTCGGCGCCGGCGTCTCGTAGATCGTCACGCCGCGGTAGCTGCCCTGCAGCGGCTCGCCCCAGCGCGCGGTTTGTGCGGCCAGATCGGCGGCGGTGAAGAAGCCGCCGTGCAGCGCGCTGAAGCGCGCCATCTCGTGCGCCACGTCGCCGGCGTAGAAGCCGGCGTGGCCGCCATCGGCCAGCGCACCCAGCGTGCGCGCGAGGTCGGGGTTGGTGAGCGTGCTGCCGGCGCTCGGGGGCCGGCCCTGGGGCAAGAAGATCGCCGCGCTCTCGGCGTGCGGCGCCAGCTCGGGCGCGGTGGCGTCGATCCAGCGGGCCAGCCGCGCGGTGACCTCGAAGCCTTCGCGCGCATGCGTGGTGGCGGCTTCGAGGTCGCGCTTCAGCGGCAGGCGGCCGTAGGCCTTGTGCGCTGCCACCCAGCTGGCCACGGCGCCGGGCGTGGTGAGCGTGGCCGGCAGCACGCCGCGAAACGGGATCTCGCTGGTGTGGCCGTGCTCGTGAAACCACTGCGCGCTCGCGCTGGCCGCGGCGCGGCCGCCGCCGTCGAGGTAGCGCACGCGGTCGTTGGGGTTGGGGGCTTGGGCGTCGTAGATCAGCCAGAACGCATCGCCGCCCAGGCCCGTCATGTGCGGGTAGATCACGGCCAGCGTGCTGCTGGCGGCGATGGCCGCGTCCACCGCGGAGCCGCCGGCTTTCAAGACATCCACGCCGGCTTGGGAGGCCAGTGCGTGGGGGCAGGTGACCATGCCGCTGGGGGCGCTGGTGGCGGGGCGGGGGGTGTAGGAGAGGGTCATGGTCACATCACTGCCCTGAAGACGCTGCCGTTTCCCACAGCGCCCGGATCGGCACCGCCAGCAGGCCGGCGCCGAAGCTCAGTGCATGTTCGCCATCGTAGAGAACGACGCCGCAGCGAAAGCGCTCCCCTGCGGCAGATTGCAGCTTGCGCAGGCCGCGAAAGTCGGCCTCGGTCACTGAGGCGGCCGCCTTCACCTCCACGCCGGCCACCTCATGGGTGGCGCGCTCGAGCACGATGTCGACTTCTGCACCGTCCTTGTCGCGGAAGTGATGGAACGCGATGGGCTCGGCATGCCAACTCGCCATGCGCCGCAACTCTTGCAATACAAAGGTCTCGAGCAATTGGCCGAGCAGGGCGCGATCTCTCAGCAGGCCCTCGGCATCCACGCGCAACAGCGCAGCCGCCAACCCCGTATCGCAAAGATGCAGCTTGGGTGTCTTGATCAAGCGGCTCAGCCGGTTGCTGTGCCACGGCGGCAACTGCTCCAGCAGGAACAGCCGCTCGAGCAGCGTGACGTAGTCGCGAATGGTGGGCCGGGTGACCTGAAAGGGCCCCGCCAGATCGGCCACATTGACCAACCGGGCCGTCTGCGCTGCGGCGGCGGCCAGCAGCCGGGGCAGCGTGTCGAGCGCCCCGATGCGCCGCAGATCGCGCACATCGCGCTGTACCAGGGCGTCGATGTACGCGCGATACCAGCTCCTTTGGCGTGCCGCCACGCGGGCCAACGCTGCCGGGTAGCCGCCCGACGCGACGCGGTGCGCCAGCGCATCGCCAAGGCGCGGGGTGCGCCGCCTTGCGAACGATGCGTCGAAGAGCCCATGCAAGAAAGCGCTGTTGCGACCCTCCAGCTCGCACTGCGCCAGTGGATGCAGGCGCAGTGGCTCGATGCGCCCGGCCAGCGAATCGGCCAGGCGTGGCAGCAGCATCACATTGGCCGAGCCGGTGAGCAAGAAGCGGCCGGGCGTGCGGTCGCGATCCACGGCGACCTTGAGGGCGGTGAAGATCTGCGGCACACGCTGCACTTCGTCGAGCACCATGCGCGGGGGCAAATCGGAGACGAAGCCGGTGGCATCGGCCAGCGCCGCGGCGCGCAAGGCATCATCGTCGAACGAGAGGTAGCCGTAGCCGAGCGGCTCGCACACCTGGCGGGCCAGCGTGGTCTTGCCGCACTGGCGAGGGCCATGCAGCAGGACCACGGGCGTATCGGCCAGCGCCTCGATCACGCGGGCGTTGAGGTAGCGCGGATAGGTCGCACCGGTACCGGGAGGCATCGGCCGATTGTAAATTCAATCGTCGTCTGAATGAAACTTCTATTTCGTCCAATCGAAAACTCTGTGGGCGTCCAAAAGAAAACTCACGCCTCCGATGATGCAAATGGGTCAACGACGCGGCGAAGCGTCCGCGAACCGATCGATGTGTCGCTCCAGCCAGGCCACCATGTCGCGGCGACTTTCCACCACGGCAGTGATACGCACGGCACGACCTTCGATCACATAGCTCAGGCGCCAAGGCCTGACGATCAGCTCACGAATCTCCAGGCTGCGGGTCAGGTCGGCCAACTCGGACATTGCCATCAGCTCAGGCACATGCCGCCCCCGGTGCGGATGGCGCGTGAGCGAAGCCGCGGCAGCAGTCAACCGATCGGCGGCGCGCTGTGCGGCGAGCGGGCTGTCTTTGGCAATGAAGCCCACGATCTCCGGCAGGTCTGCGCTTGCCGCGAACTCCCAGTTGACCCGGTAGGTCTCAGGCACGGCGGCGGCCAGCGGGCACGGCCTTGCGCTTGGCAGGCGCGGCAGCTTTCTTGGAGCGCTTGGCAGCGGCCGCTTCCTTCTCCTTTGCGATGGCGGCGTCGATCACTGCCTGGACCGTGGCCTTCACTTGTTCGAGCGAAACCATGCGACCCGCGGCTGCGTCCGCCTGGCCCTGAATCACCCGTTTGAGCAGTGCCATGGCATAGCGTTGCTGCTGGTAGCTCTCGTAGCTTTGCACCACGGCCTTGCCGCGCCCGTTCTGCGTGAGTACCACCGGTGGCTGGTTTTGCAGGCGTTCGATCCAGCCGCTGGCATCGTTCTTGAACTCGGTGAGGCTGATGATGTCGGTGGGCATGTTGGCTCCGCGCTTGGACCGGACTGAATTCGGTCCGATCATACGTTGGGGCAAGGTGCGAGGCGACGCCCTTGACACACCCTCACCCCGGCTGTACGGTCGCGCCCACCTTGGGCCGCCCGATGTGTTGGCGCCGGCAAGGCATCCAACAACGAGGAGACTCGCATGACAAGGATCCAGTTGATCGCGCTGCTCGGCGCGGCAGCGCTGCTTGTCGGCCTGCGCGGGCCCCGCGCCCACGCCGGGCAAGCCCGAGTTCATGCTCGTCGGCATCGACAACAAGGTCACCTGGGGCGACGACGGCAAGGTGCAAAACCTGCCGCCGGGCAACGATGCGGTGACCATCGTCGACATCGGCAGCGACCCCGCCAACCCGAAGATCGTGGCCAATCTGCCGCTGATGAACTCGATCTTCGGCCCGCCCACCAATCTGGCCATCACCCCGAATGGCCAGCTGGCGCTGGTGGCCAACTCGATGGACTGGGCGGCCGACGGCGCCGGCTGGAAGGCCGTGCCCGACAACAAGCTCTACGTGATCGACCTGACCACCAGCCCGCCCAGGCTGATCGACACCGTGGCCGTGGGCAAGCAGCCCTCGGGCATGTCGATCAACCGCGCAGGCAACCTGGCGCTGATCGCCAACCGCGCCGACAACTCGCTGAGCGTGCTCAGCATCGAGGGCAAATCGGTCAAGCTGATCGACACCGTCGTCATCGGCGAGCACGTGGCTCACGTGGTGTTCACGCCCGACGGCAAGCGCGCGATGGCGGGCAAATTTCCCGGGCACAAGGTGGCGCTGCTCGAGCGTGGACGGCCAGAAGGTCACCTACACCAAGCGCGACCTGGCCGTGGGGCTGTGGCCGTACAACCTGGACGTCACGCCCGACGGCCGCCTGGCGCTGACGGCCGACAACGGCAACGCCGGCGGCTCCGACGGCAACGTCGACACCGTCTCGGTGATCGACCTCGAGGCCAAGCCCGAACGCGTGATCGACAAGGTGGTGGTGGGCGACGCGCCCGAGGGCTTTGCCATCAGCCCCAACGGCAAGCTGGCGGTGGCCGTGCTGCTGCGCGGCTCCAACAACGCCAAGACCGAGTTCTTCTACAACCGCAACGGCAGCGTCGTGCTGCTCAAGATCGACGGCAAGAAGGTCAGCAAGGTCGGCGAGGTCGAGGTGCGCGGCCTGCCCGAGGGCGCCGTGTTCAGCCCCGACGGCCGCTGGCTGTATGTGGGCAACTACATGGACTCGCGACTTGTCGGTGCTGCGGGTCGATGGCGACACCGTCACCAACACCGGCACGCTGATCAAGCTGCCGGGCAAGCCGGCGTCGATGCGGGGGCGCACGCAGTAGCCGCTGCAGTTGCCACGTTAGGCGCTGCAGCGTGCGTTGACGGCCACGCCGCGGGGCCGCCTCAGGCGGCCGGCGTTGCGCGGCGTGCGTGCTCGATGGCCGCCACGGCATCTTGCTCGGCGGCCATCGCGCGGTCGAGCGGCGCGAGGCACAGGCCCGCGTGCTCGTACTGCAGGTTCTCGTAGAGCTCGGCCGTGGCCGGCGCCAACGGCGAGCAGCGCGTTGAGCGCGGCGCCGGGCTCGGCTTGCTGCAGCAACTGGCTCACGCGCTGCACCACCTCGCGGTACTGCTCGGCGCTCGCCTTGCGGGGCTGGCTCTCGAGCCGCTCGAGCAGCACGGCCATCGCCGCCAGATCGTGCAGCGCAGCGGGAAAAGTGCGGTGACTCGTTTCCATGCCTTGGCAACTGGGGCTGCGGTGCCCGGTTTCAAGGACCGTCGGGCCGGCTACACCCGCCCTTTCACCGGAATCAGCGCGCCGGTGATCGGCGCGGCCGCGTCCGACAGCAGAAACACGATCACCTGCGCCAGCGCGGCGGGGCTCACCCAGCGCGCGGGGTCGGCCTTGGGCATGTCAGCGCGGTTGGCCGGCGTGTCGAGGATGCTCGGCAGCACCGCGTTCACCGTGATGCCGCGGTCCTTGAACTCCTCGGCCATGGCCTCGGTGAGGCGCGCCACGCCGGACTTCGACGCCGCGTAGGCGCCCATGCCCATGCCGGCCTGGGCCGCGCGCGTTGGCGCCCACGTTGACGATGCGCCCGCCGCCGCGCGCCAGCAGGTGCGGCAGCGCGGCCTGCGACGCGAGCAGTGTGGTGCGCACGTTGAGCGCATACAGGCGGTCCCAGGTTTCGACGCTGCCGGTCTCGACGGTCTCGTATTTGAACCCGCCGGCGATGTTGGCCAGGCCGTCGAGTGCGCCGAAGCGCGCGACGATCTGGTCCATCGCGCGGCGCGTGGCATCCGCCTGGCCGAGGTCGACGTCGGGCAGCGCCAGCACGCCGGCGCCCAGGCCGGCCGGCGCACCCGCCTTGTCGATCAGCGCCACCTGGGCGCCGGCGGCCTGGAGTGCATCACCCAGGCGCGGCCGAGCGCGCCGAAGCCGCCGGTCACGGCGATGGTCTTTCCTGCGAGCGATAACGTCACGACCTGACTCCTGAAATCGGTGCCCAAAGCAGGCACAGCCAACCGGCCAGCAGCGCCACGCCGCCGAACGGCGTGACGATGCCGAGCCCACGCACGCCGCTCACGCTCAACGCGTAGAGGCTGCCGCTGAACAGCAGCGTGCCGATCACGAACAGCCAGCCGGCTGCGTGAACCGGCTTGCCCGGCCAGCGCGTGCACGCCCACGCCACCGCCAGCAACGCGAGGGCGTGCATGAGCTGGTAGCGCACGCCGACCTCGAAGGTGGCCAACAGCTCGGGTGCGATGTGCGCCTTGAGCGCGTGCGCCGCGAAAGCCCCGAGCGCCACGCCGACAAAACCGAAGGCGCAGCCGATGCTGAAGAACACGCGGTCCACGGGGGCATTCTCGCTGCCCGCGTGGCCTTGCCTCAGGCGCTCTTCGGGTGATCGAACACCACGTACGCGGGCTCGGCCTGGCCGATGCCCGCCCAGGACGGCGCCGCGAACCTGAACTCGGCAATCGCGCAGGTGGGCATGTCGGCGATCTCGCTCGCAAAGTGCTGCGCGAGCTCGGTGAGCCCGGGGTTGTGGGCGACGAGCATCACGCGCTTGGGCGCGTCGTCGAGCCCCTGGATGACGCCGAGCACCTCTTTTGCCGGCGCGGCGTACAAGCGCTCGATCACCACGATGTCCTTGCGCTTGATGCCCAGTGCCTTGGCCAGGTGCTCGGCCGTGGTGAGCGCGCGGGTCGCCGGGCTGCTGAGCATCACGTCGGGCGACACGCCGCGCTGCGCCAGGCGTTTGCCCATCGTGGCCACATCGCGCAGGCCACGCTCGTTGATGGGGCGGTCGCGGTCGGGCAACGCCGGGTCGCCCCAACTCGATTTGGCGTGGCGCACCAGATACAGCGTTTTCATGCAGGCTCCCGAGCGTGCAGGCGATCCGTTCTACGCCATCGCAAGCTCGCGCGGTATCCCCTCGGCCAAGAACTCGAACACCCGCCTCACCACCCGGCTGCTGCGGATCTCGCGGTGCACGGCCAGCCAGCACGGCAGCGGCGGGATCGCCAGCCCCGGCAGCACCGGCACCACGCCGCGCCAGTGGCGCAGGTTGTAGTCGGCCGCAAAGCCGATGCCGGCGCCGGCGGCGATGAGCCGGCCGTAAGCCACCTGGTCGTCGGTGCGCAGCGCAAAGTGCTCGCGAGTCAGCGGCAGGCCCATCTGGGCCGCGGCGCGCAAGATGGTGGTGTCCTTGTCGTAGCCGATCAGCGTGTGGCGATCGGCCAGCAGGTCGGCCGGCTGGTGCGGCGTGCCGGCGCGCTTGAGGTAGCTCTTGTGCGCACAGGCCACGATCGGGATGTCGCCCAGCTTCCTGGCCACCAGCGAGCCTTGCGCCGGGCGCACCATGCGCACCGCGATGTCGGCCTCGCGGCGCAGCAGGTTGGAGAGATCGTTGCTCGCCACCAGCTCGATCGCGATGCCGGGTTCGGCCTGCCGCAGCGCGGCCAGCACCGGCGGCAGCAGATAGTTCGCCGCCACCACGCTGGTGGTGATGCGCACGCTGCCGGTGGTGGCTTGGGCGCTTTGCGCCAGCGCGCGCAGCAAGGTGCCGGCGCCTTCTTCCATGTGGCGCGCAGCATCGGCAATGGCCAGCGCGGCCACGGTGGGCATCACGCCGCGGCCGGTGCGCTCGAACAGCGGCACCTGGAGCTGCGCCTCCAGCTCGGCGATGTGGCGGCTCAGCGTGGGCTGCTGCGCCTTGAGCCTGCGCGCGGCGCCCATCAGGCTGCCGGCGTCGAGCACGGCGACGAAGCTCTTCACCAGGGCCCAGTTGAAAGTCTCGACCTCTGCAGCCATGCATGAATGTATAGCTCGCATGCAGGCTTCGGCAATTGTCGAATACGTGGCCGGTGGCCGACACTGGCCACGTTCGTTGTTGTTCCACCGGAGGCCACACCATGCAGTCCACCACCCCGACCCATCGCCCTCGTGCTCGGCGCCAACGGCCGCCTGGGCGCCGCCGCCGTCGAGGCCTTCGCCGCCGCCGGCTGGGCGGTGCTCGCGCAGGCGCGCCGGCCGCCGGCGGCACTGCCGGCCGGCGCCACGCACCTGGCGATCGAACTGGCCGACACCGCCGCGCTGGCCAGCGGCCGCCGCGGGCGCGCGGGTGGTGGTGTACGCGATCAACCCGCTGTACACGCAGTGGCCGCACGCAGGCGCTGCCGCTGTTCCACCAGGGGCTCGACGTCGCGCAGCGGCTGAACGCCACCTTCATGCTGCCGGGCAACGTGTACAACTTCGGCGCGCAGATGCCGCCGCTGCTGAACGAGCACACGCCGCAGCGCCCCACCACGCGCAAGGGCCGCATCCGCGTGGACGATGGAGTCCGAGCTGCAGGCGCTCGCGGCGCAGGGCCGCTTGCGCAGCGTGGTCATTCGCGCGGGCGACTTCTTCGGCGCCGGCAGCGGCAGCTGGATGGACCTGGTGATCACCAAGTCGCTGCGCCAGGGCAAGCTGGTGTATCCCGGCCCGCTGCGACCTCGCGCACGCCTGGGCCTACCTGCCCGACCTGGCGCGGGCCTTCGTGGCCGTGGCGTCACGCGCCGACGAGCTGCCTGCATTCGCCGACTTGCCGTTCGCCGGCCACGCGCTCACCGGTGCCGAGTTGCTGGCCGCCATCGAGCGCGCCGCCGCATCGCTGGGTTTGGCGCCGACGCAGCGGCTTCAAGCGCGGCGGCATGCCGTGGGCCGTGCTCAAGCTCGGTGGCCTGGTGGTGCCGATGTGGCGCGAGATCGCCGAGATGTCCTATCTGTGGCAGGTGCCGCACGCGCTCGACGGCAGCGCGCTCGCGCGCGCGGTGGGCCCGCTGCCGGCGACGCCGATCGACGTGGCGATGCGCGACACGCTGCTCGCGCTGGGGTATGGCAGCACGGCAGCGGCGTCCGCCCGCACGGCGTTGTCGCCTCGCTGAGCACGGCGCTTCAGCGAGCGTCGTCATGCCGGCAGCCGCCTTGTCACGCGTCGGCAACGTCGGCGCCGCCCGGCGCAAGGGTTCACGCGCCGAGCAGCGCCGTCACCTCGAGCCCCGGCTCGGCGCGGCGCAGGCGCAGCTCGCCGCCGTGCGCCTGCGCGATCAGGCGGCACAGATACAGGCCGAGGCCGACGCCGCCGGTGGCACGTGCGCGCGCGCTGTCGGTGCGGTAGAACGGTTCGCTCAGGCGCTGCAGCTGTTCGTCGCTGACGCCGGGGCCGAAGTCGCGCACGGTGAGCGCGATGCGGCCGTCGGGTTCGCGCCGCAGCGACACCACCGGCGCCTGCGCCGCGCCGGCGCTGTGGCGCAACGCGTTGTCGATCAGGTTGCGCAGCAGCAGCTTCAAGCGCATCGGGTCGGCCTGCAGCGCGCCGATCGACTCGTCGAGTTCGAGCGTCAGCGGCGCACCGGCAAACTGCGTGGCCACCACCTCGCGCACCAGCGCCGCGAGGTCGACGCTCTCGGTGTGCAGCGCGCTGTGGCCGGTGGCCAGGCGCTCGCTTTCCAGCAAGTCGCTGATCAGGTCGCGCATCTCGGAGAGGTCGCGCAGCAGCGCGTCGCGGTGTTCGCCCTCGCCCACCAGCTCGGCGTTGACGCGCGCGCGGGTCAGCGGGCTGCGCAGCTCGTGGCTGATGGCCAGCAGCAGCGCGCGCTTGGCGTCGAGCATGCCTTGCAGGCTGGTGGCCATGCGGTTGATGCGATCGCCGAGCTCGCCGAGCTCGTCGTTGCGGATCTTGGCGATCGGTTTGGTGAAGTCGCCGGCGCCGAAACGCGCGACGCCCTCGCCGATGTGGTGCAGCGGCCTGCAGCATGCGCCGCACGTAGGCAAAGGCGGCCCACGTGAGGCCGAGCAGCGCGGCTAGCGTGAACCAGCCGAACAAGCGCGGCTGGTCGCCATGCAGCGGGCCGGTGAGGCCGAACGTGATGCGGTGGCCGTCGGCCGTGGTGCGCACCAGGCCCCAGCTCTGCGGACCGTAGCGCGGGTCGCCGTCGTCGTCGCTCCAGCGGCTGCCGGTGATACCCCGGGTGCGAGTCGTAGCGCACCTGCGGCCCATCGATGCGCACGGTCACCGGCAGCCGCGCGACGATCGCCTGCGCCTTGGCCGCGTCGGGCGGCGAGCCGATCTCGATGGCGAGCTTGTCCACGTAGTCGGCCACCATCGGCTTGGCGTAACCCTGCCAACCGGTCTGCACGACGCGCTTCATGCCGAACAGGAACACCGCGGTGCTGGCCAGCGCAAGCACGATGAACACCATCACCAGCCGCCACTTCAGCGAGTGGCGCATCGAGTGGCGCCAGCGGTGCTGACGCGCGTGCCAGCGTGCGTGCGCGGCCTGCCAGCGCGAGCGCGGTTCGTGCGCGGCGGGAACCGAACTCACCGAACCTCCCGGCTCACACGCGCACCCCGGCGAACGTGTAGCCCGCGTTGCGCAGCGTCTTGATGCAGTCGAGCGGCTCGAGCTTGCGGCGCAGCCGGCTGACCAGGATGTCGACCGCGCGCGTGTGGATGTCTTCGGCCGACTGGCCGCGCAGCTTTTCGAGAATGTCGTCGCGGCTGAACACCTTGCCCGGCGCCTGCGCCAGCATCACCAGCAGATCGAACTCGGTGCTGGTGAGCTCGATCGCCTCGCCGCCGCGCTGCACCGTGCGGCGGTCGAGGTCGACGCCAGGCCGCCTTCGAAGCGCAGCTGGCGCGCGCCGTGGCCGTTGCCGGGCGCGGCGCGGCGCAGGATGGTCTGGATGCGCGCCAGCAGCTCGCGCGGCTCGAACGGCTTGGGCAGGTAGTCGTCGGCGCCGAGTTCGAGGCCGACCACGCGGTCCATCACGTCGCCGCGCGCGGTGAGCATCACGATCGGGATGTTGCTCTCCTTGCGGATCGTGCGGCACAGCTCGAAGCCGTCCATCTCGGGCAGCATCACGTCGAGGATGGCGACGTCGAAGCCGCCCTGGCGCAGCCGCTTCAAGCCCTCGCTCGGCGCGCGTGGCGTGCTGCAGGTCGAACTCGAAGCGCCGGAAGTACGCGGCCAGCGGCGCTCCGAGTTGTTCGTCGTCGTCGATCAGCAGCAGGCGCGGCATCGATGCATTTTTCTACAGCCAGCGGCGCACGCTCGCCGCGTAGTCACTGTACCAACCGCCGAAGGCCCGATGCAGCCGCGCCTCTTCGAACGGGATGTGCACGCTGTTGACGATGACGACGAAGTTGAGCGCCGCGATCGCCATGAACGGCACACCGCTCGCCAGGCCCATGCCCAGCAGCATCACCGTCATGCCCAGGTACCATCGGGTTGCGGCCGAAGCGGTAGGGCCCGTGATCCACCAGCAGCGTCGGCTGCGAGGTGGGCGGCACCGGCGTGCCGGCCTGGCGGAAGCACCACCACGCCCACGCCATCCATGCGAAGCCGGCCGACATCACCAGCGCGCCGCCGGCGATCGAGCGGCCGAACGGCGCGTCGATGCCGAAGGCGAGCGCATGCAAGCCCAGCGCGATCAGCGCCAGCACGCGCGCCAGCGTCGGCGGCCGCAGCCGCAGCCAGCGGCTGGGCTCGACGGGCGCACGCAGCGGCACCAGCGCGCGCGACGGTGAGACGCTCGGCCCCCCTGCGAGACAGCTCGTGCCAGGCGAGCGGCGTCCGTAGTGGACGCCCGCCGTCCGGCTCAGCGGCCCCAGCCATGGCGGCCTCGCGACATGAATTCACGCACCTTCTGCTGCTGCTCGGGCTTCAGGCTGTCGTAGAAGTCGCCGAGCGCGGCGATCAGCTCGGGGCTCTTGGTCTGGATCGTCTGCGTCTTGCCGTCGATGAAGGCCTTGGCCTTGGCGCGGTCGAAGGTGTTGCCCGCCACCAGCGACTGGATCTCGGTGCGCGGGTCGGTGCCGCCGACGAGCGCCTGGCGCTGCGCGCGCAGCTGGTCGGCCAGCGCGCCGAGCTTGGCCTTCTGCGCGTCGTCGAGCTCGAGGCGGCCGCCGACGCGGTCGACCATCTTGGCGCGGGCTTTGGCCGCGTCTTCGTCGCTCATGCCTTGCCAGCCGTAGCCGTGGTGCCGATGCGAGCAGGCCGCGAGGCTGCCGAACAGCATGGAGGCGCCGAAGACGCCGATCAGGGTGCGTTTGAGCCAGGTTCTCATGTCAGTGTCCTCTGCGCGGGCCACGAGGGCCATGGGTTGAACATGGCGTCATCGTGCGCATCGGCGGGCGCGGCGTCCTTTCGGCGCCGTATCGCCATGTATCGTTTTTTGTCGTCGCGCGGGCGCGAGCGCTTCAACGCAACGGCAGGCGCGAGACGGCTGCCGCGAGTGCGAGCCCCACCAGCGAACAGGCGCCGGTGACCAGCCACGTCAGGTGCCAACCGCCGGCCACACCGGCCACCCACGCCACCAGCGGCGGCCCGGCAAACTGGCCGAACGACGACCACTGCTGCATCCAGCCCACCGTGGTCGACAGCGTGTGTTCGCTCGGCGCCACGCGCACCGCCAGCGCGAACAGCGTGGCCGGGATCACGCCGCCGATGGCCGAGAACGCGAGCACTGCGATGTAGCGCAGCGCCGCGGGCGCACCCGCGCCGTGCGCGCCGGCGAAGGCCAGCACCGTGGCCAGCGCCATCGCGACGAAGCCCAAGACCAGCAGCGTGGTCGGCTTCACGCCACGGTGCAGCAGGCGGCCCGAGCCGATGTTGCCGATCATGTTGACCGCGGCAGCGACCGCGGTGAGCACGCCGGTGGTGGCACCCGAGATGCCGGCCTGCGTGTAGATCGCCGGCAGAAAGCCGATCACCGCCAACCACTGGCCCGAGTAGACGGCAAAGCTGGTGGCGATGAGCCACACGCCGCGCGACGACAGCGTGTGGCGCAACCGTGCGGCCCAGTGCGGTTGGGATGGTGCAGGGGTTGACGATGGCGAAGACGGCGAGACGGCGGCTTGTGCAGTCGGGCACCGCGCGCGACAGCCACCACGCCGCCGCCGCGCTCACCGCGGCGAGCAGCCACCACCAGCTGCGCCAGTCGAAGGCGCCGATCCACAGCGGGCCGACCAGCAGCGCGCTCGCGGTGGCCAGCGGCATGTAGGCGCCCCACAGGCCGAGCATCAGGCTGATGCGCTCGGGCGGCACCAGGCGCCGCACCAGCCCCGGCGCCGGCAGCACGACGAGCAGGAAGCCGAAGCCTTCGGCGGCGCGCAGCGCGAGCAGCAGCGCCACGTGCTCCGACGCGCCACCCAGCACGCTGGCCACCGCCAACACGACGAGCCCCGCCAGCATGCTGCGTTTCAGGCCCAGCGAGTCGGCCAGCGCACCGAAGGCGACGCCGGCGCACATGCCGGCGCCCTGCACCATCGACAACAGGAAGGCGGCCTGCAGCAGCGACAGCCCCAGTGCCTGCTGCAGCGCCGGGATCGCCGGCGGCAGCTTGCCCACGTGCAGCGCTGCGGCGACGCCGGCGAGGATGACCACCAGCGCAGGATCGAATCGGCGTGGCGCGCGGGTGTGAGGGATCGGGACCATGCGGCGCCCGAGTGTGCCTGCGACGGTGTTTCGACGAAACAAAATTGCGAGTGAATCTCACTCATCAATGCATCGGCGCGATGACCGGTGTGTCGGCGACGCCGCACTTCACGCAGGCCACTTCACGCCCACGAATTCGCGCGCACAATCGTGCGCAAACAATCGCACTCAAGGAGAACAGCCGTGAAAGGCGACGCCAAGGTCATCGAGTTCCTCAACAAGCAGCTCAAGCACGAGCTCACCGCGATCAACCAGTACTTCCTGCACCAGCGCATGCTCAAGCACTGGGGCTTCGGCCGCATGGCCAAGCACGAGTACGACGAATCGATCGAGGAGATGAAGCACGCCGACCGGCTGATGGAGCGCATTCTCCTGCTCGAGGGGCTGCCGAACCTGCAAGACCTCGGCAAGCTGCTGGTCGGCGAGAACCCGGTGGAGATCCTGCGCTGCGACCTCAAGGCCGAGCAGACCTCGCACAAGACGCTGAAGGACGGCATCACCCACTGCGAAGGCGTGCGCGACTACGTGTCGCGCGAGCTGCTGGAGTCGATCCTGCAGGACACCGAAGAACACATCGATTGGCTGGAGACCCAGATCGAGCTGGTGGGCAAGGTGGGCGAGCCCAACTGGCTGCAATCGCAGATGGATGAAGGCGGCGCGTCGAGCTGAAGGGCCGTCGGCGGCTGCGGCGCCGGCCGTGGCCGCACGCTTGCGGCATGAATTGCAGCAAGCCGGCGCCTCGCGCGCCAGCCACGAGCGGCCAGAGTTCGGGGCGCAGGCTGCCGCCCGCGAGTCCTGTCTTGGGCACGTGACTTGCCTGAGTATTCGCACAAGCGAGGATCCAGGCCATGCCCGATCGAACTGCCCCATCTCGAGTATTCACACGACGCGCTCGAGCCCCACATCTCCAGCGCAACCCTCAAGACCCACCACGGCAAGCACCACAAGGCTTATGTCGAGAAGACCAATGCCTTGATCGCCGACACCCCGCTGGCTCGACGCATCGCTGGAAGAAATCGTGCGCCATGCCGCGCAGCGGCGCGCGCACGACAGCGCGATGACCAAGCTGTTCAACCAGGCGGCACAGGCCTGGAATCACGCGTTCTACTGGCGCTCGCTGCGCGCGCCGAGCCGACCAAGCCGCAGGGCGCACTCGGCGACGCCATCCGCGGCACCTTCGGCAGCCAGTCGCAGTTCGAGGACGCGCTCAAGACCGCCGCCACCGAACAATTCGCCAGCGGCTGGGCCTGGCTGGTGCTCGACGGGCACACGCTGCGCATCACCACCACCGGCAACGCCGACACGCCGATCGTGCATGGCCAGCGGCCGCTGCTCGCGATCGACGTGTGGGAGCACGCGTACTACCTCGACTACCACGAGAAGCGGCCCGAGCACCTGGCAGCGGTGATCGGCCACCTGCTCGACTGGGACTTCGCGGCGCGCAACTTTCAGGCGTGATCGCCGCAAGTCCGCTCAGGGCGCTGCGGGCTGGCTGACGAAGCCGCGCCGGCCGCGAGTTGCGCTCGGCGCGCCGGACACGCCCGCCGCTCGTGTTACGGTGATGCGGCCATCGGCCAGGTCCGGCAGCAGGCAGCGCCGGCACCGCGCTGCCCTCGATTGCTGCCGCACGGATGCACGCCATGAACCAATCCCTGTACGACCGGGCCTCGAGACACGTCGCGAGGTGCTGGGCGCCGATTACGTCGACGCCGCGATCGCCAGCGCCGACGACTTCAACCGCCCGCTGCAGGAGTTGGTCACGCAATACTGCTGGGGCGACGTCTGGAACCGCCCCGGCCTCGACCGCCGCACGCGCAGCCTGCTCAACCTGGCGATGCTCACCGCGCTCAACCGCCCGCACGAGCTGAAGCAGCACGTCAAGGGCGCGCTTCGCAACGGCGTGACCAAGGACGAGATCCGCGAGGTCTTTCTGCACACCGCGATCTACTGCGGCCTGCCGGCGGCGATCGACAGCTTTCGCAGCGCGCGCGAAGTGTTCAAGGACTTGGGCGTCTGATGAGCGCGCCGCTTGCGCGCGTCGGCTTTGTCGGCATCGGCAAGATGGGCGCGCCGATGGCTGCGCGGCTGCACGCGGCCGGCCATGCGCTCACGGTGCACGACGCGCGCGCCGACGCCGCGGCGGCGTTTGCCGCTGCGCACGCCGGCGTGCAGGCGGCGCGCACGCTCGACGCACTGGCCGCCTGCGACGTGGTGATCACGATGCTGCCCGACTCGGCGGCCGTCGAGGCGGTGGTGCTGGGCCAGGCCAGCGAGCCCGCGTTGATCACCGTGCTGCGCAAGGGCGCGCTGCTGATCGACATGAGCTCGTCGGCGCCGCTGCGCACGCGCGCGCTGGCGGCACGGCTCGCCGGCGCCGGCATTCACTGCCTCGATGCGCCGGTGTCGGGCGGCGTCAAGCGCGCCATCGACGGCACGCTGGCCATCATGGTCGGCGGCGATGCGGCGGTGTTCCAGGCCCACCGCGAGTTGCTGGCGTGCATGGGTCGCACGATCACGCACGTCGGGCCCGTCGGTTGCGGGCACGCGATGAAGGCGCTCAACAACTACGTCTCCGCCGCCGGACTGGTGGCCACCGTCGAAGCGCTGCACGCCGGCGCACGCTTCGGCCTCGACCCGGCGGTGATGACCGACGTGCTCAACGGCTCGACCGGCCGCAACAACACGACCGAGAACAAGGTCAAGGCCGTTCATGCTGTCGGGCCGCTACGACTCCGGGTTCGCGCTCGCGCTGATGGCCAAGGACCTCGGCATCGCGATGGCGCTCGGCGCACAGGTCGGCAGCCCGATGCGATTGGGCGATGCGGTGCGCGCGCTGTGGGATGAAGCGGCGGCGGCCTTGCCGCCCACCGCCGATCACACCGAGATGCACCGCTGGCTGGCGGCCGCGCGCGACTGAGCGCGACGCGCGCGGCGTCGCTCACGCGCCCTCGATCAGCGCCAGGATGTTGCCCTCGGTGTCCTTGAACCAGGCGGCCTTGGCGCCGCCGGCGACCACCGCGCCGCCCGGCGTGCGCTCGCCAGGCATGTCGGCGTACTGCTCGAAGGTCACGCCGCGCTTCTTCAGCTCGGCGATCTCGCGATCGACATCGTTCACCTGCCAGAACGCCTGGCTCGCCTGCGAGGTGCCGGCATTCGGCGTCTCGTACAGAAAGCACGCCGTCTGGCCGGCAAATTCGTAGACCACGCCGCCGGCAATCTCCTGCTTGGGCTTGAAGCCGAGCGTGCCTTCGTAGAAGCGGCGCGCGCGTGGCACGTCGCGCGCGGGAATGTAGGCGTACATCGGTGCGGTCTGCAGCATCACGATCTCCTGTGGATCGGCCCGCGATGAGTGGGCCATCGTTCAACGATTCTGGGCAGCTACGCAGGCCGCTGGCGCCGACTGCCACGCGCCCCTGCCGCCGCCATGGAGTTGCCGCGCAGCGTGCCGCCGTGGCACGCGCACGCAGCGAAAATTCACCATGCGCTCTGGCCCTGACCGATGAGCGTCGCGCTCCGATTGCCGTGTGACGACGCCGCGATCCGCTTCGGTGCGGCCAGCGGCGCGCCGTGCACGCAGACGGTCAAGCGCTGGGTGTTGGTTGCGGCGATCACCGGGTCGAGCATGGCGTTCATCGACGGCACCGTGGTCAACGTGGCGCTGCCGGCGATCCAGCGCCAGCTCGACGCCACGGTCTACCAGGCGCAGTGGGTGGTCGAGGCCTACGCGCTGCTGCAATCGGCCCTGCTGCTGGTCGGCGGCTCGCTGGGCGATCGGTTCGGGCGCCGCCGCGTATTCGGCATCGGGGTGGCGATCTTCGGTGTGGCATCGATCGCCTGCGCGGCGTCGCACAGCGTGCAGGCGCTGATCGCCGCACGCGCGGTGCAAGGCATCGGTGCCGCGCTGCTGGTGCCGGGCAGCCTGGCGCTGATCAGCGCCACGTTCTCCGAACACGAGCGCGGCCGTGCCATCGGCACCTGGTCGGGCTTCAGCGGCATCACGGCGGCACTCGGCCCGGTGGTGGGCGGCTACCTGGTCGATCACTGGTCGTGGTCGTGGGCGTTCCTGATCAACGCGCCATTGGCCGCGGTGTTGCTGTGGGTGGTGTGGGCGCGCGTGCCGGAGAGCCGCAATCCCCGCGCCAGCCGCCACCTCGATGCGCTGGGTGCCGTGCTGGCCACCGTCGGGCTGGGCGGCATCGTGTTCGCATTCATCGAGGCGCCGGTGCGCCATTGGGATTCGGCGGCCGTGATGGCGGCGCTGGCGATCGGCGTCGCCGCCGGCGGCGGATTTCTGATCGTCGAACGCCGCCAGCGCGCACCGATGCTGCCGCTGCAGCTGTTTCGCCATCGCAATGTCCTGGGCACCAACGGGCTGACGCTGCTGCTGTACGCGGCGCTCGGTGGCGGCCTGTTCTTCCTGCCGCTCAACCTGATTCAGGTGCACGGCTACTCGGCCACGGCCGCCGGTGCCGCGTTGTTGCCGTTCATCCTCATCATGTTCGCGCTGTCGCGCTGGGCCGGCCGCCTGGTCGATCGCTTCGGTGCGCGGCGGCCGCTGATCGTCGGTCCACTGATCGCGGCGGCGGGGTTCGCGGCGCTCGCGTTACCGGGCATCGGCGGCAGCTACTGGACCACGTTCTTTCCGGCATCGTGGTGCTCGGGCTTGGCATGACGGTGACGGTGGCGCCGCTGACCACCACCGTGATGAACGCGGTGGGCCCCGACGAGTCGGGTGTCGCCTCGGGCATCAACAACGCGGTGTCGCGCGTCGCCGGCCTGCTGGCGATCGCGGTGTTCGGCACGTTGATGGCCTGGGCGTTCGATGCCAGCTTGCGCGACGCGCTGGCAGCCGCCGGTGTGCCGGCCGACATCGTGTCGTCGCTGCAAGGCCAGCGCAGCAAGCTCGCTGCCGCCGAGCTGCCGGCTGGCATCGACGCCGCGGTGGCTTCCGCGGCACAGCGTGCGCTTGGCGAGGCCTTCGTGGCCGGCTTTCGCTGGATCATGGTCGCCAGCGCCGCGCTGTCGTTGGCCAGCGCAATCGTCGCGGCTGCCTGCATCACCGCGGCGAAGCCGGCCCGGCCAACGAGCGATTGAGCGCAGTGATCGCGCGTGCGAGCTGCGCGCGACGCTGCGCGTGTCAGCCGAACAGCTTGGTCGCGATCTGCGTGACGTGCTTGCCCTGGTACTGCGCCATGCCGAGCTCCTGCTGGCTGGGCATGCGCTCGCCCTTGGCGCCGGTGATCGTGCTCGCGCCGTAGGGGCTGCCGCCCTTGATCTCGTCCAGGCCCATCTGCCGCGCCTCGGCGTACGGCAGGCCGACGATGATCATGCCCTGGTGCAGCAGCGTGGTGTGAAAGCTCAGGATCGTGCTCTCCTGGCCGCCGTGCTGCGTGGCGCTGGATGAGAACACCGAGCCGACCTTGCCCACCAGCGCACCCGACATCCACAGCGCGCCGGTCTGGTCGAGGAAGCTGCGCATCTGGCCGGTCATGTTGCCGAAGCGCGTGCCGGTGCCGAAGATGATCGCGTCGTAGTTCGCCAGCTCGGCCGGCTGCGCGATCGGCGCCGGTTGGTTGGCCTTGCCGCCGGCGCTTTTGAACACGTCGTCGGGCATGGTTTCAGGCACTCGCTTGAGGTCGACCTTGGCGCCCGCGACGCCGCGCGCACCTTCGGTCACGGCATTGGCCATGGCCTCGATGTGTCCGTAGATGCTGTGGTAGAGAACCAGAACCTTCGCCATGACTTGCCTCCTTGGTGCAAACTCGTCGACCGGATGGAACGAGCCGATTCTGCGAACCGGCTGCGGGTACGGGCATCAATGCTTTGCACGCAGCGTTCGCGGCCGCTGAATGCCCGCACGCTAGCCGGCAGTCCGATGTCCGGGGTGGCGTCAGGGGCGGCGCACGCCTGGACTCGAACGATGCAACCCGACTACGTTGAACACGATGTGCCCGGCGGCGTGCCGATCAAGATGTGGACACGCGGCGTGCCGGTGGAAGACGAGGCCACGCGCCAGCTGAGCAACGCGGCGCGGCTGCCGGTCGTCTTCAAGCACATTGCCGCGATGCCCGACGTGCACGTGGGCATCGGGGCCACCGTCGGCTCGGTGATCGCCACGCTGAAGGCCATCATCCCGGCCGCGGTGGGGGTGGACATCGGCTGCGGCATGATGGCTGCCAAGACCACGCTGCGCGCCGAGCACCTGCCCGACAACCTGGGCCCGCTGCGCTCGGCCATCGAACGCGCGGTGCCGCACGGCCGCGCGCCCAAGGGCCGCGACCCCGGCGCGTGGAGCAAGGTGCCCGGCGCGGTGGACACCGCCTGGTCGTTGCTCGAGCCCGCGTTCGCCGAGCTGGTGCGCGACCATCCGAAGCTGGCCAAGACCAATCACCGCGTGCACCTGGGCACGCTCGGCAGCGGCAACCACTTCATCGAGGTTTGCCTCGATGAGCAAGGGTTCGTCTGGTTCATGCTGCACTCGGGCTCGCGCGGCGTCGGCAACGCGATCGGCACGATGTTCATCGAGCTGGCCAAGCAAGACGCGATGCGACACAACGCCAACCTGCCCGACCGCGACCTGGCGTACTTCGAGGAGGGCTCGCGCCACTTCGGCGACTACGTGCGCGCGGTGAGCTGGGCGCAAGCGTTCGCGGCGCTGAACCGCGAGCTGATGATGAAGCGCGTGATCGACGCCGCCAGGAGCGTGATCCGCACGAGTTTTCAAAGCCACGTCGAGGCGGTGAACTGCCACCACAACTACGTGCAGCGCGAACACCACTTCGGCGCCGATGTCTACGTCACGCGCAAGGGCGCGGTCAGCGCCAAGGCCGGGCAGCTCGGCATCATTCCCGGCAGCATGGGCGCGCGCAGCTACATCGTGCGTGGACGGGGCCACCCGGAGTCGTTCGACAGCTGCTCGCACGGCGCCGGCCGCCTGATGAGCCGCGGCGAAGCCAGACGCCGCTTCACGTTGGCGGACCATCGTGCTGCAACCGAAGGCGTCGAATGCCGCAAAGACAAGGACGTGATCGACGAGACGCCGGCCGCCTACAAGGACATCGATGCCGTGATGCAAGCGCAGCGCGAGCTGGTGGACGTGGTGCACACGCTCAAGCAAGTCGTCTGCGTGAAGGGGTGAACGCGGCCGAGTGACAGCAATCCGTGCGCTGGTAGGCGCGAGTCTGAGCCTTGGCATACATATAGATATTGACTGTTGTGCCTATTTCGATAAACTCTATATGCATGCCAAAAACTCCTCGTGCCCTCCTGCAGCTCCCGCCAGCCACTGCTGCCGCCATCGAGAAGCTTGGCGCCGACCTGGCTGTAGCCCGCTTGCGCCGCAAGGAGTCCTTGAAGACCTGGGCCAAGCGCATGGGGGTCTCTGTGCCCACACTGCAGCGCATTGAAGCCGGCGACCCGGCTGTGGGCATCGGCATCGTCGCGACCGCGCTCTGGCTCATCAAGCGCGACGGCGAGCTGAGAAATCTCGCTGCGCCCGAACACGACCAAGGCGCCATCGAGATGGATGTCCGTGAGGCCGTTGAGCTGGGACGCGCACGTGCGCAGGCCTCCGCGGAAACACGCCTGCGCGCCGCGCAGACGAAGGACTGAGATGCGCCTGGACGACTTGTACCTTTGGTACCTGGGGGACCCGACCTCACCGCGCTACGTTGGCGCACTGAAGCTGGTCTCCGCCGGCAAGGGCGTTTCGCTGCATTACGCCGAGGAGTGGCTGGCCAACGGGTTCGCGCTGAGCGAGGACCTCCCGCTCGTCGACAACGAGTTCTTGCCGCCAGGCCGCCTGGCGGCCGATGTGCAGCGCGCGGTCGGGGCGGTCGACGACGCGCGGCCGGACCGTTGGGGAGAGAAGGTCATCCGCTTCGTGGACAAGCCCAAGCGCCTCTCCCTGATGGAGTACCTGTACTACGCTGGCGACGACCGATTCGGCGCTCTTGGCGTTTCCACGTCGTCGAGCACCTACAGCCCGCGAGCGGGGAGTCCGCTGCCTCGGCTCGAGCAGGCGCAGCAGCTCAGCGAGGTGGTGGCCAAGATCGAAGCCTCGGAGCCCATCAGCGCCTTGGAGGCGAAGATCATTGCTGGCGGCGGCAGTCCGCTCGGTGGCGCGAAGCCCAAAGCGCTCATCGACATCGACGGCGAGCAGTGGGTCATCAAGTTCTTCAACAACGAGCCGGTCGACACGCCGCTCATCGAGCACGCGACGATGACGCTGGCCGAGCGCGCAGGCATCACGGTGGCCAAGTCGCAGGTCATCCCCCTCGTCGGGGCGAACGCCATTGCTGTTCGTCGCTTCGACCGCGAGCAGGGCCGGCGGGTCCACAGCATTTCAGCGGGTACCGCCATCCGCGCGGCCACCGCGTCCGGCGACGAACCCGAGATGGGGTATCCCGAACTGGCGCGGATTCTGCGCCGCGTCGGCATCACCCGGGACGACATCAACCAGAGGGACGCACGCGAGCTCTTCCGTCGCATGGTCTTCAACATCCTGGTCGACAACACCGATGACCACGAGAAGAACCACTCCCTGCTGGTCGCGAACCCGCTCGGCAATGGCCGCCTGAAGCTGGCGCCGGCGTACGACGTCGTGCCCACGAACTCGGGGCAGGGATTCCAGGAGTTCATCTGCGGCGCCCATGGCCGGGAGTCGACGCTCGAAAACGCGCTGTCGCAGCCCGATGCATTCGGCCTGCTGCCCGCGCAGGCCGCGGCCGAAGTCGCCGCTGTCATTGATGTCGTGAACACATGGCAGAAGCACTTCGCACACGCCGGGGTATCGGAGCGCGACATCGAGAGCCTGGCCGAGCGCATCGACAGCGAAGAGCTCCTGACCCAGCGCATCGAATTCGACCAGGCCCGGTTTCAGTCCGCGCCGGCCAAGCGAAAGCGAGCAAGTCCCTTCCGGCGCACGTGAAGTCCTGGCGCGACGAACCAGTCTCGTCTATTCGACGGTCACGCTCTTGGCGAGATTGCGCGGCTTGTCGACGTCCGTCCCCCTTGCCACCGCTGTGTGATACGCCAGCAACTGCAGCGGCACCACGTGCAAGATCGGCGACAGCGCGCCGTAGTGCTCCGGCAGGCGGATCACGTGGACACCGGGGCTCGATTCGATGCGCGTGTCGGCGTCGGCGAACACGTAGAGCTGGCCGCCGCGCGCGCGCACCTCCTGCATGTTGCTCTTGAGTTTCTCCAGCAGGTCGTCGGCCGGCGCCACGGTGACCACCGGCATCTCGGCATCGACCAGCGCCAGCGGCCCGTGCTTGAGTTCGCCGGCCGGATACGCCTCGGCGTGGATGTAGCTGATCTCCTTGAGCTTGAGCGCGCCCTCGAGCGCGATCGGGTAGTGCCGCCCGCGGCCGAGAAACAGCGCGTGCTGGCGCGGCACGAAGGCCTCGGCCCAGCTGATGATCTGCGGCTCCAGCGCCAGCACCGATTGCACGGCCGACGGCAGGTGGCGCAGGTTGCGCAACGCCGCCTCCTCGCCGGCTTGCGGCAACTTGCCGCGGAACTTGGCCAGCACCAATGTCAGCAGGAACAGCGCGACCAGCTGCGTCGTGAACGCCTTGGTCGACGCCACGCCGATCTCGACGCCGGCGCGCGTGATGAACGCGAGCTTGCATTCGCGCACCATCGCGCTGGTGGCGACGTTGCAGATCGTCAGCGTGCGCTCCATGCCGAGGCTGCGCGCGTGCTTCAGTGCCGCGATCGTGTCGGCGGTTTCGCCGCTCTGGCTGATGGTGACCACCAGCGTGCGCGGGTCGGGCACGCTCTCGCGGTAGCGGTATTCGCTGGCGATCTCCACCGTGGTCGGCAGGCCGGCGATCGCCTCCAGCCAATAACGCGCGGTGCTGCCCGAGTAGTAGCTGGTGCCGCAGGCGAGGATCAGCACGCGGTCGACGCCGTCGAACACCTTCTTCGCATGGTCGCCGAACAGCGACGGGTCGAGGCCGCCGACGCCGTCGAGCGTGTCGGCGATCGCGCGCGGCTGCTCGAAGATCTCCTTTTGCATGTAGTGGCGGTACGGCCCCAGCTCGGCGGCGCCGGAGTGCGCATGCACCGTGCGCACCTCGCGCTGCACTCGCTGATAGCGGCCATCGGCCTGGCGCGACACGATCCAGTGCTTGCCCATCTGCAGATCGACCACGTCACCTTCTTCGAGGTAGACGATCTGGTCGGTCACGCCGGCCAGCGCCATCGCATCCGATGCCAGGAAGTTCTCGCCCTTGCCGACACCCACGATCAGCGGCGAGCCTTCGCGCGCGCCCACCACGCGGTGCGGCTCGTCGCGGCAGAACACCGCCAGTGCGAACGAGCCTTTCAGCCGCAGCGCGGCGCGCTGCACGGCGTCGAACAGGTCGCCGTCGTAGAGGTGGTTGACCAGGTGCGCCACCACCTCGGTGTCGGTCTGGCTCTCGAAGACGAAGCCCTTGGCCAGCAGCTCGGCACGCAGCTCGTCGTGGTTCTCGATGATGCCGTTGTGCACGAGCGCGATGCGGCCGCTGGAGAAGTGCGGGTGCGCGTTGTGCACGGCCGGCGCGCCGTGCGTGGCCCAGCGGGTGTGCGCGATGCCGGTGCCGCCGGCGATGTGCTCGTGTGCCACCTGCGCATCGAGCTCGGCCACGCGCGAGGTGCTGCGCGTGCGGCGCAGCTCGCCCTGTTGATGCACCGCCACGCCGCACGAGTCGTAGCCGCGGTACTCCAGGCGCTTCAGGCCTTCAACGAGGATGGGGACGATGTCGCGGGTGCTGACGGCGCCGACGATTCCGCACATGGCTTGGCCTCTTTTGGGTAACGAAGTGACGCGATGCTAGTGGGATCGTTGTGGCATAGGCTTTCGATGTTCGCCTTCTGTTTGCAATGTTCCGTCTAGCCGTGCATAGTTGCATTGATTTCATCCAACTAGTCATCGAACGTGCAATAAATGGATCATTCAATCCCCTTGGATGAGGTGGACCACCGCCTGCTGACGCTGCTGCAAGACGACGCCTCGCGCTCCAACCAGGCGCTGGCCGAGGCCGCGCACGTGTCGCCGGCCACCGCGCTGCGCCGGGTGCGCCGCCTGGTCGAACACGGGGTGATCGAGCGCCAAGTGGCCATCGTGTCGCCGCAGGCCTTCGGCAGCGGGCTCACCGCGATCGTCGAGGTCACGCTCGATCGACAAGGCGTCGAGCGGCTCGACGCGTTCGAGGCCCGCGCCGTCGCCGAGGCCGCCGTGCAGCAGTGTTACCGCGTGAGCCCGGGGCCCGACTGCGTGCTGGTGGTCTGGGTGCGCGACATGAGCCACTACAACGCGCTGGTGCAGCGCCTGTTCACCGAAGACGCCAACGTGCGCAACGTCAAGAGCTACTTCGCGACCCGGCGCGCGAAGTTCGAGCCGCGCATCGACCTCACGCCGCCTCGCCCGGCGCAGCCTGCGCCGACGACGTTGCCGTCTTCAGCAGCACCAGGCCCTTGAGGTATTCACCCTCCGGGAATTCGATCGTCGTCGGGTGGTCGCAGGCCGCCTCCAGGCGCTGCACGATCGCCGCGTTCACGCCGGCATCGTGGCCCGCGCCGGCCACGATCTTGTGGAACAGTTCGGCGCCGACGCCGCCCGAGCACGAGAAGGTGAACAACACGCCGCCCGGCGCCAGCAGCTTGAGCGCCAGGCGGTTGATGTCCTTGTAGGCGCGCGCCGCGCGCTCGGCGTGCGCGGCGGTCGGCGCGAACTTCGGCGGGTCGAGCACGATGGCGTCGAAGGATTCACCGGCCTTCAATCGATCGCGCAGCGTCTGGTTGACGTCGGCATCCACGTAGTCGGCCTGGGCGATCGGCAAAGCCGTTGCGCGCCACGTTGGCCTTGGCACCCTCGAGAGCCGCCGCCGACGAATCGACGCTGACCACGTGGCGCGCGCCACCGGCAAACGCGGCCACGCTGAAGCCGCCGGTGTAGCAGTAGCAGTTCAACACCCGCTGGCAGCCGAGCTGGCGCACCCACTGCGCAAAGCCGCGGCGGTTGTCGCGCTGGTCGAGGTAGAAGCCGGTCTTGTGGCCGTGCGCCACGTCGAGCGCCAGCGACCACTCGTGCTCGCGGATCACGAGCCCGGTGGGGCCCTCGCCGCGCTGCCAGCCGGTGCGCGACGCCAGCCCCTCGAGCGTGCGCACGCCCGAGTCGGAGCGCTCGTAAACGCGAGTCAGGCCGGTCACGCGTTGCAGCGCATCGACGATCGGGTCGCGCCAGCGTTCGATACCCGCAGCCAGCAACTGCACGCTCAGCAGGTCGCCATAGCGGTCGACGATCAGGCCCGGCAGCCCGTCGGCCTCGCCGTGCACCAGACGCACCGCGTCGCTGGCGATCGGCAAGCGGCTGCGCAGCGCGACGGCCGCGGCCAGGCGCCGCTCGAAGAACGCGGCGTCGATGCGCTCGGCCTCGTCGAAGCTCCAGGCGCGCACGCGGATCGACGAGCGCGGGCTGTACGAACCCCAGGCGAGAAACTGCCCGTCGTGCGCCTGCACCCGCACCGTCTCGCCGGAGTCGGCGCCGCCTTTGTCGACGCTGCCCTCGAACACCCACGGGTGGCGACGCAGCAGCGAGCGCTCCTTGCCTTCGCGCAGGCGCACGACCTTCATCGCCGCGCCTTCGCGCGCGGATGCGCCGCGTCGTACACCCGCGCCAGGTGCTGGTGGTCGAGCTTGGTGTAGATCTGCGTGGTGGTGATGTTGGCGTGGCCGAGCAACTCCTGCACCGCGCGCAGGTCGCCGCTCGATTGCAGCAGGTGCGAGGCAAAGCTGTGGCGCAGCATGTGCGGATGCACGTGCGTGGGCAGCCCGGCGGCGCGCGCGAGTTGTGCGAGCCGCGTGCGCACCTGGCTGGCCGACAGCCGCGCGCCGCGCCGGCTCACGAAGAGGGCCGGTTCGTCGCCGCGCGCCATCGCCCCGCGCAGCAGCAGCCAGCGCTCGAGTGCCGCGGCGGCGGCGCCGCCCACCGGCACGCTGCGCCGCTTGCCACCTTTGCCGAGCACGTGGGCGCTGCGGTCGGCACGATCGATCCAGCTGCTCGACTGCGGCGATGCGGTGGCGTCGAGCGCCACCAACTCGCCGATGCGCAGACCGCAGCCATACAGCAGCTCCACCACCGCATGGTCACGCGCGCGAAGCGCCTCGTTGTGTTGATCCGCCCGCGGCCGGCCACCCTGATCGGCCAATGCCACCGCCTGGTCGACCGACAACGCCTTGGGCAACGGCTTGGGTGCCTTGGGCGCATGCAAGCCGTCGAGCGGGTTGTGGTTCACCTCGCCGCGCTGGCCCCACCAGCGGTACAGGCCGCGCCAGGCCGACAGCACGAGCGCGATGCTGCGCGGCGCCAGTCGCTGGCTGCGCAGGCCCGCCATCCAGCGCCTCAGATGGTGCGGCTCGGCCTCACGCAGCGCCACACCATCGGCCTGCGCTGCGGCGTGCAGCTGCGTCAGGGCCGCCCGGTACAGCGTGAGCGTGCGCGCCGCCAGGCGGCGTTCGACGGCCAGGTGCTGCAGGTACGGTTCGATGTCGGCGATGGGCACTGTGCAGACACCCCGCGTCGAAGGCTCGTCAGAACGGCGGCAGCAAGCGCGACAAGCCGGCGCTCGCGACCTCGCCCAGGCGCGCCAGGAACTCGGTGCCCATGTCGGCGCTGTAGCGGGTGGGGTCCGGCGAGCCCAGTACCAGCAGGCCGAATGCGCTGGCCGACTCGCTGTGGCGCAGCGCGATCATTGCCAGCGAAGCCACCGAGTCGGGCTCCTCGAGCCATTGGCAAGCCTCGAAGCCGGAGTTGGCGCCGCAGTACGGCATGTGCAGGCTGGCCGCGAACGTGCGCACGTCGTCGCTGGCGCCCTGCGCAAAGCGCAGCGCTGCGAAAGGATCGGCAGCGCCCCACACCCGCAGCGCCGCGCGCGGCACCATGAACTCGTGCCTGATCTCGCGCACGATCACCTCGGGCAGGTCGCCGGGATTCGGGGTGAGCAGGATGGCGCGCGTGAAGCGATGCAGCCGCTCGGCGATGGCCTCGTTGTCCTGGCTGGCGCGGATCATCTCGATGATCTTGTGCTCGAGCCCTTTGATCTTGTCGCGCAGCATCTCCATCTGCCGCTCTTGCAGCGAGACCGCGCGCATGCCATGCGGACTGGTCAGGCGCACCGCGGCCAACGCCTCGGCGTGGCGCTCGAAGAAGCCCGGCGTGTTGATCAAGAAGCGGGCGATCTCGGCTTCGCTGACGCCTGGGATGCTCATGTAGCCCCCTTGCGCGCCCGCGGCGCCTTCCAGCCACGCGTGGCTGGGGAGCGATCCATCTTGGGGCGGCCCTGCGATGTCTCATATGTCGATCTCTCCTTCATACACCGTTTCGGCCGGGCCGCTCATGATCACGCCGGCGTCTTCGCGCGGCCATTCGATGGTCAGCAGGCCGCCGCGCGTGTGCACGTCGACCTTGGTGTCGAGCCAGCCCAGGCGCACGCCCGCCACCACCGCGGCGCACGCGCCGGTGCCGCAGGCGAGCGTTTCGCCGGCGTGGCGCTCATACACGCGCAGCGCGATCTGCGAGCGCGAACGCACCTGCATGAAGCCGGCATTGACCTTGCGCGCAAACCGCGGGTGCGACTCGATCCAGCGGCCGAGCTCGGCCACCGGCGCGGTGGCCACGTCGTCGACGCGCTGCACCGCATGCGGGTTGCCCATCGACAACACCGCCACTTCGACGGCGCCGCCGCTGTCGAGCTCGAGCGGCCACAACTCGAAGCGGCCCAAGCGGGCGCGCCATCAACCCGCTGCTGTCGAACGGCAACGCGTCGTGCGCGAAACTGAGGCAGTCCCATGTCGACCGCCACGCGACCGTCGCCCTGCAGCCGCAGCTCGAGCACGCGGTTCATCGTCTCGACGCGAATCGTGTTGCGCGCGGTCAGGCCCTTGTCGCGCACGAAACGCACGAAGCAGCGTGCGCCGTTGCCGCAATGCTCGACCTCGTCGCCGGTGTTGTTGAAGATGCGATAACGAAAGTCCACGCCCGGCCGCGGCGACGGCTCGACCAGCAGGATCTGGTCGGCGCCGACGCCCAAGCGCCGGTCGCCCAGGCGGCGCAACTGCTCATCGGACAATTCGATCGGAGCGCGCGTGGCATCGAGCATCACGAAGTCATTGCCCGCGCCATGCATCTTGGTGAAGCGCAATCGCATGGCCGATTATGGCTGGCCGTCGGCTGCGCCGCCTCACATCGCTGCGCGATATGAGCCTGCGCCGCAACCGGGTCGCGACGAAGGCGCCGCGCGCGCCTCAGTACAACGGCGGCTCGCCCGGCGGCCGCGTCTTGAAGCGCTTGTGCACCCACAGGTACTGCTCGGGCATGCGCCGCACCTCCTGCTCGATCCAGTGGTTCATGCGCACGGTGTCGGCATAGGCATCGTCGCTCGGAAAATCGGCCAACGGCTCGAGAAAGCGCACGCGGTAGCCCTGGCCGCGCGGCAGCAGTTCGGCCACCACCGGCTGCACCACCATGTCGAGCGCGCGCGCCAGCCGCGACGGCGCCAGCAGCGTGGCCGCCGGCACGCCGAAGAACGGCACGAACGCGGCATCACGCTCGCCGAAGTCCATGTCGGGCAGGTTGAAGAAGCCGTAGCCGTCGCGCACCGCGCGCATCACCGCCCGCGCGCTCTCGAAGCGCGAGTACAGACGGACCCCTTTGCCGAAGCGCAGACGCCCGCGCAGGATCGCGGCGTCGAACGCCGCATTGCTTTGCGGCTGGTACACCGACACCACCGAGCGCGACTGGAACAGCTGCACCGCCACGCCGGCGATGTCGAGCGCGATGAAGTGCGGCACCAGCCACATCACCGGGCGCTCGCTGCGATCGGCCAGGCCGACGTCGCCTTCCACTTGAATCGAGCCGGATCAGGCGCTCGCGGCTGGCATACCAGCTCATGCCGTGCTCGAGCAGGCCGCGGCCGACCAGCGCGAAGTGTTCGCGCGCGATGTCGTGTCGCTGGCGATCGCTCAGCTCGGGCAGGCACAACGCGAGGTTGCGCAACGCCACCGCACGCCGGCTGCGCACCAGCCACCACGACAGCCGCCCGACGGCGCGGCCGAGCAGCGCCAGCACCGGCAGCGGCAGTTGGGCAAGCAGCCACAGGACGGCCAGCAGCAACGGAGTGAACAAGCGCGACCATCAGCAGCCACCCGCGCCGGCCGCTGGCGCCGCGCGCCAGCGAATACACCCAGGCAAGGGGGTCTTGGGCGGCAGCGCCACCGGCCCGGGGCATCGAAGAGGTCAGCCATCGTTCCTATAATCGCCTCGTCGCCGAGTTATTGAACTACTTGCGGGGCGACGCGTGACGGGCACCGCATGGGCCCGACGCGCCGGGCCGACGAGGCTCCACAAATTCCGCTAAAGCGTTCGCCGCACGTTCTCCAGAAATGAGCCGGCAACGCAGGTTGCCAATGTCGGCATGCATGAATGGCAGGAGTGTATTGAAGTGGCGAACGACTTTCTCTTCACGTCCGAATCGGTCTCCGAAGGCCACCCCGACAAGGTGGCCGACCAGATCTCCGACGCGATCCTCGACGCGATCTTCAAGCAGGACCCGCGCTCGCGCGTGGCCGCCGAGACGCTGACCAACACCGGCCTGGTGGTGCTGGCCGGCGAGATCACCACCAACGCGCATGGTCGACTACATCCAGGTCGCGCGCGACACCATCAAGCGCATCGGCTACGACAACACCGAGTACGGCATCGACTACAAGGGCTGCGCGGTGATGGTCTGCTACGACAAGCAGAGCAACGACATCGCGCAGGGCGTCGACCAGGCGAGCGACGACCACCTCAACACCGGCGCCGGCGACCAGGGCCTGATGTTCGGCTACGCCTGCGACGAGACGCCCGAGCTGATGCCCGCGCCGATCTACTACGCGCACCGCCTGGTCGAGCGCCAGGCGCAGCTGCGCAAGGACGGCCGCCTGCCCTTCCTGCGCCCCGACGCCAAGAGCCAGGTGACGATGCGCTACGTCGACGGCAAGCCGCACAGCGATCGACACCGTGGTGCTGTCCACCCAGCACGCGCCCGAGATGAGCGACGGCAAGAAGATGAAGCCCGAGTTCGTCGAGGCCGTCATCGAGGACATCATCAAGCCGGTGCTGCCCAAGGAGTGGCTGAAGGAACACGCGCTACCTGATCAACCCGACCGGCCGCTTCGTCATCGGCGGCCCGCAGGGCGACTGCGGCCTGACCGGCCGCAAGATCATCGTCGACACCTACGGCGGCGCCTGCCCGCACGGCGGCGGCGCGTTCTCGGGCAAGGACCCGAGCAAGGTCGACCGCTCGGCCGCCTATGCCGCGCGCTACGTGGCCAAGAACATCGTCGCCGCCGGCATCGCCAAGCAGTGCCAGATCCAGGTGGCCTACGCGATCGGCGTGGCCAAGCCGATGAACGTGACCGTCTACACCGAAGGCACCGGCATGATCAGCGACGAGAAGATCGCCGCGCTGGTGAACGAGCACTTCGACCTGCGCCCCAAGGGCATCATCCAGATGCTCGACCTGCTGCGCCCGATCTACGAGAAGACCGCGGCGTACGGCCACTTCGGGCGCGAAGAGCCGGAGTTCACGTGGGAGCGGACCGACAAGGCTGCAGCGCTGCGCGCGGCAGCCGGCCTGTAAGGCCGCCGCGCGCAACGCGCGCGGTTTGCCGGTACGTCGGCGCAGGCTAACTTGGCGAAGCCAAGTTAAGGCCCCATAGGGCCGGCCGAAGCCAAAGACAATCCACGGCGAAGCCGCACTTCTGACGGGCGACGCAAGTCGCCCGTCGTTGCTTCCCGCCGCTCGATCAGAGACAATCGAGCCCATGGACCGCGCGTCGATCCTCGCCAAGTTGACGACCCATCGCCCCCTGCTCGTACAGCGCTTCGGTGTTCGCGAGATCGGGCTGTTCGGCTCGGCGGCTCGTGACGAACTTCGCCCGGACAGTGACATCGACCTGCTCGTCGAGTTCGAAACGCCGCCGACCTTCGATCGCTATTTCGGCCTGAAGGACTGGCTGGAGCAGGCCTTCGGCCGAGAGGTGGACTTGGTAACCCCTGGCGGGCTGAAGCCGCGGTTGCGTCCGCAGGTGGAGCGGGACCTGATCCGTGTCGCGTGACTGGCTCCTGTACCTCGACGACCTGATCGCCAGTGCCGAGAAGATCGCACGCCTGATCGCCGGCCGGGACTTGACTGCGGTGCGCGCCGACGAGGCGGCCTACGACGCGGTGCTGTTCAACCTGCAGATCATCGGCGAGGCGGTGAAGCGGCTGCCCGTAAGCCAGCGCGAGTCGCTTCCCGAGGCTCATCGCGCGGGCCCGGCGCGCCTGCGCGACCTGATTGCTCACCGCTACTTCGCCGTCGAGCCGACGATCATCTGGGACGTGGTGACGCACCATGTGCCCGCGTTGCTCGAAGACGCCCGCCGCCTTCAGCGGGAGGCCGGCGCGGCCGACACCTGAAAATAGGCCCCAAAGGGTCGATCAGAGCCAGAGGCAAGCCACGGAAGCCGCTGACTTGACGTGCGACAGGAGTCGCCCGTCGTTGCTTCAAGGCCGCGGAAATCGCGCCAACTCGGCCTCCAGCGACACCCGAAGTCCGGGCAAGTCGCGCCGAACCGTGTCGAGTTGGCGCTCGACCGCCGATCGCACGAGCGCGTTCGCTCCATACGCATCCACTTCGAGTTCGCCCAGGAACTTGCTCGCACGACGCGCTGCCGTCAGCGCGTCATGCCGATGCTTGGGCAGCCGACTCGTCATGCAGCGTGCGCCGCGAGGCTTCCACGGCTCGGCGCAGATACGGGTTCTCGATCGGCCCGTCGGACAGCACGTCGACCGGCCGGCCGAGCAGCGCCTCGAGGGTCTCGATGAACCCCAGATAGCGACGCGCCAGCGACTCGTTGGGTCGCGGCGCGAGCCGCACGATGAAGTCGAAGTCGCTGCGCGCCGGATCGAATCGCCCGTCAGCAGCCGAACCAAAGACCTCCAGCCGCTCAAGCCCGTAGGCACGGCACAGCCTCGCGATATCGTCGCGATGATCGATCAGCGGTTGTGCGAGGGGCGGCGGCATGTGGAGATTGTCGGCATCGCGCGGCGCGCTTGCACTTCACTGGCTGGCAGCACGCTGCAGATTCAACGCCAACAACCGTCGCAGGATCTCGTCGTCGGCCATCGCGGGCGTGTAGTCGGTCCAGCCGTAGGCCGCCGCCACCGCGGCATCGAGTGCCTCGTGCGCGTGCACGAGCCATGCCGGCCGCTGGTTGTAGAGATTCGTCAGTGTCCGCTTGGCGAGGTCCTTCTCGAAGCCCGGCTTGGCCACGATGCGATCCGGGTACGGCGAGGTGGCCATGCCGAGCGGCACGACCTCGGGCACACGCTCGGTCCACTCAGGTGGGTTGAGCCATGCATCGCGCAGATCGACGAGGCGCTTGGCGGCGCGGGCGATAGCCTCGGCCCGAGGATGCACGGCCGGCGGCAGGTCGGCGGGGATCAGTGCTCCGTCGAGCAGCGCTTGGGTCCGCTGACCAGCGGTGTCGGCGGGAGTGAGGCCGGCGGGAAAGGGGAAAGGCTCGAACGTGCGTGTACTGTTGTAGCGCCTCGCAGTTGGATGATCGCCATATCGACCGCCGAACCGTTTCACCCAGACGAGATGGGGCCTTGCGGAGACCAACCCCATAGAGGTGTCATCTGCGCGCGCGACGACCACCAAATTCTTGTCAGCAATGACCCCACGCGGCAGCCACCCAAATACTGTGTGCGTTGGAGTCTCTGGCGCGCCGATAGCTCGCGCAAGGTGACCGACACGGGAGCGCATATCGGCACCACTGCGCTTGAAGAGCCACCAATTCCGCCGTGTTGCCGGCTCATTGTTTCGATCTCGCTTCGGCTTTACTACCTCGACAACATGAGCGAACGGCGCTTCGTAAAGTGCGGCCTCGCCAGACGTCTTACCGTAGAAATCGATGATCCACATATCAGGATCGCGTTTCGTGACCGCCTCTCCGTTCCGCCAAGGTTTGAGGACATCTGCGTTGGTACGGCCATGCGGGTTTGGCATACGTAGCCAAGCGCGCGCAAGTGAACCGCCTATCTCGAAAACGCCACCCTTCGTAATCCCTTGAAGCGCGGTCCCGCGGTTGTCGAAAAGCGGCAAGCGGCGCAGGAGGGTGGCTGCCAGCTAGCTCGGCTGAATTGCGGGCCTGCAAATCGGGACCTATTGCTTGAACAGCGTTGCCATCCAGGCGGCACGGTTCCGGCTCACTGGCGAGAGCCGTCAGCGCTACACGCACGGCAGCACCATTGTTTACCCAAGGCAGATCCCGCCAAGCCTCGAAGATCGGGGCAACTTCCGCGGCTCGAGCAAGCACCGCCTGATGTAGCGTTCCTGCAGGCAGCATGTTGCTGCTAACCAATCCCGCCCGCCGAAGTGCCCCTCGCTCGATCTGCCCTCTTGCCTTCTCGAACCAATAGCACACCAAGTCCGCCCCGCCTGCCACTCGCCCCCTATAGGCCGCTCGAAGCGTATTGGTGTACGCATCTCCGAGCTCCGCGCGCATCTTCTTGTCGCCCACGAACGGCGGATTCCCCACCACCGCGTCCGCCTTCGGCCAGCTCGCCTCGGCGCCGTCGGCGTTCAACACCGCATCGCGGCACTCGATGTGATCGAGCGGCTCCAGCACCGGCCGAGTCTTGAACGCATACCCTTGCTGAATCCGCCACTGCAACTCGCCGATCCACACCGTCACGCGCGCCAGCTCGGCGGCGTATTCGTTCAGCTCGATGCCCAGCACGTTGTGCGGCCCGGTCACGTCGTGCTGGCGGTTCAGACCCAGTTCCTCGGCTTCGAGGTTGACCTGGTGCTCGATGTCCTTCACGCACTTGAGCGCCAAATACAGAAAGTTGCCGCTGCCGCACGCCGGGTCGAGCACGCGATAGTTGCGCAACCGCTCCAGAAAGCCCACGAACTCGGCCTGCGCATCGCGCCAAGCCTTGTCGGTGTACCTCTTGCTCTTGCCCAGCACCTTCTCGATCTTCGACTTGCGCTCCTTCCACTGCGCGAGCAAAGGCCGCTGCACCACCGGCTCCACGAGCCGCAGGATGGTCTCCGGGTCGGTGTAGTGCGCGCCGAGCTGGCTGCGTTTGCTCGGGTCGAGGCCACGCTCGAACAGCGTGCCGAAGATGCTGGGGTCGATGGCACTCCAGTTCATCGCGCTGGCCGTCTTGAGCGCAGCCACGTCCGTCGCCGACAGCTCCGGCACCTCGATCGTTTGGAACAAGCCGCCGTTGAACCAGGGCACAGCGTCCACGCCGAACAACCCACCGTCGCGCATCGACTCCAGCAGCTTGGTCAGTTGCGCGCGCATCTGCCGGGCATCGATCGACGCCCCGACCAGCCGCTCGAACAGACGCGCCGGCAACAGCCCCACGTCCTCGGCGAAGAAGCAGAACAGGCACTGCGTCAGGAAGTGGCTCGCGACCGCCGGCGCCACGCCCGCGGAGCGCAGCCGCTCTGCCGTGGCGGCGAAGGTGCTCGCGGCCTCCTCGGTGATGTCGCGGTTGGTGCGCTTCGGCTTGTAGGTGTCCGGGTCCTGCCACAGCGCGCGCAGCCGCTGCTGCACATCGGGCCGGGTGACCTCTTCCAGCGCGAACAGATGCCGCTCGCTCGGCGTGCCGGTGAAGTGCGTGTGCACCTCGATGCGCTGGCGATCGCTCACCACCAGCAGCGGCGGGTTCTCCAGCGGCAGCGCATACATCATCAACTGCTTGAGCGCGCCATCCAGGCTCTTGCCGGGCGCCTTGTACTCCCAGGCGAAGTGGCCCCGCAGCCAGACATCGGCAAAGCCATCGGTGCGGCCGGCCGCGCTGCCGGTCTTGGTGAGGCCGCGCTCGAAGCAATACTGGTCCGGGTCACCGGGTTCGGGCACCTCCAGCACGCGGCACAGGTCGATGAAGTGCGACTGCGCGCCGGCGCGCTCGTTCAATTCGTTGGCAGCCGTGCCGGCAGCCCACTTGCGAACGAACTCTGCGGCCTGCATGAACTCAACGTCCTCCCGCGTCTCCCGCCGGGCGGGCGCGATTTGATCACGACAGCCGGCCGCTACAACGACCTCTTCAACCAGCGCCCAATCTCACCCACGATCCCGCGTCGGAACGCCAGCACGCAGATCACGAAGATCACGCCCTGCACGACCGTGACCCAGGCGCCGAGCTGCGCCAGGTAGTTCTGCATCGTGACGATCACCGCGGCACCGATCACCGGGCCGAAGACCGTGCCGAGGCCGCCCAGCAGCGTCATCAGCACCACCTCGCCCGACATCGACCAGTGCACGTCGGTCAGCGAGGCGAGCTGGAAGACCAGCGCCTTCGTCGCACCGGCCAGGCCGGCCAGCGTGGCCGACAACACGTAGGCCACGTGCTTGAAGCGGTCGGTGTCGTAGCCGAGCGAGATGGCACGGCTCTCGTTCTCGCGGATCGCCTTCAGCACCTGGCCGAACGGCGAGTGGATCACGCGATAGACGAGCGCGAAGCCGGCCAGAAAGATCACCAGCACCAGCGCGTACATCGCCAGCGGCTGCGATAGGTCGATGAGGCCGAACAGTCGCCCGCGCGGCACCGCCTGGATGCCGTCTTCGCCACCGGTGAACTTGGCTTGCAGGCAGAAGAAGTACACCATCTGCGCCAGCGCCAGCGTGATCATCGCGAAGTAGATGCCCTGGCGGCGGATCGCCAGCCAGCCGGTCAGCCAGCCGAGCAGCGCCGCGCACAGCGTGCCGAAGAGGATCGCCAGCTCCGGGGTCAACCCCCACACCTTGGCCGCGTGCGCCGACGCGTAGCCGGCCGAGCCGAGGAACATCGCGTGGCCGAAGGAGAGCAGGCCGCCGAAACCGATCAACAGGTTGAAGGCGCAGGCGAACAGCGCGAAGCACATCACCTTCATCATGAACACCGGGTAGATGAAGCTCGGTGCGACGAGGAGGAAGACCGCCATCACCGCGAAGGCGATGTAGTGCGTGCGCTGCTCGTCGCCGTTGGCGCGCGAGACGGCGGTGCTGGTGGGTGCAGGGACGGCGCTCATCGGCTATTTCTGCGTGCCGAACAGGCCCGCCGGCCGTACCAGCAGCACGATGGCCATGATGATGAAGATCACGGTGTTCGACGCCTCGGGGTAGAAGACCTTGGTCAGGCCCTCGATCAGCCCGAGCCCGAAGCCGGTGACGATGGCACCCATGATCGAGCCCATGCCGCCGATCACCACCACCGCGAACACGACGATGATCAGGTCGGCACCCATCTGCGGGCTCACCTGGTAGATCGGCGCGGCCATCACGCCGGCCAGCGCCGCCAGCGCGACGCCAAAGCCGTAGGTCAGCGTCACCATGCGCGGCACGTTGACGCCGAAGGCCTGCACCAGCACCGGGTTCTCGGTGGCGGCACGCAGGTAGGCGCCGAGCTTGGTGCGCTCGATCACGAACCAGGTCGACAGGCACACCACCAGCGACGCGCCGACGATCCAGGCGCGGTAGTTGGGCAGGAACATGAAGCCCAGGTTCTGCCCGCCGGCCAGCTGCGGCGGGATCGCATAGGGCTGCCCCGACGAGCCGTACTCGTTGCGAAACAGCCCCTGGATGATCAGCGCCAGGCCGAAGGTCAGCAGCAGCCCGTAGAGGTGGTCGAGCTTGTACAGGCGCGACAGCATCAGCCGCTCGATCACGATGCCGGTGGCGCCGACGACGACCGGCGTGATCAGCAGCGCCCACCAGTAGCCGACGCCGGCCTTGTTGAGCAGCAGGTAGGCGACGAAGGCGCCCATCATGTACTGCGCGCCGTGCGTGAAGTTGATGATGTTCAGCAGCCCGAAGATGACCGCCAGGCCGAGCGACAGCAAGGCATAGAACGAGCCGTTGATCAGGCCGATCAACAGCTGCCCGAACAGGGCCTGCGTCGGAACGCCGAAACATCTCGGTCACTGCGCTGACCTGCGTTCTTTGCAGTGGGCACCCCCTGCCCCCCGCCAGGCGGGGGTTCGCAGTCAGGGGGTTGCGCCGGGCCGCTGCGCGGCCCTCTGAACACCAGGCCTGCACGCGTGCTCACTTCACCAGCGGGCAGTCGCCCGCGTTGAGTGGCCTGAACGCTTGATCGGCCGGGATCGTGGTGCGCACCTTGTAGTAGTCGAACGGCGCCTTCGACTCCGCCGGCTTCTTCACCTCCACCAGGTAGGCCGGGTGCAGCTTGCGGCCGTCGGCGCGGATCGAGCCCTTGCCGAACAGCGTGTCGTCGGTCGGCATCGCCTTCATCTGCGCGATGATCTTGCCGCCGTCGTCGGTCTTGGCCGCCTCGATCGCCTTCAGGTAGTGCAGCACCGACGAGTAGACGCCGGCATGCACCATGGTCGGGATCTTGTTGTTGTTGGCGGCCTGGAAGCGCTTGGTCCACGCGCGCGTCTGGTCGTTCAAGTCCCAGTAGAAGGTCTCGGTGAAGATCAGGCCCTGCGCGGTGGCGCAGGCCCAGGCCGTGCACGTCGGTGATGAACACCAGCATGCCGGCGAGGTTCTGCCCGCCCTTGACGATGCCGAACTCGGCCGCCTGCTTGATGCTGTTGATGGTGTCGCCGCCGGCGTTGGCCAGCCCGATGACCTTGGCCTTCGACGCCTGCGCCTGCAGCAGGAACGAGCTGAAGTCGGTGCCCGGGAACGGGTGGCGCACCTTGCCCAGCACCTTGCCGCCGCCCTTGAGCACCACCGCCTCGGTGTCGCGCTCGAGCGCGTGGCCGAAGGCGTAGTCGGCGGTCAGGAAGAACCAGCTGTCGCCGCCGGTCTTGACGATCGCGGCTGCCGGTGCCGTTGGCCAGCATCCAGGTGTCGTAGGTCCAGTGGATCGTGTTCGGGCTGCAGGCCTTGCCGGTGAGGTCGGCGGTGGCGGCGCCGGAGACCAGGAAGGCCTTGCCCTTCTCGCGCGTGAGCTGGTTGATCGCCAACGCCACCGACGAGGTCGGCACGTCGACGATGACATCGACCTTGTCGACGTCGTACCAGGTGCGGGCGATGGTCGAGCCGACATCGGGCTTGTTCTGGTGGTCGGCGCCGAGCACCTCGACCTTCATGCCCTTGGCCGCGGCGCCGAAGTCCTCGATCGCCATGCGCGCGGCGACCACCGAGCCGGGGCCGGTGATGTCGGCGTACAGGCCCGACATGTCGTTCATCACGCCGATCTTGATCACGCCGTCGGAAATCTGCGCCTGCGCGCCGGCGGCGCCGATCGCGAAGGCGGCAGCCACCAGCGCGGACAACAGCTTGGATTTCATCTTCATCTCCTTCAGGTTGAAAACTGTCTGCGGGCTCAGACGCCCAGCACCTCGTGCAGCATGCCGCGACGCGACTCCAGCTCGGCGGCGGCAAACGTCTCGATCACGCGGCCATGCTCGACGACGTAGAAGCGGTCGGCCAGCGGCGCGGCGAAGCGGAAATTCTGCTCCACCATCACGATCGTCATGCCTTTCTGGCGCATCGTGCGGATGGCGCGGCCGAGCGCCTGCACGATCACCGGCGCCAGGCCTTCGGAGATCTCGTCGAGCAGCAGCAGCTTGGCGCCGGTGCGCAGGATGCGCGCCACCGACAGCATCTGTTGTTCGCCGCCCGACAGGCGCCCGCCGGGGCTGGCGCGACGCTCCTTCAGGTGCGGGAACATCGTGTAGATCTCGTCGACGCTCATGCCGCCGGCGGCCACCGGCGGCGGCAGCATCAGGTTCTCCTCGCAGGTCAGGCTGGTGAAGATGCCGCGCTCCTCGGGGCAGTAGCCGATGCCGAGGTGGGCGATGCGGTGCGGCGCGAGGTTCACCGATTCGGTGCCGTCGATGACGATCGACCCGCTGCGGCGGCCGACCAACCCGAGGATGGCCTTCAGCGTCGTCGTGCGCCCGGCGCCGTTGCGGCCGAGCAGCGTCACCACCTCGCCGCGGTTCACCGTGAGGTCGATGCCGTGCAGGATGTGCGACTCGCCGTAGAAGGCGTGCACGTCGGTCAGCCGCAGCAGTTCGCGCTCAGCCATGGGCACCCTGCAGTTCGACGTCCTCGCTGCCCATGTAGGCCTGCAGCACCTGCGGATCCTTCGAGACCTGCGCGTACGGCCCCTCGGCGATGACCGCACCGCGCGCCAGCACGGTGATGGTGTCGGCGATCGTCGCGACGACGTTCATGTTGTGCTCGACCATCAGCACCGTGCGGTTGGCCGAGACCTTCTTGATCAGCTGCGTGACGCGCTGCACGTCCTCGTGGCCCATGCCCTGCGTGGGCTCGTCGAGCAGCATCATCTTGGGGTTCATCGCCAGGGTGGTGGCGATCTCGAGCGCGCGCTTGCGGCCGTACGGCAGCTCCACCGTCACCTGATCGGCCAGCTCGCGCAGGCCGACGGTTTCGAGCAGCTCGAGCGCACGATCGTGCAGCTGCTCCAGCGTGCGCTCGGACTTCCAGAAGTGGAACGACGTGCCCATCTCGCGCTGCAGCGCGACGCGCACGTTCTGCAGCACCGTCAGGTGCGGGAACGTCGCCGAGATCTGGAACGAGCGGATCATGCCGCGGCGCGCCACCTGCGCCGGCTTCTCGTGCGTGATGTCATGGCCCTCGAACAGCATCGTGCCGCGCGTCGGCGCGAGGAACTTCGTCAACAGGTTGAAGCAGGTGGTCTTGCCGGCGCCGTTGGGGCCGATCAGCGCATGGATCTGGCCGCGCCGCACCTGCAGGTCGACACCGTCGACGGCGATAAAGCCTTTGAACTCCTTGACCAGGCCGCGGGTCTCGAGGATGACGTCACCACTCATGCAAGCCCATTATTCGGGCCTGCACTGCGGCCGGCCGTCCGGGTTTGTGCTCAGTGGGCCGCGAGGCACGCGGCACGCAACGCCCCCACCGTGTATCGTGCGCAGCAGCGTTGCCCACAGCACGGAGGCAGGCCATGGAGACCACCAGCGCCGTCGAGGCCGCCGGGGCGAGTGCGAAGCGAGCCCGGTGACGGCTCGCAGGCCAAGAACTTCCGCTTCTTCGACAACCGCCAGAAGTACCTGCTGTTCGTCACCACCTGCAGCGAGAAGGAGACCATCGCGCGGCGCGTCGGCCTGGAGCTGGCGCACATCCACCCGCAACCACCCGCGGTGCGCCTGTTCGACGCCGGCATGGGTGACGGCACGGTGCTGACGCGCGTGATGCGCGAGATGCACCGGCGGCTGCCCAACATGCCGTTCTACCTGGTGGGCAAGGAGATCAGCCTCGAAGACGTGCGCATGTCGCTCGACAAGATGGCCGATCGCTTCTTCGAGCACCCGGCCACGGTGCTGATCGTCACCAACCTGTACTACACCGAGGCGCCGTGGCTGGCGCCGAAGTCGCTGTCGGCAGCCACCTCGCTGGTGTGGCACGAGCTGGCGATGACCGGCGCCACCGCGCACGAGTTCAGCGAGCAGATCCACGGGCTCGAGCCCTTCCTGGCGCAGCACTGGCAGGCGCGCCACAGCCCGAAGACCGGCAACCCGATCTACGACCATCCGGTGGTGCTGGTGCTGTACCGCGACGACATGCGCTTTCTGCTGCACGACATCATCCCGCAGCAGGCCAAGGCACGGGCCGACTACGACCTGGTGATCGCGTCGCAGCCGTATCGCGCGCGCGTGCCGGTGGAGTTCAAGGCGGCACGCGTGGTGGCGCCGCTGGTGCGCGCCCTCGGCGCCGGCGGGCGGCTGCTCGGTGTGCACTCGCACGGCAACGATCCGGGCCTGGAGGTCATCCGCGAGGTGTGGCCCGACGAGAACCCGTTCACCACCACGCGGCACGACCTGCTGCGCGCCGTGCGCGGCGAGCTCGGCAAGGACGCGCGCCGCTACCACCTGGCCGACTACCCCGATTCGCGCGCGATCTTCCGCTACGACATGCACACGCTGCCCAACGAGCTGTCGGGCGCCAGCATCGGCACCTCGACGCTGTTCGCGGCCTGGAACGCCGCGGTCTACGTGGCGCAGATCGAGGACGAACGGCTCGCGCAGGTGGTGGGCGACCGCCGCTACCTCGACGCCACCGCCCGCGTGCTGCAGCGTCACGAGGGGCTGTGGTTCTACGACGAGTCGTACGTGGTGTCGGCCAAGCGACACTGACCATGGCCGCCGCATCGTTCTCGACCGACCGCGTGGCGGCCTGTGCCGCCGAGCTGGTGACCGGTGGCTCGCTGGAGATGAGCCCTGGCCACATGGCCGACGTGGCCCGGCTGGCGGCACTGCTGCCCGCCGGCACGCCGGTGTACGTCAACCACCTGCCGGGGCGCGCACTCGACGCTGCACTGCCCACGCTGGTGGCGGTGCACGCGGCCGGGCTGCAGCCGGTGCCGCACCTGGCGGCGCGGCGCAGTCGCTCGCGCGCCGAGGTGGCGGCATTCCTGCAGCAGGCCGTGGCGAGCGCCGGCGTGTGCAAGGTGCTGTTGATCGGCGGCGACGATGCGCAACCGGTGGGCGACTACGCCGACGCGATGGCGGTGCTGCGCGACGGTGTGTTGAGCGAGCACGGCGTGCGCGAACTGGCGCTGCCCGGCTACCCCGACGGCCACCCGCGGATCGCGCAAGACGTGCTCGAACGCGGTTTCGACGACAAGGTCCGTCTGGCGCATCAGCAAGGCCTCGGCGTCTCGGTGGTCACGCAGTTCTCGTTCGCGCCGGCGCGCATCGTCGAGTATTGCGACGATCTGGCGCGGCGCTGGCCGGAGCTGCCGGTGATGGTGGGCATGGCCGGCCCCACCAGCCCGGGGGCGCTGCTGAAGTTCGCGCAGCGCTGCGGCGTCAGCACCTCGTTGCGCGCGCTGAGCGGGCAGGGTTGGGACGCGGTGAAGCTTTTCATGCACACCGACCCCCGCGAGCAACTGAGCGCGGTGGCGCAGTACCGGCTGCGCCACGACGACTGCAACGTGATCGGCGTGCACCTGTTCAGCTTCGGCGCCGCCACCCGATCGGCCGAGTGGATGAACGCGGTGATCACGGCGCAGCGGCCGGCATCCTGAGCCTGCAGCGACCGCGTGACCAAGCTGCTGTTGCTGCTGCTGTCGGGCGCCAAGCTCGGCAAGGTCGCGCTCACCGGCGGCTCGATGCTGCTGTCGCTGATCGTCTACGCGTTCGTGTTCGGATGGCGTTACGCAGCGGGCTTCATCGTGCTGCTGTTCGTGCACGAGATGGGCCACTACATCGCGGCGCGCCAGCGCGGCCTCGACGTCGGCGCGCCCACGTTCATTCCGTTCGTCGGCGCGTGGATCGAGCTCAAGCAACTGCCGCACGACGCCGAGACCGAGGCCTTCGTAGGCCTCGGCGGCCCGCTGCTGGGCAGCGTCGGCGCGCTGGCGTGCTACTTCATCGCGCGCAGCTACGACACCGACTGGCTGCTGGCGGTGGCGTACGCGGGCTTCTTTCTCAACCTGTTCAACCTGATTCCGCTGTCGCCGTTCGACGGCGGGCGCATCACCGCGGTGTTGAGCCCGCGCATCTGGCTGCTCGGCGTGCCGATCCTGATCGCGCTGTTCGTCTGGCGCCCCAGTCCGATGCTGGTGCTGGTGGCGATCCTCGCGGCACCGCAGGTGTGGAAGGCCATCCGCTACCGCAAGGACAGCCCCGAGGCGCAGACCTACTACGCGGTGAGCGCACGCATCAAGTGGGAGTACGGCTTCTACTACATCCTGCTGGCCGCGTTCCTGGCGGTGATGACGCACGACGTGTACGAGATGCTGCAAGCCACCGCGAAGGTGCGCGGCGTGTCCTGAGCTTGCCGCGCCGCGCTCGCTTCAGCGGTCGAGCACGAACGCACCGTCGCGCGCCAGCACGCCTGCGGCCACCAGATCATCGACGAAGCGCGCACTCCACGCCGCCGGCGGATCGCCGCCCGCCTGGCCGAAGCGGCGCCAGGCGGCCTGCAGAAACGGCGTCGCCGCCGCCCATCGCAGCAGCTCGTCGTGGGCGATGCGGCGCTCCTCCATCACGTGGTACTTGATCATCACCTTCACCGCATGCCGCGCATGACGCTCAGGAGCGCTCTTGAAGCTGGCCAGCCGCGAACGCGAACGCGCCAGCGCGGCCGGCACGTCGGTGAACGGCGCGCCGTGGCCGGGGATCACCACCCGCACCGGCAGCCGCTCGATCGCATCGAGCACCGCACCGATGTCGTCGAACCCCGGCTCGCCGTCGATCTCGGGAAACACCACGCCGAAGCCGTCCTGCCACAGCGCATCGGCCGAGATCAGCACGCCGTGCTGCGCGTCGAACAACATCAGCGAAAACGGGTCGTGGCCGGGTGCGGCCAGCGCGTCCCAGCGGCGGCCGCCGGCGACGAACGATCGCTCCGGGCGCCAGCGTGCCGGCGTGCGTGAAACGTTCGCTGCGCTGGCCGGTGGTGGCGTGGGTCAGGCGCTCGGTGTCCCATGACGCCACCGCGTCGGCATTGCCCGGCGGCACGATGATCGGCGCGCCGAACGCGCGCTGCAGCGCCGCGTTGCCGCCGCAGTGGTCGGAGTGCAGGTGTGTGTTGACGATGCGGGCGAGCGGCTCGCCGCGCAGCGCGCGCCGCAGCAGCGCCACCGTCTGCTCGGCATGCACCACGTGCCCGCTGTCGACCAGCACCGCGCCAGGCTCGCCCACGGCGCCGTGGATGACGATGTTGTTCGACGACAGCCAGCCGCGCTCGAGCACGGTGAGGCCGCGCAACGCCGGGCTCACTTCCATGCGAACACCGGCTGGTCGAAGTGCGCCACCCGCGTCGGCCGCCCGAGCAGGCACCACTCGCGAAACTGGTAGATGAACGCCGCGGTCGGCGCCGCGATCCAGCGCTCGCCCACCGGCATGCGCAGCACCGGGTGCTCGGCACCTCTCACGTGGTTGAGCAGCGGCGCGTCGTCGCGCAGCATCTCGCTGGCGGGAATGCGGTGGATGCTCGCCACTTCGGCGGCGTTGGGCGTCAGCTCGCGTGCGGCACCGGCCCACACCACCACCGGCGTGATCACATAGCCCGACCGTGTGGCGTAGTCGTCGAGCCGGCCGTGCACCGCCCCGCTCGGCAGCGCGAGGCCCACCTCCTCGAGCAGCTCGCGCAGCGCCGCCTGCTCCGGCGTCTCGCCGTCGTCGATGCGACCGCCCGGCATCGCCCACTGGCCGGCGTGGCTGCTCAAGCCCGCAGCGCGGCGGGTCAGCAGCAGTGCGGTGGCATCGCTCCACTGCACGTGGCTGGGTGTGCCCTGCACGTCGGCACCGAAGCCCGCCTCGGTGACCGCCACGACCACTGCCGCACGGCGGCGACCCGCCGGCTCGATGGCCTGCACGCCGAATGTCGCCAGCCGTTCGCGCAGCAGCTCGGGTGTCAGACGAGGGATGGCCGCGGTCATCCGGCCCATTGTCCGGCATCGTCGCGAGCGGCCATCGCGAGCGGCACGCGAGCGGGATCGTCGGGACCGGGCGGTCAGGGCGCGCGCAAGCGGGCCGCCAGCGCCCGCAGTTCGCGATTGACCGGATTGCGGTCCATGAAGCCGTCGCGCATGGCCGCCGGAACCTGCTCGCGCGATGTCTGGCCGAGCCACGCGAGAGCACGCTCGAGCACCGCTGCTGCCTGCGCGGGCGTCCACCGGCGCCAGCGCCCGGTGCGCGGCGAGCCAGACTTCGCCGCGGTACATCTCGTCGCAGCCTTCGTGGTCGGCCAGCGCGGCCAGGTGGCGCGCGTGGCGCGCGGCCTCGGCGCCGTGGCCGAGCGCGAGCGCGGCCTGGCACAGCCGCGTGCGGGCCGCGAAGGCGATGCCCACCCGCTGCGCGGCCACTGCCGCGTCGAGCACGTCACCCGCGTCGGCCAGGGCATCGGCCGGCGCCAGCACGGTGCAGCGCGCCAGCCTGAAGCGGTGGTGCGCCAGCGCGCGCGCTCCTGCAGACAAGTGCGCGGCGGCGCTCTCGAACGCCGGCGCGCTGTCTTTCCCGAGCATGCGCTGCAGGCGTGCGAAAACCAGATCGCGCCGCACCTGCGTCAGTGGCGGCGCGTCGTGGCCGGCCGCATCGTCGAGATCCCGCAGGGCCCGATCGAACTGGCCCAGATCGATCCAGGCATGGATGCGATGGCACAGGAAGTTGGGCACCCAGCCGGGCGTGTGGATGCGCGCCCGTTCGATCGCACGCTCGAACCACTGCAGCGCCTCCCCGTAGCGACCGAAGTCGCGCAGCACGATGGCGAAGTTGATGTCCAGACTCGAGTACGGGATCTCGCTTTCCGGCAGCCCGGCGAGCAGCGTGCGGGCCTCTTCGAGCGCGGCCAGCGCGCGATCGAGGCGGCCGCTGTCGCGCCAGCCGAGCGCGAGATTGAGCAGGATCTGCGCGGCGCTGGGCAACGTGCCGGCGGCCAGCGACATGTCGGCGGCGCGCCGGTTCCACTGCGCCGCCTCGAGCGGCCGTTCGATGTGCTCGAGCACCATCGCGTAGGCCTGCGCAAACTCGATCTGGCGCGCGTTGTCGCCGCTGGCCTGCACGTCGCTTTCGATCGACTGCAGCAGCGCATGCGCTTCGAGCGGTCGCTGCTGCCACAGGCGCACGCCGGCCAGATGCTCGCGCAGCAGCGCACGCAGCATCGGCTCGTCGAGGTCGCCCAGCGCGTCGAGACCGGCCTGCACCGCGACCTCGGCGTCGGCCATCGCACCGCGGTGCACGCACACGATCGCCCGCTCGGCCATCGCGCGGGCACGCTGCTGCGGCGTGCTCGCCGCCAGCTCGAGCAGATCGAGCGCCGCATCGGTGCGGCTGGCCAGATCGAGTTCGAACAGCGCCTCGCGCATGCGCAGCGCGGCATCGAACGCTCCCGGTGCATCGCCGTGTTCGAGCCGCAGGCGGGCCTCGCGCTCGAAGCTCGCGGCGGCCTCGGCGAAGCGCCGCTGCCGCGCCGCGGCCTCGCCGGCGGCCTGCAGGAACGGCAGCGCACGCACCGGCGCGCCGGCGGCCAGCCAATGCGTGGCGATCGAGGCCGGCGCACGGCCGTGCTGCTCGAGATGGCTGGCCACCTCGGCATGCAGGTGGCGCGCGATCTGCTCGGGCAGGCTGGCGCGAACGGCTTCGTGGATCAGGTCGTGCGCGAAGGCGCCGTCGGCGAACACCTGGGCCTGCTCGAGTTCGGTCCAGGCGTCGGCGAGGTCGATCACCGGCACCGCCAGCACCACCGAGGCCAGCGCAATCGAGAAGTCGACCCCGGCCACCGCCGCGCAGCGAGCCAGGCGGATGGCCGCCGGCGTCAGGCGCATCACGCGGCGCTCGATGAGCCGCGTCACGCTCACCGGGCGCGGCAGCCGGCCCCCGGGCACCCCGCCGTCGAGCCACGCCTGACGCAGAGTCTCGAGGGCGAACAGCGGGTTGCCGCCCGAGTGCTGGTGCAGGCTGGCTGCGAGCTCGCCCACCTGCGCCTGCGCCAGGCCGAGCGAGCCGAGCAGCTCGGCCAGCTGGTCGCGCGTCAGCGGCAGCAGCCGCACCGGCTCGAAACGCTGCTCTTCGAGCAGCGCGTCGCACAGCGCGGACAGCGCCGGCGAGCCCTCGGCCGGGCGGCGCGCGAAGCCCCAGTTCATCACGTGGCCGCCACGCGCCAGCGACAGCAGCATGTCGAGGCTCGCGTCGTCGGCGAAGTGCAGGTCGTCGACGATCACCGCGCCGACGCCCGCCGTGCCCGCGATCGCCAACAGTTCGCCCACCGCGGCGTCGAGCGCCCCTCGTTCATGCGCCGCGGCCGCAGCGCCGGCCGGCGACGACGCTCCGAATTCCGGCAACAGCGGCGCCAGCCGCTGGCGCAACCGCACCGCCAAGGCCTGCGGCATGCGCGCCTGCAGCGCGCGCAACAGGCGCACCAGCGTCGCGTACGGCACCACGGCGTCGCCCGGCCGCGCCCGCATGTCCACGACGTCGGCGTGCAGTGCGGCGATCTCCTGCAGCAGGCGGCTCTTGCCCATGCCGGCCTCGCCTTCGAGGCAGAACACGCGGCCCTGCTGCCAGGCGCCGCGCGCGCTGCGCAGTTCGGCGCTGCGGCCGACCAGTCGCGGCGGGCGCAACATGCCGGCCGGCACCGACCGGCCCGTCACCGCAAGCTCGGTGCCCTGGCCCGAGCCCTCGACGGTGGCCAGCAACTCGAGCGTCTGCACAGAGGGCCTGGCGCCGACCTCGTCCTTCAGCACCCGTTCGCAGCGATCGAAGGCCAGCAGCGCCGCCGCGCGGTCGCCGGCGAGGTAGTGCAATCGCATCACGCGCCGATGCGCCTCCTCCGACAGCGCCTCGAGCGCAAGCAGCTCGCGCGCATGGGACAGCGCATCGGCGTAGTCGCGTGCGTCCTCCGCCATCTGCGCGAGTTCGGCGAGCGCGGTTCGCGTGCGCGCGCGGCGCCGTTCGCGCTGCTGCGCCAGCCAGGCCGCGAACTCGCCACCGATGTCGACCTCGCTGCCGGCGAGCACGCTGTCGGAGTCTTCGAGATCGTGGCCCAGCCCATCGGCCAACGCCAGGGTCGCCGAGCCGGCAACGAGATCGACTCCGATCCCCTTGCGCAACTGGAACAGGCGCTGGCGCAGCGAGTTGCGCGCCGCCTCGCCGTCCTTGTCGGGCCACAGCAACTCGGCCAGGCGCGCACGCGGCGTGGGGCCCTCGATGGCCAGCCAGGCCAGCAACGCAGCGTCGCGCTGCCCCAGCGGCCAGCGCACGCCGTCGCGCGCCAGCGCCGGCGCCGCGGCCAGATGCAATTGCCACAACGGCGCGCCGCGTGCGGTCGATGTCGTCATCGTCGTCGAGCTTAGCGTGCCCGTCGCCAGCATGGCCCACCCACCTCGGTGACGCCGCGGCGCGTCAGCGCGCCGGTCGCGGCGCCGACGACCCGTGCGCTGGCAGCGAGACCGCGTTCGTCGTGCGCTGCCGCTCGGGCGCCCGCACGACCGTGGCGGGCGGGGCTCGGGTGGCCGCGGGGGTGGCAGCAGCGGCGTCCGGCTGGCTCTGTCCGGCCAGCACCGTCATCGTCAGGGTCAGCGCCGATGCAACGACCATGAACGACGGCAGACTCAGTCCGGCGATGACATCGGCCGGTGCGTCGTCGCGAATCGGGGTGATCGCACCGGGACTCATTGGTGCACCCCTGCCGCGGACAGACCGCTCGCGAAAGCGAGTCCAAATACCGGCGCGGGGCGATTCATGGCAGCGATCCTCTCCACGAAGTGGTGCCGCCACGGTAGGCGAGCGGGCGTTAGGGCAGCGTTAGACGCGCGCCCAGCTCCGGCAGCAAGCGGGCCAGCTCCTTGCGCAGCGGGGCCTCCAACGCATGCAGCGTCGCGCCGGGTAACTCTCGCAGCAAGCGCGAGAACGACGCGTAGACGACCCGTTCATCTCCGGGGCGCGCGCTGACGGTCAGAGCCGCGCCGCGCGCGCGCGCGAAATCGGTGGCCAGCCGGCTCTTGCCCATGCCCGCTTCGCCGGTGATCACCGCGCAACGGTTGAGGTTCCAAGCCTCGTGCAGCGCGCTCCAGGCAGCTTCGCGCCCAATCAGCCGCGGCGGCCGTTGCACCGACGCCGGCACCGGGCGTGCGCTGCCCGGGACCAGGCCGACCCCCTTGCCAGGCGACGCGGCCGATTGTTCGATCGTGGCCAGCAAGGCGAACGTGTCGGCCGACGGCCTGGCGCCCACATCGTTCTTGAGCACCTGCTCGCAACGGTCGAAGGCCAGCAGCGCCGCCGCACGATCGCCGCGCAGATAGTGCAACCGCATCACCCGCCGGTGGGCCGCTTCGGAAAACGGCTCGAGCGCCAGCAGTTCCTGCGCGTGGCTCGACGCATCGGCATGGTCGTGCGAGCGCTCGGCCATGTCGGCCAGCTCGACCAACGTGGCCCGCGTGCGCGCGGTGCGGCGCTCGCGCTGCTGCGCCAGCCAGGCGTCGAACTCGGGGCTGTGCGCATGCGCCGCGCCGCCGAGCACGCTGTCGGAATCCTCGAGGTCGTGGTGCACGCCGTCGGCCAGCGCCAGGATCACCTGGCCGCTCACCAACTCCACGCCGAGTTGCTTCTTCAGCTGGAACAGGCGCTGGCGCAACGCGTTGCGCGCGGCCTCGGGGTCGCTGTCGGGCCACAACAGGCTCGCCAGCCGCAGCCGCGCCGTCGGCCCCTCGAGCGCCAGCCAGGCCAGCAGGGCGGCATCGCGCGGCGCGAGGGCCACCGTGGTGCCTGCGGTCTGCACGCAGGCGTGATGAGCAAGTTGGAGGTGCAAGGGTGGGTCGAAGCGCGGGCAACGCGGCAGCGCGATGCTATCCAATGGCAGTGCGCAGGCCTGCGGCCTCAGCGGCGGCGCGTTGGCGCTGCCGCCGAGGTTCTCGAGCCCTGTCAAGGCCGCAGCACGACGGCGGGGACGCCGGCCGCACCGCTGCGGCCGAGCGCGCCGAACGACGAATCGCCCCACGAGTAGATCTCGCCGCCCGGGCCGATGGCCAGCGAGTGGATGTCGCCGACCGAGACCTTCGTGAAACCGGTTCCGCTGCCCACGCGGGTTGGCGTGCTGACCGCGCCGCTGCCGTTCCAACCCCATGCCCAGAGCTGGCTATTGGTGATGGCGGCCGCGCTGGTCTGGCCGACGCTGAAGTCGGTGACATCGCCCAGCACCGACACCGGCGCCGGCGCACTGCTGGACGTGGTGCTGCCGTTGCCCAGTTGTCCTTCCAGGTTCCTGCCGATCGGCGACCAGGGTACCGGTCTCGTCGAGTGCGACCGCGAAGTCACGTCCCAGCTCGACCTGGCTGGTGCCCGACCAGAACAGGCCATCGGGCGCCACCGGCCCTGCCGCGCCGCCGGCAAACGTGGTCGACACACCGGCACCCAGCAGGTTGCTGCCGTTGTGGCCCGACACGTAACGATCGCCGCGCGCGGTCATGAAGAACGCAGCGCCGGGGCTGTTGGCGGCATCGGGCGTGCTGATCCGGCTGACGCGCTCGCCCGCCGGCGAACCCGGCACGGCCCTGGCGAGGGCGCCGTTGATCGGCGCGGACACGCTGGTGTCGCCGCCGATCGTGGTGTTGCTGAACAGGCCCACGATCCACGGGCCGGATGCCACCGCGCGCTGGCCCGGCGAGCAACCGCTCTCGCGTGCCATCAGCAGGATGTGGGCACCGGCGGCGATCGAGCAGACCTCGTCCATCGGCGTGGTCGCGTTCTGCAGCACCTTCACCGGCAGCGCGCGCGTCGTCGTCGTGCGATCGCCGAGCTGACCGCTGCCGTTGAGACCCCACGCCGACACCGTGCCGTCGACGTGCAGCGCATAGAAGGTGCTGGATTCGGCCGACAACGCCACCGCCTTCACGTCGCTCAAGCCTTGCACCTGCACGGGCCGCGTCGCCCAGGGGCCGGCGCCGTTGTAGCCGCCGGTGACCGGGTCGACCTGGTAGCCCCAGGCCCACACGGTGCCGTCGTTGGCGACCACCAGCGAGTTGGCGTAGCCCGCTGCCATCGCGCTGGCCACCAGCGGTGTCGGCCCCCCGTTGCTGGTGCAGGCGACGGCCACGCCGGCGACGTTGGCGGTGGCGGTGCCGCTGCCGTTTTGCACGGTGCACGTCTGGCCCGCCGGTTGCGTGCGCACGCTGACGCTGTAGGGCGTGCCGTTGGCCAGCGTCGATGCGAAGGTGAACGACGTTGCGTTGGCCGCGACGCTCAAGTCATCGCCGCCGTTGTTCTGCAGCACCAGGCCTGAGCCGGTGAGGCCGCTGACCGTGCCGCCGATGGTGAACGGGCCCACCGGTGCCGGCATCTTGCCGATGAACGTGAGCAGGTCGCCGCCGCGCTGCACCGGCTTGCCCGGGCGGTTGCACGCGAACGAGAAGCCGAACACGTTGACGTCGTCGGTGAGGTAGGCGGACACGTCGACCGTCGTGCTGCCGACGCCGCGCAGGGCCGGGCCGCCGGTGCCGTCGGAAAACGTGCCGGCGGGCAGCGGCACCGGCGTCGCGGTGAGCGAGACCGTGGCGTCGAACACCGTCTGCACGACGCGGCGGCGACGCCGCTGGGATTCGAGCGAATCAGCTTGACCCGTCCGCTCAGCGGCACGCCGTTGTCACCGCAGTCGGGTGCGGCGCGGTAGGTGCATCGTCAGGCTCACCGTGCCGGCCTGGTTGACGGTCCACGAGCCGGCGTTGCCGGTGAAAGTGCCGGCTCCGCCGTGCGCAATGCGGGTGATGGCTGCGGCCGGCGTGGCGCTCGCCGACGCGCCGCCGCTGGGATAGGTGCAGGGGTAGGGGTCGGTGTTGTTCGCCGGAAGGGCGCAGGCCAGGCCGATCATTCCCCACGAGAAGCTGTTGCGCTGCCATGACGCGACGCCGGCCGTCACCACCGCGCCGTTGACCTGCCAGTCCTCGCCGGGGCTGGCCATGAACACTTCGGCGCCCATGGCGTCGGCGGGCACCGGCATGCGCAGCGTCACCGGTGCGTTGAACACCAGGTCGTGCGGCGTGAACTCGTAGATCGCGCCAGCGGGCGGGTTTTCCGTCGGCAACGGCGTCGGCGCGCCGGCTGAACTGCGGGCGATGCCGATCGTGGTCGGCTGCGTCAACGCGCCCGCCGGGATGACGACCTGCACGCCATCGGGCCCATCGACCGTGCCGCCCTGCGGGCCGATCACCGCGGTGACCGCCGTGGGCGGCTCGGCGACGGGGTCAGGTTCATCGCCGCCGCAGGCGCCCAGGCCCACGACCACGCCACAGACCCACGCCCACCGTGTCATCAGCTTCCACATGCTCCGCCTCCGTTGCGACCGGGGCGGCCGCTTGGAAGGGGTTGTAGACAGCGCGGCGTTATGACTGCGTTAGACGGCGCGTGGCGTGCGGATGCGGCCGCTGCGTCGATGGTTCACGCGGGGCATCGCGCGGTTTGGCAAGATCGCGCCATGCCACTGACGCTGGACCAACTGCGCCGCTACGCCATCGCGCGCAGCCTGTTCGCCCCGACCACGCTGCCGCTGGCGCTGCAACGCATGGGCTTCGTGCAGGCCGACCCGTTGCGCGCGCCGGCGCGCGCGCAGGACCTGACCTTGCGCCATCGCGTCGACGGCTACCTCGCCGGCGACCTCGAGCGCCACTACCCGACGCTCGGCATCGAGGAGGACTTCTTCGTCAACTACGGCTTTCTCGGCGCCGGGCACCACGCGCTGATGCATCCGCGCAAGGCGCGCCTGCGCTGGTCGAAGGCGCGACAGGCCAAGGCCGATGCGGTGCTGCGATTCGTGCGCGAACGCGGCGCGGTGCATCCGCGCGAGGTCGACGCGCATTTCAGCCACGGCAAGGTGACCAACTGGTTCGGCGGCTCGAGCAACGCCAGCACCGAGCTGCTCGACGGCATGCACTACCGCGGCCTGCTGCGCGTGGCGCGGCGCGACGGCGGCACGCGCGTGTACGCGGCGCGCGAGCCGTGGCCTGAGCACGGCGATCGCGCGCAGATCCGCGCGCGCATGGACGCCCTGGTCGACGTGGTCGTCGCCACCTACGCGCCGCTGCCTGCGGCCACGCTGGCCGACTTGGTCAACCGCCTGCGCCACGCCGCGCCGCAATGGGCAGCAGATCGCAAGCGCGCGCTCGTGCACGCCAAGCAGCGTCTCGCCCATGCGCGCAGTCGACGGCGTGGATTGGTACTGGCCGGCCGGCGAAGACCCGGCGTCAGGTGAACACCGCGCCGGCGACGACCGGGTGTGGCTGCTGGCGCCGTTCGACCCGGTGGTGTGGGACCGGCGCCGCTTCGAACACTTCTGGGGCTGGCCCTATCGCTTCGAGGCCTACACGCCGGCGCCGAAGCGCAAGCTCGGCCACTACGCGCTGCCGCTGCTGTGGCGCGAGCGGGTGGTGGGTTGGGCCAACGTGTCGGTCGAGGGCGGCGTGATGCGTCCCGAGGTCGGCTTCGTCGGCCCGCGCATCGGCGATCCGGCGTTCGTGCGGCGATCGACGACGAGTTGCACCGGCTGCACCGCTTTCTCGGGCTGGCATGAAGACCCGGCTTCGCGCTGTGGCCGCTGGCGCTTGTGGCCGGGTTGCTGCCCGCCGTGGCTGCGCTGCTGGCGTTTGCGCTCGCGCTGCAGGCAGACCTGGTGCCGGCGTGCAACCCGTTCGTCGATGGCTGCGTGTCGATCAGCCGCGCCGCACGCCACGGCCTGCCCAACCACGTGTTCCGCGCGCTGGTGCTGCCTGCAGCGGTGTTGCAGGCGCTGGCCTGGCTGCTGCAGGCGCGTGCGCTGTCGCTCGCCGCGCCGGCCACGACCCGGCGCAGCGCCGCCGCGCTGGCCGTGCTCGGTGTGACGGCCGGTGTCGCGCTGGTGCTGTATGGCAGCTTCCTCGGCACCGAAGGCGCGACCTATCGCTGGCTGCGGCGCTACGGCACGGTGCTGTACTTCGGCGGCACCTGCCTGGCGATGCTGGTGCTCGGCCGTGCACTGCAGCGGTCTGCACGCAGCGGCGACGCTGCAGTTGCCGCGCGGCCCCGAGCGAGCGCTGCTCGCGCTGTTCGGCGCGATCGTGCTGCTGGGCCTGGGCAACACCTTGGCAGGTCTGTGGGCCGACGCCGCACTGCAGGATCGCATCGAGAACGCCACCGAGTGGTGGGGCTCGCTCGGGTTGACGCTGTGCTTCGTGATCCTGGCGCACCTGTGGCGGCGCTGGGACCTGCGCGGCCAGCTCAGCCTCAAGTCGTCAGCGGGCTGAGCCGCCCACGCGCCGCGATCAGCGAGTCGGCCACTTCGGCGAAGCCGGCGCCGCGTTCGCCGAGCGTCAGGTAGGCGGGCCACACGGTCAGCTGATCGGCAAAGCGCATCAGGTTGGCGACCCCCACGCTCAACGGAAAGTGCGCAAACATCTCCTGGTCGTTGGTCGAGTCGCCGACGTAGACCCAGCGTCCGAGTTCGCCGTCGAGGTCGCGCCCGTACAGGCGGCGCACGATCCAGCGCGCGCCCGTCAGCTTGGTGTGGCTGCCGAACCAGCCGTTGATGTGGATCGAGCTGATGGTCGCGCTCATGCCTTCGCTGCGCATCAGCGCCACCACGCGTTCGATGGTGCCGCGGTCGAGCTGCACGAACTCGCTGTGGTCGATCGCGATGTCGGTGACGCGGCCGGCGCTGTCGCGCGCCAGCGTCGCCGCCGGCACCTCGCGCACGATGCGTTCGGCGACGCGGCGCAGCGCGCCGGCATTGGCCGCGCGTGTGGCGTCGTCCTGTTCGTATTCGATGCGCGGCTGTCCGCCTTCGTCGAACAGCGCGACGGCACCGTTTTCGGCCACGATCACCGGCAACGTGCCGTCGCGCACGAACGGTTCGCTCCAGCCCATCGGGCGACCGGTGATCGCGATCACCGGCACGCCGGCTGCGCGCAAGCGCTGCAGCGCGCCGCGCGCGGCCGGCTCGACGGCGCCGTCGCGCGTCAGCGTGTCGTCGATGTCGGTCAGCACGCCCACCACAGCGCCCCAACGCGGGCCACCGGCCTCGGCCAGCGGACGCGGTGGGGCAACGCCGGGCCATGACATGCGCACAGTGTCACACGCCGCCCGACGCCGGCCGGGCGCGGCGGCGGCATCGCTCGAGTTCGCCGTCGGGGCGCCGAAAAGGCGTCAAGGCCAGAAGGCGACAGCGCGGGTTCGCACGTGCATCCACCTGGCAAGCTCAGGGGTTGCACTTGGAACATCCCATCGATCTCGAGGCCACCGCCAGCTCTGTGCCTCGTGCAGTGGCTCTGGCGTCGGCACTTCAGCAAGGTCGCGTCGTGAGAGACACCGCCTTTCTCAACAACATCATCGACGCTGTCGCCGACCCGATCCTGGTCAAGGACAGCCGGTTGCGCTTCGTGCTCGTCAACCAGGCGCTGTGCGACTTCACCGGCATCACGCGCGAACGCTTCATCGGTCGCACCGACGAGGACTTGTTCCCGCTGGAACAGGCCGCCGTCTTCAACGCGATGGACCGCAAGGTGTTTGCCAGCGGGCAGCCCAACGTCAACGAAGAAGCGCACACCCATGCCGACGGCAGCGTGCGCACGATCCGCACCACCAAGACCTGCTTCACCGACGAGAACGGCAAGCAGGTGCTGGTGGGCATCTTCACCGACCTCACGGCGTTGCGAGCCACCCAGCGCGAACTCGAAGCAGCCAACCAGCGGCTGCACGATCTGGCCCATCTGGATCGATTGACCGGGCTGCCCAACCGCATGTACTTCGAAGAGACGCTGGCCCGCGAGGCGGCGGCCGCGGCGCGTCAGCACGAGTCGTTCGCCGTGCTGTTCATGGATCTCAACGGTTTCAAGCACATCAACGACTCCCACGGACACAGCGCGGGCGACGAGCTGATCCGCCAGGTCGGATCGCGGCTGGCCCAGACCGCACGGCGGGCGGACTTCCTGGCTCGCCTGGGCGGCGACGAATTCGTGGTCGTGGCGCGCCACACCGGCGAAGCACGAGGCGCGCCGCCTGGCCGAACGACTGGCGGCGGTCGTCGACAAGCCGTTCGCGCTCGCTGCCGCCGAGGCCCACGTGACGGTGAGCATCGGCGTGGCGGTGTTCCCGCGCGACGGCTCGCACAGCGATGAGCTGATCAAGAATGCCGACGCGGCGATGTACCACGCGAAACGGGTGACCCGGCGGTCGGTCGAGTTCCATCAGCCGTCGCCACCGAAGACGCCCGTTCACGGGAGTTAGGCCCGCGCGCGCAGCGCAGCCAACCCTGCTAATATCGCGTCCGTTCCGAGGAGCGTTGCAAGGCCCGCCAGGGCTCCAGGCTCGGAACCTTCCCCTTTGCAACGGCGCTCACCCGCAGACTTTCGATGCCGGGTGGGTCTTGTCCCCAATCATCGAAGCGCTGCGGGCACATCACCCGATGGAGCCTTTCGATGAATGCCGTCCTGAAACCCCTGCACACCGACCAATACGCCGTGGCCGACCTGTCGCTCGCCGACTGGGGCCGCAAGGAAATCCGCATCGCCGAGAGCGAGATGCCGGCGCTGATGGCGATCCGCGCCGAGTACGCGAAAGCGCAGCCGCTGCAAGGGCGCGCGCATCACCGGCTCGCTGCACATGACGATCCAGACCGCGGTGCTGGTGGAGACGCTGCAGGCGCTGGGCGCCACCGTGCGCTGGGCCTCGTGCAACATCTTCTCGACGCAAGACCACGCCGCCGCCGCGCTGGTGCAGCAGGGCACGCCGGTGTTCGCCTACAAGGGCGAGTCGCTGAAGGACTACTGGGACTACACGCACCGCATCTTCGAGTTCGGCGCCAAGGGCGCGGACGGCGAAGGCCCGAACATGATCCTCGACGACGGCGGCGACGCCACGCTGCTGATGCACCTGGGCAAGCGCGCCGAGAAGGACGCCTCGTTGATCGCCAACCCGAAGAGCGAGGAAGAGCGCGAGCTGTACGCCGCGATCAAGGCCAAGCTCGCGGTCGACAACAGCTGGTACAGCCGCAAGAGCGCGCAGATCATCGGCGTCACCGAAGAGACCACCACCGGCGTGCACCGGCTGAAGGAGATGAGCGCCAAGGGCACGCTGCTGTTTCGCGCCATCAACGTCAACGACTCGGTCACCAAGAGCAAGTTCGACAACCTCTACGGCTGCCGCGAGAGCCTGGTCGACGGCATCAAGCGCGCCACCGACGTGATGATCGCCGGCAAGATCGCGCTGGTCGCCGGCTACGGCGACGTCGGCAAGGGCAGCGCGCAGGCGCTGCGCGCGCTGTCGGCGCAGGTGTGGGTGACCGAGATCGACCCGATCAACGCGCTGCAGGCGGCGATGGAAGGCTACCGCGTGGTGACGATGGACTACGCCGCCGACAAGGCCGACATCTTCGTCACCGCCACCGGCAACAAGGACGTCATCACCCACGCCCACATGGCGAAGATGAAGGACCAGGCCATCGTCTGCAACATCGGCCACTTCGACAACGAGATCGACGTCGCCGGCGCTCGAGAAGTGCGAGTGGGAAGAGATCAAGCCGCAGGTCGACCACGTGATCTTCGCCGACGGCAAGCGCATCATCCTGCTCGCCAAGGGCCGGCTGGTGAACCTGGGCTGCGGCACCGGCCACCCGAGCTACGTGATGTCGAGCTCGTTCGCCAACCAGACGATCGCGCAGATCGAGCTCTACACGCACAGCGACTACTACGAGCAGGGCAAGGTCTACGTGCTGCCCAAGCACCTCGACGAAAAGGTCGCGCGACTGCAGCTGAGCAAGCTCGGCGCGATGCTGACCGAGCTCACCGACGAGCAGGCCGACTACCTCGGCGTGCCCAAGCAGGGGCCGTACAAGCCCGACTCCTACCGCTACTGACATGCACATCGCCATCGTCGGTGCCGGCGGCATCGGCGGCTACTTCGGAGCCCGGCTGATCGAGGCCGGTGAGCAGGTCTCGTTCGTCGCGCGCGGCGCGCATGCGGCGGCGATTCGCTGTGCATGGCCTGCGCATCAGCAGTGCACTGGGCGACGCCACCGTGCGGCCGCACGCGGTGGCCGAGGATCCGGCCGCGCTCGGCGCGGCGGACGTCGTGGTGTTTGCCGTCAAGCTGCCCGACGCCGAACGTGCAGCCTCGCGGCTGTTGCCGCTGCTGAACGACCGCACGGTCGTGCTGCCGCTGCAAAACGGCGTCGACGTCGCCGACCTGCTGGCACGAGCACGTGGGCGCGCGCGCCGTCGCTGTCGGCGCGGCGCTGATCTCGGCGCGCATCGAGAGCCCCGGCGTGGTCGAACACCTCGGTCCCTTTGCGCGCCTGCGCTACGGGCCGCTGCAGCCAGCCAGACCGAGCGGTTGCAGGCGTTCCACGCCGCGTGCCAACGGGCACGCATCGACGCCGAGTTGCTCGCCGATCCCAAGCGCGCGATCTGGGAGAAGTTCGTCTTCCTGGTCGGCATGTCGAGCCTGACGGCGCTGACGCGCCAGCCGATCGGCGTGATCCGCGAGCATGCCGAGATGCGTCGGCTGTTGCGCCAGGTGATGAGCGAGGTGGCCGCGCTCGCCCGCGCCGAAGGCGTGGCTCTCGACGAGGCGTTCGTCGATGCGCAGATGGCTGCGGCGGACAAGCTGCCGCCTGGCATCAAGGCGTCGATGCTCGGCGACCTGCTGGCCGGCAAGCCGCTGGAGTTGCCGTGGCTGGCCGGCGCGGTGGTGCGTCGCAGCGAGCGTCACGGTTTGCAAGGCCGACGCCAACCGCTTCGTCGCCGCGGCGCTGGCGCCGTACGTCGACGGCGCGCCCAAGGCCTGAGCGTGGGAATCCCGATGAGCCCGTCACTGCGTGTACCGATCAGCTTCGAGTTCTTCCCGCCCAACACGCCGGTGGGCGACGAGAAGCTGAAGACCGTGGTCGCCGACCTCGGCGTGGTCAAGCCAGAGTTCTTCAGCGTCACCTATGGTGCCGGCGGCTCCACGCGCGACAAGACGCTGGCCACCGTGAGCGCCATCGCGACCATGGGCCACGAGGCCGCGCCGCACCTGTCGTGCGTGGGCTCCACCCGCGCCGGCATCGCGCAGATCCTCGACACCTATCGCGCGCAGAAGATCCGCCGCCTGGTGGCGCTGCGCGGCGACCTGCCGAGCGGCACCGCGACGGTGGGCGAGTTCCGCTACGCGTCGGAGCTGATCCGCTTCATCCGCGAGACGCAAGGCGACGACTGGCACATCGAGGTCGCGTGTTACCCCGAGGTGCACCCGCAGCAGCGCTATGCGAGGCGCGATCTGCAGTACTTCGCCGACAAGGTGACTGCCGGCGCGAGCTCGGCGATCACGCAGTTCTTCTTCAACGCCGACGCGTACTTCCACTTCGTCGACGAGGCGCGCAGGCTCGGCGTCACGGTGCCGATCGTGCCCGGCATCATGCCGATCCTGAACTACGCGCGCATCGCGCAGTTCGCGGCGCGCGACGGCATCGAGATCCCGCGCTGGGTGGCGCTGAAGATGGAAGGCTTCATGGACGACGCCGAGTCGATCCGCGCCTTCGGCCTCGACGTGGTGACCAACCTGTGCCGCCGCCTGATCGACGGCGGCGCGCCAGGCATCCACTTCTACACGCTGAACCAGTCGCCGTTGTCGCTGGAGATCTGCCGCCGGCTGAGCGTGTGACCGTTACGCTGCTTCGGCGATGGCGGTGCGCCGCGCCTGCACGCGCAGCCACTCTTCCATCGCACGCACCGCGGGCCGCGCGCGCGACGCGGCATCGGTGACGACGAAGTAGGCCTTGGCGGTCTGCTTGATGTCGCCGAACGGCCCCACCAGCTTGCGCTGACGCAGCAGGCCGTCGATCAGCGGGCGCCGCCCGAGCGCCACCCCCTGCCCCTCGAGCACGGCGGCCACCACCTCGTTGTACGACGAGAAGGTCAACATCGATCGCGGCTGCAGCTCGGGCAGGCCGTGCGCCGACAGCCACGACTCCCACTCCAGCGGCATGCCGGTGCCGGGTGCGATCTCGATCTGCAGCAGCGTGTGGGCGTGCAGGTCGGCCGGCGTCTTCAACGGCGGTGACTTGGCCTTCAGCAACGACGGCGCGCACACCGCGAGCATCGATTCGCTGAACAGCGGCTCGCCGTCGCCGGCATTGGCGCGCTGGTAACGCACCGCGAGGTCGAAGCCGTCGGCGCGCAGGTCGCGCATCTCGTAGCTGGCATCGAGCCGCACGTCCACGCCCGGGTTGGCCTGCGTGAAGTCGCGCAGCCGCGGGATCAGCCACAGCGACGCGAAGCTCGGCGTGGTCGACATCGCCAGCACCTCGCGCGCGGCCGGCGCGCGGATGCCGGCCACGGTGCGCCGCATCTGCGCCAGCATGCTTCTGGCAGGCCAGCAGCAGCTTCTCGCCGGCCGGCGTGAGCACCAGTGCGCGGTGCTGGCGCGCGAACAACGCGACCCCGAGGTCGTCTTCGAGCGCGCGGATCTGCCGGCTCACGGCCGACTGCGTGACGAAGCGCTCGGCTGCCGCACGCGTGAACGACAGATGCCGCGCCGCCGACTCGAAAGCCAGCAGCAGGTCCAGCGGGGGCAGGCGGTCGATGTCTTTTCGCATGCGGTACCGGAATGCCAGAGATTCCAATTCATCGTTTGCGCCGACACGGCGCCAGGCGGATCATTCGGGACATTCGGGCCGGAAAGCTGCAGTGGTTGCCAGGCCCACTCACATTCTGAAGGAGCATGCCATGTGGATCAATACCCCGCACGCCCGTCTCGCCGTCGATGGTCGCCGCGGCCTGCGCCTGAACGCCGCCCGCGACACGCTGCTGCGCGCCGTCAAGGGCACGCTGTGGGTCACGATCGACAACGACCTGCGCGACATCGTGCTCGACCCGGGCGAGAGTTTCGTGGTCGATTCAGACCAGCCGCTGTTCGTGATGGCGCTCGGCGAGCGCGCCACGCTGGATGTTTGCACCGATTCGCTGCGCCGCGAACCGGCCACGCCACCTCAGCACTCGTGGCTCGCCGGTCTGTGGTCACGTCACCCCGTGGGGGCCGTGGCGCAGGTCGGCCTGCGCGGCCCCGCGGCGGCCTGAGACAGCCGCTCGCTGGGGCTCGGGCAGCGCCGGTGTGACGTGTCAGGTGCGCCGCGTGCGCTCGTAGTCGGCAGCCGCCTTGCGCGCCGCCTCGGTCACCGCGGCCGGGTGGTCGTGGATGTACTGCAGCACGATGTCGGCGAACTCGGCCTCGGGCTTCAGGCCGAGCTTTTCGGCACGCGCCGCCAGCGCACCCTTGGACCAGCCGGCCACGATGCGCTGGATGGTCGGATCGGGCTGCTGCTTGACCAGCGCGCGCGTGGCCTTGCCGGCCACCGCCTCGAGCGCGGCGAGCATCTCGCTGACCTTGACATTGAGCGCCGGCAGGTTGAGCGCCGCGCGCCCGCCCATCTGCTCTTGCGTGGCCTCGAACACCGCAATCAGGCCGGCCACGGTGCGCGCCGGTGACGACACCGGGTGCGACACCGACGGGTCGACCGGCAGGATCGCCTCCTGCCCGGCCAGCGGCTCGCGGATGATGCCGCTGAAGAACGACGATGCCGCGCCGTTGGGCCTGCCCGGCCGCACCGTCACCGTCATCAGCCGCGCGCTGCGGCCGTCGATGAAGCCCTTGCGCGTGTAGTCGGCCACCAGGTGCTCGCACACCAGCTTGTGCGTGCCGTAGCTCGTCTGCGGCGTCGGCAGCGTGTCGTCGCGCACCAGCGGCGGCATCGGGTTGCTGGCGTCGGGCCCGAACACCGCCACCGAACTGGAGAACACGAAGCGCGGCACGTTGCCTGCTGCGCGCAGCGCGTCGAGCAGCGCGCGTGTGCTGTCGAGGTTGGAGCGCAGGCCGAGCTCGAAATCGGCCTCGCATTCGCCCGACACCGCCGAGGCGAGGTGGAACACGCCGTCGAAGCGGTCTGACTCGAAAGCCTTCGCACTGCTCGAGCAGCTTGCCGACACGCACCTGCACGCGCGGCTCCTTGCCCAGGTCAGCCGCCGCGTCGGGCAGCGCAAACTGATCGGCCAGCACGATCTGCTCGATCGGCTTGCCGTTCAACGCAGCGCGCTTTAGCAACTCGCGCGCCAGGCGCGAACCGACGAAACCGGTGCCTCCGGTGATCAACAGCTTCATGATGAACTCCTTGCATTGCTGGCGCGCCGGCGCTGCGGCATCAAGCCGCCGTCGGCCAGGCGCTTCTCGCCGCCTCGATGATGGCGGATCGCGGCGCGCCGCGCGGCCGCCGGGTTGCGCGCCGCGATCGCCTCGAGATGGCATGGTGCTCATCGTGCACCTGGGCCATCCATTCTGCGCGCCGCGCCTCGTTGCCCTTGGTGATGCGCATCGCGTCGAGCAGGTATTGCTCGATGAAGCTCAGCAGCCGCACGAACTGCGGGTTGCCGGTGGCCGCGCCGATGGCGCGGTGGAACGCGAAGTCTTCTTCGACCCCAGTTCGCCGGCGCGCGTCGACTGCGTCCACGGTCTGCAGCGCGCGGCGCATCGCGCCGAGCTGCGCGCGCGTGGCGCGCTGCGCCGCCAGCGCCGCCATCTCGCCTTCGAGCACGCGGCGCAGCTCGACCACCTGCACCACCGCCTCCATCGACTCCAGCACCTTGGGGTCGAAGGCCAGCGGCCGCTGGCGCGGCTGGAACGACACGAACACACCGGAGCCCTGGCGCGCGCGCACCATGCCGCGCGACTTGACCTGGTGCACCGCCTCGCGCACCACCGAGCGCGACACGCCGTGCGTGGCCGCCATCTGCGCCTCGCTGGGCAGGCGCTCGCCGGGTTGCAGGCCGCCGCTCTCGATCTGCTGGATCAGCCGCGCCGCCAACCGATCGGACAGGCGCTCGGCCACCAACGGCTCGCTGGCATCGAGCCGGGCCGATGGGGCGAGCACGGGATCGGCCATGCACGTCAGGTTATCAGACAACTTCGGCGCGGCCGGTGCGGGGTATCCCCTCGGTGACAGCGCGTGCGCGCGCGCGTAGGGTGCGCAGCGTCGCGCCGCTGGCGCGGCAGTTCAACGGATCGGCCTGCGTGGCGAGTGTAGACATTCAGTCGGTGAAAAAGCGCTTCGGCGAGGTCGAGGTGCTGCACGGCGTCGACATCGTCATCGCCGACGGCTCGTTCACCGTGCTGGTGGGCCCGTCGGGCTGCGGCAAGAGCACGCTGCTGCGCATGATCGCCGGGCTGGAGAACATCAGCAGCGGCGAGATCCGCATCGCCGGCAGGGTGGTCAACCAGGTGCCGCCCAAAGAGCGCGACATCGCGATGGTGTTCCAGAACTACGCGCTCTACCCGCACATGACGGTGCGCGACAACATGGCCTTCTCGCTCAACCTGGCCAAGACGCCGAAGGCCGCCGTCGACGCGCGCGTCAAGCAGGCGGCGGGCATCCTCGGGCTGGAGGCCTTGCTCGATCGCTTTCCGCGCCAGCTGTCGGGCGGCCAGCGCCAGCGCGTGGCGATGGGACGCGCGATCGTGCGCGACCCGCAGGTGTTCCTGTTCGACGAGCCGCTGTCGAACCTGGACGCCAAGCTGCGCGTGCAGATGCGCACCGAGATCAAGGAGCTGCACCAGCGCCTGAAGACCACCTCGATCTACGTGACGCACGACCAGATCGAGGCGATGACGATGGCCGATCAGATCGTCGTGATGCACGACGGCCGGGTCGAGCAGATCGGCAACCCGCTGAAGCTGTACGACCACCCGGTCAACCGCTTCGTCGCCGGCTTCATCGGCTCGCCGGCGATGAACTTCATCGAAGGCCGCCTCAGCGGCGGCTTCGTCGAGGCCGCCAACGGTGCGCGCCTGCCGGCGCCGCGCGCCGGCTCGAGCCAGAGACGGCCGGCCGGTGGTCTACGGCATCCGCCCCGAACACCTGGACATTGCCGACGACGGCTTCGACGCCGAGGTCGTGGTGGTCGAGCCCACCGGCTCCGAGACCCAGTTGTTCGCGCGCCTCGGGCAGCAGGAGCTGGTGGGCGTGTTCCGCGAGCGTCACGAGTTCCAGCCCGGGCAGCGCATCCGGTTGCGCCCGCGCGGCGACTGCGCGCACCTTTTCGACCCGACGAGCGGCCAACGGATCTGAGCAGCCGCGCGCTCGCCTTCTTGCCATCCATTCGATCCAACCCCGCGACAGGAGACAGCGATGACCGAACGAACCTTCACCCGCCGCCATGCGATCCAGTCCGGCGCCGCGCTCGCAGGCGCCGGCGCAGCGGCAACCTCGCGCTGTTCGCCAGTGCCTGGGCCCAGGCCGCGCCTTGGAAGCCGGAGGCCGGTGCGCAGATCCAGTTGCTGCGTTGGAAGCGCTTCGTGCAGAGCGAGGAAGACAGCTTCATGGCGCTGGTCGCGGCGTTCACCAAGGCCACCGGGGTCGAAGTGAAGGTGATCAACGAATCGCTCGACGACGTGCAGCCCAAGGCCAGCGTGGCGGCCAACACCAACCAGGGCCCCGACATGTTCTGGGGCCTGTACTCGCTGCCGCACCTGTTCCCGGCCAAGTGCGTCGACGTCAGCGACGTGGCTGACTTCCTCGGCAAGAAATACGGGGGCTGGGTGCCCACCGCGAGACCTACGGCAAGAGCGGCGGCAAGTGGATCGCGATTCCCGTGGCCTACAACGGCAACGTCATCAACTACCGCCAGAGCATGATCGAGAAGGCCGGCTTCAAGGAGATCCCGAAGGACACGGCCGGCTTCCTCGAGCTGATGAAGGCGCTGAAAGAGAAATCGGTGCCCGGCGGCTTTGCGCTCGGCCGCGCCTCGGGTGACGGCAATGCCTGGGTGCACTGGGCGCTGTGGTCGCACGGCAGCAACCTGGTCGACAAGGACGACAAGGTCATCATCAACTCGCCCGAGACCGTGAAGGCGCTCGACTACATCAAGGCGCTGTCCGACACTTTCGTCAGCGGCACGGCATCGTGGAACGACGCCTTCAACAACAAGGCCTTCCTGGAGAGCCAGATCTCGCTCACCAACAACGGGGTGTCGATCTACGCCTCTGCCAAGGCCGCCGCCGCCAAGGACGACGCCAAGGCCAAGGAGGTGATGAACGACATGAACCACTCGTTGTGGCCGGTCGGCCCCGTCGGGCGCCCGACCGAGTTCCACATCGCCTACCCGATGATGATCATGACCTACTCGAAGGTGCCCAACGCCTGCAAGGCGTTCATGGCCTTCATGCTGGACGCGCCGCAGTTCAACCAGTGGCTGATCGACTCGGTGGCCTACCTGACGCACCCGCTCAACGCCTACGACGCCAACCCGGTGTGGAAGTCCGATCCGAAGCTGTCGATGCTGCGCGATGCGGCCAAGCGCACGCTCACCGCGGGCGGGCTCGGCTCGGTGGGCGAGAAGGCAGCCGCCGCGCTGGCCGACTTCATCATGCTCGACATGGTGGCCTCGGTGTGCACCGGCCGTGCATCGGCCAAGGACGCCATCGCGGTGGCCGAGCGCCAGGCCAAGCGCATCTATCGTTGAGGCTCGATCCCATCGGGTGACGGGGACGCCGTGCTCAAGCAGCTCGGCTCAAGACAGGAACTTCCTGGGCGCGCTGTTCATGCTGCCGACGGCGGCGTTTCTGCTGCTGTTCCTCGTCTACCCGCTGGGCCTGGGCATCTGGCTGTCGTTCACCGACGCCAAGATCGGCACGCCCGGCAAGTTCGTCGGGCTCGAGAACTACGAGTGGATCATCGGCGACTCGAAGTTCCAGACCGCGGTGTTCTTCACCATCTTCTACACCGTGGTGGCGAGCGTCATCAAGTTCGGCATCGGCCTGTACCTGGCGCTGCTGTTGAACCAGCACCTGCCGTTCAAGGCGATCATCCGCGCGGTGGTGCTGATCCCGTTCATCGTGCCGACCGTGCTGTCGGCGATCGCCTTTTGGTGGATCTTCGACCCGCAGTTCTCGATCGTCTCGTGGTCGCTGCGCCAGCTTGGGCTGCTCAGCGGCAACATCAACTTCCTCGGTGATACCTGGAACGCGCGCTACAGCGTGATCTTCGCCAACGTCTGGCGCGGCGTGCCATTCATCGCGATCACGCTGCTGGCCGGGCTGCAGACCGTGCCGCCGTCGCTGTACGAAGCGGCCACGCTCGACGGCGCCACCCGCTGGCAGATGTTCACCAAGATCACCTACCCGCTGCTGACGCCGATCATCGCGGTGGTGATGACCTTCTCGGTGCTGTTCACCTTCACCGACTTCCAGCTGATCAAGGTGCTCACCAACGGCGGCCCGGCCGGCGCCACCGAGTTGATGGCCACGATGAGCTACAACACCGCGATCCTCGGCGGCCGCATCGGCGAGGGCGCGGCGATCTCGACCGCGATGGTGCCGTTCCTGCTGGCTGCGATCCTGGTGTCGTGGTTCGGACTGCAGCGCAGGAAGTGGCAGCAGGGTGAAGACAATGACTGAAGCAGTCGCCAAGAAGCCCGGCGCTGCCGGCGACGACACGGAGGGCATGAGCTACCTGTCGACCTTGCCGCAGCGGCTGGTCAACGTCTATCTGCCGCTGTCGATCATCGTCGTCGTGCTGCTGTTCCCGTTCTACTGGATGGTGATGACGGCGGTCAAACCCAAGGACCAACTGCTCGACCTCGACAAGCACAACCCGTACTACACGCTGACGCCGACCTTCGAGCACATCCGCGATCTGCTGTTCAAGACCGAATACCCGCTGTGGCTGTGGAACACGATGTTCATCGCCGTGGCGGCGACGATCCTGTCGCTGATCGCCAGCGTGTTCGCGGCCTACGCGATCACGCGCATCCGCTACCGCGGCGCGCAGTGGGTCGGCGGCGCGATCTTCCTGGCCTACCTGGTGCCGCCGTCGATTCTGTTCATTCCGCTGTCCACCGTGGTCTACCAGTACGGCCTGTTCGACACGCCGTTCGCGCTGATCCTCACCTACCCGACGATCCTGATCCCGTTCTCGACCTGGCTGCTGATGGGCTACTTCAAGACCATCCCGTACGAGCTGGAGGAGTGCGCGCTGATCGACGGCGCCAACCGCTGGCAGATCCTCACCAAGATCATCCTGCCGCTGGCGATCCCGGGGCTGATCTCGGCGTCGATCTTCTGCCTCACGCTGTGCTGGAACGAGTTCATCTATGCGCTCACCTTCATCAACAGCACCGAGAAGAAGACCGTGCCGGTGGCGATCCTCTCGGCCTTTACCGACGGCGACCAGTACCGCTGGGGCTCGCTGATGGCGGGCGCGCTGGTCGGCTCGCTGCCGCTGGTGGTGCTGTACGCCTTCTTCGTCGAACACTATGTCTCGGCGATGACCGGCGCCGTCAAGGAGTAGGGCCGCCCGTGCGCATCGGTTTCGTCGGCCTGGGCGCGATGGGTACCCCGATGGCGCTCAACCTGTTGAAGGCTGGCCACGCGGTGTGTGGCTTCGATGTCCGACCCGGCGCGGTCGACGCGATCGTGGCCGCCGCCGGTGCCGCCGCGGCCAGTGCCGCCGACGCCGCGCGCGACGCCGAGTTGTTGTGGCTGATGGTGGTGTCGGGCGAGCAGGCCGAAACGGTGCTGTTCGACGCCGGCGCTGCCGCCGCGTTGGCCCCGGGCAGCATCGTCGTCGCCGCCTGCACGCAGGCGCCGGCGCTGGCGCGCCGCACGGCCGAGCGGCTGGCCGCGATGGGGCTGGCCATGCTCGACGCGCCGGTGTCCGGCGGCGTCAAGGGCGCGACCGCGGGGGCGTTGACGATCATGGTCTCGGGTGACGGCGCGGCGATCGAACGCGCGCGGCCGGTGTTCGGCGCCGTCGGCCAGCGCATCTTCGATGTCGGCCGCGAGGCGGGCCTTGGCTCGACCGCCAAGATGATCAACCAGTTGCTGTGCGGCGTGCACATCGCCGCTGCCGCCGAGGCGATGCACGTGGCCGAGCGTGCCGGCGTGCCGCTGGCCACGATGCACGAGATCATCTCGGTGTCGGCCGGCAACAGCTGGATGTGGGGCGACCGCGGCCCGCGCATGATGCAGGACGACCCGCCGGTGACGAGCGCGGTCGACATCTTCGTCAAGGACCTCGCGATCGTGCTCGACCAGGGCCGGCAGATGCGCCAGGGCCTGCCGGTCGCTGCGGCCGCGATGCAGATGTTTCTCGCCGCCTCGGGCCTCGGTCACGGCAAGGCCGACGACAGCCAGGTGATCCGCGCCTACCGCGCGCTGAACGGCAAGCCCGAGCGATGAGTCCGCCGCCGGCGTGCCGCCTGGCCGCGCCGGCCCACTGAATGCAGCGTCACTTGCCCGGGCTTCTCCGGGCAAGCGAGCGGACCGCAACGCGGCTGCCGCCGATAGACTGATTGCACGCTTCCAGTTGCCGCCGGACGTCGCGCCCGACGCCCTTGAACAGGAGACACCATGACGCCTGATCCGCACGCTCGCCGCCGCCGCCGTCGCCGCATCGTTGGCCGCACCCGCGCTCGCCCAGCAAGTGACCCTGATGACCGGTCCTCAAGGCGGCTCGTGGGTGCCGCTGGGTGGCGCCTTGAAGGGCATGTGGGAGAAGGCGGTGCCCGGCCTGCAGATCCAGCAGCAGCCCGGCGCCGGCATCGCCAACGTGCGCGGCGTCGACGAGGGCAAGGCGCACATCGGCTTTGCGAACTCCAGCACCACGGTGGACGGCATCGCCGGCCGCGCGCCCTACCCCAAGCAGGTGAAGAACGTCTGCCAGGTGGCCAACCTGTACCCGCAGTACTTCCAGGTGGTGGCCACGGTCGACGCCAAGGTGAACTCGTTCGCCGACCTCAAGGGCAAGTCGCTGGTCACGCAGCCCAAGGGCAACACCGCCGAGATCCTGACCGCGATGGTGCTCGAGATCAACGGCATGAGCTACCAGTCGCTGAGCAAGACCAACTTCCAGGCCGCCTACACCGACGCGGTGTCGATGATGAAAGACGGCCACGCGCAGGTCTTCACGCTGGGCACCACGGCGCCGGCCTCGGCGGTGATGGACCTGGCCAGCGCGCGCGACGTCAAGCTGGTGCCGGTGGACGACAAGACGATGGCCGCGCTGCAGAAGGTCAACCCCGGCTACAACAAGCTGATCATCAAGGCCGGCACCTATCCCAAGCAGGACACCGACGTGCCGGTGATCGGCTACTCCACCCACATCGTCGCCGCCTGCGACCTGTCCGAGGACACGGTCTACCAGATGACCAAGGCGATGGCCGAGAACGTCGACGCGATGGCCGCGGTGGTCAAGCCCATCAGTGGCCTGACACCCAAGGACATGGCGCTGGACATCGGCGTGCCGCTGCACAAGGGCGCGGCCAAGTTCTACAAGGAGAAGGGCGCGATCTGAGCGCTTGACCGACGTCTAGCGCGACAAGGACCGCCGCCCGCATGGCCCAGGAAGAAAACGTCGCCACCGCACCGACCACCCGCGCGCTGCGCGCGGTGGTCCTCGTCATCGCGGTGGCGATGTCGCTGTATCACATGTGGGTGGCCGGCTTCGGGCCGCCCGAGGCCGTGATCTTTCGCGGCACGCACCTGCTGTTCGCGCTGACGCTGGTGTTCCTGTTGTTCCCGCTGCGCCCGGGTGGCGGCGTGCTCGCACGCGCATTCGATGCCGCCCTGCTGCTGCTCGGCTGGGGCGCGGTGCTGCACATCTTCATCAACTACCAGGTCTTCACCAACCGCATCATCTACATCGACGACCTGACGCCGTGGGACATCTTCTACGGCATCGTCGCGGTGCTCGTCGTGCTCGAGGGCACGCGGCGCGTGATCGGCTGGGCGCTGCCGCTGACCGCGATCGTCTTTCTCGTCTACGCGACGCTGTTCACGCAGGTCAAGTTCCCGGTGCTGCTGGAGCAGCTGTACTACTCCACCGAAGGCATCTTCGGCTCGACGCTCGGCGTGTCGGCCTCCTACGTGATGCTGTTCGTGCTGTTCGGCGCCTTCATGGAGCGCAGCGGCACCGGCCAGCTGTTCATGGACTTCGCGATGGCGCTCACCGGCCACCAGGCCGGCGGCCCCGGCAAGGTGGCGGTGGTCAGCTCGTCGCTGTTCGGCACCGTGTCGGGCAGCGCGGTGGCCAACGTGATGGTCGACGGTCCGATCACGATCCCGCTGATGAAGCGCACCGGCTTCAAGCCGCCGTTCGCCGCCGCGGTGGAGGCGGTGGCTTCCACCGGCGGCCAGCTGATGCCCCCGGTGATGGGCGCCGCGGCCTTCGTGATGGCCGAGTTCCTCGCCGTGCTCGTACGCCACGGTGGCGTTGTGGGCGGCGATTCCGGCGCTGCTGTACTACGTGGCGGTGTTCTTCGCGGTGCACTTCGTGGCCAAGCGCGAGGGCCTGGCCGGCGTGCCGCGCGCCGAGCTGCCGCGCATGGCCCGCGTGATGGTCGAGCGCGGGCACCTGTTCATTCCGATCCTGATCATCCTGACCGGCCTGTTCATGGGCTACTCGGCGCCGCTGTCGGCGCTGGTCGCGGCGCTGTGCTGCCTGCCGGTGGCGCTGCTGCGCGCGAGCACGCGCAAGGGCATCAGCTGGCGCAGCGTGCTCGGCGCGCTGGAGGAAGGCGCGCGCAACACGCTGGCGGTGGCGATGGCCTGCGCCTGCGCCGGCATCGTGATCGGCGTCGTCACGATCACCGGCCTGGGCATCACGTTCACGCAGATGGTGATCGCGCTGGCGCAGAACTCGCTGGTGCTGGCGCTGGTGCTCACCGCGATGGCCGGCATCGTGCTCGGCATGGGCATGCCCACCACGCCGGCCTACATCGTGATGGTGTCGCTGCTGGTGCCGGCCATCATCAAGCTCGGCGCGGTGACGCCGGCGGCGCACATGTTCGCGTTCTACTTCGCCATCCTGTCGGCCATCACGCCGCCGGTGGCGCTCGCGGTGTTCGCCGCCGCCGGCCTGGCCAAGGCCAACATGTGGAGCACCGGCTGGGCCGCGATGCGCGCGGCGGCACCGGCCTACATCGTGCCCTTCATGTTCGTCTACGAGCCGGCGCTGCTGCTGATCGGCGACTGGACCACCAGCCTGCACGCCGCCGTGTCGGCCACGCTCGGCGTGATCCTGCTGGCCGCGGGCTTGTTCGGCTACCTGTTGCGGCCGGCCACGCCGTGGCAACGCGCGCTGCTGATCGTCGCTGCCCTGCTGCTGATCAAGCCGGGCCTGTGGACCGACCTGGCCGGGCTCGCGCTGGCGGCACTGGTGGGTGGCGTGCAGCTGGCGAGCAGCCGACGCGCGGCGGCGAACCCGGCCACCTGAGCGCGTCGTTCGCGGCTCACGGCGGCAACTCGCGCTGACCGAGCAATTCGGGCTGGTACGCAAACAGGCTCGGCATGCCGCCGGTGTGCAGGAACAGCACACGTTCGCCGGCGCGCAGCTCGCCGGCACGCGCCAGGCCGATCAAGCCGGCCATCACCTTGCCGGTGTACACCGGGTCGAGCAGGATGCCCTCGCTGCGCGCGAGCAGTCTGCACCGCCTCGACCATGCGCGGTTCGGCACCGAATACTTCGGCTGCCAGTAGCCGCCGACGCAGCGCACCGCGTCTGGCGGCACCTGCAGCTCCAGACCGAGCAACTCGCACACGGCCTGCGCCTCCTGATGCACCAGTGGCACCTGCTGCGGCGGGTCGCGGCTGACGCCGACGCCGACGATCGGCGTGGCGATGCGGTTGCCGAGGAAACCGGCGAGCAAGCCGCCGTGCGTGCCCGAGCTGCCCGAGCCGACGACCACGCTGTCGAAGCGCACGCCGAGGTCGAAGCACTGCTGCTGCAACTCCTGCGCGCAGGCGACGTAGCCCAGGCCGCCGAGCGCGTTGGAGCCGCCGCCGGGGATGACGTAGCCCTTGCGCCCTAACGCGCGCAGCTCCTCGGCCAGCCGCTGCATCGCCGCCGCCATGTCGGCGCCGGCCGGCACCACGGTGATCGCCTCGACGCCGTAGAGCCGGAACAGGAAATGATTGCCGCTGGCATCGTCGCGGTAGCTGTCGGGCACCCGCTCCTCGATCACGAAGCGGCACTTCAGGCCCTCTTTCACCGCCGCGGCCAGCGTGATGCGGCAATGGTTCGACTGCGGCGCGCCGCAAGTGATCAGCGTGTCGGCGCCCTGCGCGAGCGCGTCGGCCACCAGGAACTCCAGCTTGCGCGTCTTGTTGCCGCCGGGCGAGAGGCCCAGCAGGTCGTCGCGCTTGATCCACACCTCGGGCCCGCGGCCGCCGCGACAACTCGCCGCCAGCGCGGCCGAAAAGCGCGGCAGCGGCTCGATCGGCGTGGCTGTCAACGTGTAGCGGCGGCGGGGGAATCGCGTCAAATCCATGGCGGTCCTCGTGGGTCGGGTGCCGCCGTCCAACGGTGTGGCGCCACGGCGCACATGATGCGGCAGCGCGGCGGGTTGCCCGCACCGGGTCGTTGTGGGACAGTCGCCACCCCACGCACGAAAGGCGGACCCATGAGCGAAACCTATGACGAGCAGCAGGAACGCGAGTGGCTGGCAGCCGCTGCCCGCCTGACCGAAAAACAGCTCGGCGCGGCCGTCGAGATGATCGGCCGCGTGATGGCTGCGGACCCGCGATCGGCGGACGCCGCACTGGTGTCGGGCGTGGTGCAGGCGATGGCGACCAATCTGTCCACCGTGCGCCGCAAACGATAGCCCGCGCGCGCATTTCGGGTTCCCCCGATGCCAACGCCCGGTCGAATCGTATGATGATGTGATGATTGAGGCGAACGAACGATTCGCCGGGCGCGCCTTGTTGAGACGGCGTGCCAAAGCCGAAGCCCTGACTGCCGTAAGTAACGGCGTCCGGCATTGCCTCAAACAACAGTTCGGAGACACCATGCATCAACTGACTCGACTGGTCACTGCAATCGGCCTGCTGGCCACGGGCGTCGCGTTGGCCGCGCCGCCGAAGGTCGTGACGGCGCCCAACTCCGACCCGAAGTGCTTCGCGCCGTGGGCGCCGAACACCAAGCTGTTCCAGTACCCGGCCAAGAAGGGCCCGTACCGCATCGCGCTGGCCAACGGCTACATCGCCAACACCTGGCGCATCCAGATGATCAAGACGGCCAAGGCCTACGCCGCGCAGCCCGAGGTCGCCGCGAAGCTCAAGGAGTTCAAGGTCGTCTCCACCGGCGAGGACGTCGCCGCGCAGATCGCCGCGATCAACAACTTCATCGACTCGGGCTACGACGCGATCGTCGTCAACGCGCAGAACCCGGCCGCCTTCAAGCCGGTGATCAAGCGCGCCAACGACGCCGGCGTCGTGCTGGTCGCGTTCGACAACATCCTCGACACCGAGGAGGCGATCAACGTCAACGTCGACCAGAAGGGCCTGGGCATCTACTGGGCCGAGTGGCTGGTCAAGCACGTGCCGAACGGCGGCAAGGTGCTCGAGGTGCGCGGCGTCTCCGGCACCTCGGTCGACCGCGACCGCCACGACGGCATCCAGGAAATGTTCAAGGCGTCGGGCAAGAAGTGGGACGTCGTCGAGGTGATCGGCAAGTGGGACGACCCGACCGCGCAGAAGGTCACCGCCGACGCGATCGCCGTGCACAAGAAGTTCGACGCGCATCACCGCGCAGGGCGGCGACACCGGCGTCGTGCAGGCGATGATCGACGCCAAGCACCCGTTCGTGCCGTTCGGCGGCGAGACCGAGAACGGCTTTCGCAAGTTCTGCGCCAAGTACGGCGGGCAGGGTCTGAAGTGCGCCTCGGCCGGCACCGGGCCGGCGCAGGTGGCGGTGGCGATCAAGGTCGGCGATCGCGGCGCTCGAAGGCAAGGTCGCTGCCGCAGTCGGTCAAGCTGCCGCTGGCGAAGGCCGAGTACCCGAACCTGAAGGACGGCGCCGACTTCTACGACGACGCAGTCCGACAACTTCTTCGTCGGCAACGCGTTCCCGACCTGCGGCATCAACTTCACCGCGCAGGAGATCATGGGGCAGACCGAAGCCAACGAAGTGAGCGCGGACGCGGGGCGCGCGACGTCGCCCCCGAGCCTCGATGAGCCTCTTCGTGATGCGAGGGCGTCTCGAAGCGCTACGGCGGCGTGCGCGCGCTGCAGGACGCCGACCTCGACGGTCGAGGCCGGCCGCATCCACGCGGTGCTGGGCGAGAACGGCGCCGGCAAGTCGACGCTGATCAAGATCATGGCCGGCGTGGTTGCGCCCGACGAGGGCCGCATGCTGCTCGAAGGCGCGCCCGGTCTCGTTCGCGTCGCCGGCCGCGGCCAATGCGGCCGGCATCGCCTGCATCTTCCAGGAGCTGTCGCTGATCCCCGATCTGTCGGTGGCCGACAACATCGCGATCAGCAACCCGCCGCGCCGCTTCGGCCTGATCGACCGCCGCGCGCAGCGCCGCATCGCCGAGGAGGCGCTGGCGCGCGCGGGCGCCGAGGACATCCACCCGCTCGGCGCTGGTGAAGGACCTGTCGCTGTCGCGCCGCCAGATGGTCGAGATCGCGAAGGCGCTCGCGCGCAAGCCGCGCATCCTGATCCTCGACGAGGCGACGTCGGCGCTGACCGCGGCCGACGTGACCAAGATCTATGCGGTGCTCAAGCGGCTGCGCGACGGAGGGCCTCGCGCTGGTCTACATCTCGCACCGCATGCACGAGATCGCCGAGCTCGCCGACGAATGCACGGTGTTCTGCAACGGCCGCAGCGTCGCAAGCTACGCGGCCGGCACCAAGACCGACGCACGAAGTCGTCGAGCTGATGATCGGTCGCGAGTACAGCGGCGGCGTTCCCGCCGCGCGGCCGCGCGCGCCACGCGCCGACGCGGCGCCGCGCCTCGAGGTGCGCCATCTGCGCTGGGATGACCGGCTCGACGACATCTCGCTGCACGCTGCACGCCGGCGAGGTGATCGGCCTCGGCGGCCTCGACGGCCAGGGCCAGCGCGAGCTGCTGCTGGCGCTGTTCGGCGTGCTGCGCGGCACGCAGCGGCGAACTGCTGATCGACGGCGAGCCGGTGCACATCGGCGGCCCGAGCGACGCCAAGCGCCCGAAGATCGGCATGGCGCTGATCCCCGAGGACCGCAAGACCGAAGGCCTGATGCTGCCGATGTCGGTGCGCGACAACCTCTCTTTCGCGGCGCTCGAGCCAGCTGTCGCACTGGGGCGTCGTCGACCGCGCGGCCGAGCGCGACGCGGTCGACGCGCATCGTGCGGCTGCTCGCGGTGCGCAGCGACGGCACCGACCGTGCCGGCCGGCGTCGCTGTCGGGCGGCAACCAGCAGAAGCTCGTGATCGGCAAGTGGCTGATGATGGCGCCGCGCATCATCCTGCTGAACGATCCGACGCGCGGCATCGACGTCGGCACCAAGCAGGAGATCTACCAGTTGCTGCGCGCAGCTCGCCGACGGCGGCGCGGCGATCCTGTTCTACTCCACCGACTACGACGAGCTGATCGGCTGCTGCGACCGCGTGCTGGTGATGTACGACGGCGCGATCAAGCGCGAGCTGGTCGGCGCCGAGATCACCGAGCGCGCGCTGGTCAGCAGCGCGCTGAACATCGCTGCCGACGCAGCGCCAGGCGCGGTTGCCGCAGCGTCATGACGAGCGGCGACTGGCCATACCGCCTGCGCGAGCACCGCGGCACGCTGCTCGCGTTCGCGGCCTTCGTCGTGATGTTCGCGATCTACACCGCCAACCATCCGGCCGGCCTCAACGCCAACGTCGCGCACCACGGCCGCCAACAAGGGCGTGCTGCTGGCGATCGTCGCGATGGCGCAGACGCTGGTCGTGCTGACCTCGGGCATCGACCTGTCGGTCGGGCATGGTGATGGTGCTGGCCAACTGCCTGGCCTCGACGATCGTCGTCGGCTCGCCGCTGCAGGCGGCGCTGGGCGTGCTCGGCGTGCTCGCCGCCGGCGCGGCGTGCGGCGCGATCAACGGCACTGATCGTCATCTACGGCCGGCTGCAGCCGATCGTCACGACGATCGCCACCGGCGCGATCTACTACGGCGTGGCGCTCGCGCTGCGCCGCGTGCCGGGCGGCGACATCGACGCCACGCTCGGCGATGCGCTGACCGGCCAGCTGCCCGGCGGCATCCCGGCCAGCCTGGTGCTGCTGCTCGCGCTGGTGCTGTTCATCTGGGTGCCGTTCCGGCGCTCGGTCGATCGGGCCGCGCAGCCTACGCGGTCGGCTCGTCCGAGGTCGCGGCCTACATGTCGGGCGTGCCGATCCGGCGCGCCAAGTTCGTCGCCTACACGCTGTCGGGCCTGCTGGCGTCGATCGCCGGGCTGTTCGTCACCTGCATCACCTACGTCGGGCGAGGCGTCGGCGGCCAACGGCAACACCTACACGCTGTATTCGATCGCCGCGGTCGTACTGGGCGGCGTGTCGCTGTTCGGCGGTTCGGGCAGCGCGGTCGGTGCGATCTTCGGCGCGCTGATGTTCCGCACGATCGGCGACCTGCTGTTCGTGTTCGACCTCGAGCCGCTGTGGCAGCCGCTGTTCCAGGGCGTCGTGCTCGCTCGCCGCGGTGTGCCTCGGCGCGCTGCGGCTGCTGCGCGTGCGCAACCGGCTCGACCTCTATGGCTGAGACCGCCACGCCCCGCGCCGCGCTCGGGCTCGGGCTGGCAGTCGCTGCGGCGCCGGCTCGACCCGGCGATCGTCGCTGGGCGTTCGGCTGCATCGTCGTGCTGCTGCTGCGTCGGCAGCCTGTACTCGAGCAGCTTCCTGTCGCCCGAGTACCTGCTGCAGCAGCTGAAGGTCGCCGTCGTTCCTCGGCGTCATCGCCACCGGCGCGATGATCGTGATCCTGCTCGGGCAGATCGACCTGTCGGTGCCGTGGGTCGTCGCCGTCGGCGGCATGATGGCCACCGCCGCCACCGGCTGGGGGCCGCTCGGCGAGGCGCTCGCGATCCCGGTCGGCGTCGGCTGCGGCATCGCGCTCGGTCTCGTCAACGGCGTCGGCGTGGCCTTCCTGCGCCTGCCGTCGATGGTCGTCACGCTGGCGGTCAACGCGGTCGCACAGGGGCTGATGGTGGTGCACACCGGCGGCTTCTCGCCGCAGGACGCCGTCGTCGCCGGCGATGCGCTTCATCGCCACCGGCACAGCCTGTTCGGCATTCCCGAATGCGCTGCTCGTGTGGGCGGCGATCGGCGCCGCCGCGGTGTTCCTGCTGACGCGCACGACCTTCGGCCGCGTCGTCTACGCGATCGGCAACCGCGAGCGCGCGGCCTACCTCTCGGGCGCGCGCACCCGCGCGGTCGTGATCGCGGCGTTCGCGCTCGCCGGCGGCCTGTCGGCGTTCGGCGGCGTGCTGCTCGCCGGCTACGCGAGCAAGGCGGCGCAGGCGATGGGCGACCCCTACCTGCTGCCGGCGATCGCCGCCGTCGTGCTCGGCGGCACCTCGATCCTCGGCGGCCGCGGCAACTACCTCGGCACGGTCGCCGGCGTCATCCTGATCACGCTGCTGCAGTCGATCCTGTCGGTGATGCAGATCGAGGAGTTCGGCCGCCACGTGATCTACGGCGTCGTGATCATCGGCGATGCTGCTGATCTACGGCCGTGGGCGGCGGCTGGCGGAGTGAGATGAAGCGCGGCCATTCGTGCAGCGAGGAGCGTGGCAAAGGCCGCACCGACCGTCGCATCGCAAAACACGGAGCCTGACATGGCCAACTGGTTGACCGACAGTTTCGAGCTGATCGACCCGCGCTTCAAGGAGCTGGCGTTTCCCAACGTGCACCTGGAGAAGCTCTACACCGGCTGCCGCTGGGCCGAGGGGCCGGCGTGGTTTGCCGCCGGGCGTTACCTGGTGTGGTCCGACATTCCCGAACGACCGCATGCTGCGCTGGGACGAGACCGACGGCTCGGTGTCGGTGTTCCGCCAGCCGGCGATGAACACCAACGGCCACACGGTCGACCGCGAAGGCCGACTGGTGTCGTGCGAGCACCGCGGCCGCTGCATCTCGCGCACCGGCTTCGACGGCAAGCGCGACAGTGCTGGTCGACCGCTACGACGGCAAGCGCCTCAACTCGCCCAACGACGTGGTGGTCAAGTCCGACGGCAGCATCTGGTTCACCGACCCGAGCTACGGCATCGACTCCGACTACGAGGGCGACGCGTCGGCCGAGCGAGATCGGCGCGCGCAACGTCTACCGCTTCGACCCGGCGAGCGGGAGCGCTCACGGTCGTCGCCGACGACTTCGTGCAGCCCAACGGCCTCGCGTTCTCGCCCGACGAATCGCTGCTGTACATCGTCGACACCGGTGTCACGCACAAGGCCGATGGGCCGCACCACGTGCGCCGCTTCAAGGTGGCGGGCAACGGCCAGTCGCTGGCCGGCGGCGAGGTGTTCGCCACCTGCGAGGCGGGCCTCTACGACGGCCTGCGCGTCGATGCCAAGGGCCACCTGTGGCTGTCGGCCGGCGACGGCGTGCACTGCCATGCGAGCGACGGCGCACTGCTCGGCAAGATCCGCGTGCCCGAGACGGTGGCCAACGTCTGCTTCGGCGGCACCAAGCTGAACCGCCTGTTCATCTGCGGCACCACGTCGCTGTACTCGGTGTACCTCAATGCGAAGGCCGCATCGCGCGGATGAGGCCAACGACCGCTTCAACCCGGGCTTGCGATCAGCTGGCTCGCCCAGCCAGTCGAGCGTGTTGCCGTGGACATTCTTGATCTTCACCGCGAAGGCTCTGCCGCCAGGCCGCTTCGGGGGAGATCCATCTCAGCCGCGCACGAACAGCGTCACCAGCGGCTCATCGCCGACCTGGCGGCTCCAGTGACCGTGCAGCGTGGCATCGAAAGTCGCGCCCGCGGGCAACACGTCGGCCGAGTAGAAGTGCTCGCCGGCTGCGAAGACGCGCGAGGTTCCGTCCTGCAGCCCGATCTCCATGCGTCCGCGCAGGATGAACACCCACTGCGGGTTCTCGGTGCAGTGGAACTCGCTGCGAAAGCCCACCGGGCTCTCGCGCAGCTGGTAGCCGCCGCTGGGCATCAGCAACGACAAACGCGCCTGCGGCTTGCCCTCGCTGAGCGCAACCTGCTCTTCGCGCCAGCGCGCGCGCCCGTCGGCGGCGGTGTGCAGAACGATCTTGTTGAACGTGTTCATGATCGGTCAGACGCTCGCCGACAGGCCGCCGTCGATCACCAGGATGTGACCGTTGACATAGCCCGCGCCATCACTGGCCAGGAACACCACCGCCGGCGCCAGCTCCTCGACGCTGCCCCAACGACGCGCCGGCGTGCGGCCGACGAGCCACTTGCTGAACGCCTCGTCGGCCACCAGCGCGCTGGTCAGTTCAGTCTTGAAGCAATACGGTACCGGTCCAGGCGTAGACGTACAGCCAGTTCGCTAAAATGCGACCCGCCGGGTCCGCATCTACGCGGTCTTCCGGGTTCGAACTGGACGAGGAGGTCGCCTTCGGAGACGCGGCCGCCGGGGCGACGGCGACTTCCTTGATCTTGCCGGACATCGGCGCGGCGATCTCGTTCTCCATCTTCATCGCCTCGATGACGAGGAGGATGTCGCTTTCGTTCACGCTGTCGCCCGGACTGACGTTGACTTTGATGACGCGGCCGGTCATCTGCGCGGTGCAGCACCTGCGCCGGCCGGAGATGCCTTCTTGGCGGCGGCCTTCGGGCGCGGGCGGGCGCCGGCGCGGCCCTTGACCTCGACTTCGTACTCCTTGGCGTCGACAAACAGCTTGACGGAGCCCTCATCACCGAGCTGAGCCGGCAACTGGACGGCGAACGGCTTCTCGTTGACGTAGACCGTCGCGATGTTGCCGCTGCGGACGACGCGGATCGCGTAATCCGTGCCGGCGACGTTGACGGCCTCAGTGCCGGGCTGTACGTCGAACTCTTGATCGCCGATTAGGAGCTTCATCACCGCATCAGGCGCCGACGCCCCGCCATCTTCCACCGACTCCCCGCCGTCGCGCACCGTCGCGCCGTCATGCGCCGCAGGCGCCGCGTGGCGGTGATCCCGCGAGAGCGCGGCTGCGATTGCGGCGACGACTTCGGGCTCAAGGGCGGCGCCGGCTCTCGCGCCATTCGAAGAACTCGCGGGCGACGGGCGGGAAGAGGACGTAGGAAAGCACGTCTTCCTCCCGAGTGCGCG
>CAWHBZ010000047.1:0-106730 GCA_963827645.1 uncultured beta proteobacterium | reverse complement strand
ACGCTCGAAAAAGCCGGCTTCAAGGTCACGCTGCGCGAGAACCTCGACCGCAAGGACATGTTCGCCGCGATCCGGGAGTTCGGTCCGGCTCGATGGGAACACGGTCCGCTCTTTTTCTACGCCGGCCATGCGCTGCAGATCACGATCAGAACTACATGGTCCCCATGGATGCCGAGATCCGCAGCGAGGACGAGATGCCTTCCAGGTCATGGACCTGAGCTATATCCTCGACCGGATGTCGCGTGCAAGCGCCACGTCAACTTGATCATTCTCGACGCCTGCCGCGACAACCCGTTCGCCGAGCAGGCTTCAAGCCATCGCGCCGGTCTCGCGCAGATGGGCGCCCCTCGGCACCCTGATCGCGTACGCCACTGCACCGGGCAACCTGGCCCACGACGGCTTCGGCCAAAAGGCAACGGCATCTACACGCGCACTGGCGAAGAACATGGTGCGCCCGGCCTGCCGGTGGAGATCATGTTCAAGCGCGTGCGCGAGGCGGTAGTGCGCGAGTCACGCCAATTGCAGGTCCCGTGGGACACTCGTCCTGCTCGGCGACTTCGTGTTCGTGCCCGGCCTGCACGCGAGCAGCGAGGTCGCCGAGGTCGACGGCAATGCCGAGATCGCGCTGTGGAGCAGCATCACGCGCCGCGCGCGCCGACGACTTCCGCGCCTATCTGCGGCAATATCCGAAGGGCCGTTTCGCCGCCGAAGTGGCGCTCGCCCGCATTGGCGAGCTGTCGGCGCCGGTGGCGAGCGCCGGCAGCCGCACCCAGCTGATGCCGCGGGTGGGTGACACCTGGCGCTACCGCGTGACCGGGCAGTTCCGCTTCGGTGACCTGTACGTCACCGCGCGCGTCGATGCGGTCGGTGACCAAGGGATTTCCCAGACCTGGACCACCACCGCCGACGCCAAGGTGCGCACCACGCTGGTGTCGCTGAAGCCGGGGTTCAATCCGTTGCCCGACTGGAGCGCAGCGCCTGCGGAGTTCGCGCCGTACCTGCAGGCCTCCGACGCCCCGCCCGGTGCCTCCGATGCGATCGGCGTGCAGCGCCAGGCGATCGACGCCGTGTCGATGACGCTCAAGCCGACGTGGCAGGGTGAAGAAGAGGTCACCGTCGGGGCCGGGCGCTTTCGCGCCCACAAGCTCGTGCTGCGCGGCCAGGCCGGCGCCACCCGTGCGGGCGGGGCGCTCGTCGCTGAGTACGTGGTGTGGTACGCGCCGGGCGTGCGGCGCATCGTCAAGTACCAGGTGTCGGCCCACGCGGGGCGGTCGCTGCGCGAGGCCACGACCTTCGAGCTGACCGAGTACAAGCTGCAGTGACGGCTGCGCGCGCCGCGCGCAGCAGCGGTGGGCTACTCGTGCAGTCCGCGCAGGTCCGGCGCGTTGCCGTCCAGGGGAATGGTCCAGCGCAGTTCGACGCGGGCGCCGGCCGTTCGGCTGCTGCTCAGACCCAGCCACAACGCGCTGCGATGCGACGGCAGCACGGCCAGCGGCACCATGCGTGGGGGGCGCGTCGGCGCGCCGCAGCCGCGCCGCACATCATCTGATGCGGCGACAGCAGCCGCCAGGAGCCGGCCTCCAGCCGGTCGGCATCGGCGGCTGGCTCCTCGGGCTCCCGCTGTGCGCATGCGTCTGCATCGCGAAGGCGGGCGCGAATGCGCTGAGCAGCAACAGCGCGACGGCCAGCGACCACATCAGTGTCGGCAGCCGGGTCGGCGTCGTGCTGGCGGTCGGCGAAAACATCGACGGCAGCCTTCAGCGACCCGGCGCAGGCCCAGGGCGGCGCTGCGATAGAACTCGTCGTCGCCTGCCTGCACCGACTGGCTAAGCATCAGGAAGCCGGCGCAGGCCATCAGCACCGCGGTGAACATCAACAGTTTGGCGCGATCCATCGTCTGCTCCTACTGCCCGAGGGTCGGGTCGGGCGTCGCTGCTGTGTTGCGGCGCGCGCGGCGGCGGTTCAACGGCGCGCGCCGCGAGCGTTGCGCGTCAGTGATTCGGCTGCGTCGCCGACGCGGCGAGGCTCTGCGGCTGCGTGTTCTGGGGGCCGCCGCGACGCGGTCGGGCCCGGCGGGCGCGGTGGCGCTGCGCGACAGGTCCAGCGGCAGGCACATCGCCAGCGCAAACGGCAGCGGCGCCAGCCACAACAACGGGGAAACCGAGCCGGAGATCCTGGATTGCTTGCTCATGACCTGCTCCTGTTTCGTGCCGGTTCGGTTGGCTTTCGGTGGCGGGGCCCCTCGGGCGGGTGGACCGGCGCTGTGTGGATCTGGGTTGCACGGCGGTCGTGAGCCGTTCAACCGTGACCCTGCGGGCAGGATGGTCAAGGCCGGGCCGGCGGGCCCGGTGCAGCCCGAACGAAGCGCGAACGAGGCGCCACAGGCGTCGCGGCTACGCGAAGGCGGCGCGCAGCCCGGCGGTGGCGCGCAGCGCGCCGACCTCGATGCCGTTCCAGTTGTTCAGCATCACGTCGCTCAAGCCGCGCATGAAGCGCCGTCGTCGTCGTCCAGGCGCACCAGCGCCTCGATCACGCGCGGCCATCACCACCTCGGCGGCGCGCGCGTTGTTGCCGTCGTCGACCTTGATGGCCACGCCCAGCCCTGCTCGGGCAGCGCGGCGCAGTACACGCCTTCGGCGCCGACCTTGCAGAACACCCGTTCGCCCAGGCGCTGCATCACCCGGGTGTCGAAGCGGCCGCTGCCGGCCGACCATGAACGGTGCCTTGGCCACCGCGGCGCGCAGGCGCGCGGCCGCGCGCGCCCGCTCGGCGCTCAAGCCGACGCCGGTGGCCACGCGGGCGAAAGCCAGCGCCAGTTGCGCGCAGCGGGACGCCGAAGGTCGGGATCGAGCAGCCGTCGATGCCCACGCGGCGCGCGCGACAGGTCGGCGCCGGTGGCCGCCTGCAGCGCCGCCGTGACCTCGCGCATCACCGGGTGTGCCGGCGCTGCACGTAGCCGCGCACGAAGTCGCGCGCATCGCGGCCCTGCGCGCGGGCCATCAGGCAGCCGACGCAGAGAACCCGGCGTGCTTGCCCGAGCAGTTGTTGTGCAGCGCCCTCGGCGTGCGACCGCGGCCGCCAGCTCGCGCTGCGCGACCTCATGCTGCGGCCAGTGGGTGCCGCATTCGAGCGCGGCCTCGTCCAGCCCCGGCCTTGGCCAGCATGCCGGCGGCGGTGGCCACGTGCCGCGCTCGCCGTTGTGCGAGGCGCAGGCCAGCGCCAGTTCCTCGTCGCTGAGCGCCAGGGCTCGGCGGCGCCGCTGGCCACCAGCGGCAGCGCCTGCAGCACCTTGACCGCCGAACGCGGGAACATCGGCCGCTCGGTGTCGCCGAGCGCGTGCACGCTGGCGCCGCGGCGTCGACGACGGCCAGCGCGCCGCGGTGCACCGATTCGACGATGCCGCCACGGGTTGCTTCGACGAGGGCTGGATTCATGGCTCGGGGTTGGCATTCGGGGCTGCAGCCACTGTAGCGCGCCGCTGCCTTGATTCCTTGGTCACTGTCACTGTGATGACAGCCGCCCGCCGGCAGGCGTCCTAGCGTGCACCACCGCGTCGAACGAGAGCCCTGCGATGAATCCAGCCGCCGACCCCTTGACCTTGCTGCGCGCCGTCAACGACCGCGCGGCCTTCAACCGCTGGTGCGGCTTTCAGGTCGAGCGCGCGGCGCCCGGCGAGGTCGAGCTGGCGATGCCGTGGCGCGCCGAGCTGGGTCAGTACAGCGGCTTCCTGCACGCCGGCGTGGTGGCTGCGCTGATCGACACCGCGTGCGGCTACGCCGCGGCCACCCAGCTCGGCGCGCCCGTGCTGGCCTCGCACTTCGCGGTCAACTGCCTGCGCCCGGCGGTCGGTGAACGGTTCGTCGCCAAGGCACGCGTGCTGCGCGCCGGCAAGCAGCAGGTGTTCACCCACTGCGAGCTCTACGCGCACCACCACGGCGAAGGCAAGCTGGTGGCCACCGGCGAGACCGCTGTGCGTGGTGGCCGCCGACGCGGCCGCCTGACCGGCTGGCGCATTGCCGCTACGCTTTGAGTTTCGTCGAGGCGGTCTCGGCGTGTTCTCGCTGATCGCAAGCGAATCGTCACCATGACTGCACCCCTGCCTCCATTGCCGTGGTCGGCGCCGGCGCCGTCGGCGCTTCTACGGCGCGCTGCTGGCGCGCGGCGGCCACGCGGTGACGCTGATCGGCCGGGCCGCCGCACGTGGCCGCCATCCGCGCACGGCCTGCAGCTGCAGAGGGCGGCACCGTCGAAGTGCCGTCTGAGCGCCAGCACCGACATCGCCGCGGTGCACGGCGCCGACCTGGTGCTGTGCTGCGTCAAGTCCACCGACACCGACGGGGCGGCGCGCGCGATGGCGCCGCACCTGCGCGCCGACGCAGGGTGCTGAGCCTGCAAAACGGCGTCGACAACGCCGCGCGCTGGCCGCAGTGCTGCCCAACACCGTGCTGGCGGCCGCCGTCTACGTGGCCACCGCGATGCCCGAGCCCGGTTCTGCAGCACTTCGGCCGCGGCGACCTGGTGATCGGCCCGATCGACGCCAAAGCGGCACGCGATCCGGCGCTGAAACGGCACCTGCAGCGCGTGGTTGACCTGATGGCCAGCGCCGACGTGCCGGTCACCGTGTCGGCCGACGTGCGGGCCGAGTTGTGGAGCAAGCTGCTGGTCAACTGTGCGTACAACGCGATCTCGGCGCTCGCGCAGCAGCCTTACGGCCGCATGGCGGCGCTGCCCGAGATCGTGCAGATGCAGCGTGCGCTGGTGCACGAAGTGGTGGCGGTGGCGCAGGCCGAGGGCGTGGCGTTGTCGCTGCCCGCATCGATGGCGGCGATGGAGCGCATCGCCGGTGCGATGCCGGCGCAGTTCTCGTCGACCGCGCAAGACCTGGCGCGCGGCAAGCGCAGCGAGATCGATCACCTCAACGGCACCGTGGTGCGGCTGGGCGCAAGGCACGGCGTGGCCACGCCGGTGAATCAGGCGTTGTACGCGCTGGTCAAGCTGGTCGAGGCGGCGCGCGCAGGCGCTTGAATCGGCGTGCGGGCACGGGAGACCGCGCACAATCCGCGCGCCATGGCGCCGCCTGTCCAGCCGATCCCGCCGAATTCGCCCGTGCGCTGCACGAGCTCGGCCTGGCCGACGCGCAGGATGCGCTCAGCGGCGAGCCGCTGGCCGGCGGCGTGTCATCCGACATCTGGTGCATCCACACGGCACGCGGCGCGCTGTGCGCCAAGCGTGCATTGCCGCAGTTGCGCGTGGCCGCCCAGTGGCTGGCGCCGATCGAGCGCAACCGCTACGAGGCGCGCTGGATGCAGGTGGCCAACGCCGCGGTGCCCGGCAGCGCGCCCCGGGTGCTGGGCCAGCATGCGCAACTCGGCGTGCTGGTGATGAGCTACCTCGCCCCGGCGGATCACCCGCTGTGGAAGCAGCAATTGCGCGCCGGTGTAGCCAGCGTCGAGACCGCGCGTGCGGTGGGCGCCACGCTGGGGCGCATCCATGCGCACTCGGCGGCGCGGCCTGAACTGGCCGGCCAGTTCGACAGCGACGCCATCTTCTTCGACATCCGGCTCGAGCCTTACCTGCTGGCCACTGCACGCAAGCACCCCGCGCATGCCGACGCGTTGCGCGCGCTGGTCGAGCAGACGCAGTGCCACGCCTGTGCGCTGGTGCACGGCGACGTCAGCCCGAAGAACATCCTGGTCGGCCCGCCGGCCGGCGGCAGCGCGGTGCAACCCGTGTTGCTCGACGCCGAATGTGCCTGGTGGGGCGATCCGGCGTTCGACCTGGCGTTCGTGCTGAACCACCTGTTGCTGAAGTGCCTGTGGACGCCGGCCGCGCGCGATGCTTTTCTGCAGTGTGTCGCTGCGCTGGCCGACAGCTACTTCGCACAGGTGAACTGGGAGCCGCGCGATGCCCTCGAGCGGCGCGCGGCGCTGCTGCTGCCCGGGCTGCTGCTGGCGCGCGTGGACGGCAAGTCACCGGTCGAATACATCACCGAGGACACGCAGCGCCAGCTGGTGCGACATGCCGCCGGCGCGTTGCTGCATGATGCGCCGGCCCGCGTGCGTGACGTCAGCGACACCTGGCGCGAACAACTGGTTCACCGATGAGCAGCCGCCAGAACCCGAGCGAGATCCGTTTCGTGCACGCCCGCCGCGTGTGGGACAGCCGTGGCCGTCCCACGGTCGAGGCCGAGGTGCGGCTGGTCGGCGGCGCGGTCGGCCGCGCGATCGTGCCCGCGGGTGCCAGCAAGGGCACCCGCGAGGCGCTGGAGCTGCGCGACGGCGGCCATGCGCACGGTGGCCTCGACGTGCAGCGCGCCGTCGCGCAGGTCAACGGCGACATCGCGCACGCGGTGATGGGCATGGCCGCCAACGACCAGGTCGCACTCGACGAGCGGCTGATCGAGCTCGACGGCACGCCCAACAAGGCAAGACTCGGTGCCAACGCCACGCTCGCGGTGTCGATGGCCGCCGCGCATGCCGCGGCGGCGGCGCACGGGGTGCCGCTGTACCAATACCTCGGCGGGCCCGATGCGGCGCTGCTGCCGACACCCCAGGTGCAGGTGTTCGGCGGCGGCGCGCACGCCGGCCGCCGCACCGACGTCCAGGACTTCATGGTCGTGTGTCCCGGTGCCAGGACCTTCGCGCAAGCGATCGAGTGGACGGCCGAGGTTTACCGCCACGCCGGCCTGTTGATGGGCGCGCGCGGCGCCACCTTCGGCGTGGCCGACGAGGGCGGCTGGTGGCCGGTGTTCAACACCAATGAGCAGGCGCTCGAGGCGCTGGTGGCGGCAATCGAGCGCGCGCGTCTGATTCCTGGCGAGCAGGTGGCAATCGCGCTGGACGTCGCGGCCAGCGACTTCGGCAAGGGAGGCCACTACACGCTCGGCCTGGAGCGGCGCGAACTCGACAGCGACGGCATGACCGAGCTGCTGGTGCGCTGGATCGAGAAATACCCGATCGTCAGCATCGAGGACCCGCTGGCCGAAGACGACCTCGAGGGCTTCGCGCGCTTCACGCGCGCGGTCGGCGGCAAGCTGCAGGTGGTCGGCGACGATCTGCTGGTGTCGAGCCCGGCGCTGCTGCGCCAGGCCGCAGCGGCCGGCGCCGCCAACACCGTGCTGCTCAAGCCCAACCAGCGCGGCACGCTGACCGAAACACTGCAATGCTGGCAGGCCGCGAAGGTGGCCGGCTACGCCGGCATCGTGTCGGCCCGCTCGGGCGAGACCGAAGACGTCACGATCGTGCACCTGGCCATCGGCTGGCAGGTCGGCCAGCTCAAGGTGGGCGCCTTCGCGCGCAGCGAGCGCATGGCCAAGTGGAACGAGGTGCTGCGCATCGAAGAGCGGCTCGGCGCGCGAGCGCGCTACGCCGGCACCGCCGTGATGGGCCGCAATCCGCCGGCTCGCTGAGAGCGGTGCCGCGTTGCGCCCGTGCGCTTCATTCGTGCCGCGTTGGGCCCGATGCAGCGTCGCACTGGCATTTCCCGATGCGTCGGTGCGACGCTGCGCTTCCAATACGATGCGGTCAACGCCTGCTCGATCGACTCAACAACTTCGCACCACATGACGTGGTCCATCCTCGCGCGCGACAACCACGGCCGTTTCGGCGTGGCCATCGCGAGCCGTTTCTTCGCGGTGGGTGCGCTGTGCGTGCACACGCGGCGCGGCGTCGGCGCGTTGGCGACGCAGGCACTGATGAATCCGCTGTACGGGCCGGCCGGCCTGGAGCGGCTCGCCGCCGGATGCTCGCCGGCCGAGGTGGTGGCCGAGTTGACCGCCGCCGATGCCGGGCGCGCGCAGCGGCAGTTGCACCTGCTCGGGGCCCGCGGCGCCGGCGCGGTGCACACCGGCGACGCCTGCATCGATTGGTGCGGGCATCAGGCGTTCGACGACTTCAGCGTGGCCGGCAACATGCTGGCCGGGCCGCAGGTGCTGCGCGCCACCAGTGATGCCTACGCCGCCCATGAGCACCTGCCGTTGGCCGAGCGCCTGATTGAGGCACTGGCCGCCGGCGAGGCGGCGGGTGGCGACAAGCGTGGCAAACAATCGGCTGCACTGCGCATCCACGGCGATGAAGACCATGTGGAACTGGATCTGCGTGTCGACGACCATGCCGAGCCGATCGACGAGCTGCGGCGACTGCACGCGGTGAGCCTGCAGCGGTTCCAGCCGTTCATTGCCTGTCTGGCCGGCCGGCACGATCCGGTAGGTGAGCTCGATCGCGCGCGCATCGAAGCGCGTGTCGAGGCGTTTCACGCGACGCGTGCATTGCGGGCCTGAGTCTTGCGCGTGTGCTATCGAATTCCTTCTTTTGGAGCCTGACGATGAATGCAATCCCGAAGTCACTGCTGGCCCTGCTGTTGTCCGTCGCGGCGGGTGCTGCGGGTGCGCAGACGCTGCGTGTGGGCCTGGCCGAAGACCCCGACGTGCTCGACCCGACGCTGGCCCGCACCTTCGTCGGGCGCATCGTGTTCGCCGCGCTGTGCGACAAGCTGCTCGAGATCGACGAGAAGCTCGCGATCCAGCCGCAGCTGGCGACGAGCTGGGAATGGTCGGCCGACAACAAGGCGCTGACGATGAAGATCAGGCCCGGCGTCACCTTCCACGACGGCGAGAAGCTCGACGCCGCGGCGGTGAAGTTCAACCTCGAGCGCCACAAGACGATGCAAGGCTCCAATCGCCGTGGCGAGCTGGCGCCGCTGGCCGGCGTCGACGTGGTCGATGCGATGACGGTCAAGCTCAACCTGAGCGCGCCGTTCTCGCCGCTGCTGGCGGCGCTGGCCGACCGCGCCGGCATGATGGTGAGCCCGAAGGCCGCGCAGGCCGCGGGCGCGAACTTCGGTGCCAAGCCGGTGTGCTCGGGACCGTTCAAGTTCGTCGAACGCGTCGCGCAGGACCGCATCGTGCTCGAGCGCTACGACGGCTACTGGAACAAGGCGCAGGTCCACTTCGACAAATGACCTACACGCCGATCGTCGACTCCACCGTGCGGCTGGCGAACCTGAAGTCGGGCCAGTTCGACTTCATCGAGCGTGTCGCGTCGTCGGACATCGAGAAGCTGCAGGCCGAGAAGAAGTTCAAGGTCGCGCGCATCACCGAGATCGGCTACCAGGGCATCACGATCAACGTCGGCAAGAGCGAGCAGGCGCAGAAAAATGCGCTCGGCAAGGACGCCCGCGTGCGCGAGGCGTTCGAGCTGGCGATCGATCGCCAGGGTGTGGCGCAAGTGGTGATGGACAACGAAGCCACGGTGGGCAACCAGTGGGTGGCCCCGAACAACCCGTACTACGCGAAGAACATGCCCTTGCCCAAGCGCGACATCGCCAAGGCCAAGGCGCTGCTCAAGGAGGCAGGCATGCCCAACCCGACGGTCACGCTGATGACGGCCACCACCAGCGACGCGCAGCGCCTGGCGCTGGTGGTGCAGGCGATGACGCGCGAGGCCGGCTTCGACGTCAAGGTGCAGGCCACCGAGTTCGCGACCTCGCTCAACCTCGCCGACAAGGGCGAGTTCGACGCCTACGTGCTGGCCTGGAGCGGCCGCGCCGACCCCGACGGCAACGCTGTTCAGCTTCCACGGCTGCAAGCAGCCGCTCAACTACGCCGGCTACTGCAGCGCCGAGACCGATGCGCTGCTCAACCAGTCGCGCACGCAGCGCGACCCGGCCGAGCGCAAGAAGACCTACGAGCAGATCGCCGCGCGGGTGTTGAAGGAGCGGCCGATCATCTATCTGTACCACCGCAACTGGCTGTGGGCCTACAACCCCAAGTTGAGCGGCGTGCGCAGCGTGCCCGACGGGTTGTTGCGCGTGACGGGCTTGAAGATGGGCAACGGCAGCCCGTGATGCTCATCGTTCGATGACCGAATACCTGCTCAAGCGCCTGGCGCAGATCGTGCCGACGCTGGTGTTCGTGTCGATGCTGATCTTCGGGCTGCAGCAGTTGCTGCCCGGCGACCCGGCCAAGATCCTGGCCGGCGAGGAGCAAGACCCCAGCGTGGTCGCGCACCTGCGCGAGAAGCTGCACCTCGACGAGCCGCTGCCGATCCGTTATGCCTACTGGGTCGGCGGCGTGCTGAAAGGCGACCTCGGCGAGTCGGTGCGCACGCAGCAGCCGGTGCTCGAACTGGTGCTGCAGAAGTTGCCGGTGACCATCCAGCTGGGACTGATGGCATTCGTGATCGCGCTGGTGATCGGCATCCCCACCGGCATCATCGCGGCGGTGGGCCGCGGCACCTGGTGGGACAGCGCGGCCAACGCAATCGCGCTGTGGGGCCTGTCGACGCCGAACTTCTGGCTCGGCATCCTGTTGATCCTGCTGTTCTCGGTGCAACTGGGCTGGCTGCCCGCGTCGGGCTACGTCAGCCCGTTCGAAGACCTGCGAGCGAACCTGGCGTCGATGATCATGCCGGCCTTCGTGCTGGGCAACGCGCTGGCGGCGGTGCTGATGCGCCACACACGCAGCGCGATGCTGCAGGTGCTGTCGTCGGACTACGTGCGCACCGCGCGTGCCAAGGGCCTGAGCGAACGCTCCGTGGTGCTCAAGCACGCGCTGCGCAACGCGCTGACGCCGGTGATCACACTGGGCGCACTCGAACTCGGCACGTTGTTGTCCGGTGCCGTGCTGACCGAACAGGTCTTCACGATCCCCGGCTTCGGCAAGCTGATCGTCGACTCGGTGTTCAACCGCGACTACGCAGTGGTGCAGGGCGTCGTGCTGGTCACCGCGACGGCCTACATCATGCTGAGCCTGCTGGCCGACCTGGCGTACTTCGTGGTCAACCCGCGGCTGAGCGCATGACGCCGCACACGTGCGCCGCGCGCAGCGGCCGCTGTCCGCCGCTCGGGGCACCTCCCCTCCCAGCGCCGAGCCGGGCCGTGGCGGCGCGCCTGCGACGTCTGCGCCGCCGCCGGGCGCGATGGTGGGGCTGGTTGTCGTGTTGTTCTTCGTGGTGATGGCGGTGTTCGCGCCGTGGATCGCGCCGTACGACCCGGTGGCCACCAGCTGGGGCGCGATCCGCAAGGCGCCGACTGAGGCGTATTGGTTCGGCACCGACGAGATCGGGCGCGACGTGTTGTCGCGCGTGATCTGGGGCACGCGGGCGTCGCTGTTGGCTGGTGTGGTGTCGGTGTCGATCTCGCTGCTGCTCGGCGTGCCGATCGGCCTGGCGGCGGGCTTCATCGGCGGCTTGGTCGACGGCTTGATCTCGCGCGTCACCGATGCCTTCCTGGCCTGCCCTTTCCTGATTCTCGCGATCGCGCTGGCGGCCTTTCTCGGCCCCAGCCTGACCAATGCGATGATCGCCATCGGCGTGTCGGCGACGCCGATCTTCGTGCGGCTGACGCGCGCCCAGGTGATCAACGTGAAGGTCGAGGACTACGTCGAGGCCGCGCGCGCGCTCGGCAACCCGCCGTGGCGCATCGCGCTGCGGCATGTGCTGCCCAATGTCACGCGCGCCGCTGATCGTGCAGGCGACGCTGGCGATCGCTGCCGCGGTGATTGCCGAAGCGAGCCTGTCGTTCCTCGGCCTCGGCCAGCAGCCGCCCGCTCCGAGCTGGGGCAGCATGCTCAACACCGCGAAGAACTACGTCGACCAGGCGCCCTGGATGGCGGTGTGGCCGGGACTGGCGATCTTCCTGCTGGTGCTGGCGTTCAACCTGGTGGGCGACGGGCTGCGCGATGCGCTCGACCCGCGCCAGGTCGATGGTTGACGACGTGAACTGCGTGCGTCACGTTCGATGTCGTCGCCTGCGCGGCTTGTGCGCATGGCTTGTAGCCGTGGCTGTGGCGGGCGCGTGCGCGGGAGCGTTGGCCAGCGATGAGTCGCGCGCCGACCCGATGTCCGACGCTCCGGAACAGCGATCGGTCGCCCGCAGCGCGGCGCCGCCGCCGGCCTCCTACGCCGAGGCGCTGCAAACCTGGCGCCGGCCGGAGGACCTCAACGCCTGGCTCGGTGAACGCTTCGAATACGACACGGCGCGCGCACTGCGCCTGTCGGAGACGCAGCGCACGCGCGCCGGCACGCTGCCGATTCACGAGCCGAGCGCCTTCTTCGAAGTGCCGCGCGGCGTGTGCGTCGACGTCGCGCGCTTCGCGGTGGAGTCGCTGCGCGTGATCGACCCGCAAGCCAAGGCGGGCTACCTGATGATCGAGTTCAACCCGGCCACGCTGTCGGGCCAGACCTTGCGCCGGCACTGGGTGGCCACCTTCGAGCGCAACGGTCAGCTCTATGTGTTTGGCGATTCCAAGCGTCCCGGACACTTGGCCGGGCCGTACGTCGACGCGGCGGCCTTCGTGGCCGACTACGCACGCTACCGCGGCCGCGACGTGGTCGCCTTTCGCCAATTGCCGACTTACGAGCGGCAGCGGCGGCAACTGGCGACCAAACAGTCGCGCGACGCAGGGCCGCCGTGACCGCCGCGACCGTCAGCCCACCACCACCTCGCTGATCTGGATCACCGGCGACAGGTCGGTGTAGTTGGGGATGTCGGCCATGATCTCCTTGGCGTGCGGTCCGAAGCCGGCCTGGAACGACTCCACCGAGTCGCAGAAGATGTGGCACATGCCCACGTAGGTAGCCGCGCTGCCGGGTGCGCCGCCGGCCAGCCCCTTGTCGACGGTGTAGCTCTTGCACGCGGCGCCCATGCGCGCCTTGACCAGCGGCATGTGCTTGTCGCGGTAGTAGGCATGGTCGAAGCGGCAGCCGGGGGTGTTGGGGTACATCACGCTGACTTTGATCATCGGAGTCTCCTCGAAGGGGTGCTGATGGTGCCCACCGGCGGGCCGCCGCGCAAGCCACGGGGGATTCACTCCGCCTGCGCAACTGGGGCACACTCGCGCTCGCGATTCACAAACCCCAACGAGAGGAGACATACCATGAAACGACTCGCATGGATGGTCGCAGGGGCCGGTGCTGCCATGGTGCTGGGCGGCTGTGCCCAGCTTGGCACCGGCGGCTGGACCACGCTGGTCGATGGCACCAAGGGCCTGGAGAACTTCAACCGCGTCGGCGAGGCCGACTGGGCCGGCGTCGACGGCGCGATCCAGGCCACCAAGGGCCCTGGCAACGCCTACCTGGTGACCAAGAGCTCGTACAAGGACTTCGCGATGCGCGTCGAGTTCTGGTCCAGCGACGACGCCAACAGCGGCATCTTCGTGCGTTGCCAGAACCCCAACGAGATCACCGACGAGAACTGCTACGAGGCCAACATCTTCGACACCCGGCCCGACCCCAGCTACGGCACCGGCGCGATCGTCAAGGTGGCCAAGCTCAATGCGCCGATGATCAAGGCCGGCGGCAAGTGGAACACCTACGAGATCACCGCCAAGGGCAACCGCCTGACGCTGGTGCTCAACGGCGTCAAGACGGTCGACGTCGAGGATTCCAAGCTCGCCAGCGGGCCGTTCGCGCTGCAATGGGGCCGCGGCGTCGTCAAGTTCCGCAAGGTCGAGATCCGCTCGTTGTGAGAGGAGCCGCGTGTGACCGTTCGCATCGTCAGGCTCGGCACGACGCGGCATCCCGACGAGGGCCTGCGCATCGGCACCGTGCGGCGCCCGCCGCGCGGCGTGCCGAAGGAGAAGTTCGCGTCGCAGAACTGGTACGACGTGTGGTTTCCCAACCTGGCGCCGTCGGCCGGCACGATGACGCTCGGGCAGGCCGCGCAGACGGCGGCGCAGTGGGCGGCGTTCACCAAGAAGTACAAGGCCGAGATGGCGGCGCCCGAGGCCGCACGCGCGCTCGACCTGCTGGCCGCACTGTCGCGCCAGGCCAATTTTTCAGTGGGCTGTTATTGCGAAGCGGAGGCCCACTGCCACCGCTCGGTGCTGCGCGCGTTGCTGGCCGAACGAGGCGCCAAGGTCGTCTGACGATCCACACACGAGCGGCCTCAAGCAGGCGGGAACCTCGCCGCGCCGGCCTCCAGCGGCAGGCGCAGCGCGTTGGTCAGGTAGCTCACGGTGCGATAGAAGCCCGCCAGCATCAGCAGCTCGAGCAGCGCCTCTTCGCTGAAACGTTCGCGCAGCGATTGCCACAGCGGGTCGTCGAGCGTGCACGTGCCGTGCAGCGCGTCGCAAAAGGCGATCAGCAAGCGGTCTTCATCGCTCCAGCAGGCCTCGGTGCCGTCGCCGTGCACCGTGGCGCGCAGTTGCTCGGGCGTGAGCTTCACGCGCGCAGCGAAGATCGCCACGTGCACACCCCACTCGTACTGCGAGCGGCACAACGCCGTGGTGCGGTGGATCACCAGCTCGCGCTGGCGCAGCGTGAGGTGGCCGCGGTCGAGCAGGCCGGCGCTGAAGAACTTGCCGAACAGCCGGGTGTCGCGCGCCAGCGTGGTGAACAGCACCAGCGGCGGCTGGCCGGGCGGCATCGTGCGCTCGAGCCAGGCCTGTACGTCGGGCACGAACGGGGGTTGGGCGGGGCTGATGCGGGCGTTCGACGACATCGCGCTCTCCGGGCAGTGCTACTATTTTCATAGCGTGAGGCTCACATTATCGCGAGTGCTATGAAAAGTAAAGCGCCTGGTTTGCGATGACCACACCACGCGTCGGCCAATCGGTGCGCGGCTCGCGCAGCGGCCGCCCCATCATGGTGGTGCTCGACCTGCTGGGCCGCCGCGCCGCGCTGCGCGTGCTGTGGGAGCTGCGCGCCGAGCCGCTGACCTTTCGTGCGCTGCAGGACGCGGCCGCCACCAACCCGGCGCTGCTCAACACCAGGCTCAAGGAGTTGCGCGAGGCGGGCCTGGTCGACCATGCCGAGGGTGGCTACTGCCTCACCGCTGCCGGCGGCGCGCTGATGGCGGCGCTGAGTCCGCTGTCGGACTGGGCCGCGGCCTGGGCCCGCGGCGCTTCGAAAAGGCTCGCGCGATGACCGCGATCCGTGTCGGGCGCACATGGCGCCTCGTGCGCGGCCTGGCGATGGCGGCGATCGCTGCGCTGGCCGTGGCGTGCGCCGGCCTGCCCCAGGGTGTGCAGCGCACGCCGTCGCAGGCGCTGCCGGGCTCGAGCGACACCGAACTCGGCCGCGTTGCCGCTGCGTCGGTGCCCGCACAGGTGGCGGTCTCCAGCACGGGCGCGTCGCTGAGCGGCTTTCGGCTGCTGTCGTGGTCGGCGCAGTCGCTGTATGCGCGCATCGACCTGGCGCGGCGCGCGCAGCGATCGCTGGACCTGCAGTACTACGAGCTGCGCGACGACGAGACCGGGCGCCTGCTGATGCGCACGCTGCGCGATGCGGCGTTACGCGGCGTGCGCGTGCGGCTGCTGCTCGACGACCTGTACACCGCGGGCGCCGACCCGGTGCTGTCGGGCCTGGCCGCGTTTCCGGGCGTCGAGGTGCGGCTGTTCAACCCGTTCCCGGTGGGACGCGGCAGCTTGGGCATGCGGCTCACCGCATCGCTGTTCGACCTCGGGCGCGTCAACCACCGCATGCACAACAAGCTGTTCATCGCCGACGGCGTGATGGCGGTGGCCGGCGGCCGCAACATCGCCAACGAGTACTTCATGGTGGCCGAGGGGTCCAACTACATCGACCTCGACGTGTTCGCGGTCGGTCCGGTGGTGCCGCAACTGGCGGCGTTGTTCGACCAGTACTGGAACAGCGAGTTCGTCTATCCGCTGCAGTCGATCGCGCCCGACGACGAAACGCCCACCGAGCGGCGCGAGCGCTTTCACAGCTGGACCGACCCGGTACGCTCGCCGCCGCCGGCGCCGCCGCGCGCCGGCGCCACGGACTTTTTCGAGCAGCCGCACCTGCACGAAGAGCTGGCCGCCGGCCGCGTACAGCTCATCTGGGGGCCTGCCGAGGCGTTTGCCGACGCGCCCGAGAAGGTGATCAACCACACGCGGCGCTGGCTGCCCGGCGTGCGGCGCGAGGACAAGACCACCGTGCGCCACGGCCTGATGAGCGAGCTGCTGCTGGCCCGCAAGTACGCGCTGGTGAGTTCGCCCTACTTCGTGCCCAACGCCGACGTCATCGAAGACATCCGCGAAGGGCGACTGTATGGCCTGCAGATCGTCATCATCACCAACTCGCTGGCCTCGACCGACGAGCCGCTGGTGCACGCCGGCTACCGCCGCTACCGCAACGAGATGCTCGACCTCGGCGTGGAGCTGTACGAGATCGTGCCCAGCCGCGTCACGCAGGCCAAGAATCTCGGGTCGTTCGGGCGCTCGATCGGCCGCTTCCACGCCAAGGTGGCGGCGATCGACGACAAGGTCATGTTCATCGGCTCGCTCAACTTCGATCCACGCTCGGAGAAGCACAACACCGAATTGGGCCTGCTGATCCGCAGTCCCGAGCTGACTGCCCAACTGATGAAGCTGGCCGAGCTGGTGCAGACCGAAGCCGCCTACCGGGTGCGCCTGTCCAAGGAAACACGCAGCCTCGAATGGCACCTGCACACGCCCGAGGGCGACCAGGTGTTGACCGAAGAGCCCGACAGCACCTGGTGGCAGCGCCTGTGGCTGAACCTGATCGGGCCGCTGGTGCCGGAAGACGCGTTGTGAGCGCCTTCACACGCAAGAGCGACCAAGCCACGGCGTGAGCGTCGACGCGCCGCCCGAACGCCTGCACGCGCTGGACGCGGTGCGAGCCGGCGCGTTGCTGCTGGGCATCGTGCTGCACGGCGGCCTCTCGTTCGTCCCCGACGCACCCGACGCGCTGTGGCCGATCCACGACGTGTCGCAGAGCGGGTGGGTCGGTGCGCTGGTGTTCGTGATCCACGTCTTTCGCATGCCGGTGTTCTTCCTGGTGGCCGGGCTGTTGGCGCATGCGCTGTTGCATCGGCTCGGCAGCGCGGGGTTCTGGCGCAACCGTGCTGCGCGCATCGCGCTGCCGCTGGTGATCGCGTGGCCGCTCAGCTTCGGGCTGATCGCCGCGGTGGTGGTCTGGATGCTGTCGCGCAGCCAGGGCGGCGGGTGGCCCGTGGTGCCCGCGGAAACGGTGCAATCGGGCGTCGCCTGGTTGCACCTGTGGTTCCTTTACGTGCTGTTGTGGCTGTATGGCATCGTGTGGCTGGCGAGCGCAGCGCTGCGTGCGCTCGACCGACCGCAGCGCCTGACCCGTGCGCTCGACCGCGTGCTGCGCGCGCTGCTCGCCGCGCCGCTGCGCTCGTTCGTGCTGGCGCTGCCGATTGCCTGCGCGTTGTGGCTCGAGCCGATGTGGCTGTGGCGCGGTGGCATGCCCACGCCGGGCTACACCCTCATCCCGCCGGTCGTGCCGCTGTTCGTGTTTGTGTTCGTGTTCGGCATCGGCTGGCTGATCGACCGCCAGCGCGCGTTGCTGGCCCACCTGCGGCGCGGCTGGGCGCTGCGCCTGGTGCTCGGACTCGCGTGCGCAGCAGGCTGCTATGCGCTCGCGGTCACGGAGTTCGGGCAACGCGTCGACCACGACCCGCGATGGCGACTCGTCTATGCGCTGGGCTATGCGAGCGGGCTGATCGGCTGCACGCTGGGATGCGTCGGCGCGGGGCTGCGTTTCCTGGCGGCGCCGTCGGCGCCCGTGCGCTACCTCGCCGACGCCTCGTACTGGATGTATCTGGCGCATCTGCCGCTGGTGATGGCGTTGCAGGCGGCGCTGATGCACCTGGACGCCCCGTGGTGGTTGAAGTTCTCCGCCGTGGTGCTGGGCGCGTGCGCGCTGCTGCTGTGGAGCTACCGGCTGTGGGTGCGGCCGACCTGGATCGGAGCGTTGCTGAACGGCTCCCGACGCTGACCGGCTGGCAATTGCCTTGTCTGTGAATCGTCCACCCTCGTACAAACCCGGATATCGATTTTCCAGATAGCCTGACGGCGATGGAATGAACTTCCAGTGCCGCGGGCAGCGCCCTATCGTGCGCGCCTCGAACAGCCGTGCCGCTTCAGGCGCGGCCCACAACCGGAGGTCGACCATGTTTCGTCCCAGCCTGCCCCTTGCGGCACTCGCCACCGTCGCGCTCGCCGTGCCCGCCGTGGCGCAACAAGGCGCCATCCAGAAACTCGGCAAAGCAGAGGGCCAGGTCGACATCGTGGCGTGGCCCGGCTACATCGAGCGCGGCGCCACCGACAAGAACTTCGACTGGGTGACCGACTTCGAGAAGAAGAGCGGCTGCAAGGTCAACGTCAAGACGGCCGGCACCTCCGACGAGATGGTGGCGCTGATGAACGAGGGCGGCTTCGACCTCGTCACCGCATCGGGCGACGCCAGCACGCGCCTGATCCGCGGCAAGAAGGTGCAGCCGATCAACGTGAGCCTGATCCCCAGCTACAAGAACGTCGACCCGCGGCTGCAGAAGGCGCCGTGGCACACCGAGAACAACGTGAACTACGGCGTGCCGTACCAGTGGGGCTGGAACGTGCTGATGTACAACGCCAACGTATTCAAGGACAAGCCGCCGACCAGCTGGAACGTGGTGTTCGAGGAGCAGACGCTTCCCGACGGCAAGAGCAACAAGGGCCGCGTGCAGGCCTTCGACGGGCCGATCCACATCGCCGATGCGGCGATGTACCTGATGCACAACAAGAAGGACCTCGGCATCAAGGATCCCTACGAGCTGACCGAGGCGCAGTACAAGGCCGCGCTCGACCTGCTGCGTCAGCAGCGCAAGATCGTCGGCAAGTACTGGCACGACGCCTTCGTGCAGATCGACGACTTCACCAACGAGGGCGTGGTGGCGTCGGGCTCGTGGCAGTTCCAGGCCAACATCCTGAAGAGCAAGAACCGGCCGGTCGCCACCACCGTGCCGGTGGAAGGCGCCACCGGCTGGGCCGACACCACGATGATGCACGCCGAGGCCAAGAACCCGAACTGCGCCTACATGTGGCTCGAGCATTCGATCAACCCCAAGCTGCAGGGCGACCTGGCGGCCTGGTTCGGCTCGGTGCCGTCGGTGCCGGCGGCGTGCAAGGGCAATGCGCTGCTCAAGGACGACGGCTGCGCGCGCCAAGGCTACAACGCGTTCGAGAAGATCCACTTCTGGCGCACGCCGGTGTCGCAGTGCAAGTCGCAGAGTGCAGGATGCGTGCCGTATCACCGCTGGGTGACGGACTACATCGCCGTGCTCGGAGGCCGATGACTAAACAGGAGAGCGGGTTGAACCGCGTCGCGGTTCAACCCTTTCCGGTGGCATGACCGCTGCGGTCACGCTCGACAAGGTCTCCTGCGTCTTCGGCAGCGGGCGCGAGCGCCGTGCGCGCGGTCGACGGGGTGGACCTCACGATCGACGCAGGCGAGTTCTTCACCTTGCTCGGGCCGTCGGGCTCGGGCAAGACCACCTGCCTGCGCATGATCGGCGGCTTCACGCTGCCCACCGCAGGGCGCATCCTGATCGGCGGCGCCGACGTGACGATGCACCCGCCGTACGCGCGGCCGGTGAACACCGTGTTCCAGGACTACGCGCTGTTCCCGCACATGAGCATCCGCGACAACGTCGCGTATGCGTTGATGGTGCGCGACGTTCCGAGACCCGAGCGCGAACGGCGCGCCGACGAGCTGCTGGCGCTGGTGCAGTTGCCCACGGTGGGCGAGCGGCGCCCAAGCGCATTGTCCGGCGGCCAGCGCCAGCGGGTGGCACTGGCGCGCGCGCTGATCAGCGAGCCGCAGGTGCTGCTGCTCGACGAGCCGCTCGGCGCGCTGGACTTGAAGCTGCGCGAGCAGATGCAAAGCGAGCTGAAGGCGCTGCAGCGCAAGCTCGGCATCACCTTTCTCTTCATCACGCACGACCAGCACGAGGCGCTGTCGATGAGCGACCGCATCGGCGTGTTCAACGCCGGGCGCCTGGAGCAGGTGGGCACGCCGCACGAGGTGTACAACGCACCGCGCACGCGTTTCGTGGCGCAGTTCGTCGGTGCCGCCAACGTGCTCGACGGCGAAGCCGCGCGCGCGCTCACCGGCCACCCCTGCGCGATGCTGCGGCCCGAGCGCATCCGGCTCGGCAACGCGGTGGGCGCACGCGCCAGCGGCGCGGTGACCGAGTCGCAATACTTCGGCTCGTTCACCCGCGTGCGTGTGCACGCCGCCGGTGCATTGCTGCAGGCCGACCTGCCCGACGGCACCGTGCGGCAGCCCAGCGAGGTGGGCGACACGGTGCACCTGCATTGGGACATGCAGGCGGTGCATGCGTTGGTGGATGGTCACACATGACGCCTGCTCTGGCGCTGCACCCACCACCGCGCGGCCTGCGCGTGCGCGCATCCGACCTGCTGTACACGCGCCGCGGCCTGCTGCTGCTGGCGCTGCTGGGGCCCGCGCTGCTGTGGTTCGGCGTGGTCTATCTGGGCGCGCTGTTCACGCTGCTGGCCAACGCGTTCTTCGGCCTCGACGACTTCACCGGGCAGGTGGTGCGTGAGCTGACGCTGAAGAATTTCGTCGCGCTCGCCGAGGGTGCCAACGTCGACGCCGCGCGACGCACCATCACGATGGCGGTGTGCGTGACGTTGGCCTGCACGGTGCTCGGCTTTCCGCTCGCCTACTACATGGCGCGCCACGCGCGCGGCACGCAGAAGGCGCTGCTGTACATCGCGGTGATGCTGCCGTTGTGGTCGAGCTACCTGGTGCGGCTGTATGCCTGGAAGCTGCTGCTGGCGCGCGAAGGCGCCATCTCGTGGGCTGCGCAGCAACTGCACCTGACCTGGCTGCTCGATGCGCTGCTGTCGCTGCCGGCGATCGGCGGCCCCAGCCTGAGCTTCTCGAGCATCGGCACCTTCATCGTCTTCGTCTACATGTGGCTGCCGTTCATGGTGCTGCCGATCATGGCGTCGATCGAGCGCATCCCGGGTTCGCTGATCGAGGCGTCGGGCGACCTCGGCGCCGACCCGGCCACCACGTTTCGACGCGTCGTCCTGCCGCTGGCGATGCCGGGGGTCGCCGCCGGTTCGATCTTCACGTTCTCGCTCACCTTGGGCGACTACATCATCCCGCAGGTGATCGGCGACTCCACGCTGTACATCGGGCAGATCGTCTACCGGCAGCAAGGCGTGGCCGGCAACATCCCGTTTGCGGCAGCGTTCTCGCTGGTGCCGATCGTGGTGGTCGGCGTCTACCTGTGGCTGGCCAAGCGGCAGGGGGCGTTCGATGCGCTCTGAGGCTGGTGCGTCGTGGGGCCTCAAGACTGCGGCCTGGAGCGTGGTGGCGTTCCTGCACGTGCCGCTGGCGCTGATCATCCTGTATGCCTTCAGCGCCGAGGACAAGAGTTATGTCTTTCCGCCGCCGGCGCTGACCACGCAGTGGTTCGGCGTCGCCTGGGACCGCCCCGACGTCTGGGCCGCGATCAAGCTGTCGGCGCAGGTGGCGGCGTGGAGCACCGCGATCGCCGTCGTGCTCGGCACGCTGGCCGCCGCCGCGCTGGCGCGCGCGAAGTTCTTCGGCCGCGACACCATCACGCTGCTGCTGATCCTGCCGATCGCGCTGCCGGGCATCATCACCGGCATCGCGTTGCGCAGCGCCTATCACACGCTGCAGATTCCGTTCTCGTTCTGGACCATCGTGATCGGCCATGCCACCTTCTGCGTGGTGGTGGTCTACAACAACGCGGTGGCGCGGCTGCGCAGGTTGAATCCCAACCTGATCGAGGCGTCGATGGACCTCGGCGCCGACGGTTTCCAGACCGTGCGCTACGTCGTGCTGCCGCAACTCGGCTCGGCGCTGCTGGCCGGCGCGCTGCTGGCCTTTGCGTTGAGCTTCGACGAAGTGATCGTCACCACCTTCACCGCCGGCCAGCAGACCACGCTGCCGATCTGGATGCTGCAGGAGCTGATCCGCCCGCGCCAGCGACCGGTGACCAACGTGGTGGCGGTGGTGATCATCGCGCTCACCTTCGTGCCCATCCTCGCTGCCTACTACCTCACCCGCTCGGACGAACCGGGCCATCGATGATTCGAAGGAGACGCTGTCATGACCCTGCCCACCCAGTTGCTGATCGATGGCGCCTTCGTCGCCGGCGAGGGCGATGCCGAGAAGGTGTTGAACCCGGCCACCGGCGAACTGCTGGTGGCGTTGCCCGAGGCCTCGATCGACCAGGTGCACAAGGCGGTGTCGGCCGCGCACCGCGCGTTCGACGGCTGGGGCGAGACCACGGCCGGCGAGCGCTCGCGGATGCTGTTGAAACTCGCCGACGCGATCGAAGCGCGCGCCGAGCAGTTCGCGCGGCTGGAGTCGCTCAACTGCGGCAAGCCACTGGCGCGCGCACTGGGCGACGAGATCCCCGCGGTGGCCGATTGTTTTCGCTTCTTCGCCGGCGCCGCACGCACGCTCACCGGCCCGCTGGCCGGTGAATACCTGGCGGGCCACACCAGCATGATCCGGCGCGACCCGGTCGGCGTGGTCGGCTCGATTGCGCCGTGGAACTACCCGCTGATGATGGCGGCGTGGAAGACCGCGCCGGCGCTGGCCGCCGGCAACACGGTGGTCATCAAGCCGAGCGAGCAGACGCCGTTGACCACGCTGCTGCTGGCGCAGGTGGCGGCCGAGATCTTTCCCAAAGGTGTGCTCAACGTCATCACCGGTCGCGGCGCCAGCGTCGGCCAGCCGCTGGTCGAGCACCCGAAGGTCGCGATGGTGAGCCTCACCGGCGACGTGGCCACCGGCCGCAAGATCCTGCAGGCGGCGAGCAATTCGCTGAAGCGCACGCACCTCGAGCTCGGCGGCAAGGCGCCGGTGATCGTGTTCGACGACGCCGACATCGCCGCGGTGGTCGATGGGCTCAAGGTGTTCGGCTACTACAACGCCGGCCAGGACTGCACCGCCGCGTGTCGCGTCTACGTCGGCGCCAAGGTGCACGACAAGCTGGTGTCGGAGCTCACCAGTGCCGTGAAGAGCATCAAGGTCGGCACGCCGGAGGAAGCCGACGTCGAGATCGGCCCGCTGATCAGCGACCGCCAGCGCAACCGCGTGGCCAGCTTCGTCGAACGCGCGCAGAGCAGCGGTCACATGGAGATCACCGCCGGTGGCAAGGTGCGCGCGGGCGCCGGCTTCTTCTATGAGCCCACGGTGATTGCCGGCGCACGCCAGGACGACGAGATCGTCAAGCGCGAGGTGTTCGGTCCGGTGGTCAGCGTGACGCGCTTTTCCGACACCGAGCAGGCCATCGCCTGGGCCAACGACAGCGACTACGGCCTCGCGTCATCGGTGTGGACGCAGGACGTCGCCAAGGCGATGCGCGTGGCCAAGAAGTTGCAATACGGCTGCACCTGGATCAACACGCACTTCATGCTGGTCAACGAGATGCCGCACGGCGGCTTGAAGTCGTCGGGCTACGGCAAGGACCTGAGCCTGTATGCGCTGGAGGACTACACCGTGCCGCGGCACGTGATGGTGAAGATGTAGGGCGGCACCTCCATGCGGCACCGCGCATCACGCGGTCGACCGGTTCACGCCCGGCGGCGTTGCCGGCCGCCAAACGACAGGCGGCCGGAATCCATGTCCTGGATGAACTGCACGATCGCCGCGCGGCGCGCCTTGTACCTGACCAGCGCCAGGCGCAGCGCGGCCAGCAGGTTCGCGCCCTGGGTGGTGTAGTGCCAGCCGGCCTTTGATCCCCGCATCGTCTGCTCCAGGTCGTGGATGCGGCAGTCGGCGTCGGCAATCAGTCGGTCGACTTTGGCCAGTTCGTCCAGGTCTGCGCTGTGGTCCATGCCCAGCGGGAGCAAACGGCATGCCGTCCCCACGCGCGCCGGCGCCAAGCGCTGCGGATCAGGCCGGCAGCAAGGCGCCGTGCACCACGTGCGACGGTTTGGCGCATCGCGCCAGTCTACGGGCCCGCGGCCGGCCGAATTGCCGTCGGTTTGTCGTGCCGGTAGTGCCAACTGTGCGCGGCAGGAGCCTGCAACGTCGAGAAGGCCTCGGCCGGGCTGATCAGGCGCCGGCTTCGCGCTGTGCGCGCAGGCGCGCGTGCACGTACGCGCCTTGCGGCACGTGCAGCAGGTCGGCGATGCGCCACAGCACGTGGCGCTCGTGTTCGCTCAGGTGGCCATCGGCGTAGGCGACGCGCCACATGTGCTCGACCATGCGGATCTTCTGCGCCATCTCGAAGTGCTCGTCGATGCGCGAGGTGAAGGTGTACAGGTCGGTCGCCTGGTGCGCGGTGGTTTGCGCCAGCTCGGCCAGGCGCGCCGCCTCGTCGTCGGTCAGCGCGAACTTGTCGCGCAGCGCCGCGCGCACGGCCTCGCGTTCGCCGTCGTGGAACGTGGCGTCGGCGCGCATCACTTCGACCAGCATCACCGCAGTGGCCAGCTGCAGCGCGTGCTCGCTGGCTTGCGTGTCGTTGTCCGGCGCCGGCAGCAAGCTGTCGAACAGGTCCTTCAGGCTCTTCAGCACCGATCGATCATCGCACGGCACCGTTGGGTCGCCGGCGCGCGAGCGCACGCCGATGACGCACGCAGCGCAAGCGGCCGTGGCGTGTGACGAATCGGCGAGCGCTGATGCGACGGCGGCCCAGGGTGCGGCCGCCGTGGCGCTCAGTTGGCGAAGCAGTAGAACTTGCCGGCGCCGCCGGTGCGCACCAGCGCCTCCTGGCTGCAGCCGGCGCGCTGGTGCGAGAAGTTCCAGCTTGTCGACCAGTTGTCGGACAGCGGACCGGCGAGGTCGTGGTGGCCGACGATCGCCGAGCCGTCGCTGCTGCTCGTCCAGGCCTTGCACGTGGTGTCGGTCTGCGGCGCGAAGGCGGTGCCGTCGGCGCGCGAGCCGGTGAGGATGTCGTGCTCGTTGGGCGTTTCGCCGCGGCCCTTGATCGGGTTGCCGCGTTCGTCGAGCGCGGTGCTCTTGTTCAGGTTGCTGCCGTTGTGCAGGTGGGTCAGGTCGCTTGCGACCAGCTGGCCCTTGGCGTTGTACCAGGGGCCCTTGCCGATGCGGTCGCGCGCGTGGGTGCCCTGCACCGCCGGCGTGCTGCCCTGCGCGAACGCGCCCGGCACGCTGAGGTAGGCCTTCCACGTCTTGGCGCCGGCACCGGCCGCGCTGGCCAGGCGCTGGCAATGCGCATCGGCGCCCGCCAGGCCGCCGAGATCGCCACCTTTGCCGCTGCCGGCGCTGGTGATGAAGAAGCTCATCGGTCCGGTGGATGGCGTGGCACAGGCGACCAGCAAGACGGTCGCGGTGGCCGTCAAGGCCAGGGCTCGGGTGTTGCGCATCGAGGGCTCCTTCGCATGGGGTTGATGCAGCGCGTATTACGCGGCAGAGTCGGCTTCCCATCCTCAGGGTGTTCCCGATTGAAAATCGAGCCTGTTCGCCGCCGCCTGGTTGCCCTGTGCGGCGCCTTGCTGTGCGGCGTGCACGCCGGCGCCGGGGCAGACGATGCGGCGCTGCTGCGCGAGTTGCGCACCGGCGCGGTGCTGCTGATGCGCCACACCCAGACCACGCCCGGCGTGGGCGACCCGCCGGGCTGGCGGCTCGAGCAGTGCCAGAGCCAGCGCAACCTCGACGCCAGCGGCATCGCACACGCCAAGCGCATCGGTCAGTGGTTCGCGGCCAACAAGCTGCAGGTGACGGTCGTTCGCAACTCGCCGTGGTGCCGCACGCGCGACACCGCGACGCTGGCCTTCGGCCGGCACGACGACTGGGCGGCGTTGTCCAACATCTTCGAGGACCGCAGCGGCGCCGATGCGCAGGCCGCGGCGGTCAAGCAATACGTGCAATCGCTGAAGCCCGGCGAGCTGGTGGTGCTGGTGTCGCACGGCATCACGGTCAACCACATCGTCGGCGGTGGCATCGCATTGGCACCCGGCGAATCGGTGGTCGTGCGCGCCGGTGACGGCGCCGCCGCGCCGCTGCGCGTGATCGGCAGGTTGGTGGTGCCATGACGCAGCGCATCGCACCACGGCACCGCGGCCTGCGCGCACTTGTTGTCGCCGGGTCGGGATTGCTGGCGTCGTGGGCTTGGGCGCAGGCGCCGGCCGGTGCGTCGGCCGGCGCCGCGGCGCTGCGCCTGATCGAGGCCACGCCCGCCGCCGAGCGCGGCTCGTTGCTGTATCCCTTCACCGACGAGGCGCGCAGCGACTGGCACTACACGCCGCGCCGGCGGGATGGCCTGGCCTGGAAGGCGATGTCGGCGCGCCAGCGCAGCGCCGCCACCGAGCTGCTGCGCAGTGCGCTCAACGAGCGCGGCCACGACAAGGTGCGTGCGCTGATGGCGCTGGAGATCACGCTGCGCGAGCTGGAGACCTTCGGCCTCTCGCGCGACCCCGACAACTACGCGCTCGCCCTCTACGGCCGGCCGGGCGACGGCGGCTGGGGCTGGCGCATCGAGGGGCATCACCTGTCGCTGCACTTCAGCCTCGAAGGCGACCGCTACGTGGCCACGCTGCCGCAGTTCTTCGGTGCCAACCCGGCGCTGGTGCCGCGCGACGTGGCCGGCGGCGCGCCGCGCGCGGGCTTCCGGCTGCTCGGCTCGGAGGAAGACACCGCGCGCCAATGGCTCGCCAGCTTGAGCGAGGGCCAGCGCAAGGCGGCGGTCATCGACGCGCGCCCCTATGGCGACATCGTCAGCCGCAACGCCGCGCGCGCCAAGCCGCTCGACGCCGCCGGGCTGCCGTTTGCCGACATGAGCGCCGCGCAGCAGGCGTTGCTGCTGACGCTGGTGGCGGTGTTTGCCGAGCACCTGCAGCCCGAGCTGGCGCAGGCGCGGCTGGCGCGTGTGCGCGCCGCGCCGCTGCCGACGATCCGCATGGCCTGGGCCGGCTCCACCGCGCCGGGCGAGCCGTTTTACTTTCGCATCCAGGGCGCGAACTTCCTGATCGAGTTCGACAACTCGGGCGGCAACCACGTCCACTCGGTGTGGCGCGACTTCGAAGGCGACTTCGGCCGCGACGTGCTGGGCGAGCACTACCGGCGCGCGCAGGCCGAGCACGGGCACGGCAAGCGCTGACTTGAAACAGCCCCCATGCTCGCTTCGCTCGCTGCCCCCCGAGGGGGCCGCGTCAGTGGCTTCGGGCGGCCGGGCGCCACTGACATGAACCCGCTACTGCGCCAGGCACAACGCGCCGACGTCGTAGGCATCCAGCGCGTGCGCCAGGCGGTGCGTGAGAACCGGATCCGCCCCGGCGCGATCAGCGACGACGAGGTGATCGAACAGCTCGAGGTGCTGGGCCGCGGCTGGGTGGTGGAGGTCGACGGCGAGATCCGCGCCTTCGCGATCGGCAACGCGCGCAACGGCAACATCTGGGCGTTGTTCGTCGAACAGGGTCACGAGCAGCGCGGCCATGGCCGCGCGCTGCACGACACGATGTTGGCGTGGCTGTGGTCGCAGGGCCTGCAGCGCCTGTGGCTGACCACCGGGCCGGCGACGCGGGCCGAGCACTTTTATCGTGCCGCGGGCTGGCAGGACGTGGGTCGCACGGTGCACGGCGAGATCCGCTTCGAGATCGGCCGCCCGGGTTGAGGCCGGGCCGCCGTTCACGCGCGGCGCGACCGCGACTGCTCGCGCGCCAGATCGATCAGCTCGGTGGCCGCGGCCTTGAGCCCCGAGCCGCGGCGCCACACCAGGCCGACGTCGATGCTGGGCACCTCGTCGCGCAGGCGGCGCACCTCCACGTGCTCGGCGTCGAGCGTCCACGGGCGGTACAGGAAATCCGGCAGCACTGCGATGCCGGCGCCGGCACCCACCAGTGAGCGCACGGCCTCGAGCGACGAGGTGCGCAGGATCGTGCGCGGCTTGAGCTGCTGGCGCGTCCACACCGCCCGCATCACGTCGTCGATGCGGTCGGCCTCGAGCACGATCTGGTCGTGGTCGGCGCATTCGGCCAGCGTCAGCTCGTCGCGCGCGGTCAGCGGGTGGTTGGCGGCCAGCCACACGCGGTTGGGGCTGCGGGTCAACGTCTCGGCCACCATCGCCTGCGGCTCGCTCAGCGCATTGCTCACCATGATCGCGACGTCGAGCTCGCCGTTGATCAGCAGGTGCTCGAGAAAACGCGGGGTGTCTTCGGTGACGAACACCTCCACCGCCGGGCAGTTGCGCCGGAAGCGGCTGAACAGCTCGCTCAGGTAGTAGCCGGCCACCAGGCTGGTGACTCCCACCGCCAGCACGCCGCCCAGCTCGGATGCGCTGTCGACGCCGTTCAGGCGCAGCGCATCGGCCACCGAGCCGATGACCTTGCGCGCGCTGAGCAGGAAGCGGTGCCCTTGCGGCGTCAGCGCCATGCCCCTGGAGCTGCGCTCGAACAGGCTGCTGCCCAGTTCGGCCTCCAGTTCGAGCAGGCTCTTGGTGAGCGCGCTTTGCGCGATGTTGAGCATGCGCGACGCCGACGCCACCGAGCCGCTCTCGGCGACCGCGATGAAGTAGCGGAACTGGCGCAGCGTGACGTGACGGTGGTTCATCGGTCGAACGGGCAGGCGCAGGGCCCGCCCCTCGGTTGTACCCGATGCGCGCTACGCGCTGTCGGCGCACCGGGCCCTCGGCCGCCGTCGGCGGCGGTGCTGCTAGGGTGTGGGCTGCATGCCCGACCTCACGCTGATCGGCGTCGATTTCTCGAGCCGGCCGACGCGGCGCAAGCCGATCGTCGTGGCGCGCGGCCGCGCCGCGGCGGACCGGGTGTGCCTGTCGGCGCTCGAGCGCTTCGACAGCCTCGATGCATTTGGCGCCTGGCTCGCGAAGCCCGGGCCGTGGATCGGTGGCTTCGACTTTCCGTTCGGGCTGCCGCGCGAACTGGTCGAGCATCTGGGCTGGCCCACCGCGTGGTGGGCCTGCATGCAGCGCTACGCGGCGCTGTCGCGGGCCGAGATCCGCGCCACGTTCGCGGCGTTCTGCGCCGCGCGGCCTGCCGGCGGCAAGTTTGCGCACCGCGCGTGCGACCGGCCCGCCGGCTCGAGCCCGTCGATGAAGTGGGTCAACCCGCCGGTGGCCTACATGCTGCACGCCGGCGTGCCGCTGCTGCTGGCCGCGGGCGTGCACTTGCCGGCGCTGCACGACGGCGATGCGCGCCGCGTCGCGCTCGAGGCGTATCCGGGGCTGCTCGCCCGCGAGCTGATCGGTGCACGCTCGTACAAGAGCGACGACGCTGCCAAGCACACCGACGAGCGCCTGCTGGCGCGCATCGCGATCGTCGATGCGTTGCAGGAGGGCCGCACGCGGCTGCGGCTGCGCCTGCAGTTGCAAGCCGGCCAGCGCGATGCGTTGCTCGACGACGGCTCGGGCGATGCGCTCGACGCGGTGCTGTGCCTGGTGCAGGCCGCCTGGTCGACGACGCAGCCTGGCCATGGGCTGCCGCCACGCGTCGATCCGCTCGAGGGCTGGATCGTCAGCGCATGATGGCGGCCGTGCCTCACTTGGCACACGACGTTGTCGATCACGTGGATCACGCCGTTGTCGGCGACGATGTCGGCCTTGACCACCTGTGCGCCGTCGACCGTCACGCCGCTGCCGCTGGTGGCCAGGGTCAGCTCGCTGCCTTGCACGGTCTTCACCTTGCCGGGCTTCACGTCCTTGGCCATCACGTTGCCGGGCACCACGTGGTAGGTGAGCACGGCGGTGAGCTTGGCCTTGTCGGCGAGCAGCGCGTCGAGGTCGGCCTTCGGCACCTTGGCGAACGCCGCGTCGGTGGGGGCGAACACGGTGAACGGGCCCTTGCCCTTCAACGTGGCCACGAGGCCGGCCTTTTCGAGCGCGGCGGCCAGCGTGTTGAACTGACCGGCGCCGACCGCGGTGTCGACGATGTCCTTGGCCTGCACGCCGCAGGCGGCCAGTGCGAGAGCGGTGACGGCGAAATAGCTTCTTCATCGAAATACTCCTTTGGGTGGTGGGAAGAAAGCCGCGACTCAGGGCCGCGGGCAGGATGACCTTGTCGATCACGTGGATCACGCCGTTGCTGGCCAGCACGTCGGTCGCCGCGATGCCGGCGCTGCGCGCGCGCTGGTCGGTGATCGCGAGGGCTATGCTGACGCTGAAGTGTCGCCTTGCAGCGTCGTGATCGGCGTGGCCACCGGCACGTCGGCCTTCAGCACACGGCCCGGCACCACGTGATAGGTGAGCACCTGCGTCAGCAGCGCGCGTGTCGGCCAGCAGCTGCTCCTTGCGTCACGCCGAGTTCGGCCAGCAGGTCGGCGAACGCCGCGTCGGTGGGCGCGAAGACGGTGAGCGGCCCGGGCGCGCTCAGCGCGTCGGCCAGGCCGGCCGCGATCACCGCCTGCACGAGGATGCTGAAATCCGGGCAGTGCCTGCGCCGTCTGCACGATCGTCTTGTCGGCCGGCAGCAGCACCCTGTCGATCACGTGGATCACGCCGTTGCTGGCCGGCACGTCGGTCGCCGTGATCGTGCGCCTGGCGGTTGCGGCCGTCGGTGACCACCAAGGCCCGGCCGCCGCATCGATCTTGAACACGCCGCCTTGCACGGTGGCGACGGCCTTGCCGGCCGGCACCTGCGACGCGCGCGACGCGCGCCGGCAGCACGTGGTAGGTGAGCACCGAAGTGAGCAATGCCTTGTCGGCGAGCAGCTGCGCCTTCGTGACACCCAGTTCGGTGAGCAGCGCCGTCGAAGGCATCGTTGGTCGGCGCGAACACGGTGAATGGCCCACGAGCCCGACAACGTGGTGGCCAGGTCGGCGGCGAGCACCGCTTCGACCAACGTCGAGAATCGTGCGTCGGCCTGCGCGACCTGAACCACCGTCCCCGGCGCGGCGGTCGTCATCGCTGCCGCCGCAGGCAGCGACCAGCGCCAGGGCCGACAGGGTGGCCAACCGTTGCAGCCAATCATCGCATCACTTGCGATCTCCTTTGTCCTGGACAAAACTCAATGGCGCTAGGATAGAGGCGCAAACCGCCACAAGTCAAACATTTGTCCAGGACAAATTGAGGGACTCAGACTTTTCCATCGCCGCCGTCGAACGCGACGTCGGCCTCTCGAAAGACGTGCTGCGCGTGTGGGAACGCCGCTACGGCTTCCCCACGCCCGAGCGCGGCCCGAGCGGCGAGCGTCTGTACCCAGCCGATCAGGTCGAGCGGCTGCGCTTGATCAAGCGCCTGATGGACCACGGCCATCGCCCCGGCCGGCTGCTGACAATGCCGCTCAAGGAACTGAGCGCGCTGGCCGCGCCGCACGCGACGGCGGCGCACGCCGCCGCCGAGGGCGACGACCTCGACGACCTGGTCGGTCTCGTCTCGCGGACACGACAACGACGCCTTCGTCCAGGCGTTGCAACAGCGGCTCGCACGCGATGGGCTGCAGCGGTTTGTCCAGGACACCGTCGCGCCGCTGGCCTCTGCAGATCGGACAGGCGTGGCAGGAAGGGCGGCTTCAGGTGTTCGAGGAGCACCTGTTCACCGAAGCCACCGAGCGCGTGCTGCGCCAGGCCATCGCGGCGGTGCCCGGCCGGCACGTGACCGCGCGTGCTTCCTCACCAGCGTGCCGACCGAGCCGCACGCGCTCGGCCTGCTGATGGCCGAGGCCGTGCTGGCGCTGGAAGGAGCGCCCTGCATCTCGCTGGGCACGCAGACGCCGTTGCCGGAGATCGTGCGTGCCGCCGCGGCGCACCGCGCCGACATCGTCGCGCTGTCGTTCTCCGCGGCGTTTCCGAGGCGTCGCGTCGCGGCCGTGCTCGACCAACTGCGCGCAGCGCTGCCGCGCGCAACCGGTTTGTGGGCCGGCGGTGCCGGCGTGCGCCGGGTCGCCGCGCCCGCGGGGGTCGAGCTGACGGCCACATGGGACGCAGCGATCGCAGCGCTCGGCCACTGGCGCAGCGCGCACTGAGCGCGTCGCGAGACGGCGACCGCACGCGCCGGAAGGCCGAATCGCCAGGGCCTGAGCGGACTGCGCCGCCCCTTCGTCACACCGAGCGCAGCCTCACGCGCACGCCGTCGCCGACAGCGGCTGGCGGGTACACGATCACCGTCGCGCCGTCGGCGAGGCCCGCCTTGACCCAGGCGTCGGTGCCGTTGCGCGCGCCGATCTCCACCGGCGCGAGCCGCGCCCGCCGGCCTTCGAGCACGAACACCGCGGAGCCGCCTTCGGGCCGCGGGAACACCGCGCTGGCCGGCACACGCAGCGCCTGCGGCATCGACAGCGTGACCATGCGCACGCCGACTCGGTAGCCGTCGCCGAGCGCCCGCCACTGCTCGGCGGGCTCGTGATATCGATCCGCACGTTGACGCGCTGCTCCTCGACGCCGAGCGCCGACACCTTGGTGAATGCCGCCGGCTCGACCCGGCGCACGCGGCCCTCGAGCGGCCGGCGCCGCCCCAGCGCTCGATGACGACGCGCGGCGCCGGGCTGCGGCCTGCAGCGCGTCGGTGGTCAGCATCTCGGCCACGACCTCGAGCCGCGTGGTGTCGCCGATCTCGACCAGCGGCGTGCCGAGCGCGACGGTGGCTCTCGCTGATCTGCGCACCGCGCAGCACCGCGCCGGCCACCGGCGCGCGCACGCTCGAAGGCGCGCGGCCGTGGCCGGCTGCCCGCGGCGCAGCGCCGCAGCGCGGCGCGCGCCTGCGCCAGCTCGTGCTCGGCGACGTGGCGCTCGCCGACCGGCGGCTTCGACCTCCTTGCTGCGCCGCCGCGACGGCCAGGCGGTCGTTTTCGAGCTTGGTCGGCGCCACGAAGCCCTGCTGCGCCAGCTCCTCGCTGCGCCGCAGCTCCAGCTGCGCCTGCTGCTGCGCGACCTTGCGCGCGTTCGATGCGCGCGGCCGCGCGCTCGACGTTGCGCCTGCGCGGCCTCGACGCGCGCCTCCAGCTCGCGCAGCGTGCGCTCGTCGTGCATCGGCGACAGCACCGGTGTCAGCGTGGCGACCACCGCGCCGGCGTCGACCGCGTCGCCCTCGCGCAGCGCGATGCGCGCCAGCCGCGCCGGCCAGCGGCGCCGACACGACGTAGCGATCGAGCAGTCGCGTCTTGCCGTCTTCGTCGATCGCTGGTCTCGAAGGCCCGTCGCTCGCGCTCGCGACCTCGACCTCCATCGGCCGCGGCGCGAACGCCCAGGCCGAGCAGGCCGCTGCACGCCGGCGACCGAGCCGCCGGATCAGCCACTGGTCTTCTCGTCTTCATGTCAATCTCTCGTCTTCAATGCGGCCACCATGTCGAGCCTGTCGATGCGCCGGCGCACCACCAGCGCGCTGGCCACGCCGGCGGCCAGCACGCACGATCGCCGCCCAGGCGTAGGTGCGCGCGCTGGATCGACGACCGGAAAATAGAACTGGTCGCGACTTCAGCAGCTCGGCGATGGCGTGCACCAGCGCCCAGCCGAGCACCATGCCGAGCGGCAGCGCGAGGCCGATGACGATCGCCATCTCGCCCAGCAGCAGCGCCGACACCTCGGCGCGGGTGAAGCCGAGCACACGCAGGCTGGCCAGCTCCCAGCTGCGCTCGGCCAGCGCGATGCGCGCGTTGTTGTAGACCACGCCCACCGCGATCACGCTGGCGAACGCGGTCAGCATCGTGCTCATGATGCGCACGTTGCGCGCGCTGATCTCCTCCATGTTGCGCAGCATCGTGGCCTTGCTCCAGGCGCCGGCCACGCGCGGCAGCGCCTTGCTCGCCTCCAGCAGCGCCGGCCTCGCGGCCGCGCTCGACCGCGCAGCACGTAGCCGGTCGACACGTCGCCCTCGCCGAGCAGCCGATTCAGCGCGTCACGCTTCATGTAGGCGTTCAGGCCCATCATCTCGCGCACCGTGCGCGCCGACCGGCATCTCGAGCGTGCGCGCCGGCCTTCGAGCACCTCGACGCGCACCGTGTCGCCCGACGCGCACGCCCGAGCTTGTCGGCCAGCCGGTCGGTGAGCACCAGGCCGCGGCCCTCGAGCAGCGGTCTCGCGGCTGTCGACGTCGATCATGCGGTAGAGCTCGCGGCCGCGTCGCGTAGCCGCGGATCAAGCTGCGCTCGCGCCGGTGGCCGTTGACAGCGCGACCGGCGACGAAGCGGCGTCGACTCGACCGCGGTCACGCCGGGCAGCCGCGCCAGCTCGTAGCGCGCGCGGTCGTCGACCGGCTCGGCGGTCCACACCGCCACGTCGCTGCGCATCCCGAGCGTGAACTGCGTGTCGACGATGGCCTCGATCGCGTCGCGGAAGAAGTTGCCCATCATGATGATCGCGACCGCCGCCGCGACGCCGCCGATCGCCAGCGCCGGTGCGCAGCGGCCGGCGCTCCATGTTGCGCAGCGATCATGCGCAGCGCCGGGCCCATGCGCTGATGCCGAGGCGCTCGAGCAGCGTGCGGCGGTAGCGCGCCGGGCGCCGGCGGGCGCATCGCCTCGGCCGGCGCCAGCCGCACGGTGGCCGCGATCGCATTCAGCGTGCCGAGCACCGCGGTCGCCACGCGTGACGCCGGGCTCGTCGACCAGCAGCCACGGCGCGATGCGGTGTTCGAAGCGCCGGGAAGTGGAAGAACTCGGCGTACAGCTCCATGAGCATCGTGCCCAGCCAGTCGCCGAGCACCACGCCGAGCACGAGGCCCACGAGCCACGATCACCAGCACCAGCTTCAGGTAGTGCAGCGCGATCGTGCGGTTCGGGTAGCCGAGCGCCTTGAGCGCCGCGATCTGCTCGCGCTGCGTCGACACCAGCCGCGACATCACCACGTTGAGCAGGAACGCCGCCACCGCCGAGAAAGATCGCCGGCAGCACGCTGCCCAGCACGTGCTGCTCCTTGATCTCGTTGTCGAGCATCGCGTGCGAGGTCTGGTCGTCGCGGCCGATGCGCGTCGCGCCCGCCGTAGGGCGCCGAGCGTGCGCGTCGACGCGTCGATCACCGCGCGCTCGCGGGCGCCGGGCGCCAGCTTCACCGCCACGCGGTTGAACGCGCCTTCCATGTCGTAGGCGGCGGCCATCGTCTTCGCGGTCGATCCAGAACACGCCGAAGCCGCGCTGGTCGGGCATGCCCCACAGGCCGGCGAAGACGTACTCGGGCGACAGCGCGATGCCGGCCACCACCAGCGTGCGGCGCTTGCCGTTCATCAGCGCGGTCAGCCGCGCGCCGGGCTTGAGCTCGTGCGCGTGCGCGAAGCCTTCCGACACCAGCGCCGCGATCGAGCCGCCGTCGGCCTTGCGCCGCTGTCGGCCGCTCGAGCAGCCGGCCGCGGCGCACGCTGACGCGGTTCAGGCGCTGCGGATGCGCGCGCATCGATGCCGATCAGCTGGCCGATGATCGGGTCGGTCTTGCCTTGCGATCTCCACCCGCACCACCATCTCGGTGGTCGTCTGCACGTCGGCGACGCCGGGCACTCTCACGCAGCACGCTCGGCCAGCGAGTTGCGGCGCGCGCTTGACGCCCGCGAACACGTCGGCGAAGCGGCCGTCCGCGTAGTAGGCGTCGCGCGCCTGCGTCGAGCGAATCCACCGCCGACAGCGTGGTGATGAAGCCGCCGATGCCGCTGCGCGACCACCAGCGCGATGGTGAGCGCCTGGCTCCACATGCAGCCGCAGGTCGCGCAACAGCTTGCGGTCGAGCGCCTTCATGGCAGCGCTCACCACGACAACTCCGACGGCGTCAGCTTCGTGTGCGTTGCGCTCGACGCTGCTCGATGCGGCCGTCGCCGAGGCGGATCACGCGGTCGGCCATGCCCGCGATGGCGGCGTTGTGGGTGATCACGACGGTGGTGGTGCCGAGCTCGCGGTTGATGCGCGCGATCACTTCGAGCACCAGCTTGCCGGTCTGGTAGTCGAGCGCGCCGGTCGGCTCGTCGCACAGCAGCACGTCGGGCCGCTTGACGATGGCGCGCGCGATCGCCACGCGCTGCTGCTCGCCGCCGGACAGCTGTGCCGGGAAGTGGTCGCGCCGCGGCGTCAGGCCGACCCGCTCGATCGCATCGTCCACCGGCATCGGATGCGTCACGATGTCGGTGACGAGCGCCACGTTCTCGCGCACCGTGAGGCTGGGGATCAGGTTGTAGAACTGGAACACGAAGCCCACGTGCTCGCGCCGGTACGTGGTGAGCTCGGCCTCACCGGCGCCGCTCAGGTCGCTGGTCGCCGAAGCGCACCTCGCCCGACGTCGGCACGTCGAGGCCGCCCAGGATGTTGAGCAGGGTCGACTTGCCGCTGCCCGAGGGCGCCGAGCAGCACGATGAACTCGCCGCGCCCGATCTCCAGGTCACGTCGCCCAGCGCGTGCACCTCGACCTCGCCGGTGCGATACGTCTTGGTCAGCGCGCGCGCGCTGAACACGGCAAGGGCTGGCGGGTCGGCCATGGCGCCATGTTGCCCGCGCGCGGCCGGATCGGGCGTGAGTTCGGTCAATGCGGACGCATCCGAAGGCACCAGCATGGAGCGCGAATAATGCGGCAATGACCGACGCCGGCGCCGCCGCAGAAATGGTTCGCCGCGCCGCGGCTGGCACGCCGTTCGCGTTCCAGCGCGAGGTCTGGGCCGCGATGGCCGCCGGCCGCAGCGGCCTGCTGCACGCCACCACCGGCAGCGGCAAGACCTACGCGGTGTGGATGGGCGCGCTGCGCGCGGCTGGCGCTCGAACGTGCGGCTGCGCACAGCCGCAGCGCCGCTGCGGCGTGCTGTGGCTCACGCCGATGCGCGCGCTGGCCGCCGACACGCACGCGCGCGCTGCGAGCTGCCGCTGCCCGACCTGGCGCCGCGCTGGACGGTCGGCCTGCGCACCGGCGACACGCCGGCCAGCCGAGCGCGCGAGGCAGGACCGCCGCTGCCCGACGGCGCTGGTCACCACGCCCGAGTCGCTGAGCCTGATGCTGACGCGCGACGACGCGCGCGAGACGCATGCAGCGGCGTGCACACCGTGATCGTCGACGAGTGGCACGAGCTGATCGGCAACAAGCGCGGCGTGCAGGTGCAGCTGGCGCTGGCGCGGCTGAAGCGCTGGAACCCGCAGCTCGTGGTCTGGGGCCTGTCGGCCACGCTGGGCAACCTCGACGAGGCGATGCAGACGCTGCTCGGCGCACGACCGACGGCGTGCTGGTGCAGGGCCGCGTCGACAAGACGCTCGTCATCGACACGCTGCTGCCGCACGACCCCGGCCGCTTCTCGTGGGGCGGCCACCTGGGCGCGCAGATGCAGCAGCCGGTGGTGCGACGAGATCGAGCAGCCCGCGGCACCACGCTGGTCTTCACCAACGTGCGCTCGCAGGCCGAGATCTGGTACCAGCTGCTGCTGCGCGGCGCGGCCCGAGTGGGCCGGGCGTGATCGCGCTGCACCACGGCTCGCTCGACCGGCGACGTGCGCGAGTGGGTCGAGCAGGGCCTGAAGGAAGGCACGCTGAAGGCGGTGGTCGCCACCTCGTCGCTCGACCTCGGCGTCGACTTCCTGCCGGTGAGCGCGTGCTGCAGATCGGCTCGGCCAAGGGCGTGGCGCGCCTGCTGCAGCGCGCCGGCCGCAGCGGCCATGCGCCGGGGCGCGCCAGCCGCGTCACGCTGGTGCCGACCAACACGCTGGAGCTCGTCGAGGCGGCGGCGGCGCGCGCGCGCGGCGCGCGGCCGGCCGCGTCGAGAAGCGCGACGCGCCCGACAAGCCGCTCGACGTGCTGGTGCAGCACCTGGTCACCGTCGCGCTGGGCGGCGGCTTCGTCGCCGACGCGCTGTTCGACGAAGTGCGCAGCGCGTACGCCTACCGCGACGCTGACGCGCGACGAGTTCGACTGGGCGCTGGCCTTCGTCGAGCGCGGCGGCGCGAGCCTGACGGCGCCTACCCGGAGTACCACCGCGTCGTGCGCGGCGACGACGGCGTCTACCGCGTGCCCGACCGCGGCATCGCGCAGCGCCACCGGCTGCAGGTCGGCACCATCGTCAGCGACGCCTCGATGCAGGTGAAGTAGCTGAGCGGCGGCACGCATCGGCACGATCGAGGAGGGCTTCATCGCGCGCCTGAAGCCAGGGCGACTGCTTCGTCTTCGCCGGCCGCGTGCTCGAGTACGTGCGCACGCAGGACATGGCCGCCTACGTGCGCAAGGCGACCAAGGCAAGAGCGGCATCGTGCCGACCTGGGACGGCAGCAAGATGCCGCTGTCCGAGCGAACTGGCCGATGCCGTGCTCGAGACTGCTGGACGCGGCCGCGCGCAGGGCGACTTCTGCGAGCCCGAGCTGCAGGCCGCGCGGCCGATGCTGCAGACGCAGCCGCGGCTGTCGCAGCTGCCGACGCCGCGGCACGCTGCTGGTCGAGCAGCTTCCGCTCGCGCGAGGGCCACCACCTGTTCCTCTATCCGTTCGCCGGGCGCAACGTGCACCTCGGGCTGGCGCAGCCTGCTGGCCTGGCGGCTGGCGCGCGCGCAGCCCAACACCTTCAGCATGTCGATCAACGACTACGGCTTCGAGCTGCTGGCGGCCGAGCCGTCGACGCTGCAGCCGCTGCTCGACGCAGCAGCGCTGTTCGCCGACGGCGACCTGCTGCACGACGTGCTGGCCAGCCTGAACTCGCAGCGAGCTGGCGCAGCGGCGCTTTCGCGAGATCGCGCGCGTCGCCGGGCTGGTGTTCACCGGCTACCCGGGCGCGCCGAAGAGCACGCAAGCAGCTGCAGGCCTCCAGCGAGCCTGTTCTTCGAGGTGTTCCGCAAGTACGACGCCGGCAACCTGCTGCTGGCGCAGGCCGAGCGCGAAGTGCTGGCGCAGGAGCTCGAGATCCGCCGCCTGCGCGCCACGCTCTGAAGCGCATGGCGCGCGCAGCAGCGTCGAGTCTGGTGACGCTGCGGGTGCCGAGCCCGTTCGCGCTGCCGCTGATGGTCGAGCGCTTCCGCGAGAAGCTGTCCACCGAGAAGCTGGCCGACCGGCTGGCATCGCATCCTCGAGGACGCCAACGCGGCGATCGACGCGCCCGAGGCACCGACCGCGCCGCGACGCGAGAATCGGCGCATGAGCCGCTGGGGCAAGCTGCTGAAGCGCGCCAACACGGCGCGCCTGGCCACCCACCTGCTGGCGCTGTGGAAGCTGTTTCGCCACCCCGACACGCCGCGGCGGCCAAGCTGGTGGCGCTGCTGGTGCTGGCCTACGCGCTGAGCCCGATCGACCTGATTCCGGATTTCATCCCGCTGCTCGGCCTGCTCGACGACGTGATCCTGCTGCCGCTGGGCATCGCGCTGGCGGTCAGGCTGACGCCACGCCACCTGTGGCTGGCGCGCCTGGCCGAGGCCGAGCAGGGTGCCGACAGTTGCCGCGCATGCTGTGGGGCGCGCTGATCGTGCTGCTGATCTGGGCGCTGCTGGTGGCGCTGCTGGCCTGGGGCCTGGTGTCGGTGATCACCGCCGGCGCGTGACGGCGCGCGTGCCGCGGCAGCCTGAGACACGCCGCCTGGGCGGCCCAGACGACCCTGTACCGTGATGGAGCGCCAGGCGCCCCGGCATCCAGACAAACCCGCCCTCGTCCAATCGGCAAAAGACCTTTGGATGCGTTGTCACACCCGGGACATTGCTCCTACACTGGCGCCCCGCAGTCGGGTCGGGGTGGCGCGAAGGGTTCGTGCAATCGTCGCGTCGCGCAGGCCCGGGGATCATCGATCTGGTGTCAGACCGATGGGTGTGGCAGAACCGTTCCACTTCGCTGGAGGAGATCCATGAAAGCCATGAAGTTGGGCGCAACGATCGCCGTGGCCGCGCTGCTCGCGTGGTCCAGCACGTCGTCGCTCGCGCAGACGCCTGTCAAGCTGGAGAAGGTGGTCAGCGGCATCAACACGCCTCTGGCCATGGTGCAGCCGCCGGGCGACCCGCGTATGTTCATCGTCGAGCAGAACGGCCGCATCAAGATTCTTGAGGGCGGCAAGCTGCGCGACACGCCGTTCCTCGACGTGCGTAGCAAGATCAAGACGCTGCACCACGACTTCGACGAGCGCGGTCTGCTGGGCCTGGCGTTCCACCCGAAGTTCAAGGACAACGGCAAGTTCTACGTCGCCTACAGCGCGCACCTCGACTATGGCGCCGATCTCGGCCAGATGCTGTGGTACTCCCACAGCAACGTCGTCGAGGAGTACACGGTGCTGGCGGCCGACAAGAACGCGGCCGACCCGAGCAGCGCGCGGCGCATCATGTCGCACGCCTGGCCGCAGTTCAACCACAACGGCCACTGGATCGGTTTCGGCCCCGACGGCATGCTGTACGTGTCGATGGGTGACGGCGGTTACGCCAACGACTGGGGCATCGGCCACAACGTGGTGCACGGCAACGGCCAGGACCTGACCACCAACCTGGGCAAGATCCTGCGCATCGATGTCGACAAGCGCACCGGCAACAAGGCGTACGGCATCCCGGCCGACAATCCGTGGCCCAACGCGAAAGACGTGAGCCCCGAGATCTGGGCGCTCGGCCTGCGCAACCCGTGGCGCTGCTCGTTCGACATGGGCAGCCGGGATGCCCAGTTGTATTGCGGCGACGTGCAGCAAAACAGCTACGAGGCGATCAAGCTGATCGGCCGCGGCCAGAACATGGGCTGGCGCCGTGTCGAAGGCATCATGCACTGCTTCGACTACCAGAAGCCCGACGACCACCCGGCCAACTGCGACAAGAGCGGCATCACGCCGGCCATCATCGAGTACAACAACTGCACGGCCAAGCCGCAGGGCTGCAAGGGCATCTCGGTGACCGGCGGCTACGTGTACCGCGGCAGCAACGCGGCTTGGCGCGGCAAGTACTTCTTCGGCGACTGGAGCAAGGGCTTCGGCGAGATGGACGGCCAGCTCTTCGTCGCCACCAAGGCCAGCGACGGCAAGTGGACGATGGACAACCTGCAGGTCACCAACATGCCGGGCAAGCTGCCCTACGTGCTGGCCTTCGCGCAGGACAACGCCGGTGAGGTCTATGTGCTGACCTCGATCACCACCGGCCCCAACGGCACGCTGGACACGATCTACAAGATCGTTCCGTAGGCCGCGGTCAATGACCCGTCGCCACCGTGGGCGTTTCGGCGCCCCGGTGGCGCGTTTGTTTCGGCTGAGGGCACACTGACTGCTTCAGCGTTTCTTCAGGAGTGTGGGCATGCGGTTGTGGTTGCGCGTGACGTGCTCGTGGCCGGCCATGCTGGCCGTGTGCGGCGCCAGCGGGTCGGCGTGGGCACAGGCGGCCGCGACGCCGCAGGAGCCGGCGCCCAGTTTCGACAAGGCCTACCTCAGCAACAACAAGAACATCGCGGCCGGCAAGGATGTCTGGGAGCAGCAGTGCCGCCACTGCCACGGCAAGGCGGCCTATCCGGGCAAGGCGCCCAAGCTCGACCCCGGCAAGTACACGCCCGACTTCGTGTACGACCGCGTCACCTACGGCTTCGGCAAGATGCCGCCGTGGAAGGACGTGTTCTCGATCGAACAGCGCAAGGCCGTCACGGCTTACGTGAAGAGCGACGACTTCGCGCCGTGACTGGTGCGCCGACGCGGCGGTAAGCTCCGCCGGGGCAGATGGCCGTCTGGTGGAGGGTGCGCCTCATGCGTTGGCTGAATCTCCTGTTGGCCCTGGTGATGATCGGTTTCGCCGCCGTGCAGTACAACGACCCCGATTGGTATCTGTGGGTCGCCTACTACGGGGTGCCGGCGTTCTGGGCGCTGGTGGCGGGCTTTCGCCACCGGCTGCTGCAGCGCATGCAGTGGCTCGGCGCGTTGTGGGCCTGCGTGGCCGGCTGGATCGGCCTCGTCGTCTACTACTGGCCCACGATGCCCGGCTTCTGGCGCAAGGCGGTGTGGTGGCAGGAAGAAACCGCGCGCGAGGGCATGGGCCTGATGGTCGCGCTGGGCGTGCTGGCGGTGGCGCTGTTCACCGCCTACCGCAAGCGTTGACCGGAGGGCCTGCTCAGAACGAACCGAACACTTCAGCCCTCACGCGCCGCCCCTGCGCCGGGAAGCCGACGAACTGCTCGTAGTACTTGTCGAACACGTTGTCGAGCGACAGTCGCAGCCGCATCGGGCCGTAGGTGAACGTGTAGCCGGCGTCGAACACCGTGTAGCTCGGCATCTCGATGTCGCCGGTGGGGTTGGAGCGGTCGAGGAAGTGGCCGACGTAGCGCACGGTGCCGAACACGCTGTTGCGCGCATCGAAGTCGAACCACGTCGAGGCACTGGCCACTTTCTCCGGCCGGTTGCGCAGCTGCTGCAGGCCGTCGCGCACGTCGATGTTGAGGAAGGTCGCTGCGGCCTGCACGCGCCATTGTGGCGTCAGCCGCACGTTGATCTGCGGCTCGATGCCCTTGACGACGACCTTGCCGCGGTTGATGTTGGTGAAGGTCGCGCCGTCGAAATCGACCAGATCCTCATAGTCGGTCTGGAACAGACTCACCTGCGCCGACGAGCCGTTGTTGTCGAGCCGGTGCGCGAGCAGCAGCTCGGCGTTCTTGCTGCGCTCGGGGCGCAGGTCGGGGTTGGCGCCGATCGGAAAGCCCAGCGCAAAGAAGCTCGGCGGCTTGAAGCCCTCGCTGTAGGTGGCCTTCATCGTGGTGGCGTCGTCGGGCAGGCTCCACACCAGGCCCAGGTGCGGCGTGGTCTCGCTGTCGACGCCTTCGATGTCGTCGTGCCGCACGCCGACTTGCACCGACAGCGACGGCAGTACCTTGACCCAGCCCTCGATGAACGCCGACTTCGTGTCGCGGTCGAGCGCAAAGGTCAGTGGCGGCGTGCCGGGGCCGAAGAAGTCGCCGAGGCTGGTGAGGCTGCCTTCTTCCTTCTGGTACTCGAAACCGGCCACCACGCCGGCCGTGTTGGCGTACTCATGGGTCGCGCTCACGGTGGCGTTGTCGCGCCGGAACTCGGTGTCGCTGGTGAAGGCTGGCACTGGAAAGCGCACGCCGCCATCCACCGCGGCGTTGTCGGCGTGCTCGCGCCGGTCGTAGCGAGATAACACGGCGTCGAAACGCACCGTGCGCACGTCGCCGCCCCACAGGCGGCTGCCGAAGACCTCGTCGGTGGAGTCGCGCAGCGTCTTCTGACGGTTCACCGCCAGGCGCGGGCCGCCGCTGTCGTCGGGGAACGCCTCGCTGTTGCGTTCGACGTGGCTGCCGAACAGCTCGATGTTGAACCATTCGTGGGCCGCCAGACGCGCTGACCCCGACACGGTGTTCAGGCGCAGCTTGGAGTCCGTGTCCGAGTCGCCTTCTTCGGTGCGACCGGCGCTGAGCTGCGCGCTCAGGTTGTCCTGGCCGAACGACAGCGTGCCACCGATCTTGAGGTGATGGTCGCCGCCGACCGCTGCATAGCCGATGCCCGAGAAGCCGCTGGCGGCGGCGCGCCGCGTGATGATGTGCAGCACGCCCGACAACGCTTCGCCGCCGTACACCGCCGAGGCCGGACCGCGCAGCAATTCGATGCGCTCGATCTGGCTGACGTCGAGCGCCGACAGGTCGAACGCGCTGCCGCGCGTGGTGGTCGGATCGTTGAGCTTGACGCCGTCGAGCATGACCAGCAGGTGGCTGTTCTCGGCGCCGCGCATGTACAGCGAGACGAAGCCGCCGGACTGGCCGGCTTGGTCGGTGTAGACGCCCACCGTGCGGATCAGCAGGTCCTCCAGGCGCGCGACGTGGCTGTTCTCGATTTCCTGGCGGTCGATGATCGTGATGTTCTGGGCCAGCCCGGCGGCCGACAGCGGCAGCCGCGTGCCGGTGACCACCACGGCCGGGGTGCTGCCCGTCTGGGCCTGGGCCGCCGCCAGCGGCAGGGCGGCGCACAGCGCCGCCAGGGCCCGGCGGGCAAACGGCGCCGGGGCGCGATGGGCTGCGCAGAAGGACATTCGAAAGTCTCCTCGTGCTGGGCCGCCGGGCTGGGCGCCCGGTGCGGCGGCCGATCTTCGGGTCGGGGAGTGCGCACTGTAGTGAACGACCGGCGCGGCGCGCCTATGGGTTTGTGCGCAGGGGGTGCGTGGCGAACGGGTGGGTTTGTGTTGCGAAAATCAACAATAATGGTAGAGTACTCAACTGCGTGTAGTAATCGATACAAACAATGCGCTGGCAACTGCTGGTCCTGTCGCTCCCCACCGAGAACGCCACCGCGCGCATGCGGGCCTGGCGCGCGCTGAAGGCGGCCGGTGCGGCCGTGCTGCGCGACGGCGTGTACCTGATGCCCGCCGGCGAGCCGCACGCCGGCACGCTGCAAGCGGTGGCCGACGACGTGCGCGCCAACGGCGGCGAGGCCCAGGTGTTCGAGGCCGCGCCGGCCACGGCGGCCGACTACGCGCCGTTGTTCGACCGCGGCGCCGATTTCGGCGCGCTGCTCAGCGAAATCGGCAACTGCCGCGCGGCAGGGGCTGGCGACACCACGCAGCAGGTGATCAAGCAGGCGCGCAAGCTGCGCAAGGCGTTCGAGCAGCTGGCGGCGATCGACTTCTTCCCCGGTGAAGCGCAACTCCAAACCGCTGCCGCCTTGTCGTCGCTCGAGGCCGACGCGGCGCGCGCTGCCGCGCCCGACGAGCCCCACCCCTCGGCGCGCACGATCGAGCGGCTCGATGCCGCCGCCTATCGCGGCCGCGTCTGGGCCACCCGTCGCCGGCCGTGGGTCGACCGCCTGGCCAGCGCTTGGCTGATCCGCCGCTTCATCGACCCGCAGGCGCGTTTCGTGTGGCTGAAATCGCCGGCCGATGCACCGAAGCGTGCGCTCGGTTTCGATTTCGACGGTGCCACCTTCACGCACGTGGGCGCGCGCGTCACCTTCGAAACGCTGCTGGCCAGCTTCGGCCTGGAGACGACCGGCCTTGTTGCGCCTGGGCGTGCTGGTGCACGGTCTGGATGCCGGCGGCGTGATGCCGCCTGAGGCGGCCGGAGTGGAGCGCGTGCTCGCCGGCATGCGCGACGCGATCGCCGATGACGACCAGCTGCTGCTCGCCGCCGCCGGCGTGTTCGAGGGCCTGCTGGTCGCGTTCGAAAAGGAGCTGGTCGCGTGAACCGATCGGTCGCCTTGCCGGCCGACGCGCCGCCCGCCCCGGTGAGCTTCTGGCGAGGCGTTTCGCTTCTGGCTGAAGCTGGGCTTCATCAGCTTCGGCGGGCCGGCCGGGCAGATCGCGATCATGCACAGCGAGCTGGTGGAGCGCCGGCGCTGGATCAGCGAGCAGCGCTTCCTGCACGCGCTCAACTACTGCATGGTGCTGCCCGGGCCCGAGGCGCAGCAGCTGGCCACCTACATCGGCTGGCTGATGCACCGCACGTGGGGCGGCATCGTCGCCGGCGGCGCTGTTCGTGCTGCCGTCGCTGTTCATCCTGATCGCGCTGTCGTGGATCTACCTGCGCTTCGGCGACGTGCCGATCGTCGCCGGCATCTTCTACGGCATCAAGCCGGCGGTGACGGCGCTGGTGCTGCATGCGGCGCACCGCATCGGCACGCGCGCGCTGAAGAACGGCTGGATGTGGGCGCATCGCCGCCGCCGCGTTCATCGCGATCTTCGCGTTCGACACGCCGTTCCCGGCCATCGTGGCTGCGGCCGCGTTGATCGGCCACTTCGGCGCCAGACATTCGCCGCAGGTGTTCGCGCTGGGCGGCGGCCACGGCAGCGCCGCGGCGAGCTACGGCCCGGCACTGATCGATGACGACACACCGACACCGGCCCACGCGCGCTTCTCGCGAGCCCATCTGGCGAAGGTGCTGGCGGCCGGCGTCGGTCTGTGGGCGCTGGTGATGGCCGCGCTGATCGCCGTCGCAGGGTCTGGCAGGGCACGCTGGCGCAGATGGGCTGGTTCTTCACCAAGGCGGCGCTGCTGACCTTCGGCGGCGCCTACGCGGTGCTGCCCTACGTGTACCAGGGCGCGGTCGAGCACCACCACTGGCTGAGCGCGCCGCAGATGATCGACGGCCTGGCGCTCGGCGAAACCACGCCCGGCCCGCTGATCATGGTGGTGGCCTTCGTCGGCTTCGTCGGCGGCTGGCTCAGGCAGGTGCTCGGGCCCGATGCGCTGTTCGCCGGCGGCGCGCTCGCCGCCACGGTGGTCACGTTCTTCACCTTCCTGCCGTCGTTCGTGTTCATCCTCGCCGGCGGCCCGCTGGTCGAGGCCACGCACGGCAAGCTGGGCTTCACCGCGCCGCTGTCGGCGATCACGGCGGCGGTGGTCGGCGTGATCCTGAACCTGGCGCTGTTCTTCGCCTAGCACGTGCTGTGGCCGCAAGGGCTTCGGCGGGCGCTTCGACGTGCCGTCGGCGCGTGATCGCGGTGGCGGCCGCCGTGGCGCTGTTCCGCTTCAAGGTCGGCGTGATGCCGCTGCTCGGCGGCCTGCGCCGCCGCGGGCCTGGCGGTCACGCTGTGGCTGCCCTCGTGGCGCTGAAGGAGTATCGCATGGATGCCCTGATCCAACCCCTGCCGTTCGATGCCGCCGGCCTGCCCGGCCTGTCGGCCAAGCTGATCGCCAGCCACCATCAGAACAACTACGGCGGCGCGGTGAAGCGGCTCAACGCCATCCGCGGTCGCTTGGCCGCGGCACCGTTCGCGACGACGCCCGGCTTCGAGCTCAACGGCCTGAAGCGCGAGGAACTGATCGCCACCAACTCGATGCTGCTGCACGAGCTGTACTTCGCCAGCCTGGGCGGCGACGGCGTCACGATGGAGCCGCCGATGACGCTGGCGCTGGAGGCCAACTTCGGCAGCGTCGAGCGCTGGCGCGACGAATTCGTCGCGATGGGCGAAGGCGCTTGGCCGGCGGCTCGGGCTGGGTGCTGCTGGCGTTCCAGCCGCGCGAGGGCACGCTGGTCAACCAGTGGTGCGCCGACCACACGCACGCGCTGGCCGGCGGCGTGCCGCTCCTGGCGCTCGACATGTACGAGCATGCCTACCACCTCGACTACGGCGCCGCCGCGGCCGCGTATGTCGATGCCTTCATGAAGAACATCGCACTGGGCCGGCGTCTACGCGCGCTACCAGGCCGCCGTGCACGCGGCCAGCGAATCCATCGGCGCCGATGCCGCGACGACATCGGTGCAGCCGTCGTGATGGACGTTCGGCGCGCCGGCGTCTTCGACCAGGCGCGACGACGATGCTGCCGCGGCGCACGCTGGTGCGACCCGGCGGCGGTCGGCCAGTGGGCCGGCGAGCTGCCGCGCGATCGCGAGGTCGTCGTCTACTGCGTCTACGGGCACGAGGTCGGCCGCAGCACCGCGCTGCGCCTGCGCGCCGCCGGGCTGAACGCGCGTTATCTGCGCGGCGGCATCGACGGCTGGCAGTCAGCCGGTCGTCCGTCGTCCCCAAGTCCGACTCGGGAGATCGATCGTGAGTCGGTGGCCAAGCTGCGGGCATCGAGTCCAGTCGTCCCAGTCGTTTCCGGAGGACAACATGAACACGAAAGCTGCGGCTGCGGTCGCCTTGCTGTACCCGGGCGACCGCGCCGTGCGCGAGCGCGCCGATCCGGCAGAGAGCCGCTTCGCGGCGCTGTTCGAGGCCTTCGCGGCCGCCGGCATGCACGCCGCGCCGGCGGTCTACCACGACGACTTCGCCGACGAGGTGGCGAGCAGTTGCGCCGCGTGCGATGCCGTGCTCGTCTGGTGCAACCCGATCGAAGGCGGGCGCCGACGCGACCGGCTCGACGCCATGCTGCGCGACGTCGCGCGCAGCGGGCGTGTTCGTCAGCGCGCATCCCGACACGATCCTGCGCCTGGGCACCAAGGACGTGCTGGTCGCAGACACGCGACCTGCCGTTCGGCAGCGACGTGCACCGCGTCGACAGCCTGGCAGCAGCTTGCGCGCCGAATTGCCGCAGCGCCTGCTGCACGGCGCGCGCGTGCTCAAGCAGCACCGCGGCCACAGCGGCATCGGCGTGTGGCGCGTCGAGTTCGCCGGGCGCGCCCGGCGACGACGCCGCGCTTGAACCTGCGCCACGCGCAGCGCGGCAGCGAGGAGGACGTGCGTCGACCTGCCGACGCTGCTGCAGCACGATGGCGCCGTACTTCGAGCCGGCGCACGGCGGCCACATGATCGACCAGGCCTGGCAGCCGCGCCTGGCCGACGGCATGGTGCGCGCCTACCTGGTCGAGGACCGCGTGGCCGGCTTCGGCCACCAGGCCGTCAACGCGCTGTACCCCGCGCAGCACGGCCAACCTGCGCCCGCAGCCGGGCCCGCGCCTGTACCACCGGGCCGACGATGCACGCGTTCCAGCCGCTGAAGCAGCGGCTCGAGTCGGACTGGATCGATGCGGCTGCGCGAGCGCGTCGGCGTGCCGGCGCGATCGGCTGCCGCTGCTGTGGGACTGCGACTTCATGTTCGGCGAGCCGACGGCCGGACGAGCCGGTGCGCTACGTGCTGTGCGAGATCAACGTCAGCAGCGTGTCGCCGTTTCCGCCGTCGTGCGATCGCGCCGCTGGTGGCTGCGGTCAAGCGGCGTGTGCACGGTCGCATCTCACTTTGATCACTGTCGTCTTCTGCGAGGGTTTCTATGACGTACTCCATCGCTCCACTGTTCTGCCGCCCCTGGACGCTCAACGGCATCTCGGCCCGCCTGATCGAGAGCCACTACGAGAACAACTATGGCAGCGCGGTGCGCCGCCTGAACGCCCTGACCCGCGAGATCCATGCACTCGACCCGGCCACGGTGGCGCCTGAAGCGCTGCGCCGGCTCAAGCGCGATGAGTCCGCACTGCTGAACTCAACGCTCCTGCACGAGCTGTATTTCGCGAGCCTCGGTGGCGACGGCCGCTCCGTTCCCGAGTCGGTGGCCAGTGCGCTGGAGCGCAGTTTCGGCTCCGTCGATCGGTGGCGAAGCGAGTTCACCGCCATGGCCGAATCCTTGTCCGGAGAATCGGGCTGGGTCCTGCTGAGCCGCGTGCCCCGCGACAACAGCCTCATCAACCACATCGCATCGGACAACGGCCAAAGCATCGTTGGCGCGATTCCGGTCCTGGCCTTGGACATGTACGAGCACGCCTATCAGCTCGAGTTCGGAGCCAACGCGACGGCGTACATCGCCTCGTTCATGCGCAACATCGATTGGCCAGCGGTCCAGGCTCGACTCGACGATGCCATCGCAGTCGTACCCCCCAGGCGCCTTGAGCAGAAGCAGTTCGCGGACCTGCCATCGATCACGCCGGAAGAGCTCAAGGAAATGCTCGATGCCGGCGCTGCGGTGCAAGTGATCGATACCCGCCCCAGGCACTACGCCGCCCGAGCGCACGAAATGATCAGCGGATCCGTGTGGCGCGACCCCGAGCGCGTGGATGAGTGGATCGGCGAGCTGTCGAAGGCGGCGCCGGTGGTGACGTTCTGCGTGTACGGGTTTCACATCGGCTGTGAGACCGCTGCGACGCTGCGCAAGGCAGGGTTCGACGCGAAGTACATGTCCGGCGGACACTACGCGTGGAAAGCCATCGACGGACCCACCAAGCTGTTCGAGTAACGGGTCAGCGCACCTTCACCCAGCGCAGCTCCATCGTGTCGTTGGGCCACATCGCCACCGACACGTTCTTCTTCATCGCCCAGTTGAGCTGCCGCCGGTACAGCGGGAGGTACGCGAGGTCGTCGTGCAGCAAACGCAGCGCGACGCCGACGCGCGCACGGCGCTTGGTGAGGTCGGGCTCGGTGCGCACCGAGTCGATCAGCACGTCGAGCTTGGGGTTGCTGTAGCGGCCGGCGTTGAAGGTGCCCATGCCGCTGGCGTCGAAGGTGCGGAACAGCCCGTTCAGCGTGGTCCACGGATCGGGCGCCGCGGTCCAGCCGTACTCCACGAAGCTGGTGTTGCCGGTGCTCAAGCGCGGAAAGAAGGTGTTGGTCGGCGAGCTGCGCATCTGCACGCGCACGCCCACCTGCGTGAGCATCGCTGCGGCGGCCTGGCACACCGCCTCGCGATAGCCGACGTTGACGCAGTCGAGCGTGACGCCGAAGCCGTTGGGGTAGCCGGCCTCGGCCAGCAGCGCGCGGGCGCGCGCGGGGTCGAACGGCAAACGCTTGTCGAGCGAGGGGTCGTAGCCGTCGACCTGCGGCGACACCAGGCTGCCGGTGGGCGTGGCCTGGCCGCGCAGCACCTTCTGCACGATGAGGTCGATGTTCAGCGCGTGCGCCACGGCGCGCCGCACGCGGATGTCCTTGAACGGGTTCTTGTCCTTGACGTCGCCGTAGAGCAGCTCGTCGCGCGCCTGGTCGAAGGTGAAGTACTGCGTGCCGATGTCGCCGGCGCTGGCCACCATCAGGCGCGGGTCGCTCTTCAGGCGCTCGACGTCCTGGAACGGCGGGTCGAGCACCAGATCGACCTCGCCCGAGCTGAGCGCGGCCAGCCGCGTGGCGTCGGAGCGGATGCTGGTGAAGGTCACGTCGTCGAGATTGCCCGAGCGCTTCTCGGTCCAGCCCCACCAGGCATCGTGGCGCTTGAGCGTGACGCGCACATCGGGCTCGTAGCGTTCGAGCTTGAACGGCCCGGTGCCCATCGCATTGCGCACCGTGAACATCTCTTGCTTGCCGTTGAAGTCCTGCGCCTTCTCGGCACCGTGCTGCGCGCACCAGGCCTTGCTCATCATCGCCACGTACTGCAGCTTCTCGGGCCACACCGCGTCGGGCGCGGCGAGCACGAAGTCGATCGTCTGTTCGTCGACCTTCTTGACGGCAGCCAGCCCGCGCAGCGCGAACGAACGCTGCGAGGTCGGCCCCTGCGTGCGCTCGATCGAGAAGATGGCGTCGTCGGCGGTGAACGGCGAGCCGTCGTGAAACTTCACGCCGCGGCGCAGCTTGAAGCGCCAGGTCGTTGGGTTGACCATCTGCCATGACTCGGCCAGCGCCGGCTCGAGCTTGAACTGCTCGTCGCGCGAGACCAGGCTGTCGTAGATCTGGAACGCCACGCGCGAGTGGTACAGCAGCGCCAGCGCGTGCGGGTCCATCGTCTGCGGGTCGAAGGCGCTGGCGATGCGCAGCGTGGCGGCCGGGGTGGCCAGGCTGACCGCGGCGAGCCCGCCCAGCAGCCAATGGCGCGCGCGAGAGATCCAGTTCATGGGCAGTGCGATGCCGGTTGTCGTGGCAGGCCGCATGATAGCCACCACGTTTCGGCGCTTGCGCCAGCGCTTTGCATGCGCCGGCGGCCTTGGCTTCGGCCGGCGGCTGCGTCGCCTTCACATCGCTTCGCGATGTGAGCCTGCACCGCAGCGCTGGCGCGCTGTCGCCAGTCCGCAGGGACTGGCTCACGTCCCGCTCAGGCTCCGAAGCTCAGCGCACTGGCCGGCAGCATGCGGCCCAACACCGATGACAGCGCAGTCCAGTGCATCGTCTCGTCGGCGGCCAGCCGCGCGGCCACCTGGCCGAGCTTGTTGTCGGCGAACGCGGGGATCACGCCGAGGTAGGCGTTGGTGGCGCCGAGCTCGAGCTTGGCGGCCAGCGTCAGCACGTCGGTCTGGCTCTTCAGCGAGGCCGCGTTCAACGCCTTGGCGTATTCGTCGAGCGATTTCTCGACGACCGGCTTGCCGCCCATCTTCTGGATGGTGGCGACCAGCGCGTCGCGGTGCGCCTTGTGGTGCGACTGGAACATCACCGCCACGTCGAGCGCGGGCTTTTGCAGCAGGCCGCTGCCGGCGCCGAGCTGGTAGGCGTTGATCGCTTCGTGCTCGAGGCCGAGCGCGATGTTGAGGATGCCGACATCCTTGGCCGGGTCGGCCATCTGGGCGGCGGCCCCGGTGGCGGCGCCGGCCAGCGCCGCGACGGCGGCGGCCGACAGCGTGAGCTGGCCCGAGCGGGCGAGGAACAAACGACGGTGGCTGGTCATGCTGGGTCTCCTGACGAGTTGGGTAACGTGGGTGCCGGGGTCGGTCACCGGCGCTGTTACGCTGGCCTGGGGCTATCGGATGCGGGCGCCGCCTCAGGATGTATCGTTCGCAGCCGATGAAACGCCCTCGCATGCCCCACATGGTTCGCCACACCCTGGTGTCGGTGCGCGATCTGTTCGCCACCGCCGGGCCCTTCGTGCTGCTGGCGCTGCTGCTGTTGTTCGGCGCCTATTGGCTGCTCGACCCCGACCCGCCGCGCCGCGTGGTGATGGCCACCGGCACCCCGCGCGGCGCCTACGCCGAGTTCGGCGCGATGTACGCCAAGTTGCTGGCGAACGAAGGCATCAAGGTGGAGCTGCGCAACACACAAGGCACCGTCGAAAACCTGGCGCTGCTGCGCGATCCGAAGTCGGGGGTGGACATCGCCTTCGTGCAGGGCGGCGTCGATGGCCCGCAGCCCGCCGACGATGCGCTCAACGCCGATCTGATGTCGCTCGGCAGCTTGTTCCACGAGCCGGTGTGGCTGTTCTATCGCGAGGACTCGGCGCAACGTCTGCTGAAGTCGCCCACGTTGAGCAACGTGTCGCAGTTGCCGGGCTGGCGTGTCAACAGCGGCACTGACGGCAGCGGCGTGCAGACGCTCGTCAATCAGCTGCTGGAGGCCAATGCGCTCGATCCGAACACATTGACGCTGCTGAAGGACGAGACCACGCCCGCGGTGGTGGCCTTCCTCGAGGGCCGCATCGACGCCATCGTGTTCGTCTCGGCGCCCGAGTCGCTGATGGTGCAGATGCTGCTGCGCACGCCCGGCGTGCGCCTGTTCCACTTCGTGCACGCCGAGGCGTACTCGCGGCGCTTCTCGTTCCTGAGCCCGGTGGTGCTGCCGCGCGGCATTGTCGACATGGCGCAGGATCGGCCGCCGCAAGACGTGCACCTGATCGCACCCACCGCGATGATGGTGGCGCGCGAAGGCACGCACCCGGCGCTGGTGCAGCTGCTGGTGCAGACCGCGGTGCAGGTGCACGGCGGCTCGGGCTGGTTTCAGCGCAAGGGCGACTTTCCCAACACGCGCAACTCCGCGATCCCCGTGTCCGGCGAAGCCGCGCGCTTCTATCGCGACGGCCTGCCGTGGTTGCGGCGTTACCTGCCGTTCTGGCTGGCCAACCTGATCGATCGCATGGGCGTGGCGCTGATCTCGATCATCGCGGTGCTGATCCCGCTGTCGCGCGTGGTGCCGCCGCTGTATACGTTTCGCATCCGCTCGCGCGTGTTCCGCTGGTACGGCCAGCTGCGCGCCATCGAAGAAGCAGCGGGCAAGCGCCCGACACAGGAGCTGCGCGACGACCTCGACGCCATCGAGAGCAAGGTGGGGCGCATCCACGTGCCGCTGTCGTATGCCGACGAGCTCTATGCGCTGCGCAGCCACATCGAGATGGTGCGCAGCCGCCTGCCGCCCGATGCTTAGCGCCGACGGCGAGCTGGCAAACGACAAGGGCAGGGGGTGACCCTGCCCTTGTGCCATCGGTCGGGTGACCGAGGGTTTACTTCTTGGCCGCTTCTTCTTTCTTCGCGGGCTCTTTCTTGGCGGTGTCCTTCTTGGCCGCTTCTTCCTTCTTGGCCGGGGCGCTGGCCTTGGCCGCCGGCATCGGCGCACCGCCGGCATGCGACGCCGCCATCGCGGGCGCGGCCAGCGCGGCAGCCACCGCGAACACGAGAGAAGTGATCAGTTTGGTCATGACGTCTTTCCTTGAGACAGTGGTTTTGGCAGGCCTGTCAATCGAAGGGCCGCGTTGACCGCGGCCCGCTGATTGGATGGACCTTGGCCTTTGACGCGTGAACTCTCGTTTGGTTGACAGGGCGGCTGGAGCGGGCACCACACCCGGTTCGGTGGCGTGATGCGTTGCCGCCGGCGCTGAATCCGCGACCGGGGCACGAGCGTAGCTAGCATCGTCGCCTGGCTGACACCGGTGACGGTTTGTCACCTGCGCGAAAGGCCCGCAGTGCTTTCTCCGATGCGTCGTTTGTTGTCTTGGCTTGTCCTGCTGGCCCTGGCGTTGACCGGCTGGGCTGGCGCTGCCGCGGGCGCACCGTACGTGCCGCCGTCGGACGACCAGGTGGTCGAGCGTCTCGCGCTGCGCGCCGGCGACCCGGCGGCGCGTCAGCTGGCGGCGCTGCGTGCACAGTGGCGAGTTGCTCCCACCGACGTGGCCGCCGCCACGCAGTTGGCCAGGGCCTACATCGACCAGGCCGCTGCCGAGGGCGACCCGCGCTACGTGGGTTACGCGCAATCGGCATTGCAACACTGGTGGCGCGAGCCCGAGCCGCCGGCGCCGGTGCGCGTGATGCGAGCCATCGTGCTGCAGTACGACCATCGTTTCGACGATGCGCTGGCCGACCTCGGCGCCGCCGTGCGCGCGGTGCCCGACGACGCCCAGGCCTGGGCATGGATCACCGCGATCCACCTGGTGCGCGCCGATCTCGATCGTGCGCGGCTGGCGTGCCAGCGCCTGGCCGAGGTCACCCCGCAGTTGGTGGGAGCTGCTTGCCATGCCCAGCTCGATTCGTTGACGGGGCACGCCACGGAGGCGGCGACCGCGCTGCGCTCCGCGCTGCATGCCGATCGCGACGCCGACCCTGCGTTGCGCCTGTGGGTGCTGACGCGCCTGGCCGAAACCGAAGAACGCCGCGGCGACAGGGTCGCTGCCGAGCGCGCCTACCGCGACGCGCTCGCGCTCGGCCTGCCCGATGTGTACCTGCTCGCGGCCTATGCCGACTTCCTGCTCGACAACGGCCGCGCCGCCGAGGTGATGCCGTTGCTGAAGCCGCATGCCCGCGCCGACGTGCTGCTGCTGCGGTTGGCGATTGCCGCCAAGGCCACGCAAGACGCCAGGCGCGACGCGCTGGCGCGTGAGCTCCAGGCGCGCTTCGACGCCGCCCGCGCGCGCGGCGACACCAGCCATCGCAAGGAGGAGTCGCGCTTTGCGCTGGCGCTGCAAGGCCAGGCCGATCGTGCGCTGGCGCTGGCGCACGCCAACTACGAGCAGCAGCGCGAAGTGGCCGACGCCCGCATCCTGCTCGAAGCGGCGCTGGCGGCACGCCAGCGCGCGGCGGCCCAGCCGGTGTTGCAGTGGATGCAGGCCACCGGCGTCGAAAGCCCGGCGCTGCGCTCGTTGGCGGCCCAAGTGCGGGAGCTGCCGTGACGCCGCCGCGTCGTGAATGCAGGGTGCGCGCTCGCGCTTGGCTGTGTGCGCTGCTGGGGCTGGCGGGCTGGTGGCTGCCGCATGCGGCCGACGCGCACAAGCCATCCGACAGCTACCTGTCGATCACGCAAGCGGACAGCGGCGCGCTCAGCGGCCGCTGGGATATCGCGCTGCGCGACCTCGATTTCGCGATCGGCCTCGATGCCGACGGCGACGGCGCGATCACCTGGGGCGAGGTGCGCGCCAAGCATGCCGACATCGCGGCCTACGCGCTGGCGCGACTGGCGCTGCACGGCGACGACGATCAGGCGTGCACCGTGCACGTCGATGCGCAGATGCTCGAGGATCACACCGACGGCGCGTACTCGGTGCTGCCGCTGGCCATCACCTGCCCGCACACGCTGTCGCGGTTGGCGATCGGCTACACGCTGTTTGGCGACCTCGACCCGCAGCACCGCGGACTGCTGAACCTGCGTGCGCGCGGCTTGGCACGCTCGGCCGTGCTCGACCCGCAGGCACCGCCGCAGCATTTCGAGCTGGGCGAGGCCAACCGCTGGGCGCAGTTCGTCGATTACCTGCGCGAAGGGGTGTGGCACATCTGGATCGGCTTCGACCACATCCTGTTCCTGCTGTCGCTGTTGTTGCCGGCGGTGCTGTTGTGGAACGGCTCGCGCTGGCAGCCGGTGCAGGGCTTCCGGCCCGCGTTCTGGGACGTCTTTCGCATCGTCACCTCGTTCACCGTGGCGCACTCGATCACGCTGTCGCTGGCGGCGCTCGGCGTCGTGGCGTTGCCGTCGCGGCTGGTCGAGTCGGCGATCGCGGCGTCGGTGGTGGTGGCGGCGTTGAACAACCTGCGGCCGCTGGTGCAAGGCCGGCGCTGGCTGGTGGCGTTCGGCTTCGGCCTCATCCACGGCTTCGGCTTCGCCAGCGTGCTCGGCGCACTCGGTTTGCCGCGCGACGCGCTGCTGCTGGCGCTGGTGGGCTTCAACCTCGGCGTCGAGTGCGGCCAGTTGGCGATCGTCGCGCTGTTCCTGCCGCTGGCCTACAGCCTGCGCGGCAGCCGCTTCTACCGGCGCACGGTGATGATGGGCGGCTCGCTGGCGATCGCCGGCATCGCGGGCATCTGGCTGGGCGAACGGGTGTTCGGGTTCAAGCTGCTGCCGGTGTAGCGGTTCGCCGATCCGGGCTGAGATGGCGCAGTCGTCGCGTCCGCCTCGCTATGACCAGTCGCCAGGGCGCAACGGAGCTAGGCGCCCACCAGTGGCAGCGTGAATACGACCCTCAAGCCGCGGCCGCCCGCGCCGGCCTCGAGCGTCAGATTGCCACCCGCCAGCTTTGCGGTCGCTTCGGCGATGGCGAGGCCGAGGCCGAGTCCTTGTTGCTCGCGTTTCTGGCGTTCGAACTGAGTGAACGGCCCGATCTGCGCGCGCTGTGCGGCGGTCATCCCCTGCCCTAGGTCGCTGATCTCGATCCGATACGAGCCGTCCCGGACAACTCCACTCACGGTCACCGGGCTGCCGGAAGGGGAAAAGGTCATGGCATTGGCGACCACCTCGTAGATCGCGTCGCGCAACAGTTCAGCCCGGCTCGCGACATCGCCTGCGGCAGTGGCAACCGCCAGCGTGCCGGTGCGATTCATTTCCTGGGCGGCTTTTGCAGCTCCGGCATTGATCGACGGTTCGGCAGGACAACAGTCCGGCGCGGCCGGCGGTGCCGCCTCCAGCATCCGCTGGAGGTGGAAATGGCGGATGAGCTTGCGCGCCAGCCGCTCCTGTCGTCGCGCGCCTTCACGGATCAACGACAGCATGTCCTTGAGTTCGGCCCGGCTGATGTGGTCAGTGTCCGCCAGCAAATCGAGGCCGCCCATGACCGCGTTCAACGGGGTGAGCAACTCATGTGACCAATGGGCATGGATCTCGCGCCGGTGCTGCTCGGCCAGCGCGATGATCTTCTCGCGTAGACCCTGCTGCCGCCGGGTGCGGGCAGCGATGGCATCGAGAATGTCGCGTTCGCTGAAGGGCTTCGTGATGTAGTCGTCGGCGCCCTGCGCCATGCCTTCACGCTGCCGGTTCCGTTCGGCGAACCCCGTCAGGAAAACGAAGGGCGTGTCGCACACCCCGGGCATTTGCCTGATCGCCGCGAGGACGCCTGGGCCATCGAGCTTCGGCATCGCCACGTCGCAAAAAATGAAATCAGGGGATTGTTCGGCCAGCTTGACGCCCGCCACGCCGTCTTCGGCGGCGAGCACCTCATGGCCGTTGATTTCCAGCAGTTCCCTGAGCGTCTCGCGCACCTCGGCGTGGTCTTCGACAATGAGGACTTTCATGGCCGTCTGTCCCGTCTCGCTTATCGCGGTTCGACGCTCAGAGCATCGGCCAACGCTTCGAGGCTGTACGGCTTCAGAAGCAGGCGGAATTCCGCGTTGCTCATTCCGGCCGTGGCTTCGGAGTATCCGGTGGTCAGCACGATGGGCAAGCCCGGCTGCCGGCGCCTGATCTCGCGCGCGAGCTCGAGGCCGCTCATGCCACCGGGCATCATGATGTCCGAGAAGACGATGTCTATGCTTCGCGCATTGGCCAGCGCACCCAGCGCCGCGACCGGGCTTGCCGCATGGATGACGTTGAACCCCAGGTGACTCAGCATCTCGCGCGTGAGCGCCGCGACTTCCACGTCGTCTTCGACGAGAAGCACTTGACGATTGCTGCCTTCGCCGCGAACAGGGGACGCGCTTGATGCGTCAACCGGCGCGGGCGGCTCCTGCAACGAGCGAGGCAGCAGCAGGGTCACGATGGTGCCCGCATGAACCCGGCTGTCGATCCTGAGCCGACCGCCAGATTGCTGCGCAAAACCGTAGACCTGCGGCAATCCCAGTCCTGATCCCTTGCCGACCTCCTTGGTCGTGAAGAATGGCTCGAACACACGATCCAGGACCTCGGGCGGCATCCCGCTGCCCGCGTCCGCGACGGAAAGCTGCAACGAAGTCGGTCGGCGGACCTTCGTCTGCCGCTTCCTTCAGGTTCCTGGCGTCGATGGTGATGGTGCCGCCGCCGGGCATCGCGTCCCTGGCGTTGGCGAACAGGTTCAGCATTGCCAACTCGAACTCGCCCACATCGATCTCGACAGGCCACAGCCCGGTTCCGAAGTCCATCTCGACACGGATATCCCCCGGGAGCGAGCGTTCGAGCATCTCGCGCATGCCCTTGAGATGGGACGCAAGGTCGATCGACTCCGGGTTGATGGCCTGGCGTCGCGTGAACGCCAGCAACTGGTGCGTCAATCCGGTTCCCCGTGCCACGGCACGGCGCATGGCTGCGCGGACGCGCTCCCGCTGCTCCGGCGTGCACGTTGCGCTCCAGCAGCTGCAGCCCGTTTGCAAACACTGCCAGCAGATTGTTGAAGTCGTGCGCCACGCCGCCGGTCAGCCGCCCGATGGATTCCAGCTTCTGCGACTGGCGAAGCGCCTCCTCGGCTTTTCTCAGGCGCTCCTGGTCGCGCATGCGTTCGGTGACGTCGTACACGAACTGGTACGCGCCGATGCGCACGCCGTTGCCATCGCGCAAAGTGTTGTAGCGCATCTCGTAGAACCGGCGATCCCTCGCCGGATCACCGAATTCCCCGATCTCCACGAACTCCTCGCCGCCCAGCGCGCGGCCCCATACGGCCTTGACCGCCGCCTGATGCTCGGGCTGCGAAGCCAGCAGTTGCACCATGCTGTCGCCGACCTTGGGGCGGATGCCGAAGATGCGTTCGAACTCGTCCGCCGCCGCCCGGTTGATGGCAAGCCACCGGTACTCGAGATCAGCCACCTGGACGAAGGCGTTGGTGCCTTCCACGATGTCGGCCAGGAGCTTGCGTTGCGCGAGCGCCTCGTTCACCCGGCGCTCGAGCGTCTCGTTCAGCTCGCGCAGGGCGCGCTCGGCAAGCACCCTTCGGGTCGTCTCCGAGCACGCACAGAACATTCCGGCGATCTTGCCGCTCTCGTCGCGCAGCGGCGAATAGGAGAAGGTGAACCACGTCTGTTCGTCGTAGCCCTTGCGATTCATCACGAGTGGCAGGTCCTCGCGATAGATCGCCTGGCCTGCCATGGCCGCATCGATCAGAGGGCTGATGTCCGGCCAGATCTCCGACCAGATGTCGTGAAAGCGCCTGCCCAGGGCGCGCGGATGCTTGGCGCCAAGGATCTCGGCGTACGGGTCGTTGTAGAGGAAGCCGAGTGCGTCTCCCCACGCGACGAACATCGGGAAACGCGATTGAAGAAGGAGCCCGACGACCGTTCGCAAAGGCTGCGGCCAGGATTCCGGAGCGCCCAGCGGCGATTCCGACCAGTCGTGGGCACGCATCAATGCACCCACCGCGCCGCCTCCGTCCAGGAACTCGACGGTCCGGTCGATCGATGGCAATCCTGGCTCGAACATCACCATCCTTTAGTGCAAACGGGGAAAAGCAACTGGGGCGGCGCGCTCTCCTGGCGGGGGTCTAGATGATGGCGACGAGTGTATGCCTGAGGTTTGGCATTTAGTCGGCGGGCGCACGCATCTCAAGAAAGAGACTGTCTCTGCGTCATAGCCGAAGGTCCGCTCTTGAAGAGCGAGGCACGAGATCGTCTTGCGCTCAAGCCCAGGCTTGAAATTGGCCGCGAACCCGTCCGATGACACCCGGAGCCGGGCCACGATCTTCGAGCTTGCGCGCGATGACAGCCAGCGGGTCAGGTGTCAGACGCGCAGACTTGGAGGCGGGATTGCGGCTCGCCGCGGCGTCCCATCACGAGTCCCATGACGAAGCCAACCGTTGGAGTGTCAGGCTCGGACGGAACTTCGCCTAACTCAATATTGCAGGAAGCAGCGGCCGGGCGCGGCCGCCGGGGGCTACTGCTTGAGGCTGGCCCTCTTTTCGGCCCGCACGTCGTTGAGCGTGTTCGTGGCCTCGATCCACAGAATCAACCCCACGTTGCCGGCGATCTGCGCCACCACGTACTCGAGGCGCTTCGAGATGCGCCAACGCTCGCCGGCCTCGAGGTCGCTGACCTTGACACCTGCGCCCTTGATGATCGCCAGTGCGGCGTCGGACGCCTTGCGTGCCTCTTCGCGCTGGAACAGGCGCGCCTCCCAGAAGGCGTCGTGCACCAGCTTGCGATCGGGCGCCGAGAGCGCGTCCCACCACTTCTTGGAGGCCATCACGCCGTACGGGCTGTAGAGGTGATTGGTCACCGTGAGGTACTTCTGCACCTCGTGTAGCTTCGCCGAGACGATGGTCGGATACGGATTCTCCTGGCCGTCGAACTGGTTGTTGAGCAACGCGGGGCGCAGTTCGGGAAAGGGCAGCGGCTTCGCATCGACGCCCAGGCGCTTGAAGGTATTGATCGAGACTTCGCTGGGCATCGTGCGCAGCCGGATGCCGGCGAAATCTTCGACCCGCGTCACCGGGCGAACGTTGTTCGTCAGGTTGCGGAAGCCCAACTCCCAGTACGCCAGGCCGACCAGCCCTTCGGCGGACACACCTTCGAGCAACGACTGCCCAACCTTGCTGTCGAGCACTGCGTGGGCCTCTTCACGGTTGGCGAACAAGAACGGCGTGTCCCAGATCGCGAGCGGCTTGTACAGCGGCACGATGGTCGTCGTGGCACTGATGAAGATCTCGAGCTTGCCGGCGACTGCTTCCTGCATCGCCTTGGTGTCGTTGCCGGCGACGCTGTTGCCCAGCGCTTTGACCACCAACCTGCCGCCCGACTCGCGCTTGATTCGCTCACCGGCTGCGGTGATGGCGCGGCCGAGGTGGGAATCGTCGGACAGCGCGTGCGCGACGCGGATCTCGGTCGGTGTCGCAACCTGCGCAAACGCCGGCTGAAAACAAACGACCAGGCAGCACAACAGACGTCGGATCTGGCTCATCGCGATGCTCCCCCACTGATGTGCGAACGAGTCTATGCGCCGCCCACATCAAATGGCTGCCGCCAACCCGGTCACTCAGGGTCGCGCCGCGACTTGCTCCACAAGCGAACCATTTAGTACAAAACCCATTGAGTAGATCGCTCCGTGGAGATCATTCCCGTCCGTGAATTGCTCCACGATTGGACCATTCGGTACATAACGCACTGAGTGCCTCGTCAAATCGAGGAACCAACGCGCCTAGTTCGCTCTCGGTGGTGCGACCTCGAACGCCAACGTCACGAAGCGGCTGACCCACAGGTTGGGTTCTGCCTCGCTCAGCCGCAGGTCGGTGCCGCGCAGCACCCAGCGGCCTGGCAGAGGCGCGACGATGCTGACGCGACCCTGCGCATCGGTCTTGCGCCACAGCCCGAGCGCACTGCGCTCGTTGCGCAACTCCACCGCGAAGTCGGGCAGCGGCTGGCCGTCGCGCAGCACGCGGAACTGCAGTGTCTGGCCCTGCTGCAGCGGCCGTTGCGGCGATTCGATCAGCACGTCCATCGCCATGTCCACGGGCAACGCAGCGCCCGCGTCGGGCTCGAGTTCGATGCGTGCGTGCTTGGTGTAGCGCTCCTTCCACGGCACCCCGCGCGCCTCCATCTGCGCCCACTGCTGGCGCACCGCGGGCGGGGCCTGGATGTCCTTGAAGTACACGGCCACCGCGCCAGCGGCCAGCTCCACCTCGAACGGCGACAGCTGCGCCCAGCAACTCAGCGGCTCGGTCGGCACGCGCCGGCGCGCGCAGCCACAGCGCGGTGGGCGCGTCGCCGACGCGTTGCAGCGCGATCGGCTTGCTGCCTTGCGCATCGCTGCGGCAGCCGCTGCGCACCAGGTATTCGAAGCCGACGCCGCTTTCGTGCAGCGGGAACTGGTTGCCGGTGCCCAGCATCAGCGCCACTTCCGCCGGGTTGCCCGACGCGCGCGGCGCGAACCAGGTGTCGTGGGCGTACGCGCCACTGCCGGTGGCCGCGAGGGCGCCGGCGAAGGCGATGAGACGAATGCGGGGTGCGTGCATGTCCGTCGCTACGCACGCCTCGCTGCGATGGATGCGCGCTGCGGCATGGCGGTGCAGCTTGCCATGGCCGTCAGAACCGCACCAGCAGGCTCAACCGCGCCGTGCGTGGCTCGGCCGGGTGCACGTGGCGATCGTTCACCGACGCGGCCTCGCCCGGCAGTTGCGACTCGTAGAAGTACTGGATGTCGTTGACCTCGCGGTCGAACAGGTTGAACACGTCGAACGTGAGCTCGGCGTTCGACCCCAGCTTGCGGCTGACGCGCAGGTTGGTCAGCGTCGAGCTGTACGAGCGCACGCTGTTGTCCTCGATCAGCGCGCCGGGGCCGAGGTAACGCAGTTGCAGGCTCGCCGACCAGGGCCCGAGGTCGCGCAGCGTGGCCGCCAGCGACGCGACGCGGTCGATCGAGTTCGGCAATGCGCTCGCCGTTGGCAAAGCGTGCGTGCGTCCACGCGAAGTCGGCATCGAGCAGGAACCACGGCACCGGCACCCAGCGGTTGTTGAACTCGATGCCGCGCCGTCGGCTGGCGCCGCTGGCTTCGGTGGTGCCGGCGTCGCCGACGTAGACCAGTTCGGAATCGGAGTTCAGCCACCACACGGCAAGTGAACTCTGCAGCCCGGCAATGGCTTCAGTGCGTGCGCCGAGCTCGTAGCCTTTGGCGCGCACCAGCGGCGGCACCTTGTCGACCGGGTCGCCGGTCTTCGGGTCGGTGGTCGCGGTGGTGCCGCGCGCGTCGTTGCTGTGAAAGCCGCTGCCCGCGTTGACGAAGAACTCGGTCTGCGCGAACGGGCCGAACACCAGGCTCAGCTTGGGCGAGACCAGCGTGTCGCGTCGAGCTGCCCGAGTTGGCGGCCAGCGACAGGCTGTTGACCGACGCGCGGATCTGGTCGGCACGCAGGCCGAACACGCCGCGCACCGTGGGCGTGAACTCCACGCCGCTCTGGCCGTACACGCCGGCCAAGGTCTCGCGCACGTCGTCGTCGCGCGTCGTGCTGGTGATGCTGCGCGCGACGGTGTCGAACAGGCCGACGCGGATGCGGTCGTGGCGCAGCTGCAAGCCGAATTCGCTGCGCGCCGGCAAGCCGCCGAGCGTGTGGCCGAAGGCGTGGCTGGCGCGCAGGCCGTAGACATCGCGCTCGTCGGTCTGCGAAACTGGTCGCCGTCGGCCGGACGGTCGAGCGCGAAAGTGAAGTTGGAGAACAGCTTGAGCTTGTAGCGCATCGCATAACCGAGCACGCGCGTGGTCTGGCCGTCGACGCTGCGGTGCCACTCGCCCGACAGGCTGAAGCGCTGCGTTTCGCCGCCGTCGGTCGTGTCCACCGCGTCGAAGCGGCCGAACGGCTGGCCGTTGAAGGTGCCGGCGTCGATCAGTCGCTGCGGGATCTGGTCGGTGGAGTCCCAGTGCGCGTCGTAGCCCATCAGCGTGGTGCTCCAGCCGAGCGCGGCCGTGCCGCCGGCGAGGCTGACCACGCCGTTGCTGCGTTTCAGGTTTTCGGGCAGCGTCCACGGCCCGTCGTTGCGCATGGCTTCGAACGCGCCGAGCAGCGTGGTGTCGGCCGCCACGTCGACCGAGCCGCCGAACAGGCCACGCCGGTATTGGTTCTCGCCCAGGGTCACGAACGCAAACGGGGCGTCGAGCCGGGTGCGGTAGACGATGTCGGCCGCGCCGGCGGCCGAAAAGTCGCCGGTGTTGGCGAAGTAAGGGCCCTTGCGGTAGTCGATGCGTTGCACCAGTTCGGGAATCAGGAAATTCAGATCGGTGTAGCCCTGGCCGTGGCCGCTGGTGGGCATGTTGACCGGGATGCCGCCAACCGAGGTGGCGAAGTCGGTGCCGTGGTCGAGGTTGTAGCCGCGCAGGAAGTATTGATTGGCCTTGCCGTCGCCCGAGTGCTGCGTGACGATCATGCCGGGCACGAACTCGAGCACTTCGCCCGGCCGCTGCGGTGGCCGGCTCTTCAGCAGCTCGGCGCGGATCGTGCCTTGCGAGGCGGCGTCGCTGCTGCCGATGGCGTTGTCGTAGTGGCCCTGGACGGTGATGCGCTGCGCTTGCGCCACCGTGTCGGCGGGCGCCGCAGCGTCCTTGTTGTTGTCCTGTGCCGCGGCTCGGCTCGGTGCCAGCAGCATCAGCGCGGCACAGGCGCACGCGGTGCGCGCACAAAAAAAGGCGTTCACGGTTCGAAGCTCCGTCGAGTGACCCGGGCGTGCGCTTGTCGTCGCACGAGGTCGCGATTCGGATGGCGTGTTCGAACCGCCGGGCGAACGCACCGCCCGGCGGAAGAATCACGCTTCGGTGGGGGACCGGCGCGGCCCAAGGCCGCGCGAGGGTTCAGCCGCGCGGCGGCTGCAGCGGCGGCGCGATCGAGCGCGTGGTCGGCGCCCAACTCGCCGAGCCGGCTTGCACGTGGCGCGCAAGGGGGTGCGGGCTCCACCGCACGTCGGTGCCGGGCGCCAGGCTGGCCCCCAGCTGCGCGACGGCCTCGGTCGCGGTGTCGGGGCCCAGCGGCAGCACACTGAAATCGGTGGCCGCGTGATCATGGACCTCGCCCAACGTGTGCATCTGCGCGTGCGCATCGGCACGGATCGGCTCGCCGTGCCGCCAGCGGACCACCGGCACCGACGGCGCCGCCGATTGCATCGACGGCCGGTGGTGGTGCCAGGTGCCTTGCAGGCCGGCCAGCGCCGAGCCGACCATCTGCAGCGCCGTCAACAACGCCAGCCACGCGCACAGCCAGCGGCGCAGCGACACCGCGGTGGGCGGGGCGGCGTGTTGGCGCAATGGGCGGGCTGAAGGCATGGCGTGCGTGGCGCTCGGGCTTGGCTGACTCTACGCAGCATAGCGCCCGCTGGATGACGGTTTCGCTGCGCCATTGGGCGTCTTGCTACAGTCGCTGCACGATGCTGACCTTCGACGCCGCCACCACGCACGAGTGCCTGCCGGCGCGCGCGCTGATCGACGCGTTGCGCGCGATGGCGATCGAAGGCTGCACGGTGCCGGCGCGCCAACTGCACACGGTGGGCGACGGCGACGCGGCGGGCAGCCTGCTGTCGATGCCCGCGTGGCAGGCTGGCCGCCACCTCGGCATCAAGAACGTCACCGTGTTTCCGGCCAACGGCGCACGCGGGTTGCCCGCGGTGCACGCGGTGTACACGCTGTTCGACGCCGCCACCGGCGTGCCGCTGGCGCAGATCGACGGCAGCGCGCTCACCGCGCGGCGCACGGCCGGCGTGTCGGCGCTGGCGGCGTCGTACCTGGCGCGCGCTGACGCCAGGCGCTTGCTGGTGGTCGGTGCCGGCCGTGTCGCGTCGTTGCTGCCGCAGGCGATGGCCGCGGTGCGGCCGATCGAGCGCGTGTTGGTATGGAACCATCGCAGCGAGGGTGCGCGCACGTTGGCACGTTGCCTGTGCGAGCAAGGCCTGCGCGCCGAAGTCACCGACGATCTGCGCGGTGCCGTGCAACGCGCCGATGTCGTCAGCTGCGCCACCCTGGCCACGCAGCCGCTGATTCGCGGCGAGTGGCTGCAGCCGGGCACTCACCTCGACTTGATCGGCAGCTTCGCGCCCGACATGCGCGAGGCCGATGCGCAGTGTGTCGCCCGCGCCCGCGTGTTCGTCGACCAGGACGAGGCGCTGGCCAAGGCGGGTGACCTGCTGCAGGCGATCGCCGAACACACCTTCGAGCGCGACGCGCTGCAGGGCACGCTCGAGCAGCTGTGCCGCGGTGAGCGCGCCGGCCGCGGCAACCCGCGCGAGATCACGCTGTTCAAATCGGTGGGCAGCGCCTGGCAAGACCTGGCGGCCGCCGGCCTGGTGGTCACGCGCGCAAGCTGACGCCAGCGGGCGCGTGCCCGGCCGCCGCGCTCACGGCACCAGCACCGCCGCGCCGACCAGATGGCCCTCGCGCAGCCGCGCCAGCGCATCGTTGGCCTGCGTCAGCGCGAACGTGGTGCGCGCCACCTGCAGCGGCCGCTGCCGTGCCAGCGACAGGAACTCATGGCTGTCGCGCCGCGTCAGGTTGGCCACCGACAGCACCTGGCGCTCGTGCCACAGCAACGAGTACGGGAACGACGGGATGTCGCTCATGTGGATGCCGGCGCACACGACGCGGCCGCCCTTGCGCACGCGCGACAGCGCGCGGGGGATCAGCGCGCCCACCGGCGCGAACAGGATCGCGGCGTCCAGCGGCCACGGCGGCGGCTCGTCGGAGTCGCCGGCCCAGTCGCAGCCGAGCGAGCGCGCGTGCGCCTGCGCGGCGTCGTCGCCGGGGCGCGTGAATGCGAACACCGTGCGGCCCTGCGCGAGGGCCACCTGCGCGATCAGGTGCGCCGCGGCGCCGAAGCCGTACAGGCCGAGCACCGGCGCGTCGCCCGCGGCCTTGAGCGCGCGCCAGCCGATCAGCCCGGCGCACAGCAGCGGCGCCGCCGAGGCATCGTCCATCGCCAGGCCGGCCAGCGAGTAGCAGTGGCGCGCATCGGCCAGCACATGGGTGGCGAAGCCGCCGTCGCAGGTGTAGCCGGTGAACACCGGGTCGTCGCACAGGTTCTCCGCCTGCGAGCTGCAATAGGCGCAATGGCCGCAGCTGCCGCCGAGCCACGGCACGCCGACGCGCTCGCCCACGTGCGGCGCAGTGACGCCGGCGCCCAGCGCCTCGACGGTGGCCACGATCTCGTGGCCCGGCACCAGCGGCAGGCGCGGCAGCGGCAGATCGCCGTCGACGATGTGCAGGTCGGTGCGGCACACCGCGCACGCACGCACGCGCAGCAGCACCTGGCCGGCACCCGGCATGGGCGTGTCGCGCGACACCATCGCCAGCGGCGTGCGGACGGCATGCAGGGTCATCGCGAGCAAATCGGTCTCCGGTGAGTGGGACCGGGCCTTCAGCGGCCCGCGTGCGGCCATTGTCAGGCCTGTGCCGGCCGTGTCGACAGCCACCATCCCGGCCCGGCGCACCAGGCGGATTCGTCGGGCTGGTCGTCGCGACTGCAACGAGCGCACCGCATCGACCGAGTGCCATGCAAACGCGTGGCGCAGCGCCGCCGACGCTTGCGCATCGCGCGCGCCGATGCAGGCGATGAACGACACGCGCATCAGCGAGCGCGCGGCATAGGCAGCGGGCGCAATGCGTGTCACCAGCAACATGCAGCCGGTGCTGTCGTCGGGCGTCAGCGGAAACATCAGCCGGCCGCCCACGCGCAAGGCGTCCAGCCACGCGGCCACCGGATGGGTGGCGCCGGCGTTCACGTAGATCACGTCGCAGGGCGGCAGCGGCGGCGCGGCGCCCGACTGCCGCACGCACCTGGACCTGCGGCCACGGCGCCAGATTGGCCGCGGCGCGCGCTGCGAGATCGGCCTCGATCTCGTAGGCGATCACGCGGCCGCGCTCGGCCCACCAGCTGCGCCAGGATCGCGCTGTAGTAGCCGGTGCCCGCGCCCACGTGCAGCACGGTCTCGCCGAGGCGCGGGTCGCAGGCCGCGAGGCAGCGTGCGTGCAGCGACGGCTGGCCGTTGTTGATGCCGCGCTCGACAGCCGAGGCCGACCAGCACGTCCTGGTACAGCTCGCGCGCATCGTCGGACCAGGTCGCGCCCGAATCGTGGCCGAGCAGCGGCCACGGCGGCAGGCCGACGAAATCCTCGCGCGCGGTGTCGGCGAAGGCGTCGCGCAGGCGTTGCGTGTCGCCGCCGATGCCGTGCAGTCAGGCGCTCGGCGTAGCGCTGGCGCTCGACTTCGAGCAGCGACATCGTCGTGGTTTCAGCCCGGCGCGGCCGCGCCGGGCGCCGCCGCGTCATCCGCCGCGGCCTGCGGCGCGACGGTCCAGCGTGCGACCATGTCGCGCAGCTGCGCGGCCGAGTAGGGCTTGGACAGGCAGTCGTTCATGCCAGCTGCGGTGGCGGCATGCAACTCGTCGGTCAGCACGGCGGCGGTCAACGCCGATGATCGGCAGGTGCTCGGCCGTGCGCAGCTTGCGCACTACCGCGGTGGCCTCCAGGCCGCCGATCACCGGCTTGTGCACGTCCATCAGCACCGCGTCGAAGGCGCCGCCAGCGTGCTCGAAGGCGGCGATCGCAGCCTGCCCGTCGGTGACGCAGGTGACCACGGCGCCCCAGTCGGCGAGCATCGCATCGGCGATCATCATGTTCACCGCGTTGTCCTCGACCAACAGCAGGCGAACGCCGCGCAGCGACGGCAGGCGCCGGATGCGAATCGGCCGGCACCGCCTGCTGCGCGGGCAACGGCAGCTCGACCCAGAACTCGCTGCCGCGGCCGGGCTGGCTTTGCACACCCACCTCGCCGCCGAGCAGCCGGGCCAGCTCGCGGCAGATCGCCAGGCCCAGGCCGGTGCCGCCGAAGCGGCGGCTGGTGGAGTCGTCGGCCTGCATGAACGGCACGAACAGCCGCGAGACGGTGGCTTCGTCGATGCCGCTGCCGGTGTCGCGCACTTCGAATCGCAGACGCGCTGCAGCGCCTGCACCGACAAACAACTCGATGCTGCCGCGCGCGGTGAACTTGATCGCGTTGCCCAGGTAGTTGCTCAGGATCTGCTTCAGCCGAGTCGGATCGCCGCGCACGAAGCGGGGCACCGCCGGATCCACCGCCAGCCGCCAGCCCAGGCTCTCTTGGCGCGCCAGTTCGCCAAAGGCGACGCCCAGCGAATCGAGCACGCGCGTGCAGGTCGAAGGTGATGTCCTCGGTGTGCAGCTCGCCGGCTTCGATCTTCGACAGGTCGAGCACCGCCGAGACGATGCTGCGAGAGGTCCTGCGCGCTGGCCACCAGCTGGGTCAGGTATTTCTGCGGCGCTCGTCGTCCAGGCCGCTGCGCTGCGCCAGTCGCGCGAGCCCGAGCACGCCGTTCAGCGGCGTGCGGATCTCGTGGCTCATGTTGGCCAGGAACCGACTCTTGGCCTGGTTGGCGCGGTCGGCGTGTTCCTTGGCCATGGCCAGCGCACGCTCGGCGGCGCGGCGCCCGGTGAGGTCGAAGTGGATCGACAGGTTGGCCGGGCCATCGGCGGCGGCCACGCGCACCACCAGGATCTCGACGTAGAGGTCGCTGCCGTCGCGGTGCCGCATGTGCAGTTCCACGGTGGGCATCACGGCGCCGATCTCGGCACCCTCCATCTGCGCCAGGCGCGCGGTCGACTGCGCGCGCGACGACGGGTGGTTCAGCTCCAGCAGGGCACTGCCGAGCATCGCGTCGGGGGCCGCGAAGCCGAACAGGCGTGCCGCGGCCGCGTTGGCCTGCAGAACGCGGCCGCTGCGGTGCAGGATGATCGCCGACGGCGCGCGCGTGAACAGCTCGCGATAGAGTTGTTCGCTGGCCTCGAGGCGGCGTTGTGCCTTCACCTCGTCGTCGACGCGGCGCGAGATGCCCCAGTAGCCGCGGAAGCTGCCGCGCTCGTCGAACACCGGCTCGCCGCTGACGCGCGCGTAGCGCGCAGCGCATCGGGCCGCGACAGCAGCAGGTTGTGGAACGGGCGATGCGCCTCCAGGTCGGCCCGGTGCGCCGCCCATTGCTGCGGCGTCAGCTCGACGTCGGGCAGCTCCCAGCGGCGCTTGCCGAGGAAGGAGGCCGGGTCGTAGGCCGGCGCGTCGAGGCTGGCGGGCGCCATCACCGTGAAGCGGAAGTGGTCGTCCTGCTCCCAGTAGGAGTCGGCGGCGATGGCCAGCAGCTTGCGGAAGCGGTGCTCCTGGTCCTTGGTGCTGTGCAGCGCGGACACCAGGCTGTGCGCCAGCACGGCCGCCATGCCGGTGCTGAACACCACCAGCATCGCGTTCAACGCCAGCGCCTGATGCACCGGCAGGCGGCCGCTCGCCGCCGTCGCGTCGATCAGGCCGGATTGCTCGGCGCCGAACAGCGCCAGCAACGCCAGCAGGCTCAGCGCGCCCACACCACCGCGGCCCGCGGCTGACGAAGACGCCGGCCGCGACGATGATCACGTGTAGTGCCGCCCGTCGTCGACGCAGCCCGTGCCGTTGGCCAGCGGGAACAGCGTCACGGCGGTGAAGCTTGCCGCCAGCGCCAGCGCGCTGCCGATGCCGATGGGCCGCGCCTGGCGATCCACAGGCCGGCGGCGATCGCCACCGCGACCGGCAGCGGCAGCAGCGCCATCGGCACGCGCCACGCAGCAGCGAAGGTCTCGAATTCCGCGGCCACCAGCAGCGCCACCGTCAATGCGCCGGCGACGCCGATGACCGTGAACGCGCGCGCGATGAGCGCGTTCAACTCGCGCCGAGCCGAGCGCCTGGCCGGGCGGGTCAGGGTCTCGTCCATCGGCCGGTCAGCGCCAGCCCCTACGGATGGTTCTGCGCGGGGCATCTGCGGCGCATCGTCGTGCATCGTGCGCTGGGTCGGTGCGCTCCTAGGGTGTCCACGGGGCCGGGCGTGCGGTGCCGCGCCCTAGCATCGGCGCGACACCGGGAGCGCGCTTTGGCGATGCAGCAGTTGTCGAGCCTGGACGCCGCGTTCCTCTACCTCGAGACGCCCGAGATGCCGATGCACGTGGGCGCGTTGCACGTGTACGAGCTGCCCGCCGGCTACAAGGGCCGCTTCGTGCGCGACCTGCGCAAGCACATTGCCGCCGCTTGCCGTCGTGCCGGCGCTGCGCCGCAAGCTGTGGTGGATGCCGCTGAACCTGGCCAACCCGGCGTGGGTGGACGCCGAGCCCGACCTCAACAGCACATCGTCGAGATCAAGCTGCCGAAGTCGGCGCGCATCGGCGACGGCATGGCGCAGCTCGAGGCCCAGGTGGCGCGCGCTGCACCCGGTGCTGCTCGACCGCAAGCGGCCGCTGTGGAAGTTCCACGTCTTCGAAGGCCTGGCGCCCGAGCGCGCATGGCCACAAGCGGGTGGCGATGTACAGCCAGCTGCACCATGCGGCGGTCGACGGCCAGGCCGCGGTGGCGCTGGCCAACGCGATCCTCGACGTCACGCCCGAGCCGCGCGCGATCGAGCTGCAGCCGTCGAAGCGCACGCAAGACGTTCCGGCTCGGCATGGGCGAATCGCTGCGCGGTGCGCTGGCCCGCCAGATCGCAGCAGGTCGCCCACATCGTCAAGGAGCTGCCGGCCACCGTGGGCACGCTCGGCGGCGCGGCCGGCAGCGCGCTGCAGGGCGCGCTGGCCAACAGCAAGCTGTTCGGCGGCAAGGGCGGCAGCGGCAACCTGGCGCTGGCACCGAAGACCGCCGTTCAACGCCTCGGTGACCCGCGGGCCGCGCCTTTGCCGCCGTGTCGCTGCCGCTGGCCGAGCTGAAGATGATCGGCAAGGCGCACGACGCCACGATCAACGACATGGTGCTGATGGTGGTGTCCACCGCGCTGCGGCGCTACCTCGGCAAGAAGCACACGCTGCCCACGAAGAGCCTGATCGCCGCGGTGCCGATCTCGCTGCGCAAGGCCGGGCGACACCACGAGCGACAACCAGGCGTCGCTGAGCCTGATCAGCCTGGGCACGCACGTCGCCGACCCGATGAAGCGGCTCGAGCACATCCGCAACGGCGAGCGCGGCGATGAAGTCCACGCTCGGCGGCGTCAAGAGCATCCTGCCGACCGACTTTCCGTCGCTCGGTTTGCCGTGGTTGATCGAAGCGGCCACCGCGTTGTACGGCAAGGCCAAGGTGGCCGAGCGCATCCCGCAGGTGGCCAACGTGGTGATCTCCAACGTGCCGGGGCCGCCGATGCCGCTGTACCTGGCCGGCGCGCGCATGCTGACCAACTACCCGACGTCGATCGTGGTGCACGGCATGGCGTTCAACGTCACCGTGCAGAGCTACGCCGGGTCGCTGGACTTCGGCATGATGGCCGACGCCAAGGCGATGCCCGACGTCAAGGTGTTCGCGCAGGCGATGGAGATCGCGTTCGACGACCTGCGCGCGTTGCCGTTGCCGCACGAGTTGCAGGCCGAGGCCAACGCACCGGCCGCCGTGGTGGGCCGCGCGGTGCGCGCGGCGCGCGCGCGCGTCACCGACGCGGTGAAGGGCGTCGTCGGCGGCGCGATGCAGGCCGCGGTCGGCCAGGTGGTGCGCGGCGCGGTGAAAGCCGCCGCCGGCACCGCAGCACGTGCGCCTGCGCAGCGCGCCGCCGCGCCAGCCAAGCGCAAGCGGCGCCGTCGAAGCGAGCGCCGCCATCGAAGCGCGCGGCGCCACGCAAGGCCGCCGGTGCGCGTGCGCGTCGAGCCATGACGGAGCGCTAGCCGGTGCAGGTGAGCGCGCGCGGCATCGCGATCGAGGTCGACGACCAGGGTCCGCCCGGCGGCGAGCCGCTGCTGATGATCATGGGCCTGGGCATGCAGCTGATCGCCTGGCCCGATGCGCTGGTGCAGATGCTGGTCGCGCGCGGCTTTCGCGTCATTCGCATCGACAACCGCGACGTCGGCCTGAGCCAGGGCTTCGATGCGGCCGGGGTGCCCAACCTGCTGTGGGCGGCGATGCGCCATGCCGTGCACCTGCCGGTGGCCAGCCCCTACCTGCTGAGCGACATGGCCGGCGATGCGCTGGGCGTGCTCGACGCATTGAAGCTGAAGCGGGTGCACGTGTGCGGCGCGTCGATGGGCGGCATGATCGCGCAGCACCTGGCGAGCGCGCACCCGCAGCGCGTGAAGAGCCTGACGCTGATGATGACGAGCTCCGGCGCGCGCGGCCTGCCGAGAGCGCGCCCGCAGGTGCAGCGCGCGCTGCTGTCGCGGCCGCGCGGCCGCGGCGACGAGGCGGTGGCCGCGCACCTGCAGCACATCTTCGAGCTGATCGGCAGCCCGGCGTATCGCGGCGACCCCGCGCGCACTGCGCGAGCGGGTGCTGGCCAGCGTGCGGCGCGCCTACCGCCCGGCCGGCACGGCGCGCCAGTTGCTGGCCATCGTCGCCGACGGCGACCGCTCGCCGTTGCTGGGCCGCATCACGGCGCCCACGCGCGTGATCCATGGCGAGGCCGACCCGCTGGTGCCGGTCGGCTGCGGCCACGACCTGGTGCGCCGCATCGCCGGCGCGCAGGCCGACATGGTGCCCGGCATGGGGCATGACCTGCCCGATGCGCTGTTCGATCGTTTCGCCGACGGCATTCGCGACAACGCGGCCCGTGGCGCCTGAAACACCGCCTGCTAACACGGCGTGCGCGCTGTGAGCCGCCCCGAGTTGCCTGATTGACCCGCCCCTGTTACCTCTTGGCGGCCGCCGGGAGGCTGAGCATCGGGTACAACCACGCCCGGGGAAGCGCCTGCGCAGCGGAACACACGCCGCCGGGCCTTGGGGACAACACACTTTCGACCTGGAGATCAGCTCCATGCTGCGAATGCCTGCGTCGGCTTTCGAGGACGACGCTCGTGGCTTGATCAACACGCGCATGGCATTGCGCTTCTGTGGGTCGGTGTCGCGGTGTGCGGCATCGGCAGCATCGCGTCGTGGCTGCAACCGTTTCAGATCACCACCGCGGCACGCGCCGTGCTGGTGGGCGTGCAGGTGCTGCTGGCGCTGCTGTGCGTGGCCGGCACTCAACTGGTCCACGCGCTGCCTTCGCGCCTGCTGGTGCTCGCGGCGGCCTGGGCGAGCGTGGTCGCCGCCGCGCTGGCCGCACTCAGCATCGGCCACGGCGCGCACGCGCTCGACCTGAGTTTCTTTCCGTTGATCGTCTGCATGGTGGCCGTGCTGGCGGGCACCCGCCAGGCACTGGCGATGACGATCGTGTGCGCGGCGATCGTGGCTGGCCTGGGTGGGCTGGAGGCCGGCGGCTGGCTGCATGCCGCGGCCGCGCTCGAGCACTCGCCGCTGTCGCATCCGCTGGTCACGCACGGCCTGCTGCTGCTGGCCGGCTTCACGATCGGCGCCATCCTGCTGCGCCTGTCGAACGCGTCGTACCGCAGCGCGCAGCAGCGCGAGGCGCGTCTTCGCGGGCTGCTGGCCACCGCTGCCGACCACTATTGGGAGCTCGACGAGTCGTTGCGCCTGTGCCGTGTCGACGATGCCGCGACGCTCGGCCACGAGCGCCTTGTTCAAGCGCCGCATGATGCGGCCGCTGATCGAGGTGATCGACGTCCACGGGCACGATGCCGCCGCGCAGGCCAGGGGCCTCGACGACTTGCGTGCCCATCGGGCGTTCGCCGGCCTGCGCGGCAGCCTGCATGAGGAAGGCCGTCCGACGGTGACGCTGGAGTTCAGCGGCCACCCGCGTTTCACCGACGACGGCCGATTCGCGGGTTATTGGGGTGTCGCGCGCGACATCTCCGAGCAGGTGCTCGCGCAAGCCCAGTTGCGGCGCTCGGAATCGATGCTGTCGACGCTGTTCGCCGCCACGCCCGATTGCCTGGCACTGAGCGAACTGGCCAGCGGCCGCTTCCTGATGGTCAACCAGGCCTTTCTCGACACGCTGGGCTTTGCGCGCGACGAGGTGATCGGGCGCACGTCGCTCGAGCTGGGCATCTGGTACTCGCCGGATGAGCGCACGCGCACGCTGCAGATGCTGCGCGACCTGGGCACCCTGAACAGCATGCGCATGGCGTTTCGCACGCGTGCGGGCGCCCGCGTCAACCTGCTGCTGTCGGCCGCGACGTGCCGCATCGACGGTGTCGACACGGTGGTCATCAACGCGCGCGACATCACCGCCGACGATCGCACGCGCCAGGAGCACGCCGCGGTGCTGCAGCGCGTGTCGATCGGCATCGCCTTCACGCGCGCACACCACATCACCGGCGCCAACCCGTGCTTCGAGCGCATGTTCGGCTGGGAAGCCGGCGCGCTGGCGGGCCAGCCGATGGCGATGATCTGGGCCGACGTCGATGCGCAGGTCGCCGATCCGGCGCTGCAGCAAGCGGCCCGGCCCAACGAGCCGATCGTGCTCGAGCGCCAGATGACGCGGCGCGACGGCAGCCGCTTCTGGTGCCACCTGCGCGCCGACGCGCTGGAAGGCGACGATGCGCTGGTCGGCGGCACCATCTGGTTCGCCGAAGACGTGACCGATCGCCACCGCGCCGAGCAGGAAATCGCCGCGCGCGCGTGATGCCGCCGAGGCGGCGAGCCGCGCCAAGAGCGCGTTTCTGGCCAACACCAGCCACGAGATCCGCACCCCGCTCAACGGCCTGCTCGGCCTGGCGCGGCTGGCGATGCGCGATGGCGTCAGCGAGGTGCAGCGCCGCACCTACATGGCGCACATCCTCGAGAGCGCCGAAGGGCTGTCGGCGACGCTGTCGGACATCCTCGACCTGTCGAAGATCGAAGCGGGCAAGCTCAGCATCGATCGTGCGTCGTTCCGCCTGCGCGATGCGCTCGAGTCGCTGTGCGGCGCCAACCAGGCTGTCGCACAGGCCAAGGGCCTGACGCTTCAGCTCAGCGTCGCCGCGGCGCTGCCGGTGGCGGTGGTGGGCGACGCCAACCGGATGCGGCAGATCGTCGGCAACTTCGTGTCCAACGCGATCAAGTTCACCGAGCACGGCGGCGTGCGCGTCGAGGTCACGCCGCAGGCCGGCTCGATGGTGCGGTTGGCCGTGTTCGACACCGGCATCGGCATCGATGCCCAGGCGCAGCGCCGCCTGTTCGAGCCGTTCTCGCAGGCCGACCAGTCGACGACCCGGCGCTACGGCGGCACCGGCCTGGGCCTGTCGATCTGCCGTGAGCTGGCGCGCCTGCTCGGCGGGCAGGTGGGCCTGCGCAGTACGCCGAAAGTGGGCAGCGAATTCTGGGTCGAGTTGCCGCTGCCGGCGGCCGACGAGGCGGACATCCGCTCCGCGTTCGCCGCCGAGGCCGACGACGTGCGCGTGCTGCAAGGCGCGCGCGTGCTGATCGGCGAGGACAACCCGGTGAACATGATGATCGCCTCGGGCCTGCTCGAGCAGTGGGGCGTGCAGGTGGGGCAGGCCACCGACGGCGTGGCGGTGGTCGAATGCCGTGCAGGCGGCCGAGCTCGACGGCACGCCCTACCATGCCGTGCTGATGGACCTTCAGATGCCGCGTCTGAGCGGGCACGCCGCCGCGCGCGAGCTGCGCGAGCACCTGGGCGACCGTGCGCCGCCGATCATCGCGCTGACCGCGGCGGCACTGGTCAGCGAGCGCGACGAGGCGCTGCGCGCCGGCATGTGCGAGTTCCTGACCAAGCCGATCCATGCCGAACGCCTGCGCAGCGTGCTGGCGTACTGGGTCGGTCGGGGCCGTGCCTGAGGCGACGGGGCGGTCGCGCCGCGGTGGCGCAGCCGCCGTGCGAACCGAGGTCGCGCGGCGTTTCGTCGAAGCGTTGCGTGGGCGCTTCGCGGCGCACGCCGACCCCGCGATCGCTGCACCGATGCAGGCATACATGAAGTCGGCCCTGCCGTGCCACGGCATCAAGGCGCCGCTGCGGCGCCGGCTGACCGCCGAGCTGGTGCGCACGCTGGCGCTGCCCGACACCGCCACGTTGACCGAAGCCATGCGCACGCTGTGGCGGCAGGCGCGCTTTCGCGAGGAGCGGTATGCCGCGATGGAGCTGGCGCGGGTGGGCCCGCACCGCAAGCTGCTCGATCTGTCGATGCTGCCGCTGTACGAGGAGATGATCGCCAGCGGCGCCTGGTGGGACTACTGCGACGACATCTCGGCCGGCGCGCTGGCGCCGCTACTGCAACAACACCCGCGCACCGTGAAGCCGCTGCTGCGGCGCTGGGCGCGCAGCGACAACCTGTGGCTGCGCCGCGCCGCGTTCCTGTGTCAGCGCAACCTGAAGCACGACTTCGACGCGGTGCTGTTCTACGACACCATCCTGCCGTCGATCGGCGCCAGTGCGTTCGCCGGCGAGTTCTTCATCCGCAAGGGCATCGGCTGGGCGCTGCGCAGCCGCTCGTACAGCGCGCCCGCCGAAGTGGTGGCATTCCTGAGCGAGTACGGGCCGCAACTGTCGCCGCTGACCAAGCGCGAGGCGATGAAAGTCATCGCGCGTCGTGCGCGCAAAGCCTAACGCACCGGTGACGCAGTCGCGCCGGGCTCCGGGCCGCCGAGCGCGACCACGGTGTCGCGGATCAGGTGGCCCGAGATGCTGAAGCGCGGCGGGATCTTCGGCAGCGCATCCAGCGCGTACCAGTTGCGCGTCCTCGATCTCGTCGGCCTGCTTGACGATCTCGCCGCTCACCCACTCGGCCGTGTAGGCCACCATCAGGCTGTGCGGGAACGGCCAGCTCTGGCTGCCGTAGTAGCGCAGGTTCTTCACCTGCACGCCCACCTCCTCGGCGACCTCGCGGTGCAGGCACTGCTCCAGCGACTCGCCGGCCTCGACGAAGCCGGCCAGCGCGCTGTAGACGCCCGGCACGTAGTGCGGCGAGCGCGCGACCAGCAGCACCTTCGCGCCGGCCGCGCGCCACACCAGCGCCATGATCGCCGGGCTCAGGCGCGGGTAGGCGGTGTGGCCGCAGGCCGGGCATTTGCGCGACGCGTTCGTTGCGCCTGCAGCTCGGTGGGCGTGCCGCAGACGCCGCAGAAGCGGTGCGCGCGGTCCCATTCGAGCACCTGCGCGGCGCGGCCGGCCACGCCCATCAGCGGTTCGCCGAACTGCATCATCGCGGCGCGCAGTGGCATGCGCTTGCAGCCGGGCGGCGGCTCGTCCAGCGCGAAGGCCCAGCAGTCGATGCCGTCGAGCTGGCCGAGGTAGTGGCGCGTCGGCTGCAGCGGCTCGAAGACGACCACGGGTGCGGCGCCGAGCACGGCGCATCGTCCGGCTCGGGCAGCAGCAGCTGACCCTCGACGAACGCAAAACACCACGCGTCGGTGGCGGGTGCCGGCGGTGAGACAGCAGGGACGAAGGGCATCGCGGCATTGTGCCGCGACACGTTGGCGCTCAGTCTGGGAGCGTGATGCGCCCGCCATCGATGCGGATGGTGTTGCGCGGCGTCGGCTGCATGCGGATCGGCGGCAGCATCGACAGCTCCAGCGGCGGCGCCTTCCCAGCCTCGCCGCCACGCGAGGTGGTCCGCACCAGCTGGTGCGGCGGCAACGGTGCGCCGTTCTTCAAGTGATTCCACATCATGTCGAGCGCCTGCTCTTCGTAGTAGGCCAGCGGCACGTAGTGCGCGTCGAACTGGCCGAACACGCCGAAGTGGTTGATGCTGGTGATCTCGATGTAGCGCAGCTTGCTCGTCGCGCCTTCCTTCAGCGCATTCAGCGCTGCATACGGCCTGCCTGCGAAGGTGGCCGGCACGCGCGCGTCCTCGCGGCCGTGCAGCAGCAACACCGGCTTGCCCGACTGCGTCGCCTTGGCGCGACCTTCGGCGATGCCCGTTTGCACGCGCCGCGCATCGGCGCTGCTGCCGGTGATCAGCGCGCGCAGGCGCAGCGCACCGTCGATGTTGTAGTCCTGCCGGTTGGTCGACGGTGACGTGGACACCATGTCGCGCGTCGGGCCGCGCGGATCGCGTTCGTTGATCAGGTCGATCGCGCCCGACGGCGCACCGCCGGCACCGGTGACGAAGATGGTCGCCAGGTCGGCGTTGGTCGCTGCGCGCGGCTTGCCGCTGGCGTCGGTGGGCGCGATCGTATAGCCGCACAGCTGGTCTTCGATGCCGAAGTGGCCTTGCGCGTTGGCGTACTTGTTGGCGGTGGCGCCTGGTGCGACGAGGAAATGGAATGCAGTCTGATCGTCGCTGTCCGGCTCGAAACCCATGCGCGTGCAGGTGCGCGCGAGCTTCCTCGGCCTGCTCTTTGGGCGTGCCCGAATTCAACAGGCCTTTTTCCTTCAGCGACGTGCAGCGGTTGAAGCCGAACGCTGATCTCGCCGGTGCGCCATGCCTGCGGCGTGGCCATCGCGGCGCACGGCTGGTACAGGATCGTTTCGGTGAAGTAATCCACCAACGAGCGGCCGCCGCCGCGCCACTGCTTGCCTGCACGCTCGACCACCACTTGATCGTTGGCCTCGGGCTGCACCTGCGGTTGCGCAGCGACGATGCCGTCGATCCAGCCGTCGCGATCGGCCTCGCCGGCCAGCAGCGCCGCGCCGCCGCCGTTGGAGTTCCCTTCGACGATCACGGTCGTGTTCTCGCGCGTCAGCTTGCCGCCGTGGCGTTGGTTCAATGCGTAGAACGCGAACTCGATTGCGCGCAGCACGTCGCGACCCCAGGTGGCGTCGGCGTTGCGGCGCGAGTGCGCGTGCTTGAAAGCCACGCGGTAGGGCTTGTCTTTCAAGAACGCTTCGCGTGCGGCGTCGCTCATCGGTGCGCTGAAGTGCGAGGCGCCAGCGGCAGCCTTGGCATCGGCGCGTTCGCCGGTGGCGAGGTTCACCGTGTTCGATGCCAGGTCGTGCACACCGTTGCCCTGGCCCTTGTCGGTGTAGACCACCGCGCAGTTGCGGCGCAGCCCCCAGCCGCCGACGCGCAGCAAGTCGGCGTACAGGCGCGCCGAGCCGGTCGCCGGCACCGCGACGATGCACGGTTGCGCGGCATCGAACGATGCCGGGATCTGCAGCAGCATGGCCGCGCTGAAATGGCCCACGCCGGGGTCGCTGGCGTAGGCGAGGATCTCCTCGCCCGCGACGCGTGCGTCGGCCACCGGTTGCTTGGTGGCCGGGTCGATGTTGGGACCGAACAAGCGCGTGGCGCCCCCCGCGACGTCGAGGCGCGAAAAGATCGCCGCGCGCCGCAACTCGGCGGCGGTGGGCTTCAACGGGTCGGCATAGGTCGGTGCCGCGCCCTGGCCGATGAACGGACCGAGGCCGAGGCCCGCTGTGAGCAGGTCGTTGCTCTGGCCGTCCATCCGGGTCTCCGACACGATGGTCAGCCAGTTGGGCCTGGCGCTGGGGCCGCCGATGCTGGCACAGCCGAGCAGGCCGAGCGCGGCCAGGGCCGCGACCGCCGCGCGGCGCGTCGATGCAATCATGCTTGTCTCCTTCGGTGGTTCGTCAGCGGCTCACTCGGGCTCGATGCCGGCCTCCTTGATCACGCGGCCCCACTTGCTGGTCTCTTCGAGCTGGAACTTCGCCAGCTGTTCGGGCGTGGTCGGGAAGGGCTCGCCGCCGCTGGTGTCGAAGAAGGCTTTCGCGGCCGGCGTCTTCAGGCCGGCGTGCAGCAACTCGTTCAAGCGCTGCACCACCGGCGCCGGCGTGTTCGCCGGCACGTAGGCGGCGAACCAGTAGCCCATGTCGTAGCCCTTGACGCCGGCCTCGTCGATGGTCGGCACGTCGGGCAGCATCGGCAGCGCTTGGTGGTCGACACGCCGAGCGCGCGCAGCTTGCCGCCCTTGATCTGCGGCACGCCGGTGGAGGTGTCGGTGATCATCATCACGATCTGGCCGCCCAGCAGGTCGGTGATCGCCAGCGGGTTGCTCTTGTAGGGCACGTGCAGGATGTCGGTGCCGCTCATCTGCTGGAAGAGCTCGCCGGCGACGCGGCTCGACGAGCTGCCGCTGCCGAACGTCAGCTTGCCCGGGTTCTTGCGTGCGAAGTCGAGCAGATCCTTCACGCTCTTGTACGGCGAGTCGGCCGCCACCACCAGCACCTGGCCGCCCTTGCCGAGGCCGCTGACCGGCGCGAAGTCTTTCACCGGGTCGTACGGCAGCTTCTTGTACAGGTGCTCGTTGGCTGCGTGCGTGGTGTTGGTGGTGATCAGCACGCGTGTAGCCATCGGGCGCGGCGCGTGCCGCGGCCTGCGCCGCGAGCATGCCGCTGGCGCCGGCCTTGTTGTCGACCACCACCGCCTGCTTGGTCTGCTCGGTGATCGACTGGCCGAGCGCACGCGCCAGCTGGTCGGTGGCGCTGCCGGCGGCGAACGGCACGATGAAGGTGATCGGCTTGGCCGGGTAGCTCTGTGCCCAGGCGGCCGGCGCCAACGTCGGCGGCAGCGAGCAGGGTCCAGCAGCGCATCGTCGGGTCAGGCGCAGTTCATGGCTTGTCTCCGGATGAGGTTCTGGGAATCGGGGCCGCGCAGCAGCGGCAGCGATGCAGCGGGCACTTCGAGCGGCAGTTCGAGCAGCAGGAACGACAGCGCCTTGCCGTGGCTGTCGAGGTTGAGCGCGTCGTTGACGCCGCCGTCGAGCACGTCGTCGAGCACCACGTTCATCGCGTGCAGGTTGGGCAGCAGGTGGCGTGTGACCTGGGTCGGCCGGCGGTGCGCGAACTGGCGCGCGATGCGCGCCTCGGTGATCTGTTCGACGATCAGCGGGTACAGCTCGGGCGCCCACGCGATCACGCTGATGTTCGAGCGGTTGCCCTTGTCGCCGGTACGGCCGTGTGCGGCGCGCCACAGAGGGACGGTGTGTGTGGCATCGTCAGTCGATCATCTCGAAGGTGGCCGGCACGCTCTCGCGCGGCAGCAGGCACGACAACGTGCCGAGCGTGGGCCTGAGCGCCGTGCGCACGCCGCCGCCGCCGGCCGGGCCGCAGCAGTACAGCGCGGTCACTTCGCGCAGCCAGGCGCTCGGCGCTCGCGCGCTCGCTGTGGCGCAGCGCGACGCGCAGGCGCACGTCGCGCGCATCGCCGCAGGGCGTGGCGGCCAGCCAGCGGCCGCCGTCGTCGCCGAAGACGCTGGCCACGCCGATCAGGTCGGCGCGCAGCGCGCCCACGTCTGCAGGCGCTCGCGCAGCACGTCGGCCGCCAGCCGTGCGCGCGCCTCGGCGCGTGCGCCGGCATAGGAGATCTCACCCTCGGCCAGCCAGCCGCTTTCGAAGCAGACGTTGACCTTCAGCGTGCCAGAGCGGGCGTGGCCGCGCACGCCCGCGAGCCGCACGCGGTCGGTGCCGACCGCCTGCACGCTGCGCGGCGCCGATGTCGGCCACCACGTCGGGCGTCAGGTAGGCGGCGGGGTCGTGCACCTCGTAGAGCAGTTGCTCCTTGACCGTGTGCTGCGTTGACGCAGCCGCCGCGTGCCCGCGGGCTTGGTGATGGTGCAGTCGCCCTGTTCGTCGATCTCGGCGATCGGATAGCCGAGGTTCGCCATGCCGGGAACGTCCTTGATCGCCGGGGTCGGCGTAGTAGCCGCCGCTGACCTGCGTGCCGCATTCGAGCAGATGGCCGGCCATCGTGGCGCGTGCCAGGCGATCCCAGTCATCGGCGGCCCAGCCGAAGTGCGCGAGCGCGGGCCCGACGGTGAGCGACGGGTCGGCGATGCGTCCGCCGACCACGATCTGCGCGCCGGCTTTCAGTGCGGCGGCGATCGGCTCGGCGCCGAGATAGGCGTTGGCGCTGACGATGTCGCGGCCGTCGAGCTGCGCGCCGAGCGCGCGCTGCAGCGCCGATGCGGTGCGCGGGGCCCGACACGTCGTCGCCCTCGATCACCGCGATGCGCGGCGCCGGCAGGCCTTGCTGCCTGCGCCATCTCGCGGATGCGCAGCGCCGCGCCGCGCGGGTTGGCGGCGCCGAAGTTGCTGACGATCTTGACGCCGCCGCGCAGGCACGTCGCCAGCACCGGGCGCCAGCATCGCCTCGAGCAGCGGCTCGAAGCCTGCGGCGGGGTCTTGCCGCTTGGCCAGATGCGCCAGCGCGAGCGTGCGCTCGGCCAACGTCTCGAAGATCAGCACCGCCGGGCCGCCGGCGGCGATGAGCGCATCGACCACCGGGCCGGCGGCGTCGGTGCGGTCGCCGGAGAAACCGGCGGCACAACCGATGCGCAGGACGGGCGGGGTGGGCATGCGCCGCACTGTAGGCAGCGGCTGCAAATCTGTGAAATCGAAAGATGCGATACATTGATCCGCGATGCAGATGAATCTGACCACGCGCGAGCTGTCCGCCTTTCTCACGCTGACCGAGCAGCGCAACTTCACGCGCGCCGCGGCGCTGTGCCACCTGTCGCAGCCGGCGTTCTCGGCGCTGGTGCGCGGGCTCGAAGAGGCGATGGGCGCCCGGCTATTCGACCGCACCACGCGCAGCGTGGAGCTCACCGCCGAGGGTCGCGTGCTGGTCGAGCCGGCGCGCCGGCTGCTGCGCGACGCCGAGAGCGCGCTCGCCGACGTGCGTGACCACGCCGCGCGCCGGCGCGGCCGCGTGGCGCTCGCGCTGCTGCCGTCGCTGGCGGCCGGCTGGCTGCCGCCGCTGCTGGCGAAGTTCCACCAGAAGTACCCGGGCATCGAGCTCGACGTGGCCGACGTGCTGTCGGACGCCTGCATCGAGCGCGTGCGCGCCGGCACGGCCGACTTCGCGCTCGCCTCCACGCGCACCGCCACGCCCGAGCTGCACACCGAGGAGTTCTGCCGCGACGGCTTTCACCTGGTGTGCCCGCGCGACCACGCGCTGATCAAGCGCGGAGGTCGCATCGAGCTCAAGCACCTGGCGCCGTACCCGATCGTGCACCTGGCGCGCTCGAGCAGCGTGCGCCAGTACGTGGAGGCCGCGCTCTACCCGATGCAGCTGCACACGATGATGGAGCTCGACCAGCTGAGCACGGTGGCCGGCATGGTGCGCGCGGGGCTGGGCATCACGATCGTGCCGTCGCTGACGCTCTTCCACTTTGCCGACGCCAGGCACCTGGCCACGCGGCCGCTGCACGCGCCGGCACTGGTGCGGCGCGTGTACATGGTGCGGCGGGCCGACCGGCCGCTGTCCACCGCGGCGGCGGGGCTGCACGAGATGCTGATGGCGGCCAAGCCGCGCGGGCTGCAGCGGCGCGGGGCATGAACCGTTCCTGAGGAGAACAGCCTTGAACGCGAAGCGAACCTCGCCCCATCGGGCGTATGACGTGGTGCTCTACGGCGCCACCGGCTTCGTCGGCCGCCAGACGGTGGCCCACTTCGCTGCGCACGCCGACGGCGTGCGCTGGGCGCTCGCCGGCCGTTCGGCGGACAAGCTCGAACAGGTGCGGCAAGCCTGCGGGCCCGGCGCGGCCGGCGCCGGCATCATCGTGGCCGATGCGGCAGACCAGAAAGGATTGGACGCGCTGGCCAGCCAGGCCGCGGTGGTGCTGAGCACGGCCGGCCCATTCGCCCTCCATGGCAGCGCACTCGTCGCGGCCTGCGTGGCGCACCGCACCCACTACGTCGACATCACCGGCGAAACGCCCTGGGTGCGCGGGCTGATCGATCGCCATCACGCGGAGGCCGCGCGCAACGGCACGCGCATCATCCCGTGCTGCGGGTTCGACTCGGTGCCGTCGGATCTCGGCGCGTGGCTGGTCGCCGAGGCGATCTTTCGGCAGCACGGCGAGCAGTGCGTCAGCGTCAAGGCCTGCCATTCGATGCGCGGCGGTCTCAACGGCGGCACGCTGGCATCGGCGTTCAACCTCATGGAGTCCGGACAGAACCGGCTGCTCGCCGACCCCTTCCTGCTCAACCCGAAGGGCACCGCGCCGCGAGACCCCGCGGAGCATGCCGATCCTGTGGCGCCGCATCGCGACGCCGACTTCGATGCGTGGCTCGGGCCTTTCGTGATGGGGCCGGTCAACACCCGCGTCGTGCGCCGCACGGCGGCGCTGCTGAAAGCACGCGGCGACGGGGCCTACGGCGCGACCTTCAGGTACCAGGAGTACCTGCGCTTTGGTCGCGGCCCGCTCGCCGCGGCGGCCGCCGCTGGCGTCACCGTCGGCATGGGTGTCGGAATGGCGGCGCTGCGCTTCAAGACCGGGCGCGCACTGGCCCGTGCGGTGGCCGTGGCGCCTGGACAGGGCCCAACCGAGCGGTCGATGGACGGCGGATCGTTTCGCTGCGAGCTGGTCGGCAAGAGCGCCAGCGGCAAGGTGGTGCGCGGCCGCGTCGCGGGCCAAGGCGACCCCGGCAACCGCGCGACGACGAAATTCGTCTGCGAGTCGGCGCTGGCGTTGGCGTTGCAACCGCAGGCGCTTCCCGGTGGCGAGCGCGGCGGCGGCGTGCTGACACCCGCGAGCGGGCTGGGCATGGTGCTGGGCCAGCGCTTGATCGCGGCGGGAATGATTTTGGAGCCGGTGCGCCCCTGATCGACCTTCGGCGTGCCGGTGAATTCTGCGTTTCGCGCCGGTGCGCTCAAAGAGACGACGCGTAGCCGAGCGCGGCGAAGAAATGACACGTGGTTCCGCCGAGCACGAACAGGTGCCACACGAAATGTGCATAGCGCAGTTTCGAGTCGAACAAGAACACGACCGCGCCCGCGGTGTAGGCCAAGCCACCCGCCAACAGCCACAGCAGGCCCTCGGTGGCCACATGTTCGATCAGAGGGGCGGCGGCGATCAGCACCAGCCAGCCCATCGCGACGTACAGGCCGGTCGACCAACCCGGATGGCGCAGCCGATCGAAGCTCTTCAGCAGCACGCCGATGGCAGCGAGTCCCCACACCAGGCCAAACAGCGTCCAGCCCCAGCCGCCGCGCAGCACGCCGAGCGTGAACGGTGTGTAGCTGCCGGCAATGAAGAGGTAGATCGCCGAATGGTCGAGCACGTAGAACACGCGCTTGGCCGGCCCGGCCGGCAGTGCGTGGTACATCGTCGACGCGAAGTACAGCAGCATCGCCGTCACCGAGAACACGCAGGCGCCCACCACGTTGGCCGCGCCGCCGCGCTGGGCGGCGAAGGTGACGAGTATGGGCACGGAGGCGACGGCCAGCAGGAAGCCGAGGCCATGGCTCAAGCTGTTGGCCAATTCCTCGCCAACGGTCTGCGGGCGTTCGTCGAAGCGGCTCGTCATTCAAGGGTTCCAGCGGCGCATCGTACCGGGGTGCGAACCCACGGAACCGCCACTTCTGCTCGTGGACGCAGGACCGCAGCCCCTTTGATCGAGATCAACCGATGCTGCTTCAGCCCGGATACCAGATTCGCCGCGGATCGTCGGCCGCCCGCTGGTAGGCCCAGGCGGACTCGACCAGACGTTCCAGGTCGTACAACGGCCGCCAGCCCAGCAGAAACTTCGCCTTGCTGTTGTCCAGCCAGGTCGAGTGGTAGCGCTCGCGAATCGGCACCAGAGGGCAGCCGCGCGTGCGCGCGAGATAGTCGCCCAGTCGCGCGTAGTCGAGCGGCTCGTCCATGCAGACGTTCATCAGCTGATGGCGCGCGCGCGGCTGGTCGATCGCCGCGAGGATCGCGTCGGCGAGATCGTCGACGTGCACGAAGTTGCGCAGCAGCCCGGCGCCGGCCTGATCGAGCAGCACCGGGATCGCGCCGCGCGCCTGGTGCTCAGCGGCCGCGTCTGCGCCGACCAGGTCGCACCAGCGCGGCGCGCCGAACACATCGGGGCCGAAGCTGAGGTGAAAGCGCAGGTCGTCCTTCTCCATGATCCACGGCGCACGCAGGCAGCAGCTGTCGAGCCCGTACTGGATCTGGTACTGCTGCAGCATCGTCTCTTCGAGCACCTTCGACAGCGCATAGCAGCCCGGATACGCGCTCGGCGGCTGCGTCTCGACCACCGGCACCGGGTGCGGATAGTGGAAGTGCCCGATCGCCGCATCACCGCCGATCAGGATGAACTGGCTGAAGGTCGCGCTGGTGCGGCAACCCTCGAGCAGCCAGAACAGGCCCTTGACCGACACGTCCATCGCATCGTCGGGCGTCTCCTTGCAGGTGGCCAGGTGCACCACGTGCGTCACGCCCTCGAGCGCGTGCTGCACGACCGCACGATCCTGGATCGCACCGAACACCGCCTCGATGCGCTCGTGCGCCGGCGGCGTCCGCTGGTGGCACAGCGCCCGCACGCGCCAGTGCGCGAAGCGTTCCTCTCCGAGCAGACGCTCGATGAACGCGCGCCCGACTTTGCCGGTGGCGCCGGTGACGAGGAGGAGGGGGGATGTGGTCATGTCCGTTGCTCCAGCGTACTGGCGCGACCCGCGCCCTTAGGCCCGCGAGGCGCTCGCGTTACTCGTCGAAGTACTCGGTGGTGCTGGCAAAGCCGTGGTCGGGTGTGCGACCGCAGCGACATATGCGGCGCCGAGGAGGCGAGCCGGACACGGACAGTCCAGTGGACTGGCTGTGCCCGTAGCAGCTGGGCCGCAAGGCCCAGCGCGGCCTGCAAGGCCAGGGTTGCGAGGGTTGCGCGTCGCCCTGAGGCGGCGCGCCGGCCACACACTGTTTGAGCACCGAGCGCAGCGGCGCTGCGTAGCAGCGTCGCGCCCGCGCGAGGGCGAGTTTGTGTGGCCGCCCTCGCAGCCCGAGCACCGCAGGGTAGCCGGCCGAAGGCCGGCCGCCGCATTCGAGCGCCGGCGCATACCCGGCCGCGGCTTTGCCTCGCGCGGCCTCTGCATGAGACGCGTCCGGCGAACGAGCACAAAAGACCGCTCCACCGAGCAACTCGAAGGCACTCGCTCCATCCTAGGCCGACTCCCCCGCGCCCTGCGGTGCACCCTCCGCATGCCGCACCTGGGTGCGCGAGCGTTGCCGGTAGCGCGCGAACTGCCGGTCGGCCAGCACGCCGATCAGGATGACGGAGCCCATCACCGCGAAGTTCAGCGAACTGGGAATGCCCAGCAGGTTCACCAGGTTCTGCAGGATCTGCAGCAGGATGGTACCGAGCACGACGCCGATGACCGAGCCCTCGCCGCCGCGCAGCGAGAAGCCGCCGAGCACCGCCGCCGCGATCGCGTACAGCTCGTAGAAGTTGCCGTGCACGGCCGGCGAGATCGAGCGCGTGTACATCGCGAGCAGGATCGCGTTGAAGGCGGTGAGCGCGCAGCAGATCACGTAGGCGGCGATCGTGATGCGGCCGGTGGCGATGCCCGAGTAGCGCGCCGCCTCCTCGTTCTTGCCGATCGCGAACAGGTAGCGGCCGAGCACCGAGCGGTGCAGCACCACGCCGGCGACGAGCGTGATGACGACCAGCGCGATCAGCGTGTGCGGCACGGCGATCGTCGGCTCGGTGTAGCCGAACAGGCGGGCGATCGGTGCGAACACCTCGCTGCGCCCCGCCGTCAGCCATTCGAGGGTGGGGAAGCTGGCGCCGAAGCCGAAGCCCACCGTCGCGTCCTCGGTGTAGTAGCGCGCCATGCCGCGGTAGATCAGCAGCGCGCACAGCGTGACGACGAACGGCTGCAGCCCGACCTTGGCCACCAGCGTGCCGTGCACCAGGCCCATCAGCATGCCCGCGGCGATGACGATCAGTGTCGCGACCGCCCAGTGGATCTCGACGTTGACGATCAGGTCGATGAACAGCACGCCGAGCAGCGCGACGACCGCACCCACCGACAGCTCGATGCCGCCCACCAGGATGACGAAGGCCTGCGCGATCGCGATGATGCCGAACAGGCCGATCTGGTTGGCCGTGTTCGAGATGTTGGCCGCCAGCAGGAAGCGCGGATTGATGATCGCGACGACCGCGCCGACCACCAGGATCAGCACCAGCAGGCCGATGTCCTTCTTGAAGATCACGCTGGACCTTTCGTTCGTTCGCTCATGGGTCTCCTCGGCGACCGCCTGCTCCAGCGAAGCCCCGACGGCCAGCCGCAGCACGTTGTGCTCGCTGAACTGCGGGCCGCTCGAGGTGGCCGCTGATGCGGCCTTCGTGCATCACCGCGATGCGGTCGCACACGCCGATGACCTCTTCCATGTCCGACGAGATCATCAGGATCGCCACGCCGGCATCGGCCAGCGATCGCAGCAGCACGTAGATGTCGTTCTTGCTGCCGACGTCGATGCCGCGGGTCGGCTCGTCGAGCACGATCACGCGCGGGCTCATCGCCAGCCACTTGGCGAGCACGACCTTCTGCTGATTGCCGCCCGACAGCACGCCGGCGGCGGTGGTCACGGCCGGCGCGCGGATGCCGAGGCTGCGCTTCTGCCGCTCGGCATTGCTGCGTTCGGCCGCGGCGTCGACGATCAGCCGCGCGCGCGTACGCCCGCAGGTTGGGCAGCGAGATGTTCTCGGCGATCGGCACGTCGAGCAGCAGCCCCGAGCGCTTGCGGTCCTCGGGCACGAGGTACAGGCCGCGCTCGATCGCCGCGCGCGGCGAGTCGCCGGCGATCGGCTGCCCGGCCACGCGCACCGTGCCGGCCAGCAGCGGGTCGATGCCGAACACGGCGCGGGCCAGTTCGGTGCGGCCGGAGCCCACCAGGCCGGCCAGGCCGAGGATCTCGCCCTGCCGCACGCGCAGCGTGACCGCCTGGTCCGGGTAGGCGGTGGTGCGCAGGTCGGTGATCTCGAGCGCTTCGCCGCCCGGCGGGCGCGCCGGCGCGGTGTAGTTGCCTTTGAGCTCGCGTCCGATCATCAGCCGGATCATCGCCGCGTGGCTCGATCTCGGAGCGCTCGAGCGCCCCGGCCACGCGCCCGTCGCGCAGCACGACCACGCGGTCGGCGCAGCGCTCCACCTCGCCGAGGCGGTGCGAGATGAAGATCACGCTGACGCCGTCGGACTTGAGCCCCGCGATGACGCGCAGCAGGCGTTCGGTCTCGGCAATCGTCAGGCTCGACGTCGGCTCGTCCATGATCACCAGCCGCGCATTGAGCGACAGCGCCTTGGCGATCTCGACCAGCTGCTGCTGCGCCAGCGACAGGCGTGTCGACCATCGTGTCGGCGTCGAAGTCGCAGCCCAGGCGCGTGAGCAGCGGCCGCACGCGCCGGTGCAGTGCGTCGTTGTCGACCAGCTTCATGAAGCCGCCGGCCAGCACCTCGCGGCCGATGAACACGTTGGCCGCCACGTCCAGGTTGTCGAACAGGTTGAGTTCCTGGTGGACGAATGCGATGCCGGCCGCCAGCGCGTCGCGCACGGTGAGCGCGGCGCGATCGGCGCCGTCGGTGCGGATCGTTCCCGCAGTCCGGCGCGACGACACCGCCCAACACCTTCATCAAGGTCGACTTGCCGGCGCCGTTTTCGCCGACCAGGCCGATCACCTCGCCGCGGCCGGCCGACAGGCTGACGCCATCGAGCGCCACCACGCCCGGGTAGGTCTTGCGGATGTCGATCAGCTCGAGCAACGGGACGGTCATCGTGGTCGCAGCGACGCTTGAAGGCCGGCCGGACCGCGTCGTCCAACCGGCAGGTCAATACACGACGACCCGGCGCAGCGGCCTGCGCCGGGTCGCAGCCCCCGACAGGGCTGGTCTTACTTGCCCATCATCTGCTTCATGCCGGCGGTGAACGCGTCGACGTTCGACTTGTCGATCACCTTGCCCGGCACGATGATGATGCCGTCCTTCGGCACGCCCGACTTGTTGCCTTCGAGGTGGGCCGCCATCAGCTTCATGCCGCGATAGCCCCACTCGAACGGCTGCTGCACCACGGTGCCGGCGATGGTGCCTTCCTTGACGCCGCCGAGCGTGATCGGATCCTCGTCGAAGCCGATGACCTGGATCTTGCCGAGCTTGCCGGTCTCCTTCAGCACCTCGTAGATGCGCGGCGTGTTGTAGGAGTAGAAGCCCACCAGGCATGCCACGTCGGGGTTGGCGGCCAGCGCGTCTTCGACGTTGCGCTTGGCGCGCCCCTGGTCGATCTCGTCGCCGCGCACGTCGGTCAGCGCGACCTTCGATCCCTTGATGACTTCCCTCACGCCTTCGATGCGCTCGCGCGCGTTGTCGGCACCGGGCAGGCCGACGAAGCCGATGCACTTGCCGCCATTGGGCAGCGCCTTCAGCATCAGCTTGCCGGCGTCCTTGCCGAGCTCGACGTTCGACGAGCCGATGTAGGCGACCCGCTTGGACTTCGGGGCGTCGGAGTCGGTGGTGAACAGCAGCGTCTGCGAGGCGACCTTGTTCAGCCCGTCGGTCTGGTTCTTCGGGTCGACCGAGCTGACCATGATGCCGGCCACGCCGGCGGCGACCAGGTCCTCCATCACGCGCTGCTGCACCGCCGCGGCGGCTTGCTCCGGGTACTTGAACTGCAGGTTGTACTTCGGCAGTTCGCCTTGCGCCTTCTTGACGCCCGCTTCGGCGATCTTCCAGAAGTCGGAGGCGCCGTTGACGACGAATGCCAGGGTCTTCTTCTGCTGTGCGGTCGCTTGCGGCGCCGCGATCAGACCCACGGCCAGGATGGCCGCGAGCGCGCCGCCGAGAGCCAATGGCTTGCGTGCGAATGTCATGGGGCTGTCTCCTCGTGTCAGGGATGTGCAATGTGCAGGCAACCCGCCTGCGGGGTGTGGAGCGAGCGGCATGTTCAAGATGCTCATCGCGTCGTTCGGTGTACTCATGGCAAGTTGTCGCGCAGGAAGATGTCGATCCGGATGCGCTCCTGATCGGGCAGCACGCGCTCGCCCGACAGCGCCGCCAGCGCCAGCCGACAGGCCGACCGCACCTCGTGGCCGGCGTCCTGGTTGATCACCGCGTCGGCCACGCCGCCCAGCAGCGCCTGGCGCGCGTGCGGCGTGAGTTCGTGGCAGATCCAGACGATGCGCTCGGCGCGGCCGCTGCGCTCGAGCGCCGCCTGGATGCCGCGGTTGCCGGCGCCGATGCTGTACAGCCCGACCAGTTCGGGTTCGCGCTGCAGCAGCTTGGTGACCAGCGGCTCGGTGCGCTTGGACAGGTCGTGGCCCTCGATCGGCGGCAGCAGTTGCAGCTGCGGGTATTCGGCCGCCATCACCTGCTCGAAGCCGAACAGGCGCTCGGCGTGGTCGCGCAGCGCGCGGCTTCCCATCACGATGCCGACTCGTCCGGCCTTGGGCCCGGCGAAACCGCCGAGCAGCGAAGCGGCCGTGCGGCCAGCCGAGACATTGTCGATGCCGACGAAGCGGCTGCGCTGCGACCCCGGCACGTCGGACACCAGCGTGACCACGACGATGTCGTGCGCGACCAGGTCGTCGATCGCCGCCCGCACCAGCGGGTGGTCGATGTCCCATCACCACCGCGGCGTCGCAGCGGTCGCGCAGGCCCGCGAGGTGACGCGCGAGCGCCTGCGGCGAAAACACGTCGGCCCGCTGCACCAGCGCCGCGGCGCGCTGCTCGGCCAGCCACGGCAGCACCGCCTGCACCTGCTTGTCGAGCATGTCGACGAAGGTGTTGGTGCCCGCCGGCAGCACGAACACCAGCCGAGCGCGGCGTCTTGCGTGCCAGGCGCGCGGCGGCCGGGTCGGGCCGGTAGCCCAGGCGCTGCACCACCGCCTGCACCCGGTCGACGGTGCGCGCGCGCACGCCGCCGCGGCCATGCAGCACACGATCCACGGTGGCCAGGCTGACGCCGGCAGCGCTGGCCACGTCGTGCAGGCTGGTGCGTCCGGCCACTGGCATCCGATCATCATACGGCGCAAAATGAGGTGCGCCACTCATACATGAGGTGGCACATCGGGAGCAGCCATGAAGCGGGTGGTGTGGGGCGTGCTGAGCACCGCCAAGATCGGCATCGACAAAGTGCTGCCGGCGATGGTGGCGAGCCCGCTGATCGAGGTGCGCGCGATCGGATCGCGCTCGCTGGCCGCGGCGAACAAGGCCGCCCGCGCGTTCGGCATTCAGCGCGCCTACGGCTCCTACGAGGAGCTGATCGCCGACCCGGACATCGAGGCCATCTACAACCCGCTGCCCAACCACTTGCACGTGCCGCTCACGCTGCAGGCCGCTGCCGCGGGCAAGCACGTGCTGTGCGAAAAGCCGATCGCCCTCAATGCCGCCGAGGCGCAGGCGTTGCGCGAGGCGGCCACGCGGGTGTGCATCGAAGAGGCGTTCATGGTGCGCCACCACCCGCAGTGGCAGCGCGTTCGCGAACTGGTGCAAGCCGGCCGCATCGGCACGCTGCGCGCGGTGCAGGTGTTCTTCTCGTACTTCAACGACGATCCCGGCAACATCCGCAACCAGCCGGCGATCGGCGGCGGGGCGCTGTACGACATCGGCTGCTACGCGATCCTGAGCGGACGCTACCTGTTCGATGCCGAGCCGCGCCGCGGCATCGCGCTGATCGACCGTGACCCGGCGCTCGGCACCGATCGCACGACCAGCGCGCTGCTCGACTTCGGTGCCGGCCGCCAGCTCGGCTTCACCGTCTCGACGCAGAGTTGCCCCTACCAGCGCGTGCAGGTGGTCGGCACCCAGGGGCGCATCGAAGTGCAGATCCCGTTCAATGCACCGCAGGGCGGCGCGATGCATATCGCGATCGACGACGGCGCGGCGCTGGACGGCAGCCGTATCACCATGCGAGACGCTGCCGGCCGCCGACCAATACCGATTGCAGGCGGAGGCTTTCTCGCGCCGGGTGCGCGGCGAACAAGCGCTCGGCTGGGGGCTGGACGATGCGTTGGCCCAGATGCGCGTGATCGACGCGCTGTGGCGCTCGGAGCACAGCGGCCGCTGGGAAGACGTGGCCTGAGAGTGGCACGCCGAGTCCGGGATGCGCGCCGCGCCACGACGCCGGCTCTCGACGAGCGAGCGCTTGGGTGAGGTGCGTACCTCAACAGTCCTGGATGCAACACCGACAATCAGGTCATTGGAGGACCCCATGGCGAAACCCATCATGAATCTCGACGAGGTCGAGTTCGACGACGTGGAAGAAAACGGCCTGTACACGTCCAGCCGCGGCCAGATCGGCAGCCACATCGGAGCCAGGAAGCTGGGCTACAACCTGACCGTGCTGCCTCCCGGCAAGGCGCAGTGTCCCTTCCATAGCCACCATGGCGAAGAGGAGATGTTCTTCATCCTCGAGGGCGAGGGCGAGCTGCGCTTTGGCGACCAGCGCTACCCGATCCGCAAGCACGACGTGATCGCGTGCCCGACCGGTGGCCCCGAGGTGGCGCACCAGATCATCAACACGGGCACGGCCACGATGCGCTACCTGGCACTGTCGAATGTCGTCGACATCGAGGCCTGCGAGTACCCGGATTCTCAGAAGGTCCTGATCGCGGCCGGCCGGCGCGACGAGGGAGGTCTGCGCAAACTGTTCCGCGCCGAGAACACGGTCGACTACTACGATCGCGAGAAGACCTAGACCCGCCGCCACCGAGCAAGTGACCCGCCGTGCCGCGCTACGTCGCCTTCCTTCGCGGGGTCAGCCCGACCAACGCCAAGATGCCGGAGCTCAAGCGCTGCTTCGAAAATGCAGGCTTCACCAACGTGAAGACCGTGCTGGCCAGCGGCAACCTGGTGTTCGATGCGCGCGCGGCCGCGGATGCCTCGCTCGAGCGCAAGGCCGAGGCCTCGATGCACGGCGTGCTGGGCCGCAGCTTCTACACGATCGTGCGGCCGGTGGACACCCTGCGTGCTTTGCTGGAGACCGACCCCTACGCCAGGTTCGCGCTGCCTGCGAACGCCAAGCGCGTGGTCAGCTTCGTGCGCGAGCCCATCACGAAGAAGTTGGCGCTTCCGATCGAAGCCGACGGTGCGCGCATCCTCAGCGTGGCGGGCCGCGAGGCATTCACCGCCTATCGTGCCCAGCGACAAAGGGCCGGTGTTCATGGTGCTGATCGCGAAGACCTTCGGCACCGACGTCACGACGCGCACCTGGGAGACGGTTAAGAAGTGCGCGGCCGCTTGAAGCCCGAGCCGGCCGCGCATCGCAGGCTTCAGCCGATCGAGCCCATCGCCCCGGGGTAGCTCACCTCCTCGAGCTTGCCGGTGTCGACGTCGTAGATGAAGCCGCGCACCGTGATCGCGTCTTCGCCCTTCGTGGGCAGCCACGGGTGGTGCAGGATCGCCGACATGCCGCGGCGCACGTCCCACTGCAGGCGCTGAATGTTCTTGTCGTCGCGCGGTGCGTCGAGCGGTTCGATCGCGCCGCGGAAGGCATGGAACGCCGACGGCGTGGCCGCGCAGGCCTTGCAGCTGGTGAACGCGCGCGCGCGTGGCCTGGCCGAGCAGCTTCTCGGCTGCCGGGTCGCCTTCGAGGCCGGCCTTCAGCAGGTCGTCGGTGAAGGCCAGCATGCCGCACCGTGTGTGGTGGATCAGGATGAACTCGTTGGTGTTGAGCAGGTGGTGCGAGATGATCAGGCAGCGGATCGCGTCGTCGCTGACCACGCCGCCGGCGTTGCGGATGATGTGCGCATCTCCGGTCTGCAGGCCGAGCAGGCCCTCGACGTCCAGGCGCGCGTCCATGCAGGCCACGACGGCCACTCGCTTGGCCGGCTGGATCGGCTGCTTGCCGGGGTAGGCCGCCTTGTGCAGGGCCTTGCCGCTCGCGTACTGCTGGTTGTTCTGCAGGTAGTGGTCGGTCATCGACTGGGCCATGGTGCCTCCTTGGGGTGACGGCAAGTGTGCGGGTCGATGCCGCGCGGCGTGCCGTCGATGCCGCGCGGGCCACGATTAAGCGCGCGCGCCGACGTGCCGGCTTGGTCTTCCTACAATGACCCCAGCGTCGTGAGAATTGTTCGATCGGCCAGCGCGGCAAGGTCCGCTACAGGGTGGTGATGAAATGAACAACGGATCGAATGCCTCTCGCGACGGCATGCGGGTGGGCATCGTCGGCGCCACCGGGCTGGTGGGCGAGCTGATGAGGGCGTCGCTCGCCGAGCGCCACTTCCCCGTGCGGTCGCTGCGCCTGTTTGCGTCTGCCCGGTCGGCCGGCAGGCATCTGCCGTGGCAGGGCGAGCAGTTGGTGGTCGAAGATGCGTCGACCGCCGACTACTCCGGCCTCGACGTCGGTGTTCTTTTCGGCCGGGGCCGACACGTCGCGCGCGCTGGCGCCGGTGGTCGCCGCGGCCGGTGCCACCGTGATCGACAACTCGTCGGCCTGGCGCATGGACCCCGACGTGCCGCTCGTGGTGGCCGAGGTCAACCCGCATGCGCTGCGGTCGATTCCGAAGCGAATCGTCGCCAACCCCAACTGCACGACCATGGCCGCGATGCCGGTGCTCAAACCGCTGCACGACGCGGCGCGGCTAAAACGGTTTGTCGCCAGCACCTACCAGGCCGTGTCGGGGGCCGGCGTCGCCGGCGTGGAGGAGTTGTTGGGCCAGGTGCAACACGCGGCGCCCGAGTCGGCCAGGCTGGTGTCGGATGGGCGCGCCATTCAGTTCCCGCAGGTCCGCAAGTGGCCGGTTCCGATCGCCTTCAACGTCGTGCCGTTCAACTATCGAGTCGTCGAAGACGGCTACACCGACGAAGAGATCAAGCTTCGCGACGAGAGCCGCAAGATTCTCGACATTCCGGGGCTGCCGGTGGCCGGCACCTGCGTGCGCGTGCCGGTGTACACCGGGCATTCACTGTCCATCAATGCCGAGTTCGAGCGGAGCCTCTCCGTCGATGCCGCGCTCGACCTCTTGCGCCGCGCGCCCGGCGTGGTGGTGACCGACGTGCCCAACCCGCTGGCCGCCACCGGGGGTGACCCCGTGCTGGTCGGCCGGGTGCGGCGCGACCCCACGGTCGAGCACGGGCTCGTGCTGTTCGTCAGCAGCGACAACCTGCGCAAGGGCGCGGCACTCAACGCGGTGCAGATCGCCGAGGTTCTCGGACAACCGTGAACGCACGCGCTCTTTGCCTGGTCGTGAGCCTGGCCATGTGCACCGGGACGGGGTTCGCCGCCGAGGGTGATGTTGCCCCATCGGCGGTAGCGAAGCTCGCGCAGACGGGTGAACTCTCCTGTCGGCCATCGCTGCCCGCGTTCTGCGGCAACATGCACGTCTCGTGCAGCGGGCAGACGTCGATCAAGACGTTTCCCTTCAAGCTGAGGGCGACGCCTTCGCAGGGAACGATCGAATCCGCGCCCGAGACCGAGGCCCTGCGAACGCTGTACGAGAATGCTCGCATCGAGTGGGACTCACAGGGCCGGTACGTGCTGCTGCTTCCGCATCAGGCGGGCGGCTACATCAAGCTGCTCTCCGACGGCAGCTACAGCTTCAGGTACTACGCGCAAGGCGTCGGAGCGATGTCGATCGGTCGTTGCAACTAACGCTGCACAAAGGAGAACGCGCGTGATCGTCGAACGCATCTGGACCGGCAACTCGCTGCGCAACTTCAACTACCTGATCGCCTGCCCCGACACCGGCGAGGCGCTCGCCATCGACCCGCTGGACCACGGCAAGTGCCTGCAGGCGGCCAAGAAGAACGGCTGGCGCATCACGCAGATCCTCAACACGCACGAGCACCACGACCACACCGGCGGCAACGCCGCGGTGGTGGCCGCCACCGGCGCCAAGCTGATCGCGCACCACAAGGCCGGCGGCAAGATCGAGGGCGTCGACCGCGGCGTGAAGGCCGGCGACGTGATCAAGGTCGGCAAGCGGTCGAGCTCGAGTGCATGGACACGCCGGGCCACACCTTCTGCCACATCTGCCTGCGCTCGCACACCGACCAGCCGGCGCTGTTCTCGGGCGACACGCTGTTCAACGCCGGCGCCGGCAACTGCCACAACGGCGGCGACCCCGGTGCGATGTACGAGACGTTTGCCAAGCAGCTCGACACGCTGCCCGACGACACGCGGCGTGTACCCGGGCCACGACTACATCGAGAACAACCTGAAGTTCACGCTGGCGCGTGAGCCGGACAACGCGGCGGCGAAGGCGCTGCTGCCGAAGGTGGCCGGGCACGACCCGCAGACCTCGATCGTCACCACGCTGGGGGAGGAAAAGCAGCACAACACCTTCTTCCGCCTGAGCAACCCCGGCGTGATCGCCAAGCTGCGCGAGGCGTTCCCGGATCTGCCGGACAAGCCCGACGCGAGCACGGTGTTCCTGAAGCTGCGCGAGCTGCGCAACAGGTGGTAGGCGTCGCGACTGCGACCTGATTCGGGAGGGCCGAGCGCCATGCGGTATCGGATTCGCGCGTTCGTGCGTCGCCTCGTGCCGCTGGCGCTGGCGACCGCTGCAGCGCTCTGTGCGGCGCCGCTGCTGGCCCAGGTGCCGCCGAGCGCCACCGAAGTGGCCGCTTTCGGCGCCGTTGCACGCGGCGGCACACGCCGGCGACGCTGCCGGCCTGCGCAGCGCGCTCGCGGCGGGCCGCCCGGATCGACTCGCGCGACGGGCACGGCCGCACGCCGCTGCACGTGGCCACCTTCGCACGCCGGCGCGATGCGATCCGCGTGTTGGCTGCGGCCGGCGCCAACCTCGGCGCGCTCGACAACGACCGCTACGACGCGGTCACCATCGCCGCGGTGGCCGACGACGAAGAGACGCTCGCGCTGCTGTTGTCGCTCGGCGGCAGTGCCAAGCTCACCACCAGCCGCTACGACGGCACCGCGCTGATCGCCGCCGCGCACCTGGGCCACGACGGCGTCGTGCGCCAGCTCATCAAGGCCGGCGCGCCGCTGGACCACGTGAACAACCTGCACTGGACCGCCACCATCGAAGCGGTGGTGCTCGGCGACGGCGGGCCGCGCCACCAGGCCTGCTTGCGTGCGCTGGTCGATGCCGGCGCCGACCTCACGCTCGCCGACCGCGACGGCCGCACGCCGCTGCAGCTGGCGCGCTCGCGCGGGTTCAGCGCGATGGTGCGCATCCTCGAGTCGCGCGCCGCGGCGCTGAGCAGGTGCCGCGTGCGGCGGCGTCACATCCGCGGCAGACCCTGGCGCAGCACCTCGGGCGCCGCGGCGGCGAGCGACGACTCCAGCACCGTGATGCGCCACAGCGTGCGCGCGTCGTTCGGGTCGATGAGGGTCGCCGAGTGCAGCAGCGCGGCGTTGTCCCAGATCACGACGTCGCCGACACCGTACTTGAAGCGCAGCTGGTATTTCGGCTGCGTCGAGTGAGCGGCCAGCTCGTCGAGCAGGTCGCGCGCCTCGTCGTCGGGCATGCCGACGATGCCGAACGAGCTGCCCGACACCGCGTACAACGCGGTGCGCCCGGTCACCGGGTGTGGCCGCGCGACGCGGTGCGTGATCACCGGCATCTTGGCCTTCTGCTCGTCGGTGAGCGGCGAGGCGGCCGTGCGGCTGGCCTCGTTCACGTCGTGGCGGTTGCCGTAGTGGTGGATCGCGCGCAGCGGCGCGATGCGCGTCTTCATCGCTTGCGGCAGGTCGTCGTAGGCGGCGATCTGGTTGGCGAACAGCGTGTCGCCGCCGACCGTGGGCACCACGCGCGAGTACAGCGTGGTCGCGCGCGCCGGCACCTGCAGGTACGAGTAGTCGGTGTGGAAGTACGAACCCGCATCCTGCAGCCCGGTGGGCTCGCCGTTGACCTTTACGTTCGACAGGATCAGGATGTTCGGGTCGTCCGGGTGATGGAACTGGTCGATCACGTGCGGCTGCGGCGGCCCGATGCGGCGCGCAAAGGCCACGAACTGCGCCGGCGTCAGCCGTTGAGCCCGCAGCGTCAGCACCTGGTGGTCGTAGAACACACGCTCGACGTCGCGCCACGCCGCGTCCGACAACGGCTGCGCCAGGTCGACGCCGTGCAGTTCGGCGCCGAAGCCATCGCTGAGCGGTGTCACGTCGGGCATGGTTGCGGTGCGATCATCGCACCTGGCTGCCAGGGCGTGAATCCTGGCTTGGACGCACGGGGATCGACGCGATGAAACTGATCACCTGGAACACGCAGTGGTGTTGCGGCCTCGACGGCACGGTGAGCCCGCAGCGCATCGTCGAGGGCGCGCGCGCGATGGCCGATTTCGACGTGTTGTGCCTGCAGGAGATTGCGCAGGGCTTCGACCGGCTGCGCGGCACGCCCGGCGACCAGCCGGCGCAGCTCGCGGCACTGCTGCCCGGCTACCAGTGCTTCTTCGGCGCCGCGGCCGACGAGTTCTTGCCCGACGGGCGCCGTCAGCGCTTCGGCAACCTGGTGGCCACCCGGCTGCCGGTGGCGCGCGTGCAGCACCACGCGCTGCCATGGCCGGCCGATGGCGGCGTGCTGTCGATGCCGCGCATGTGCACGGTGGTCACCGTGTTGTCGCCGCTACTCGGCGCCGTGCGCGTGATGACCACGCACCTGGAGTACTACTCGGCGCCGCAGCGCCTGGCGCAGGCGCGCTCGCTGCGTGCGTGGCACGACGAGGCGGTTGCGATGGCCGCCGCGCCGCCGCAGCCGTGCGACGACGGCTCGGCGTTCCAGACCAAGGTGCACACGCCGCATGCGGTGCTGTGCGGCGACTTCAACGCTGCGGCCTCCGACGCGGCCATCGCCGCCATCGTGTCGACATCGTCTGCTGCCGGCGCCGGACACGGCTTTCGCAACGCCTGGCCGCTGGTGCACGGCAGCGCGCCGCACGCGCCGACCTTTCGTTTGTTCGACACCACCTATGGCGGCGACCCGATGGCTTGCGATTTCGTGTTCGTCAGCGCGGGCTTGGCCCCCCGGGTGCGCAACGTCCAGGTGGACCTGCACACGCGCGCGTCGGACCACCAGCCGGTGTTGGTGGAGTTCGGCAACGATGCGAAGGGCTAAGGTCGCAGATCGGCGCTCACTGCTGCCGCTGCGACGACGCCAGCATCGCGGCCATGCGCTCGTGGACCAGGTTGATCGCCTTGAGCGGACGGATCATCACCTTGAACTCGACGATCTCACCCGCCGCGTTCCACTTGATGATGTCGACGCCGTTGACGACGATGCCGTCGATCTCGGTCTCGAACTCGAGCATGGCATCGGTGGGGCCGACGATTTCGCGCACGTAACGAAAGCTCGGGTTGAAGAAGACTCGAAACGCGGCCGTCAGATAGGCCTTCGTGAGCGCCTTGCCGCGCTGCGGGGCATGAACGATCGGCGACAGGAACACGGCATCCGCTGCGAGAAGCGTCTCCAGGCCGGAGGGGTCGTGAGCCTTGACCAGCTTGTGCCAGGTTTGGATGGGGTGTTGAGTCATGGCATGCACGATGTCTAGGTTGCGGCAACCACCTCGACCTCGAGCTTCCACTTCGGCTCGAGCAACTGACAGCACACCACAGTGGACGCCGGCCGGTGATGACCCATGTACTTGACTCTCATGCGGACGTTCGGCTCGTCGTACTTGGGATCCGACAGATAAGTTCGCAGCGACACGATGTTTGCGTATCCCATGCCGGCAGAAGCCAGGATGGTTCCGATGTGACCCCAGATCAGCTCTGCCTGCTCGTCGAACGATTCGGGCATGGTGATGCCGTCCTTCTCGTAGCCATTGAGCCCGCTGATGAAGAGAAGGCGAGATTCGCCTCGAACTTCGGTGGCATGGCTGTAGGCGCGATACGGCGGGAACAGACCGTCTGGATTGTGTTGAATCACCGGCATGTGTCGGCTTTCGTGCGGCACGCGGTCCGGCGCTTACTCGGCGGTGAACCCCGAGGCCTTGATCGGCGCCTCCCAGCGCTTGAGGTGCGCGGCCTGCGTGGCCGCGAGTTCGTCGCCGCTGCCGTACGCAGGCGCCAGACCGAGCGAGAGGATGCGCTCGGCCACGTCGCTCTGGCGCAGCGCATCGGCCACTGCGCGGCTGATGCGCGCCGCCACGTCTGGCGCCATGCCCGCCGGGCCATACACGCCGAAGAACGCATCGGCCGTCATCGCGATGCCTTGCTCCTTCAGCGTCGGCACCTCGGGCAGCGACTTCGTGCGCGTTTCGCCGGTGACCGCCAGGATGCGCAGCTTGCCGGCACGGTGGTGCTCGATCGTTTCCAGCGGCGTGTCGACCATCAGCGGGATCTGGCCGCCGAGCAGGTCGTTCACCGCCGGCGCGCCGCCCTTGTAGGCCACGTGCGTCATCGGGATGCCGGCGCCCTGGCTCAGCAGCACGCCGGTGAAGTGGGGCACCGTGCCGGCGCCCGGCGTGCCGTAGTTGGCCTTGCCGGGGTTGTCTTTCATCCACGCGAGGACGCTCTTCAGGTCGCCCGCCGGCGCCGCCGGCCCCGCGGTGATCGCGAAGTCGAACGTCACCACGCGCGCCAGCGGCGTGAAGTCGCTCACCGGGTCGAAGCCGAGGTTCTTGTACAGCCACGGCGACACCACCAGCGCGCCGCTCGGCGCCAGCACCAGCGTCTGGCCGTCGGGCGCGGCGCGTTTGACCTCGCCCAGCGCCACGCGGCCGGCAGCGCCCGGCTTGTTGTCGACCACCACCGGCTGGCCCAGCGTGACACGCATCTTGTCGGCCAGCAGTCGCGCCACGATGTCGGCCGAGCCGCCCGGCGGAAAGCCCACCAGGATGCGGATCGGCGGCTTGTCCTGCGCCAACGAGGGCAGCGCAGCCAGCATCGAGGCAGCGGCCAGTGCGAGCGAGCGGCGTTTCATGCTGTTGTCTCCTGTGGTTGTGGTGGACGCGAGCGTCAGAACTCTGAAGATGCGCTGCGCGTTGCCGCCGCGCACCTTCTCGCGCCGTGCGCCGAGCAGTGAGTTCACCTTGGCCAGGCAACCCACCGGGTCGCCGATGGTGTGCGGGTAGTCCGAGCCGAACAGCACCTGGTCGTCGCCGAAGGCTTCGAGGCACAGGTCGAGCGCCTGCTGCGTGAACACCACGCTGTCGGCGAACACGCGGCCCATGTAGCTCGACGGCGAGGCCTGTGTCTTGGTGCGGCACGCCGGGATGTGGCGAAAGCACTGGTCGAGCCGGCCGATCAGGTACGGCAGCGCGCCGGCGCCGTGCGACGCGATGATCTTCAGCTTCGTGTAGCGGTCGAAGAAGCCGTCGTACAGCATGCGGCTCACCGCCAGCGTGGTGTCGAAGGTGAAGCCGATCGACGCGGTGAGCTGGAACTCGTGCATCTGCATCGCCTGCACGCCCGGCGGCGCGGTGGGGTGGATCAGCACCGGCAGCGCGCAGCGCATCGATCGCCTGCCACACCGGCGCAAACTGCGGCGCGGTGAGCGGCTGGCCGTCGATGTTGGCCAGCACCATCACGCCCGACGGCGCCGCGCGACGTGGCGCGTTTCAGCTCGGCCAGCGCGAGCTCGGCGTGCTGCCACGGCAGCGAACACAGGTACTCGATGCGGCCGTGGTGGCGCTCGCGGGCGGCGGCCATGTCGTCGTTCATGATGCGCGCGGCCTGCAGGCTGACCTCGGGCGCGCCCCAGTACACGTTGGGGCACGACAGCGACAGCACCGAGACGTCGATGCCCACGGTGTCCATCATCTTGATGCGCGCCGGGTAGTCGAACATCTCGGGCACCGGCGTCATGAACGGCGCGTCGTGCAGGTGGATCGCGCGCAGGCCGCCGGTCACCGCCTTCAGCGTGTAGGTGGGGCCACCGTGCTGCTCGAGCAGCGACACGTAGTCGTGGGTCAGCATGTGCGTGTGCACGTCGATCACGGCAGCCATCGGGTTCCTTTCGGTTAGCGCAACTTGTTTTTCACCGCAGTCACCACGTCGGCCGGAAAGAAGCCGGCGCCGAAGCCTTCTTGAAACGCCTTGCGGTCTTCAGGCGGCAGGTCCTTCATCGCCTGCGCGATCTCGGTGGCGAGTTGCTCGCGCTCTTCGGGCTGCAGGTTGGCCATCTGCTCGCGCGCCATGCGCAGCTGCGGCAGCATCATGTTCTTCATCAGCGCCCCGGTCGTGCCCAGCGCGGCACTGGCCGACGGCGGCGCCAGCGTGATGCAGTCGCGCACTTCGGATTGCATCGCCGGCGTCATCACACCCAGCTCACCCAACTCGTCGAACACGGCGAGCGTCTCGCCACGCGACAGCGGTTGCGCCATCGCCTGTTGCATGGCGGCCATGCCACTGTGGATCTGCGCCATCTGCTCGGGCGACACGGTCGGCATGGCGCCGGCGCGCGCGCCCAGCTGTTGCTGCATCAAGGCCATCATGGGTGAATCCACGCCCGCACCGGGCATCGCGCCTGCAGGCATTGCCATCCCAGGAGGCATCGCCATGCCCGTTGGCATCGCCGGCATCGCCATGCCGCCCGGCAGCAAGGCGCCGCCGAGCATGCCGGCGACAGCGCCCTTGCCGCCCGACAACACCGAGGCCAACGCGGCGCCCTTGCAGCCCATGCCCGACAGCGAGCCGATCAGCTGCGACTTGATGCCGTCGATCAGCAGGTTTTGCACCAGCTCCTTGCCCAGGCCAGCGATCAGCGGCAGCGCGCTGTACGTCGGTGCGGCCGCCCACAGCGCCACTGTCGCAGTGGCCAGCGCCACTGCACGCCTCGACAACCGATGCCCCATGGTTGCACCTCCGAGCCAGCCGGGATTGATTCTAGGCGTCGTGCCCCCGAGCCGCTGGTGCCTCACGCCCGCCCGGCGCAAGTGCCAGGCCATCGTTTACACCGGTGCGGCAAGGCCGAAGGCTCGCCGATAGTCGGTCTCTCTGGAGACTCACCGCCGTCACCATGCCCGCCACCGACCTGCAAGCGCTGCGCGCCCTCAACGCCGCGGTGTTGTCCGACACGCTCGACAGCCTGGGCCTGATGCAGCAGGCGATGAAGCCGTTCATGCGGCCGCTCGACGACACGCTGCAGTTGATCGGCCGCGCACGCACGGGCCTGTACATGCCGGTGTACACACACCGCGAGGGCGAGAACCCCTACGAGGTGGAGATCGCGCTGGTCGACGACCTGCAGCCGCACGACGTGGTGGTGCTGGCCTGCGACGGGCCCAGCGATCGCATCGCGCCATGGGGCGAGCTGTTGTCCACCGCGTCGGTGGCCCGTGGCGCCGCCGGCTGCGTGACCGATGGCCTGGTGCGCGACGTCAGGCAGATCCGCGAGATGCGTTTCGCGGTGTTCTGCGGCGGCATCGGCCCGCTCGACACCAAGGGCCGCGCGCGCATGGTCGAGCGCGACGTGCCGGTGTTATGTGCCGGCGTCACGGTGCGGCCGGGCGACCTGGTGTTCGGTGACGTCGACGGCGTGGTGGTGGTGCCGCGCGAGCACGAAGCCGAGGTGCTGCAGCGCGCGTTGCAGAAGGTGGCCGGTGAGAACCAGTCGCGCGACGCGCTGCAGCGCGGCGAAAAGCTCGCCGACGTGTTCAAGCGGCTGGGAATTCTGTGATCCCGCTTCATCTCTTGAGGTAGCCATCTGCCCGTGCCTTGACGAGCACGCTCTCCACGAACGACGTCTTGCCCAACGAATAACTCTCTCGGGATTCCAGCGTATTGCCGTGATGCGCGGCCGCGAGCCGGAGCTTGAGCTGCAGGTACTGCTCGCAAATCGCGGGATGAGCGCGCAGGTAGTCGCGAAAGGCAAGGTGCCTGGCTTCCTGCTCACCCCCGGCTTCGCACAGATGAACATGATGCGTGGCGGGCCATTGGGCGGGTTTGGCAAAGAACGGATAGACCCTGTCGAACTCACCGAGGGCGACGTGCACATAGCCCAGACGCTCCAGCGCCGCGACGAGCGGCGCGAACGGGGTCAGCGAGGCGAGCGAGACCTGAATGTCGATGACCGGCTTGGCCGCGAGACCTGGCACGGCGGTGGAGCCGACATGCTCGATGCGCAGAGCCTGCGCACCGAACTGCGAGCGCAACGCCGCCGCCTCCACCTCGAAGAACTCGGGCCACGATGCTTGGTAAGGGTCGAGGCGCAGCACGGCGCAGCAGCATCAAGGAAGAAACTTGTGCATGAGCATGTCGGTTGAAGCAACGATCCTGTCGGTTGCATGCTCGGGCGGCATCTCGACGAAGCCCAGGCGCTCGGCCAGGCGCACGGACCTCGTGTTCCGGCGATCGGCAACGACGATGAAGTGCCTGACACCGAACTCTGCGGCGACGATCTGAAGCATCTGCGCGACTGCCCGGGTCGCGATGCCACGCCCCCAGAACGCGCTGCCGAAGACGTACGCGACGTTGGTGTCGAGGTTGGCGGCAATCGTGGCCTGCACTTGCCCGGCCAAACGGTGCGAGTCATCGCGAACCACCCAATTGAGCCAGTGCTCCGATCCGTCGGGCGACTTGCGAGACTCGCTGCGCGCCAGCTTGCGCCGCAGCGCATCCACCGACTCGGGCGGGTCGTCGTCGATGAACTCGTAGAGCGCCGCCTCGGCGAGCAGCGGAAACAACTCCTCCGCGTGTGCCATCGTCCTCGGTTCGAGGATCACGGATTGCCTCATGACGACAGCACCTACTGGGCCGTGCATGCACCCAGCCGCGGCGCACTAAGACGTTGCGACAGCGTCATGTTCTTGCCACCCATCTTGATGTGCAGCACCGCCTGAAACCCGCCCGGTTGCAGCGTGAAGTGTGCAGCACCCGTGGCGGCCTGTGGATTGTTGCAGCGCAGGGAAAAGCGCGCCTCGCCATCGGATGAAGACTCGTGGTCCAGCGAACAGCCCGCAAAGGCCTCGTGACGCAACAGCGGAAAGAGCGCGGAAGCTTCTTGTGTACCCAGACACTGGCGAGTTCGCGTAGTCGCGTATCGGAGGCTCTCTTCCAAATGGGGCAGAACCGTCTGTGCAGTGAGTTCGTACAGACCGGGCTCGACGCTTACTGTGGCGGCCAGGGACGACTGACCAAGGCCGACAGCGGCGACAAACCCGGCACCGACAAGGATTGACCGGCACGAATGCATCAGGCGGCACTCTGCGTTCATACCCGACGGCGTACAACCAACCGCGCGTGTGCGACAACAAGCTCAAGTGCTCGTGGTACGTCGGCGAGATTGATCGCATCAACCAGAAGCGACCCGTAGCGGACCTTGCGCCCCGCGCGTGTACCTATGAAGCGACGCAGTTGCGCGTTGAGGCCGCGTCCCCTCTGCGCAGGCTGTGCTTGAAACCTGCGAAACGAGTTCAGTTCGCCCTGCGCGTCGACCACAGCCTCGACTGCCGTCGTGCCTAGCGCGCGGATCAACTCGTCCTCAAGATCGGCCTCGCAAATGAAGAAGCCCATTGCTTCCAGGCCGGCGCGGTCGAGGTCTATCCCCACTCCTGCTCGTTCAAGCGTGCGCCTTGCATAGTCCTCCTCGGCGGCATCACACAAACCGGCCAACCTGAGGCCGAGCCCCGATGCGCCGAGCACTTGAACAAACGCGCCAAGGTTCGTCACACCTCCGATGGGCAGGGTGAGAATGCCTTCGGTCTGAAGCCCCCAGCCACGCCGTCGCGCCAATGTATCGATTGCGGCTTGGTCGCTCCAGCCCTCGACCAGGATCGCCGCGGTCGCGTTGGCGTTGAGCGCCAACTCGCGCGCGGTCGCCGGGACGAGTGGAGGACGAGGACCGGCGCGGTGTTCTTCACTCGCAGACTGATGTGCTCGGTTCATGAAGCGAACGCCTCGCGGGCCAAGTGCCTCCCCGGTGGAGGTTCGCGCGAGAGAAGGGCTATGCATCACCCTCGCAGCTAGAGCGGACGCAGCTGCTCGGCGAGGCTGCGCGTCTTGGCAGTGACTGCGCTGCCTGTGTGCAAGGTGCTCTTGCGCTCAATGAGCATGACGTGGCACTCCTGCGCGGCGATCGGGTTGTGGCGAACGCCCTTTGGAACGACGAACGTCTCTCCCTCATGCAGGATGACCGTCTTGTCTTCCATCTCGATGGTCAGTGAACCCTTGAGGATGTAGAACAGTTCGTCCTCGTTCTCGTGGCTGTGCCAGGCGAGCGTTCCATGTACCTTGGCCACCTTGACGTAGGAGTCGTCCAGTTCAGCCACCACGCGCGGTGACCATAGTTCGTTCAGGCTTGCGGCGACACGCGCAGGTGATACGACATCGGGCATCTTGAGCACCTCCGGCGGTCAGTCTGCCACGCTGGGCAACCGGAC
>CAWHBZ010000046.1:0-79235 GCA_963827645.1 uncultured beta proteobacterium | reverse complement strand
CAGCAGTATTCCCCACATTGCATGGTGCGCTTCCAACTGCTCGCCGCCATCGTCGTCTCGGCTCGCCAGTTCGAGGAGCAGCCTGGCTGATTGCAGGGCTTCGGCGTAGCGTCCAGCCAAGAAACGGGTGTAGTTCAACCCCCAATTCACTTGAAATAGGCGCGGGCGGTCGGCGAGCCGCTCTGCCAAGGCCAGTGCCTGCTCGTACGAGGCTTCAGCTTCCGACGAGCGACTGCCATACAACCCACGCAGCACCGGCCCGAGCGCAATCCGAATGTCCAGCGCCGCGGTATCGGTTTGGGCCGACTGCGGCAAGCGTTCCAGCAGAGCCAACGCCCTCTCGAACGCCGCCGCAGCTTCCCGGTTCGCCCCACGCGTCACCGCCAGCCGCCCCGCCTTCAGTCCACAGTTCGCTCGCGCGATGCGCCGGCGCCGGCTTGCTCAGTCGTCGGTGGCCCGCAACTCCGGCAGTCCCGCAATCGTGCCGGGGTCAAGTTGCTCAAGCGCCTCGGCGATCTGCTTGTGGCGCAGCGCCCGCGTCGTCTTGAGCATGCTGTTGTACGCGGTGTCGCGTACCAGCGCATGCTTGAACGCATAGCTCGCGCTCGGCCTCCGCCCCGCCGAATCAGCAGGTCCGCCCCTACCAGTTCGTCCAGCGACTTGTCCAGCTGAGCCGCGCGGTGCTTGCAGCACCTGCGCAAGCAAGCTGCGCGTGAACTCGCGCCCGATCGCCGCGCCGACCTGCGACACCTCCTTGGCACGGTCAGCCGGTCCAGTCGTGCCATCAATGAGTCCTGCAATGTCGACGGTATCGCCAGTCGGGTAGCGGCCCGTGAGACGATAGCCCGCGGCGCTTGTTCGAGCAGACCCGACTGCAGCACGGTCTTCGTCAGCTCTTCGACGAACAGCGGCACGCCGTCGGCCTTGCGGATGATCTCGGCCAGCACCTCGCGGCGGGAGCGCCTTGCCGCGGTGACCGCGTCGATCAGCGCAGGCGCATTGGCGTTGACCCAGGCGGTTCAGTGTCAGGCGCGTCAGGTGCGCCGGGTTGCCCCAGGTCGGCTTCGTCTTCGGGCCGGCAGGTGACGAGGATGAGCAGCGCGCGTCGCGCAGCGATCGACGGCGGCGATCAGTTCCTCGGTCGTCGGGTCGATCCAGTGCGCGTCCTCGACCAGACACCAGCACCGGGTTGTGCTGCGAACAGCCCGTACGCAGCAGGTCGACCAGGGCATTCAGCGTCGGCGCCTTCTGCCTGCTGCGGCGTCTGCCCTCCCTTGCGCTGCAAGCCCTCATCGGGCAGGCCCATCAGGCGCAGCACTGGCCGCTGGCGCTTCGGCGAAGCCCAGCAGCCAGCTTGCGACCTTGTGGCGCGCGCTGCGATGCGTTGTCGGCGGCGGCATTCCCGCCGGCGAGCTTGAGGTACTGCACCACCGGATAGAGCGCGCTGCCGCTGAGGTAGGGCGAACATTGCAGGACGACGCTGGCGTGCGCTTGGCCTGTCAGGCGCTCCCGCAGCGTCTTGGCCGATGCGTGACTTGCCGATTCCCGCTTCGCCCGACAGCAGCACGACTTGCCTTCGCCCTCGCGCGCCAGGGATCCAGCGTCGAGCAGCAGCGCCACTTCGCTGCCGCGCCCGATCAACTTGATGGGCGCGTGGTCGTGCTGGGCCTCGAAGCGGCTGGCCGCCGCGCGCTCGCCCAGCACGCGCCAGGCTTGCACGGGCGCGTCGAAGCCTTTCAGCGCGAGTGAGACCGAGTGGCCGAGTTCGAATGCCGTCGTCGAGAAGTTGCCGGGTCTGCTCGCGACACACGATCTCGCCAGGCGCCGCCTCGCCTGCAGGCGCGCGGCCAGGTTGGGGGTTTCGCCGCTGGCGCTGTACTCGGCGGCCGGGTGCCGGAGCCGATCTCGCCGATCGACGACCAGGCCAGTGGCGATGCCGATGCGGGTCTGCATTGCGCCGCCTCCTGAGGCGTTCACAGCCGGCGACCGCGGGCAATACCGCGAGTGCCGCATGCACCGCGCGGGCTCGCATCGTCTTCGTGGGCGCGCGGGTAGCCGAAGTAGACCAGCACACCGTCGCCGAGCAACTGCGCTACGTGGCCTTCGAGCGGGGCCACTGCCGCCAACCACCGCGGCATGGTAAGCTGCCGAGCGCCCGCGCATCTCTTCGGGTCGAGCCGCGGCCCGCTCGCTCGAGCCGACCAGGTCGCAGAACATCACGGTGAGCTGGCGACGCTCGGCGGCTTGCTCACCCGTACCGGTGGGTCGCGTCGGGTGGGTCGTTAGCTGGCTGCGCGAAGTGGCTTCGGTCAGACTCCGCCCGCAATCGCCACAGAACCTTTTGCCCGGCTCGTTGGCGCTACCGCACGCCGGGCACGCCACGGCAAGCGGCGTGGCGCGGTCGGCGCAGAACCGCTTGCCCTGTGGATTGGCCGCGCCACAGCTCGAGCATTTAGCGACTCACCTCCGTGCTGGCTGGGTGCATCCGGGTACTCGAACTTTTGGCTGCGGCTGCGACAGACGCGCGGTGGTTCCGGCGGTCGCCGGAACGACTGATGAGGCGCGGGAGCAGGCTCAGATCGACCCGGGAAACGCACTTCGCGGCGGCGGCGCAAGACGCGACGCATGACGCAGACCGCTGCCCGTCTGGTCGACCACCTCATCCCGCATGTGTCTGTGCGCCAGTGGGTGCTGTCACTACCGATTCCGCTGCGCCTGCTGCTCGCTGCGCAGCCGCGACTGCTCAGCGCCGATGCTGCAGATCGTGCAGCGCGTGCTCACGCATCACCTGCTTGAGCAGGCCGGGCTCAAGGCAGCCGAGGGCGACAGGGGCGTGGTCACGGTGATCCAACGCTTCGTGTCGGCCGCCAGCCGAGCCTCTATGTCTGCTTCGCGGCAACGACTTCGCGACTCGGACTGTTGAACAGCCTCTACGGCACCTGGCCGGCCGCGTCAGATCAAGCCGCGCACGGTGCGCACGACCTCGGCGATGAATGCCGCATCGTTGATGTGTGCCGGCACGCGCACGATGCGCCGCGCCTCGGTGTGTTCGGTGTGCTGGGTAATGGCATCGAACAACGCGGCGTCGGCTTCGGGCCACCAAAACGCCTGGCCTGGCGCATCGAGCGCCGAAACACCGCCTTCGGGAATCAGGAAGCGCACCGGCCCGCGCATGCGATTCAGGCGCTGCGCGATCCATTTGCCGATGTGGCGGTTTTCCGCCGGTGTCGTCCGCATCAACGTCACGTCGGCGTTGTGGACGTGGAAGCGGCGGCCGTGAAACGGCTTCGGCACCGTCTCGCGTGCCCAGAAGTTCACCATGTCGAGCGCGCCGCAGGAGGCGATGTACGGCAACGGGCGCCGGGTCGGCGCGCCGAGACGGTCTTCGCCGGCGCTGAGAACGCCGCCGCACAGCAGGTCGGCGATCTCGGTGGTGGTGAGGTCGACCATCGCGGCGAGGTGGCCGTCGTCGGCTAGCCTTTCGAGGCTCTGGCCGCCAGAGCCGGTGGCGTGGAAGACGAGGCATTCGTACTGCCCTTGCAGTGCGTGCGTCACGCCTTGCACGCACGGCGTCGTGACCCCGAACATCGTGAGGCCGAGCACCGGCAGCGCGTCGGCCGCCGGCGCCTGCCATGCCCGCACCATGCCAGCCATCGCATGGGCCGCGTTGGCCAGCACCTGGCGCGCAATGCGGTTCAAGCCCGAGACATCGACCACCGGGTAGAGCACCGCGATGTCAGAGCTGCCGACATAGGGCCGCAGGTCGCGCGACGCGAGCGTGCACACCAGCAGCTTGGGCAAGCCGATGGGCAGCGCGCGCATCGCGGGGCCGACCAGGGCGGCTGCGCCCGAGCCGCCGGCGCCGACGAGGCCGCCGAGGTCACTGCGCTGGCGCACAAAGGCGACCAACGCATCGGCCATCGCCGCCACCGCGCTGCCGCGCTCGCCGGTGAACACGGCACTGGCTCCGCCCGGGTGATGTCCCGCGACTTGCGCCGCGCTCACGTCGGCACCGGGCACCTCGTGTTTCGTCGTCGAGACATCGACGGCCATCACCGGCACACCCTGTGCGCGAATCTGGTCGCGAACGAACAGCAGCTCCTCGGCCTTGGTGTCGAAGGTGCCGATGACGAACGCGGATTTCATCGCGCGCACTCAAACGCTCACGCGCTGATCCAGCACGACGGGTGGGTCGAGTCGCCACCGGTCGCCTACAGATCCAGCCGCGCGTCGGTCCAGCGGCCGTCGGCGCGGCTCGACTCGACCACCGCCTCGATGAACTTCATGCCGCGCGCGCCGTCTTCGACAGTCGGCACCGAGCACGCCAGCGGGTCGGGCGCGCGCCCTTGCCAGCGGGCCTGGATCTGCTCGGCCACGTCGCGGTAGAGCTGCGCGAAGCCTTCGAGGTAGCCCTCGGGGTGGCCGGCCGGAATGCGCGTCGCATGGCCTGCGGCGGCGCCGCTGCCGCTGCCGCCGCGCGTGATCAGCCGCGGCGGCTGGCCGAGCGGCGTGAACCACAGCTGGTTCGGGTTCTCCTGGCGAGAACTCCAGGCCCGGCCTTGCTGCCGTAGACGCGCACGCGCAGCGCGTTCTCGTTGCCCGGCGCGACCTGGCTGGACCACAGCATGCCGCGCGCGCCGTTGGTGTAGCGCAGCAGCACGTGCGCGTTGTCGTCCAGGCGGCGGCCGGCGACGAAGGTGCGTCAGGTCGGCGCTGACGGCCGCCAGTTCGAGGCCCGCAGATGAAGCGCGCCAGGTGCTCGGCATGGGTGCCGATGTCGCCGAGCGAGCCGCCCGCGCCGGCCTGTGCCGGGTCGACGCGCCATGCGGCCTGCTTCTGGCCGGTCGCTTCGAGGTCGGTGCTGAGCCAGTCCTGCGGGTATTCGGCCTGCACGACGCGGATCTCGCCGAGCTCGCCGGCGGCGACCATCTCGCGCGCCTGGCGCACCATCGGATAGCCGCTGTAGTTGTGCGTCAGCGCGAACAGGCGTGCCGCTGCGCGCGCACGCGCTGCGACCAGCGTCGAGCGCCTCGGCCAGCGTGGTGGTCAGCGGCTTGTCGCAGATGACGTCGATGCCGGCGTCGAGGAAGGCGGTGGCGATGCGGCGCGTGCAGGTGGTTCGGCGTGACGATGGCGACGACGTCGATGCCGTCGGCGCGCGCGGCCTCGCGCGCGCGCCATGTCGCGCGTAGTCGGCGTAGCTGCGCTCGGGCGCGATGTGCAGCTCGGCCGCGCTCGCCGCGGCGCGCGCGGCGTCGGACGACAGCGCGCCGGCGACCAGCTCGTAGCGGTCGTCCAGCCGCGCCGCCATGCGGTGCACGCCGCCGATGAACGCGCCCTGCCCGCCGCCGACCATGCCCAGGCGGATGCGCCGCGGCGTCGGCGCCTGTCGCTGTTGCCTTCGATCGTCATTGCGTCGCTCCTCTCAGCCGATGCCGAGCATCTTCTTGTTCGCCGCCATGTCGACGCCGCCGCCGGCGAAGTCGTCGAACGCGCGCTCGGCGACGCGGATGATGTGGTCGGCGATGAAGCTTCGCGCCCTCGCGCGCGCCGTCTTCGGGGTGCTTGAGGCAGCACTCCCATTCGAGCACCGCCCAGCCGGGGAAGTCGTAGGCCGCCATCTTCGAGAAGATCGCGCCGAAGTCGACCTGCCCGTCGCCGAGCGAGCGGAAGCGCCCGGCCCGGTTGACCCACGACTGGAAGCCGCCGTACACGCCCTGCCTGCCGGTCGGGTTGAACTCGGCATCCTTGACGTGGAAGATCTTGATGCGCTCGTGGTAGATGTCGATGTAGTCCAGGTAGTCGAGCTGCTGCAGCACGAAGTGGCTCGGGTCGTAGAGCAGGCAGGCGCGCTGGTGGTTGCCGACGCGGTCGAGGAACATCTCGTAGGTGACGCCGTCGTGCAGGTCTTCGCCGGGGTGGATCTCGTAGCAGACGTCGACGCCGCGCATCGTCGAAGGCATCGAGGATCGGCCGCCAGCGCTTGGCCAGTTCGTCGAAGGCGGTCTCGATCAGGCCCGGCCGGGCGCGGCGGCCACGAGTACAGGTAGGGCCAGGCCAGCGCGCCGCGAGAAGCGTGGCGTGCGCCGTCGAGCCCGAGGTTGGCCGAGGCCTTGGCGGCGTACAGCATCTGCTGCACCGCCCACTTCTGGCGCGCGCACCGGGTCGCCGCGCACCTCGGGCGCCGCGAAGCCGTCGAAGCCGGCGTCGTAGGCCGGGTGCACGGCGACGAGCTGGCCCTGCAGATGGGTCGACAGCTCGGTGATCTGCAGGCCGTGCTGCGCCAGCGTGCCCTTCGACCTCGTCGCAGTAGGTCTTGCTCTCGGCGGCCTTCTTCAGGTCGAACAGGCGGCCGTCCCAGCTCGGCATCTGCACGCCCTTGTAGCCCAGGCCGGCGGCCCAGCTTCGCGATCGAGTCGAGGCGTGTTGAACGGCGCCTGCGTCGCCGGCGAACTGGGCCAGGAAGATGGCCGGCCCCTTGATGGTCTTCATGCGCTGTCTCCTGTGTAGAAACCCGCATCGCCGCACCGGCGGCGCGCGCCGATAACCGGCGCCGATGATGCGCCGCGCGGAAATGCAAAGTCAACATCTGGTCCGACCAGTTGACAGCCCGATTTTGCGATCTCCTATTCTGAGCTGGTCGGACCAGATCCCGGTCTGCACAAACGAACGGCGCCGACCACGCGCCATCCGACGCAGACAAGGAGACGACATGATGAAGACACTTTCAACGGTCTTCGCGGCGCGCTGCGCTGCTGACGTTCGCCCAATTGGGCCACGCCCAGCAGAAGCTGACGATCCTGTGGGCGCAGTGGGACCCGGCCAACTACCTGCAGGAACTGGTCAAGGACTACGAGAAGGCAGACCGGCGTCAAGGTCGTCGTCGAGACGACGCCCTGGCCCGACTTCCAGAACAAGGCGTTCAAGGAGTTCACCGCCAAGGGTTCGGCCTACGACATGGTCGTCGGCGACTCGCAGTGGCTGGGCGCCGGCTCGACCGGCGGCCACTATGTCGACCTGACCGACTTCTTCAAGAAGCACAAGGTTGCCGAGACGATGGCGCCGGCCACCGTGAAGAGCTACGCCGAGTACCCCGGCAACAGCGGCAAGTACTGGGCCATCCCGCTCGAAGGCGACGCCAACGGCTTCGCCTACCGCAAGGACTGGTTCGAAGACCCGAAGGAGATGGCCGCGTTCAAGGCCAAGTACAAGTACGACCTCGGCGTGCCCAAGACCTGGAAGGAGCTGGGCGACATCGCCGAGTTCTTCCACCGCCCGGCGGAGAAGCGCTACGGCATATCGATCTACACCGACAACAGCTACGACGCGCTGGTGATGGGCGTCGAGAACGTGCTCTTCAGCTATGGCGGCGAACTCGGCGACTACGCGACGAACAAGGTCGCCGGCATCACCAACTCGAAGGAGAACATCGAGGCGCTGAACTTCTACAGGAAGCTCTACGGCTACACGCCGCCGGACTGGGGCAAGACCTTCTTCCAGGAGGCCAACCAGGCGATCACCGAGGGCCTGGCCGCGATGAGCATGAACTACTTCGCGTTCTTCCCCGCGCTGGCGAATCCGGCGACGAACAAGTACGCCAAGGTGACCGGCTACTTCGCGATGCCCAAGGGCCCGACCGGCAAGCAGTTCGCGGCACTCGGCGGCCAGGGCATCTCGATCGTGACCTACTCGAAGAACAAGGAAGCGTCGATGAAGTTCCTCGAGTGGTTCGTCAAGGAAGACGTGCAGAAGAAGTGGGCGGAACTCGGTGGCTACACCTGCAACGCCGCGATCCTGAAGTCCGACGCGTTCCGCAAGGCGACGCCGTACAACGAGGCCTTCTACCAGTCGATGTTCATGGTCAAGGACTTCTGGGCCGTGCCCTGGTACGCGGAGTTGCTGACCGCGGCCAACAAGCGCTGGCATCCGTTCATCGTCGGCGGCAAGGGCACGGCGAAGGAAGCGATGGACGGCCTCGAGAAGGACTGGGCCGCGATCTTCCAGAAATACGCGAAGAAGCAGTAGCTCGATCGACCGGCGCCCGCGGCCGACGGTCGCGGCGGCCCGATCCGATCCTCCAGGCACGGTTGCGGCGGCGCACGCCGTCTTGGCCACTGCCCCCGCCGCATCGACCCCGATGGCCTCCTCGACCGATCCCTCCCGCTCCGGCCCGGCCGCTGCCCGGCCGCGGCATGAGCGACCTCGCGATCCGCAACTGGTTCATCATCCCGACGCATCGCGTTCCTGATCGTCTTCAACATCTTCCCGCTGCTGTACTCGCTCGGCTACTCGTTCACCGACTACCGTGCGTCGATGAACGACCCGGTGAACTTCGTCGGCCTGCAGAACTACCGCGAGCTGCTCGCCGACGAGGCGGTCTGGAACAACTTCACGATCACCGCCAAGTACGTGCTCGATGTCGGTCGCCGGCCAGGTGGTCGTCGGCTTCGGCGCGGCGCTGCTGCTGAACCGCTCGATCCCGGCGAAGGGCCTGCTGACGACGCTGATGATGCTGCCGATGATGCTGTGCATGGCCGTCGTCGGGCTGTTCTGGCAACTGCTCTACAACCCGTCGTGGGGCATCATCAACTACCTGTTCGGCACCGAAGGCAAGGTCTGGCTGTCGGACCCGGACGTCGCGCTGACCGCGATCGCGATCACCGACATATGGATGTGGTCGCCGTTCGTGATGCTGCTGTCGCTCGCCGGCCTGTCGGCGATCCCGCCGTCGCTCTACGAGGCCGCGGCGATCGACCGTGCGTCGCGCTGGTTCGTGTTCTGGCGCATCACGCTGCCGCTCGTCTCGCCGCTGCTGCTGATCGCGGTGATCTTCCGCACGATGGAGGCGTTCAAGACCTTCGACATCGCCTACGTGATGGCGAGCATGGACGAGACCGAGCTCGTCGCGATCAGGCTCTACAAGATGGCCTTCAACGAATGGCAGACCGGGCGCTCGTGCGCGCTGGCCTACCTGATGCTGCTGGCCGTGCTGGCAATCACGAACGTGTACGTAAAGTACCTCAACCGCCTCAAAGAGAGATAGTCCGGTGGCCGTCGTTCAATCCAGGGCCTCGCGCTGGTGGAACCGCGCCGCGATCGTGGCGGCGCTGGCGCTGCTGGTGATCAGCATGATCCCGCTGTACTGGATCGGCTCGACCGCATTCAAGCCGCGCTCGGTGGCGACAACGGTGCCGCCGACGGTGTTCTTCGCGCCCGAGGCCACGCCCTTCATCAAGTTGTTCACCGCGCGCGTGCAGCAGCGCGGAGCGCGCGACGAGGCGGCCTACGCCGCCGCGCCGTGGTGGGAGAAACGGGTGATGGAAGGCGGCGACCGCTTCATCAAGGACGAGAGGGGCAGCGTCGAGAGCTCGGGCTACGGCTCGCGCTTCGTCAACAGCATCGTCATCGCCTGCGTCAGCACGTTCCTCGCGGTGGCGATGGGGACGATCACCGCCTACGGCTTCTCGCGCTTCCGGATGCCGGGCGAAGGCGACTGGCTGTTCTTCATCCTGTCGACGCGCATGCTGCCGCCGGTGGTCGTCGCGATCCCGATGTTCCTGATGTACCGCGCCGTCGGCCTCGTCGACACGCATGTCGGGCTGATCATCCTCTACACCGCGTTCAACCTGTCGTTCTCGGTCTGGCTGATGAAGGGCTTCATCGACGAGATCCCGACCGAGTACGAGGAGGCCGCGCTCGTCGACGGCTACACCCGGATGGAGGCGTTCTTCAAGATCGTACTGCCGCAGGCGGCCACCGGCATCGCCGCGACCGCGGTGTTCTGCTTCATCACCGCGTGGAACGAGTACGCGTTCGCGCTGATGATGACCAACAGGAACGCGCAGACCGTGCCGCCGTACATCCCCTCTCAGCTCGGTTCGGGGCTGACCGACTGGACGGTCATCGCTGCGGGCAGCGTGCTGTTCCTGATCCCGGTGTCGATCTTCACCTTCCTGCTGCGAAAGCACCTGCTGCGCGGCGTCACCTTCGGTGCGATCAGAAAGCTAGCGACTCCATGCTCGCCCGGTTCGCCCGTCAACTCGAGATCCGCCAGCATGGCCGTGATGATGTTCGGCATCGTCGCGTTGTGCCAGCCGTGGAGTCGAGGTGCTGCACCGCTACAGCATCCTGGTGATCATCATCGGGCTGCTGGCCTTCAATGTCTTTTCGCGCATCGAGCCGGCGCCTGCGGCCGGCCCGGCGGACGACCCTAGGATGAAACAATCCCCATGCGCGCTTCGCTCGCTGTCCTCAGGGGCGCGTCAGTGGCCTCGGGCGGCCGGGTGCCGATGACATGGCCGACATCCAGATCATCGATGCCGAGAAGCACTTCGGCGCCAACCACGTCATCCGCAAGCTCAACCTGCAGATCCAGCACGGCGAGTTCGTCGTGCTGCTCGGCCCGTCGGGCTGCGGCAAGACGACCACCCTGCGCGCGCTCGCCGGCCTGGAGAGCATCGATTCGGGCGAGATCCGCATTGGCGGGCGGCGCGTCGACCATCTGCCACCGCAGCAGCGCGACACGGCGTTCGTGTTTCAGCTCTATTCGCTGTACCCGCACCTCACGGCCTTTGACAACATCGCCTTTCCGCTGCGCGCCGCCGGCGTGCCAGAGGCCAAGGTGCGCGACGCAGGTCAACGCGTGGCCAAGGTGCTGCGCATCGATCACCTGCTCAAGAAGCGGCCGGCGGCGCTGGCCGGCGGCGACATGCAGCGTGTCACGATCGGCCGCGCGCTGGTGCGCCGCCCCGCGGCGATGCTGATGGACGAGCCGATCGGCGCACTCGACGCCAAGCTGCGCGAGGAGATGCGCGCCGAACTGCGCCGCCTGCATATCGAGAACGATTCGACCACGGTGTACGTCACGCACGACCAGGTCGAAGCCATGTCGATGGCCGACAAGATCGGCGTCATGAACGATGGCCTGCTGCAGCAGTACGACAGCCCCGACCAAGGTGTACGACGAGCCAGCCAACCTGTTCGTCGCGCAGTTCGTCGGCAGCCCGATCATGAACGTGGTCGACTGCGAGATTGCGGCCACGGCCAACGGCATCTGGCCTGCGCCTGCCCGGCATGAGCGAGGCCGTCGCGCTCGGGCCGCGCGCCGCGGCGAAGCTGAACGGCGGCGGGGTGGCGGCGAGTGAGCTGGTGCTGGGCGTGCGGCCCGAGGCGATTGCGGTGTCGCGTACAGCGGTCGCGGGCGCCATCGCCGCTCGCGTGCACCTGATCGAGCCGATGGGCCCCTACGACATCGTCGACATCACGACCGCCACCGGGCCCGACCCCGGCGCTACGCTGCGCGCTCGCACCGCCAGCCAGTTCGTCCGCGCGCAGGGTGACCCGGTGTGGCTGTCGCTCGACGATGCCCGCACGCACTTCTTCAACAAGCGCAGCGGTCTGTCGCTGCGCCCTGCTGCGTAGACGATCGTGGCGCGGGTTTCCCTCACCGGCCTCAGCAAACGATATGGCGCGGTGCGCGCCGTCAACGCGCTCACGCTGGACATCCACGACCGCGAGTTTTTCGTGCTGCTCGGCCCCACCGGCGCGGGCAAGAGCACGACGCTGCGCTGCATTGCCGGCCTGGAGCAACCCGAAGACGGCGACATCCCCATTGCCGGCGAACGCGTCAACGACTGGAGCGCCGCGCAGCGCGACGTGGCGTTGGTGTTCCAGCAGTATTCGCTGTACCCGAACTACACGGTGCGCGAGAACCTGGCGTTCCCGCTCAAGTCGAAGCTGCGCAACCTCAGCGCGCAGCAGATCGCGGAGCGCGTCGCCAAGGCCGCGGCCACAGTGCGCATCACGCACCTGCTGGATCGGCGCACCGATCGCCTGTCGGGCGGCGAGATGCAGCGCGTCTCGATCGGTCGCGCCATCGTGCGCGAGCCGCGCGTGTTCCTGATGGACGAGCCGCTGTCCAACCTCGATGCCAAGCTGCGCGAACTTCTGCGCGCCGAGCTCAAGGGCCTGCAGCAGCGCCTGGAGACGACGCTGATCTTCGTCACGCACGATCAGGTCGAGGCGATGACGATGGGCGACCGCATCGGTGTCGTCAACAAGGGCGAGCTGATCCAGGTCGGCACGCCGCCACGAGATCTACAACGCGCCGAAGAACACCTTCGTCGCCTCGTTCGTCGGCGCGCCGGCGATCAATCTGTTCGACGTGGCGCTCGATCTGTCGGCCGGCACGGCCCGGGATGGCGCGCTCGGCTTCGCGCTCGAGCCGGCCACGCGCGCGCGGCTGAACACATTGCCTGTTGCGAGCGACCGGCGCGTGCGGGTAGGCGTACGGCCCGAGGACGTGAGACTCATCGCCGAAGGCGGCATCGCCGGCACGATCTATGGCGCCGAACACCACGGCGTCGAAATCATCGCGATCATCCAGGCGGGCAGCCAGATGCTGCGCGCGACGATCCCGGCCGACTCCAACGTCGCCGTCAATCAACCAGTGCAATTCTCATTCGCGCAGGACAAGCTGCACTTCTTCGACCCGCTGACCGGCGACGGCCTGAGATGACCACACCCCAGCCCCTTCGCTCCAGTCCCTCAAGGGGCGCAGCTGCGTCGGGGCGGCCCGCGCCGGCTGATGCGGCGCCAATCCACAGGAGACACACCATGTCGCAATTGATCGCCACCCACAACTGGATGCGGCCCGAATCGATCAAGCGCACGATCGAGCGCATGAAGCAGACCGGCGTGGATGCGCTCGAGATCTCGGGCGAGCCGGACCAGTTCGATTCCAAGGAAGTGCGCGCGCTGCTGAAGGAGAACGGTCGCCGCTGCTGGGGCTCGGTCACGCTGACGCTGGGCGAGCGCAACCTCGCCGCCAAGCACGCGGCGCAACGCGAGAAGACGGTCGACTACATGAAGCGGGTCGTCACCCTTGCGAAGGAGCTCGACGGCCAGATCGTCACGGTGGTGCCTTGCACGGTCGGCAAGGTGGTCGCCGACGGCACGCCTGCCGAGGAATGGAAGTGGGTCGTCGAGGGCATGAAGGAGGTCTACGCGCACGCCGAGAAGGCCGGCATCCGCCTTGCAATCGAGCCGCTGAACCGCTTCGAGACCTACCTCATCAACCGCGGCGACCAGGCGCTGGCGCTGGCCGATGCGGTCGGTCCGAACTGCGGGGTCTGCCTCGACCTCTTCCACATGAACATCGAGGAGAGTGACATCCACGCGGCCTTCCGCAAGGCCAAGGGCCGGATCTACGACATTCACATCGCCGACAACAACCGGTTCGCGCCGGGCATGGGCACGCTGGACTTTCCCTCGATCGTGAAGACGATCAAGGAGGTCGGCTACACCGGCGCGCTGACGCTGGAGTTCGTGGCGACGATCGACCGCACGCCCGCGAGCCCCTACGGCGACCAGGTGGAGACCAACCCGGTCGACGTGTCGCCCGAGCAGTTGAAGTTCATCATCGACCACGGCTCCAACCTGCTGGCGGACACCTTCTACACCGGGCTGTTCACGCAGTCGGTGAAGGTCCTGCGTCCGCTGTGCTAGGTCTTCGGCTGCGTGAGAAAAGGAGCGAGGCATGCTGTTCGGCAAACTCTTCCACACCGCCATCAAGACAGCCGATTTGGACGCGACCGTGCGCTTCTACACCGAGGTGCTGGGCATGGTCGTGGCCGATCGGCCGCCGATCGGCTTCCCCGGCGCGTGGCTGAAGCCCGCGCAGGCGGGCGCCGACGCGATCTTCCACCTCTACGCGGGCGATGCGGCGAAGGAGCCCGATGGTTCGGTGCAGACCGGCACGGCGGCGATCGACCATGTGTCCGTCGTGTGCCAGGGCTACAGCAGCTTCAAGGCGCAGTTCGAGAAGTACGGCCTGCCCTACCGCGAGAACGTCGTGCCGGCGACGCCGCTGTGGCAGTTGTTCGTGTTCGACCCGAACGGCATTCAGCTCGAGCTCACGTTCCACGCGGCCGCCGAGCGCGAGCCGCCCCCGGTGATCGCGGCGCCGCGGCGCTACTCGGCGCGCGAACGTTGGTTCCAGCCGGAGCTGTATCGACAGTTCTGCGCGCGTTGAGCGAGCCCCACCGATGAAGATCACTCGCGTCGAAGCCGTCTGGCTGCAGGTCCCGATCGCCGAGGAACGGCAGCACGTGAGCGACTTCGGCCGCGCCACCACCTTCGACATGGCGCTGGTGCGGATCGAGACCGATGCGGGCATCACCGGCGTTGGCGAAGCCAAGGTCTCGGCCGGCGGCACGGGTGACTATCACGGGGTGGTGGCCGTGATCAACAACGAGTTCGCCCCGGGCCTGATCGGCCAGGACCCGCGCAACATCACGCAGATCTGGGAGAGCCTGTACAACGGCACGCGTGGCCACTATGCGCTGGCGCGCGGCCACGTCTTCCCGGCGATGAGCCGACGCGGCGTATCGATCTCGGCGATCTCCGGCATCGACATCGCGCTGTGGGACATCCTCGGCAAATCGCTCGGCGTGCCGGTCTGGCAGCTGCTCGGCGGACGCAAGGCCGAGCGCATGCCGGCCTATGCCTCGGGCGGATGGGCCGACGCGCGCGGCATCGGCGCGCAGCTGATGGGCTACGTGGGACAGGGGGACTTCAAGGCCGTGAAGATGCGCATCGGCGTGTTCGACGGCTCGCCCGCGGCATCGGCCGAGCGCGTGATCGCCGCGCGTGAGGCGCTCGGGCCCGGCATCGATCTGATGGTGGACGCGCATGGCACCTTCACGGTATCGGAGGCCAAGCAGTTCTGCCATCTCGTGCGCGACTGCGATCTGGCGTGGTTCGAGGAGCCTGTGACGGCAGACGACAAGCGCGGGCTGGCCGAGGTGCGCGCTGGCACGCACATCCCGATCGCCAGCGGCGAGAGCGAATGCACGCGGTTCGACTTTCGCGACCTGATCGAATGCGCGTGGCGCAGACATCCTGCAGCCCGACCTCGGCATCTGCGGCGGCATCACCGAGGCGATGCGCATTTCGGCGCGCGGCGAGCGCGGCGAACCTGCGCTTGGCACCGCACCTGTGGGCCGGCGCGCCGGCGTTCGCCGCCGGCCTGCATGTGGCGGCGGCCTCGCCGGCCGCCACATTCTCGAGTTCTCGCTGGGTGCGAACCCGATGATCCACGAGCTGGTCGAAGAGAGCTTCACGGTCAAAGGCGGCATGCTCGAGATCCCCGACCGGCCGGGCCTGGGCATCACGATTCGCGATGACTTCGTCAGACGCCACCGAAAAGCCGGGTAAATCGTGGAAGGTCTTGAGCAAACCTCCAAGCTGCTCGAGCTGATCCGCGAGCGCGGCTTCAAGCCCGGTGACAAGCTGCCCTCGGAGCGCGACCTCGCGGCGCTGTTCGGCATGAGCCGCAGCGCGGTGCGCGAGTCGCTGATCCGGCTCGACACGCTGCGCATCGTCGAGAGCCGGCCCAAGTCGGGCGTGTACCTGCAGCCCTACGGGGCCGAGCGCAGCATCGAGGCGATGGTGCTGTTTGCCGAGACCAACACGCCGTTGTCGGCGGCCGAGGTTGCCCAATCGGTCGAGCTACGCAGCGTGCTGGAAAACGAAGCCATGCGCCTGGCGTGCCTGCGCCGCACCCAGTCCGACCTGAAGGACCTGCAGCAGATCCTGCGCGACAGCGCGGCCGCGATTGCTCGCGGCGAGACGCTGGCCGACCTCGACGCGCGAGTTCCACAAGGCCATCGTCGCGGCCACCAAGAACGATGTGCTGCTGCGCTTCATCAACGTCTTCTACCTGCATGTCGCGCAAGCGGCGCGAGATCTACTTCGACGCACCGCAGCAGAGCAAACGCTCGCACGCCCAGCACCTGCAGTTCTACCGGCGCGATCGAGGCGCAGGATGCGGTGTCGGGCCAGCAGATTCTGCGCCGCCACCTGAAGGGCGTGGACGCCTACTTCCGGATGTTCTTCTCCGAAGGGCCGGACGCGCCGGCGCCGGCGCGAGCGTGCGCTGGCCGCCGCGAAGCGCGCCACGCGCGAAGCCGGCCAGGCGCAGCACCCGACCTTGAGCGTGCCGCGCATCCTGCTCACCCAGTCCATTCATCCGCAGGCGCAGGCGCGGTTGGCGGAGCAGGGCGAGATCATCGTCGCGCCGAACACCGCGCCCGACACGCTGCGCGGCGTTCGCCATCGGCTGCGAGGTGGTGATCGTGCGCGCGCAGTTGCCCGACGACATCTTCGACGCGGCCCCGAGCCTGATCGGCGCGGTGCGCCACGGCGCCGGCGTCGACATGATCCCGATCGCCGCGGCCACGGCCCGTGGCGTGCTGGTGGCCAACGTGCCGGGCGTGAACGCGAACACTGTGGCCGAGCACGTGCTGCGCAGCATGCTGCAGCTGGCGCGCCGCAGCGCGCCGATGACGCTGCGCCTGCGCGAACGCAGTGCCGGCTGGGCGAAGGCGCGTGCCCTCGCCGACGCGGGGTTCGAGCTGGCCGGACGCACGCGTCGGGCTGGTCGGCTTCGGCCACGTCGGCCGGGCGATCGCGCACCTGTGTGGCGCGGGCCTCGTCGATGCCGTGCTCGCACACACGCGGTCCCCGTGGGCCACCGGCGAGCGCCTCGCGCAGCGCGTGCCGCTGCACGAGCTGCTTGCGCAAAGCGATTTCGTGGTGTTGGCGTGCCCTCTGACCGATGAGACGCGCGGCCTGATCGGCGCCCCGGAGCTGGCGCTGATGCAGCGCGGCGCCTGTCTGGTCAATGTGGCGCGCGGTCCGGTCGTGGAGGAGCCGGCGCTGATCGAGGCCCTGCAGTCGCGCCGGCTCGCCGGCGCGGCGCTCGATGTGTTCGACGCCATCCGCTGCCGTGACGATCACCCGTACTGGCAGATGGAGCAAGTGCTGATCACGCCGCATGTCGCCGGGCATCACCGAGGACAGCATGCTGCGATGGGGCATGGCGCCGCGCTGGCGGTCGAGCACCTGCTGCGCGGCGAGGTACCGCCGAATTGCATCAACCCGCAAGCCGTGCCCGCCTTCGTGCGGCGGCTGGAGTCGCGGCGTGGTTGACGCAGCGCGTATCGGCCGTCGCCGCGGCGAGGCGCGACCGACCAGCGCGCACCGGCGACTCTTTACTGCGAAACCGTTTCATGGGACGCTCGCTGCCTCGACATTGAGTGGGACTGCACCATGAACCAGACCGTCCATCCGACCCCGCGCAGCAGCATGCGGCGCTCGCGCGCATGCAGCAATTCATGTCCGCCTCGCCGGTGCCGTCGATCTCAACCGAGCTCCTTGCCATCGCCGATGGCGAGTTGAACCGCGAGCTCAACCATTTCCTCTTCGATCCGCCGTCCGATCCGCACCTGCTGAAAGGCAAGCGCATCGCCATCTGCTGCACTAATGGCGTGGAGGAAGTCGAAATCCTCGGCTCCATGCGCTGGCTGCGCGAGCATGGCGCAACGGTGCACATCGTCGCGCCCACGATCGGCGCATTCCCGCCAAGCATGGGCCTGCGCTTCCCGCCCATCGCCGAGACGCATGTGCTGGCCATCCGCCTGATGGAGAACGCCGGCTGGCTGAAGATCGACACCTATCTCGACGATGCCAAGGTCGCCGACTATGACGCGGTGATCCTGCCCGGGGGCTGCTGGAATCCGGATTTCCTGCGCGCCGACAAGCACGCCCAGAATTTCACGCGCGACATGCATGCGGCAGGCAAGCCGACCTGCGGCATCTGCCATGGGCCCTGGGTCATGGTGAGCGCGCGGATGCTGCAAGGGCAAAAAGGCCACCGCCGTCTGGAACATCCAGATCGATCTCGAGAACGCCGGGGCCACCGTGGTCGACGAACCCTGCGTGGTCGACGGCAACCTCATCACCGCGCGCTTCCCCTACGACCTGCCGCGCATGATCGACGCGCTGGTGAAGCAACTGGTGAACGTGGCCTGAGGAGAATCGGCCCGACTCGTCCACCGATGAAGAGGGCCGGTGCGCACCAAGGGTCCGCTCTCGCGGACCCCTTCGTATCGAGGGATGCGGTGGCAGCGCGCAGCAACCCGCAACACCCGCGACTGCAGGCACAGCGACTTCGCGTCGGCCATCGTGCGCTCGGGGAACATGGGTGTCCTGGCATCGACGCCAGCCGCAACGCCACGGCCGAGGATTTCCGCACCGTGATGGCGGCGATGCGGGCCGGACAGATCCCCGACCGCGCTCTCGCGACGCACCGGCTCGGGCTTGCCGACGTGCCCGCTGGATTCGCCCGCCTGCTCGACCCGCTGCAAGGCGTGATCAAGGCCATCGTCGAGTGTTGACCGCCATGGCAGACGCGGGGCATCCGATCCTGCAGTTCGGCACCAGCCGGTTTTTGCAGGCACACGTCGACCTGTTCGTGTCGGAAGCGTCGCAGTCGTGCCAGGCGTTGGGCGGTATCACCGTCGTGCAGACGACCGGCAATCCCGCCAGCAGCGCCCGGCTGCGCGCGATCGCCCGTCCGCAAGGCTTCGACATCGATCCTGCGCGGTCTGGTCGACGGCGCGCCGGTCACGATGCACAAGACCTGCCGCTCGGTGCGTGCTGCGCTCGACGCACGCACGCAGTGGCCGCTGGTGCGGGAGCAGATGCGAGGCCCCGTGCGCGTGGTGGTGTCGAACACCGGCGATGCCGGCTGGGCCCTCGACAGCGGCGACGGCGCGACACGGCTGGCCGCCGCCGCGGCGGCGCCGGTCTCGTTCCCGGCCAAGCTGCTCGTACTGCTGCACGACCGCTGGCGCGCCGAGCCCGACACCGCGCTCACGTTGTTGCCATGCGAAATCGTGTCGCGCAACGGCGATCAGCTGCGCCGGATCGTGGTCCAGCTCGCCGGCGCATGGTCGTGCCCGACGCCGTTCATCAACTGGCTGCTCGCTCACGTGGTGTGGGCTAACTCGCTGGTCGATCGCATTGTCTCCGAAGCGCTCGAACCGGTGGGCGCGGTGGCCGAGCCCTACGCGCTGTGGGCCATCGAGCGGCAGCCGCGGCTGGTGGTGCCCTGCACGCACCCGGCCATCATGCTGACCGACGACCTGGCGCGTTTCGAACGGCTCAAGCTGTTCCTGCTCAACCTCGGGCACACGCTGCTGGCGCAGGAGTGGCTGCGGGGTCGACATGCCGCCGACATGACCGTGCTGCAGGCCATGCACGACGCACCGATGCGCGAAGCGCTCGAATCGGCTCTGGGCGGACGAGGTGCTTCCCGTGTTCGACGCGATGGGACAAGGCAATGAAGCGCGCGAGTACCTGTCCGAGCTGCGCAGCCGCCTGCTCAATCCGTTTCTTGTGCACCGGCTCGCCGACATCGCGCAGAACCACGCGCAAAAGAAACGACGCCGCATCGAACCTTTGCTGGCCCTCGCCGCGCAGCGCGCACCAGCGCTCGCGCAACCGCGGCTGCGGGCGGCGCTCGAGTCCACAGCATGAGTGAGGGACAGAACATGGAACGGATCGGCACGGTGATCGGCATCGCGCAGGAGCGCATCGCCAAGTGCAGCTGCTGCACGCCGACTGGCTGGAGAGGTTGGCCCACTTGCCCGCTCTGCCGGCCGTGTGAAGGCCCAGCGTCCGGCGTTCCGGACGCGTGGCGCACCGGTTCAGGGACCGATCGAGTCGACCAGTGGATAGCCGGCGTCGAGCGACTCCGAACCACGTCTTGTAGTCCTGCCAACAAGTTCATGTCGCGTGCTGCGGCGCAGCAGTGGCGCGCTGACGAGCGTCTCGAGCTGTCGGACGCGCCCCGGGGACCACTCGCTATCGCGCATCGGTTGCACAGCCGCGGCGATAAGCGACACGAATCTCACGCTGCCCGTCGATAACCTGCACCCGTGGCTCGGCACAAGCGCGGCATGGCAAGGAAAATTCAACCGGTGGTCTGTCCTGGCGAACAGATTCCACAACGAGGAGATTCCGCATGCGACGTCGAAATGCACTGGGCGCACTGGGCGCAATCGGGCTGGCCGGGCCGGCATGGTCTGCGTCGGACCCGGGGGGCAGCGCGACCGAGATCGTGCTCGGCCAAAGTGCCATCATTTCGGGGCCCCTGGGCGTACCGATCAAGGCGCTCAACTCAGGCGCACAGTTGGCATTTGACGCTGTCAACGCGCAGGGCGGCGTGCACGGCCGCAAGATTCGGCTGATCACGCTGGACGACGAACTTGCCCCGCCCAAGGCGGTCGCCAACTACAAGAAGCTCATCGAGGAGCAGGGCGTGGTAGCGATGTTCGGGTGCGTGGGCTCCGGCACAACCGCCGCTGCCGCCAAGTCGCTGCAAGAGAACGGCTGCGCCTCGGTGGGCGGCTTCGCGGTCGCGGATTCAGCGCGCGAGAAGGTCAGCAGCCACGCTTTCTTCGTGCGTGCGAGCACCGGGCGCGAGGCCGAGGTCCTGGTTCGGCAGCTGACCACGATTGGCGTCACGCGCATCGCCGTTGCCCATCTCGACAATCCCGGCGGCGCGGAAGCGCTGGCCCTGGTGACGAAGGCGATGGCATCGGTCCAGTCCAAGCCAGTGGCTGCCGGCGCGGTCAAGGGCGACGGCACCAACGCGGCGCAGATCGGCCGCGAACTCGCGGCCGCGCAGCCTCAGGCGTTGATCATGTACCTGAGTGGGCGCCAGCCGGCCGATCTGATACCGGCGATGCGCGCCGCTGGGTCCAGCCCGATGTTCTACGGCATGTCAATCGTTTCGGGCGAGGTCGTCGCCAAGGTGCTGGGCGAGCAAGCCCGAGGCCTGGCGATCGCGCAGGTGGTCCCCTATCCCTGGTCCAGCGTCGAGCCGGACATCCAGACCTACCAGCGCACGATCCAGCAGTCCAACGCCGAGCCGAGCTACTACTCATTCGAAGGTTGGCTCAACGCCCAGGTGATGATCGAAGGCCTGCGCCGCACCGGACGCGAACTCACGCGCGCTCGATTGCTAACGGCAATGCGCGCGTTGAAGATGCGCCTGGCCAATATGGACCTCGACTTCACCGGCAGCGGCATTGCGGCCTCGCGCTTCGTCGAGCTGGTGCAGGTGCGCTTCGACGGCAAGTACGTCCGCTGAGGCAGGCCAAGCCCCTCAATCGCACTCCGGAGACTGGAAGCGTCCACAGAGACGGGCGCTCCTTCAAGGGCATCAATGTGCCGATTCACCGATGCCGATGGCGTGGCACGGCGGATGGAAGAAGAGCTTGTTCGGCGACAGGCATGCCTACGGCGAAGAGGGCGTGTGCTTGTACCTGGCCGGAGAGCACTCCGAAAGGCGCCGAGTTCATGATGCCGGTTTCGAAGTGAGCATTGCCCCATCGGGCTGCCACTTCGAGGCGCTGCGCGCCGATGCGAAGCACACCGACGCGCCCCTCGACATCTAGTGCGATCAGTGATGCGAAGTTGGAGTTTCCGAATCGGCTCGGCACGGGGTTGCCGACGGCCATGCGCAGCGTTGGCGAGGCGATCAAAAGGTTCTTTGTTCTTTGGTTTGGGCGATCGGTAGCCCGAACTCGCCTCCAAGCGCGGCCTACTCTGCGAGCACGATGCCCGAGCGCGTCACCACGTCCCCCAGGCGCTGCCGTTCGCGCGCCATGAAGGCGTCGAACGCGCTGCCGGCGTCGGTACCGGGCACGGCGCCGGTCTTGATGACCCGCTCCTTCACGTCGGGCGAACTCATCACCGCGACCACCTCGTCGGTCAGCAGCTTGAGCAGTGGGGCGGGCGTGCCGGCAGGCGCGACGATGCCCCAGGACTGCGTGATCTCGTAGCCCGGCACGGCGTCGGCCACGGTCGGCAGCTGCGGCCAGGCTCGGATTGCGCTCGGTGCCGGTGGTGGCCAGCGCGCGCACGCGACCGCTCGTTGATATGCGCGTCCGGCCGCGATCGGCGAGGTGATGATGAGCTGCGCGTTGCCGGCGATCACGTCGAGCAGCGCCGGCGCCGCGCCCTTGTACGGGATGTGCATCAGTTTGATGCCGGCCAGCAGGTTGAGCATCTCGCCGGCCAGATGCGCCGGCGTGCCGATGCCCGCCGAGGCGTAGTTGAAGACACCGGGCTTGCTCTTCGGGCGAGCTGCACCAGCTCGCGCCACCGATGCCGCGGGCAGCGCCGCGTTGACCACCAGCACGTTCGACGCGGTGGCGATGCGCGACATCGAAGCGAAATCCCGCACCGGGTCGAACGGCAGGTTCTTCTTGAGGTTGGGCAGGATGGCGTAGATCGCGGTCGTGGTCAGCAGCAGGGTGTAGCCGTCGGCGGGCGCGCGCGCGGCGATGTCGGCGCCGAGCGCGCCGCCGGCGCCCGGCCGGTTGTCCACGATGACCTGCTGGCCCAGGCCCTCGGAGAGCTTCTGCGCGACGATGCGCGCGAGCTGATCCGGCGCGCCGCCCGCGGCGTCCGCCACGATCAGGCGGATCGGCCTCGCCGGATAAGCCTGCGCCGCCACGTGCGGGCTGGCCGCCACCATCGCGAGCAGCAGCGAGAGCAGGAACAGGCGGCGCGCTGGCGTCATGGCATGGTCCCTCAGTTGATGTCCGGCGCGCTGGCCGGGCGCGGGGGTGTAGTTCAGATCGCCGCGCGCGAGCGCGGCCTCGCGCCCGCCGTGGCGCGCAGCAGCTCGGCCTGCCGGCGCGCGCGCCCGGCGCGTCCACCTCGGCAGGGTCGCAGAAGCGGCGCAACAGCGCGTCGAGCGCGCGAGCTGCGCGCGGCACGACGGGTCGTCCGGCGAGATCGGCGAGCTCCTCGGGATCGGCCTGCAGGTCGAACAGCTGCGGCCGGTAGCGCACGCAATGCACGTACTTCCAGCGGCCCTTGCGCAGCATGGTCATGCCGCCGGTCGAGCCGATGGCGTGGTACTCGCTGAGCACCGCGCGATCGGGCTGGGCGCCCCCGGCCACGTCCAGCGGCGACACACCGTGGCCGTCGTAGCGCGCGTCGTGCTCGCCCACGCAGGCGAGGAAGAAAGGGAACAGATCGACATGGCTCACCGGCGTCGGCGCAGGTGGCACCGGCCGCGATGTCGGGCCCGGCCAGGATCAGCGGCACGCCCGCCGACTCTTCGTACATCGTCGACTTGCCCCACAGGCCGCGCGCGCCGACGTTGTCGCCATGGTCGCTGGTGTAGACCACGCGGGTGTCTGGCGCGAGGCCTGCGTCGTCGAGGGCACGCAGCACCAGGCCGACCTGCTGGTCCATGAAGCTCACCAGCGCCATGTAGCCGGCGATCGCACGGCGCACGAGAGCCGCATCGCCGCCGAAGCCCAGGTCGTAGGCGACGCAGGCGTCGTAGTCGCGCAGGTAGGGATGGTCCGGGCGCTCGGCCGGCGCGTACTGCTTGGGCAGCGCGATGCGCTCGTGCGGATAGCGGTAGTAGAACTCCGGCGGCGCCGTGAGCGGAAAATGCGGGCAGACGAACGAGACGAACAGCGCCCACGGCTTGTAGCGCTCGAGCGGGGCCTGCTCGTGCAACCAGATCTGCGCCTGCGCGGCGATGTCGCGGTCGTAGCGCGTATAGGGCGTCTCGCCGGGGCCGGCCAGCTTGGCCAGCTTGTCGTAGCCGTTGCGGCGCGGGATGTTCTCGCGCACCAGGCCCTTCACGTCGCCGACGCCGTCGACCACGTGCATCGGCAGGTACTCGTGCGAGAAGCCGTGGTCGTCGCCCGGCAGCCCGCGGAAGTGCAGCTTGCCGATCGAATCGACGCGGTGGCCGCGCTCGCGCAGCCGGTGGTGCCAGCTCGGAACGGCGCCATCGTAGGCATCGGCGTTGTCCCAGTAGCCGATCTCGTGCGGGTAGCGGCCGGTGGCAAAGCCGGCGCGCGCGGGCACGCAGATGGGCGAGGTGGTGTAGGCACTGGTGAAGCGCGTGCCGCGCGCGGCCAATGCGTCGAGGTTCGGCGTGTGGACCAGCGGATGGCCGGCGGCGCCGAGCATGCGCGCGCTGTGCTCGTCGGACATCAGAACGAGCAGGTTCTTGGGGGCGAGCGTCAAGGACCGTCCTTCCGTGCTGCCGCGATACTAGTTGTCATGACACCATGTCGTCAACGTCGGCACAACCTCGCGCCCGGCGGCCCGCGCGCACTGCCTAGAATCGCCGGCGATGCAAAGCTCCAGACGACCCGCGCCTGCTGAGCGCCCTGCTGTCGCACCGCGTGCTCGTGCTGTCGAACACGCTCGCGCTGGCCGCGTCGCGCTACTACCCGCGCCGCTTCGGCGTGCGGCTGTCCGAGTGGCGTGTGATCGATGCGCTGCACGCCGGTGGCGAAATCAGCGCCAACCAGATCAGCCAGTGGCTGATGACCGATAAGGCGTGGGTCAGCCGCTCGGTGCGAGCGCCTGATCGAAGGAGGCTACGTGCGTCGCTCAGTCGATCCGGGCCACGGCCGCCGCCTGCTGCTGCGCCTCACCCCCAAGGGCCAGCGCGCTTACGCATCGATCGCCGCAGCCGCGCGCCTGCGCAACGACAACCTGCTGGCCTGCCTGACGGGTGCGCAGCAACAGGCGCTGCAGCAGACGCTCGCCCGCCTGGAGGCGCGCGCCGCAGCGATGCTGGCCCAGCCGCACCTGGGATTCAAGCCGATGGGTGTGGACGAGCGAGCGCGCAACTGAACCGGCGCAATGCCCCTGCACTGCTTGGTGCTGGAAAGCGTGTACCGACGAGGCACCGACGGCGAGCGATCGGCGCGCTCATCGCGCCGCCCACACCATGCCGCGCTCGATGATCGTGCGCATCGACGGGTGGTCAAACTCGGCCGCCACGTGGCCAAGCGCGCTGTAGAACACGCGCCCCTGTCCGTGGCGGCGCTTCCAGACCACCGGCATCACGACGCCTTCGATCCATGGTGCGTACTGGCCGCTGAAGCGGGTTGTCGCTAGCACCTCGTTGGAAGGGTCCACGTGCATGTAGTACTGCTCGGAGCGGTAGTCGACATCGTCTAGCCCCTGCATCGGGATCAGCGGCGTCTCCGAGGTAGGGTGATCACGCCCGACCGTCGGCTGGCCGATTTCGAGGAAGCGGAGTTCAAGGACACCGTGAAACCGTTGATCTTGAAGCGAAAAGCGATGCGCCTCCCGGCCAGAAGCAGCCGATGGCGATCACGCTCAAGAGCGGTCGCTCGATGAGTTCGCTCGGCGCAGACCGCGAGGTCGACTGCGGGTCTAATGCCGCGCCTAAACCACCGCGCCGGCGGAGACCGACGGGCCTGCAAGAACGGTGAAGCGATGAAGCCGATCTCTCAGGTCGGCGAGCTCGTCGACGGGGACGCTGAGGTAGCAATAGAACTCGCCGAGCATCTGCCTTGTTCTATCGCGCAGCGCGTGGCCGCTGGCAGAGAGCGAGATGACGACACGTCGCTCGTCAGCGGGATCGCGCCCCCGCACCACCAACCCCTTCTTTTCCATGCGCTTGAGCATCGGCGAGAGCGATCCAAGGTCCATCATCAAGGCCGCAGCCAGCTCGCCAACGCTCATCTCGTCGCACTCCCAGAGTACGACGAGAACCAGGTACTGCGGATAGGTGACGTCCAGCTTCTTCAAGAACGGCACAAAGAGGCGCGTCATGTGGTTGCCGGCTGCCGTGCGACCGTCCGCAATGCAGTCAGCTGACTGGCCGCTACGGGTCGGGAGTGCCAGTTCACCGTCTACGAGAGCAGCCGCTGGCGGGTTCCTCTTCGCGGCCTGAGCCCTGCGCCTTCGGATGAAGGGCCGGTTCCGAGATCAATGCGGACGTACGCGTGGCGAAGCGTTGAACAACTGCTCCCGGCATCAGCCGTCGTTCTGTCGAATGTGCGCGAGCGTCCGAGATCAGTCTGAACCTGTCCTTCGTCCCGCCAATCAGGACGGCGGCTCCTGGCCGAAAGCAGATGTCGATCACGTTCCGGCGGCTATGGCTGCTGCAAGCGCTGCAGCAACTCCAGCGTCGGGTAGCCGTCAGCGGGCAGGCCCACGCTGCGCTGGTAGCGACGCAGCGCGTTGCGCGTGGCCGGCCCCGCGAGGCCGTCGGGCGTGCCGCTGTCGAAGCCGCGTTCGTTGAGCGCCGTCTGCATCGCCAGCACCTGGTTGCGCGCCAGCGTTGGCAGCTCGCGTGGCCACGGCGCCTGCACGCCGGCGCCGCCGGCGATGCGTTGCGCCAGCAGGCCCACCGCGAGCGCGTAGCTGGTCGAGTTGTTGTAGCGCAGGATGGTGCGAAAGTTCGGCCCGAGCAGGAACGCCGGCCCGCGTGCCCCGGCCGGCAGCAGGATCGCTGCGTCGGCCAGCTCGGGCAGTGGCGCACCGTCGATGCAGCGCACGCCTTCGGCGGCCCACGACGCGCTGGCCTGTTTCAGGTCGCCGTCGGCACGGCCGACATCGAACCCGGGCGGCAGCTGGACCTCGGCGCCCCACGGCTGATCGGCCTGCCATCCCGAGCGCGCGAGAAAGTTCGCGGTCGAGGCCGTCACGTCGGCCGCGCTGCCCCAGATGTCGCGCCGGCCGTCGCCATCGGCATCCACCGCGTAGGCCAGGAAGGCCGACGGCAGAAACTGCGTCTGCCCCATCGCGCCGGCCCACGACCCGACCATGCTGGTGCGGGCGATGTCGCCGCTTTGCAGGATCTTCAGCGCGGCCAGCAACTGGCCGCGCGCCCAGGCTTCGCGCCGGCCGTCGAAGCCCAATGTCGCCAGCGCGTCGATGGTGGGCGTGCTGCCGGTGTGGTCGCCGTAGTTGCTCTCGATGCCCCAGATGGCCACCACGATCGCGGGCGGCACGCCGTAGCGCGCGGCGGCGGCGTCGGCCTCGCTGCGCACCTGCGCCAGCTTGTCCTGGCCGCGCGCCACGCGTTGCGCAGTCACCGCGCGGTCGAGGTAGTCCCACACCGTGCGCGTGAACTCGGGCTGCGCACGATCGAGTTCGACGACGCGCGGCAGGTACTGCACATCGTCGAACGCCACGCGCAGCGTGGCCTCGTCGATGCCCTGTGCCTGCATGCCGGCGCGAAAGTCGTTGACCCAGCGCGCGAAACCTTGCTGCAGCATGTTTTCGTCCGCAGGGGCTTGCGCCGCTGGCGCGCTGACCGTTGGCGGCGCAACGGGCACCGTCGTGGGTGCGACGGCCGCAGGCGGGGCACCGGGCGCCGGCGCCGGGGGTGCAGCGGCACAGCCCGCCAGCGCGGCAGCAAGCGTCAGCGTCGTGCGAGCAAGCCAGCGCGGCGACGGAGCAGGGGGTTCGTGCATCGCATCGATTCTCGCGCCGGGACGCGTCACAAATGCCCGTACGATGCGGCGTTCGCGCAAGGGGACCCCGATGCAACGCAGCACCGACCGCTTCCTGACCACCCACACCGGCAGCCTGCCGCGGCCGCAAGACCTGATCCGGATGATGTACGCCAAGGAGGAGGGCGTGCCCGTCGAGGCGGCGGCGCTGTCGCAGCGGGTGGCCGACGCTGTGGCCGAGGTGGTGCAAAAGCAGGCCGCCGCGGGCGTGGACATCATCAACGACGGCGAAATGAGCAAGCCGAGTTATGCCACCTACATCAAAGACCGGCTGAGCGGCTTCGGCGGCGCCGACAACACCTTCGTCTACCAGGACCTGGTCGATTTTCCCGGGCTGGCCAAGCGCGTGTTCGGCGACCCCGGCCGCTCGCGACGCAAGACGCCCACCTGCAATGCCGCGGTGCAGGTGCGCGACCCCGAGGCGGCGCAGACCGACGTGGCGCATCTGCAGGCCGCGCTCACGCAGGTCAATGCGCGTGAGGGCTTTCTCAGCGCCGCGTCGCCAGGCGTGGTGTCGCTGTTCTTCCGCAACGAGCACTACGCCAGCGAGGAGCAGTACCTGTTCGCGATCGCCGACGCGATGCGCGTCGAGTACGAGACCATCACCGCTGCCGGCCTGGTGCTGCAGATCGACTGCCCCGACCTCGGCATGGGCCGCCACATCCAGCACGCCGACCTGAGCCTGCCCGAGTGGCGCAAGAAAGCACAGCTGCATGTCGAGGCGCTGAACCACGCGCTGGCCAACGTAGCGCCCGAGCGCCTGCGCATGCACCTGTGCTGGGGCAACTACGAGGGGCCGCACCACTGCGACGTGCCGCTGGCCGACGTGATCGACATCGTGCTTGCGCGCACGGCCGAGCGGAATCTCGCTCGAGGCGTCGAACCCGCGCCATGCGCACGAGTGGAAGCTGTTCGAGACCGTCAAGCTGCCCGAGGGCAAGCTGCTGATTCCCGGCGTCATCGAATCGAAGTCGAACTTCATCGAGCACCCCGAGCTGGTGGCGCAGCGGATCGGGCGTTATGCCAAGCTGGTCGGCCGCGAGAACGTCATCGCCGGCAGCGACTGCGGCTTCGGCACCTGGGTCGGCCAAGCCGCGGTCGACCCCGACGTGGTGTGGGCCAAGATGGCGGCGATGGCCGAAGGCGCGCGCATTGCGTCGCGCGAGTTCTGGGGGCGCTGAAGGCGCTGCGGCCGGACGAGCCGGGCGCGCGGCAGCGACGACGGCCCGAGCCCCGAGCCCTACGGGCGCGCGAACTCGGGAATGCGAAACCGCTTGCGATAGGCGCCCGGCGCCATCCCCGTCGTGCGCCTGAACAGCCGGCGGAAGAACGCGGCGTCTTCGTACCCGACGCGCCAGCTGATGTCGTCGACCGATGCGTCGGTGCGTTCGAGCCGGCGCTTGGCGTCTTCGATGCGCAGCCGCTGCACGTAGGCGATCGGCGTGATCCCGGTGGCTGCGGTGAAGCGTCGCTTGAACGTGCGCTCGGCGAGCTTGGAGCGCTGGATCATCTGCTCCACCGGGTTGGCGACCGAAAAGTGCGTGCTCAGCCAGCGCTGCGCGCCCTCGATCTCGGCGTCGCCGTGGTCCTTCTTGCCTTCGAAGGTGATGTACGGCGCGAGGCCGTCCTGGTGCCACTGCAGCGCGTACATGCGCGCCACCTCCTGCGCATCGGTGGCACCGGCGTAGCGCGCGATGAGGTACAGCACCAGGTCGTGCCAGGTGGTCGACGCGCCCGAGCTCACGAGGTCTTCGCGTGGGCCCGAGATCACCAGCACCCGCTCGGGATGGATCGGCACCGCCGGAAACGAAGCACCGAACTCGCGCGCGTAGCCGAAGTGCACCGTGGCGTCCTTGCCGTCGAAGAGCCCGGTCTCGGCGAGCAGAAAGATGCCCGAGCACGCCGAGCACAGCACCGCGCCGCGCTCGTGCATGCGCTTGAGCCACTGCACCAGGCGCGGGTAGCGGCCTTTCTGCCAGCTCGCGCCGCGCACCACCACCGACGGCACGATCACGATGTCGCTGGTGTGAATGGTGTCGATCGAGCGCTGCACGGTCATCGGCACGCCACTCACCAGATCGAGCGGCCCCACCGTCTCGCCGACGATCTCGACGTGAAACGGCGCTGGCGCCTGCACGCCGGGCGTGCCCATCACGGTGCGCGCGTTCATGACGTCATAGATGCCGGCCAGCGTGGACACCACCGCGTCGGGCAATGCCAGCAAGGCGACATGACGGCTGGACTTGCCAGCTTTCGAGGCAGCGCGGCTCGAGGGACTGGACATGGGCCCATTCTCGCTGTGGCACGAACTTGGCGATCTTGCCGATGCCTGCCCACAGCGTGGGGGCCCTTCGATGCGCCGTATAGTGCTCTTTTCGTCCGCACACAGGCGCCGCGCATGGCTGGCTCGAAGAAAAAGAGAGTCCCCTCTCCCGAGACGCTGGCGCTGCCGAAGGCGCCCACCGGCATCCACGGGCTCGACGAGATCACCGGTGGCGGGCTGCCGCGCGGCCGCCCGACCCTGGTGTGCGGCGCCGCCGGCTGCGGCAAGACGCTGCTGGCGATGGAGTTCCTGGTGCGCGGCGCGCGCGAACATGGCGAGCCCGGCGTGTTCATGTCGTTCGAGGAGACGGCGCGCGACCTCGTCGAGAACGTGCGCTCGCTCGGCTTCGATCTCGACGAACTTTGCCGCAAAAAGTGGCTGCGCATCGACCACGTGCGCATCGAGCGCAGCGAAATCCGTGAAGCCGGCGACTACGACCTCGAAGGCCTGTTCGTGCGCCTCAACCATGCGATCGACTCGATCAAGGCCAAGCGCGTGGTGCTCGACACCATCGAGGCGCTGTTTGCCGGGTTCGACAACGAAGGCGTGCTGCGCGCCGAGCTGCGCCGCTTGTTTCGCTGGCTCAAGGACAAGGGCGTCACAGCTATCGTCACCGGCGAGCGCGGCACCGTGACGCTGAGCCGCAACGGGCTGGAGGAGTACGTTTCCGACTGCGTGATCCTGCTCGACCACCGTGTCGACGACCAGGTGTCGACGCGGCGCCTGCGCATCGTCAAGTACCGCGGCAGCCTGCACGGCACCAACGAGTATCCGTTCCTGATCGACGAGCAGGGCATCAGCGTGATGCCGATCACCTCGGTGAGCCTGCTGCACGAGGTCTCCACCGAGCGCGTGTCCAGTGGGGTCGCCCGCCTCGACGCCATGCTCGGTGGCGAAGGCTACTTTCGCGGCAGCACGGTGCTGGTCACCGGCACCGCCGGCACCGGCAAGACCACGCTGGCGGCCAGCTTCGCGCAGGCGAGCTGCCAGCGCAACGAACGCTGCCTTTACTTCGCGTTCGAAGAGTCGCCCGGGCAACTGGTGCGCAACATGGGCACGGTGGGCATCGACCTGCGCGGGTCGATCGACAAGGGGCTGTTGCGCATCGAGGCCAGCCGGCCGACCAGCTACGGCCTGGAAACGCACCTGGCCATCGTGCACAAGGCGGTGCGCGAGTTCGCGCCGCGCGTGGTGGTGATCGATCCGATCACCACGCTGTCGAGCGCCGGTGTCGTGCGCGACAGCTACGCGGTGCTGATGCGGCTGGTGGACTACATGAAGTCGCAGCGCATCACGCTCATGATGACCAGCCTCACCGCCGGCGGCGAAGACCTGGAGCAAAGCGGCGCCGGCATCACGTCGCTGGTGGACACCTGGTTGCTGGTGCGCGACATCGAGCGCGGCGGCGAGCGCAACCGCGGGCTGTACGTGCTCAAGTCGCGCGGCATGGCGCACTCCAACCAGATCCGCGAGTTCGTCATTCGCAGTGACGGGCTCGACCTGCTCGACATCTACCGCGGTGCGGATGGCGGGCTCACGGGGTCGATGCGCCTGGCGCAGGAAGCGCGCGAGCAGGCCGAGCTGGTGGCGCGGCAGCGCATGCGCGAAGCGCGTGCGCGGGACCGCGAGCGCCAGCGCACGCTGCTCGAGGCGCGCATCGCCGCTTTGCGAGGCGAATTCGAGGCCAGCGAGCGTGAGGCTGATTTGCTCGAGCGCGAAGACACGGGCCGCGAGGCGGCGATCGCGGCGCAGCGCGAAGCGATGGCATTGCGGCGCAGCGCCGAGGCGGTGCGGCTCCGCGCGTCCAGCGGTAGGAAGGGGAAACCATGAGTCCTGGTGCCGAGCGCAAGGCGGGCGCAACCGACGCCGCCAACGAGTGGCAGCTGCGGCTGTACGTTGCCGGCAAGTCGCCCAAGTCGCTGGCCGCCTTTGCCAACCTGCGCAAGCTGTGCGAGCAGCACCTGGCCGGCCGCTACACGATCGAGGTGATCGATCTGCTGGAGAACCCGCAGCTCGCCGAGGGTGACCAGATCGTCGCCGTACCCACCCTGGTACGCCGTTTGCCCGAGCCGCTGTGCAAGATCGTCGGTGACCTCTCGAACACCGAACGCACGCTGGTCGGCTTGCAGTTGCTACCGCGATGAAACCCAAACCGCCCCCCGCCGCCCTGTCTGAGCCGTTCGGCGACGATTCGACGCAGCGTTATGTGCTGCGCCTGTTCGTCAGTGGCATGACCACGCGCTCGACGGCCGCGCTGGCCACCATCAAGGCGCTGTGCGAGCACGAGCTGCAGGGTCGCTACGAGCTCGACGTGGTCGACATCTACCAGCACCCGGAGCTGGCCGTGGAAGAGCAGATCGTCGCGGTGCCGACGCTGGTGCGAGAGCTCCCCGAGCCGTTGCGGCGCATCATCGGAGACCTGTCGAATGAGCAGCGCCTGTTGATGGGCCTGGACCTGCGGCCGCTGCCTTGACGCCCGATCGGCAGTCACCCGACGAGTTGCGCGCGCACAACGCGGAGTTGCGGCTGCGGCTGCAGGAGGCCGAGGACACCCTGCACGCCATTCGCAGCGGCGGCGTCGACGCCTTCGTCATCGGGCCGGCCGGGTCGCAGCAGATCTACACGCTCGAAGGCGCGGAGCGGCCCTACCGCATGTGGGTGGAAAAGATGCAGCAGGGCGCGGCGACGCTCGAACGTGGCCTCATCACCTATTGCAACCAGCGCATGGGCGATCTGGTGGGGGTGGCACCGGAGGCGCTGCTCGGCATGCCCTTGCGCGAGTTCATCGACGAGGACCACCACGTCGAGTACGACGCCTTGCTGCTGCAGGGTCTGGCCGGTGTCGGCCAGGCTGAATCGTGCGTGCAGCGCCGGGACGGCACCTACGTGCCGGTGTTGCTCACCGTCAACCCGCTGTCGCTCGACGGTGCATCGCTCGGCGTGCTGGTCACCGATCTGACGGTGCAGAAGCACCACGACCAGCTGGCGCGCGCGTTGTCGGAGCGGGAGCGGTTGGACGCCGAGCTGCGCCAGGTGGTGGCGGATCTGTCGGAGTCGGACCGCCGCAAGAGCGAGTTCCTGGCGATGCTGTCGCACGAACTGCGCAACCCGTTGGCACCGATCACCAACACGCTGCAGATCCTAAGCCACGGCGACACGGTGCCGCCGCACGCGAAGGCGACGCTGGAGGTGGCGCAGCGCCACGTGCGGCAGATGGTGCGCCTGGTCGATGACCTGCTCGACGTCAGCCGCGTCAGCCACGGCCGCATCGAGCTGCGCAAAGAGCCGGTCGAGCTGGCGTCGATCGCCCGCCAGGCCGTCGAGTCGGTGCGTCCGCTGGCTGCTGCGGCCGGGCTGCAGCTCGACTTGCGGGCGCGCGCCGCGACGCTGTGGGTGCAAGCCGATCCGGCGCGGCTGGCGCAGGCGATCGGCAACCTGCTAAACAACGCGATCAAGTTCACGCCGCACGGCGGGCACGTCAGCGTCGCGGTCGAGCGTGATGGCGCCATTGGGGTGTTGCGCGTGCTCGACGACGGCATTGGTCTGGCGTCCGATCAGCTGTTGCGCGTCTTCGAGTTGTTCACCCAGATCGACTCGTCGCTCGATCGTGCGCAGGGTGGCCTGGGCATCGGGCTGGCGCTCGTCAAGGCGCTCGTGCAACTGCACGGCGGCACGGTCGAGGCCCACAGCGCGGGCTTGGGCCGTGGCAGCGAGTTCACGCTGCGGTTGCCGGCGCTGGAGTCGCCGGCGGTGGTGGCCGGCGCCGCCGCAAGAGCCGACGGCCATTGCGCGGGCGCGCAGCGTGCTGGTGGTCGACGACAACCGCGACGCTGCCGACAGCATGGCCGCGCTGCTCAAGCTCAGTGGCCATCATGTTGCCGTGGCCTACGACGGGCTGGCTGCGGTGGAAGCGGCCTGCTCGGGCGAACACGACCTGGTGCTGCTCGACATCGGCCTGCCCAAGCTCAATGGCTTCGAAGCCGCGCGCCGCATCCGCCAACGTTGTGCCGATTCGCCGCGGCGCATGAGACTGGTGGCGCTGACTGGCTGGGGCCAATCCGAAGACCGGCAGCGCTCCCGTGCGAGCGGTTTCGACGACCACCTGGTCAAGCCGATCGACTCGCAAGCGCTCGAGGGCCTGCTGGCGCGCCTCGACGAAGACACGCCGTCGGCGGCTTGATCGGCCAGCGCCCGCGCAGGGCGCCCGTGCAGTGGCACGAACGAACCGATCGCGGGCGATTTCAGCACTGCCGTGATGGCGGCTGCGCCGCGACGATCGGCGCCTCGATCAACCGCACCTCGTTGCACAGAGAAAGCCCAGACCATGAATGCTCCCGTGATCCTGCGTCGCGCCTTCATCGCGCGCCTGTTGCACACCACCGCGCTGGCCGGCGCGGCGGCGGCGACGACGGCCCCGGCCGTCGCCACCGAAAACGCCTCGGCGCGCGTGCTGCCGCAGCGGCACGGCAACCCGGTGGTGCACTGGAACAGCGTCGCCGCCGAGGCGTTCGAGCCGAGCCAGGGCACCAACCCGATGGCGCAATCGCGCACCTTTGCGATCCTGCACGCGGCGATCCACGACGCGCTCAACGCGATCGATCGCCGCTACGAGTCGTACACCGTGGGCTTGGCCGCGGCACCGCGCGCGTCGGCCGATGCGGCGGTGGCGGCGGCCGCGCGCGAAGTGCTCGTCCAACTCGTGCCCACGCAGGCGGTGATCGTCGAGGCTGCGTATCGCAGCGCGCTCGCGAGCCTGCGCGACGGGCCGGCCAAAGCCGCGGGCATCGCCACCGGCCAGGCTGCCGCCGCAGCGACGATCAGCCGCCGGCAAGGCGACGGTGCCGACACGGCCGCGCAACCGGCCTACACGCCGCGCCCGGGTGCCGGCGAGTACCAGTTCACCGCGCCGTTCGACTTCGCGGCACAGCCCGGCTGGGGGCGCGTGCGGCCTTTCGTCATCGACCTGCGCGAGCACGCGCTCGACGGACCGCAGGCGCTGGCCAGCGCGTCGTATGCGCGCGACCTCGCAGGCGTGAAAGACATCGGGCACCTCTTCAGCAAGACGCGCACGCCGGAGCAAACGCAGATCGCGAAGTTCTGGTACGAAGACTCGCCGCTCGGCTGGAACCGCATCGCCAACACGGTGGCGCGCCAGCGTGGCCTCGATGCCTGGGAGGCGGCGCGTGCGTTCGCGCTGCTGCACTTCGCGATGGCCGACGGCTTCATCGCCGGCTTCGACGAGAAGTACAAGCACCGCTTCTGGCGCCCGCTGACGGCGATCCATGCCGCCGCCAGCGACGGCAACCCGCTGACCGACGCCGACCCCGCATGGCAGCCGCTGCTCGCGACGCCGCCGGTGCCCGACTACCCGTCGACGCACACGGTGCTCGGTTGGGCCGCTGCCGAGGTGCTGATCGAGCTGTTCGGCGACAAGGTGCGCTACGGCATGACCAGCCTGACGCTGCCGGGCGTGACGCGCCAGTACCGCGGTTTCTCGCAGGCTGCCGAGGAAAACGGCATGTCGCGCCTGTACGCCGGCATCCATTTCCGCCACGCCATCAAGGATGGGCGCCGCCAGGGCCGCGGTGTCGGCCAGGCGGTGGCCGAGGCGCTCGCGCCGCTGCACTGATAGTCACACCAACCAGAGAGGACACACCATGGACGCCCCCGTGATCGACCAAGCCAAGCTCGAAGCCTTCGCCATGCGCGCCGTCGGCGACATCGCCGCCGCCTACAACGGCGTGATGGTGAGCCTGGGCAGCAAGCTCGGCCTGTACCAGGCGCTGGCCTACGCCGGGCCGTTGAGCGCCAAGGAGCTGGCGCAGCGCGCCGGTTGCGCCGAACGTTATGTGCGCGAGTGGCTGAATCAACAAGCCGCCGGCGGCTACCTCGGCTACCACGCGGTCAGCGACACCTACGAGATGTCGCCCGAGCAGGCGATGGTGCTGGCCGACGAGGACAGCCCCGCATACATCCCGCCGGCGTGGAACATGCCCGCCGCGATGTGGGCCGACGAGCCCAAGACGCTCGAAGCGTTTCGCAGCGGCGGCGGCGTGGCCTGGAGCGAGCACGACGCGCGCATGGCCTGCGGCGTGGCCGCGTTCTACCGCAACGGCTACCGCGCCAGCCTGGTGCCGCAGTGGCTGCCGGCGCTCGACGGCGTGGTCGAGCAGTTGCAGGCCGGCATCGCGGTGGCTGACGTCGGCTGCGGCCACGGCCACTCGACCTTGCTGATGGCGCAGGCGTTTCCGAACTCGCGCTTCTACGGCTTCGACACCCACGGTGCGTCGATCGACGCGGCGCGCCGCAACGCCGCCGAGGCCGGCGTGATGCGTCGCGCCGACTTCTCGATCGCGCGCGCCGAGACCTATCCCGACCACCGCTACGGCCTGATCTGCTTCTTCGACACGCTGCACGACCTCGGCGACCCGGTGGCCGCGGCGCGCCATGCGGCCGCGACGCTGGCACCGGGCGGCACCGTGCTGCTGGTGGAGCCGTTCGCGCACGACCGCACCGAAGACAACCTGTCGACGGTGGGGCAGCTCTACTACGGCGGCTCGTCAGTGATCTGCTGCGCGCACGCGATTTCCGAAGGCGGCAAGCTCGTGCTCGGGGCACAGGCAGGGCCCAAGCGGCTGGAAGACGTCTTTCGCAAGGCCGGCTTCACGCACTTCAAGCGCGCCGCCGAAACGCCGTTCAACCTGATCTTCGAAGTTCGGCGCTGAAAGCGCAGCGGCGAGAGGTCTGGCGCCAGCACCCGGCAGGCTTCAGAACTGCGCCGCGTACTGCGCCGGATCGATCGTCGCGCCGATCACCAGCGGCCGGTCGGTCGAACGCGGCGCAGCGAGCGCCGCTTCGAGCGCCCGCGCGCTGTCGACGTTGATGCCGTCGCAGCCCATCGACTGCGCCAGCAGCGCGATGTCGGTCGCTTCGATGCGGGTGCCCCAGCTCGGGTAGCGGCGCGCCGCCTGCTTGAGTTCGATGCGGTTCAGGCTGTTGTCGCAGAACACCACGACCAGCGGCGCCAGCTTCAGCGTGGCCGCGGTGCGCAACTCGCCTTGCACCATCGCCAGGCCGCCGTCGCCGGTGAAGCAGACCACCGGCCGCTCGGGGTGCAGCAGCTTGGCGGTCATCGCCGCCGGCAGCGAGAAGCCCATCGACGACAGGCCGTTGCTCATCAACAGGCCTCGCGGCGAGTGCGTGGTCCAGCCTTGCCCGACCAGCAGCTTGTGCGAGCCGACGTCGGTGCTGACGATCGTGTCGGCGGGCATCGCCGCGCGCACCACGTCGACCACGTCGCTCGGGTTCAGGCGACCGGCCACGCGCCCGGCGCCGTAGAGCTCGCGCAGGCGTGCGCGGTGGGCGGCGATCTCGGCGTGTGTCCAGCGCGCGCCGCTCGGGGCCGCATCGGCGATGGCGTGCAGGATCGCCGCGATGTCGCCGACGATCTCGATCTCGGCGCCGAACACCTGGTCGGTGTTGGGCACGGTGTCGATGTGGATCGTCGGCACGGCGAGCGACCACGGCTTGATCAGCTCCACCGCATCGAAGCCGATGGCCAGCAGCAGGTCGGCGCCCCGCAGAAAGTCCCACACGAAGCCGTTGCACGCCATGTCGAGCGTGCCGGCATACAGCGCATGCGTCTCGGGCACGATGCCCTTGGCCATCGGCGCCACCACCAGCGGGCAGCTCAGCGTCTCGGCCAATCGTTGCAATGCATCGCCGGCGCCGCTCCACACCGCGGAGTGGCCCGCCAGGATCATCGGCCGGCGTGCGGCCTGCAGGCGGCGCACCGGGTCGGCCTGCACTCCGCTGACCGCAAACATCTGCGTCGAGCGCAGCGCCGCCAGCGGCGGCAGCACGATTGTCGGCGTCGCTCGCCGTGGCGCCCACCACGTCGGCGGCGGTGGTGAGGTGCACCGGCCCCGGCCGCTCGGCCATCGCGGTGCGCAGCGCGCGCCGCATGATCGCGCCCACCGTATGCGGCTGCACCGCGGCGGCCCACTTGGCGATCGGCTTGAACAATGTCTGGTGGTCGATCACCTGGTGCGTGAACGTCGGCTCGCGTTTGGTCTCGATCTGGCCCGAGATCGCAATCATCGGCACGCGGTCGAGCCACGCACTGGCCACGGCATTGACCAGGTTGGTCGAGCCCGGGCCGAGCGTCGACACGCACACGCCGGGCCGGCCGGTGAGCTGGCCATAGGCCTCGGCCATCAGGCCGGCCGTGCCTTCGCGCGTGCCGAGCACGAACTGCATCTCGGCGCGGCGCGCGGCCTCGAGAAACTCGACCGTCGGATCGCCCGGGTAGCCGAACAGATGGCCGATGCCGGCATGCGCCAGGTACTGGATGATGACTTCCGAGGTGTTCATGCGCGGGGTTGTGCGGTGAAGGCGGCGTGCGCCAGATCAAGCGGCTGCGACGCCGCCGAACTCCGGCAGGCTGTCCATTTGCCAGAGCCGGCCCAGCAACGCATAGGCCGACAAGTCGCCGATGATGGGCGCGGCCAGCTCGAGGAACTTGTCGTCCAGTTCGGCATCGCTGAGCGGCGCGTCGGGGTCGCCCTTGCGCGTGGGTTGCAGCACGGTCTCGCTGCGGCCGTTGCGCAGGCGGATCGACACGCGTGCCGCGCGCTTGCGCGGGAAGGCGGCGTCGAGTTCGGAGTCGATGCCCAGCGTGATGCGTGCCATCAGCTCGCGCGTGCGCGGATCCGCGAGCCGCTGCGGCGTGAAGGCGGCGAGCCGCACCTGGCCGTGCAGCAGTGCCGTCGCCACGACATAGGGCAGCGAAAACTGCGCCTCGGCGGCAGTGCGCGGCGCCGCATGGCCGGCCACGTGCAGTGCCTCGGCGTAAGTGTCGATGCGCACCGCCTCGATGTCGGCCACGGCCGCCGCCAGGCGCGAACGCAATGCCAGCGCACCGTCGATCGCGGCAAAGGTATGGCCGCAACACGCGTGGTTCTTGAAGGTCATGCCGGCGATGTGGAACTCGTGGCCCAGCGTGGCCATGCAATGCGACCAGTCGGGCGACACCCCCATCGCGTGGCCGAAACCGGCTTCGCCCTCCAGCACGTCGAGGGCGCCGGTCACCCCGGCGGCCGCAGCCAGCGCCGCGGTGACACCGGCCTCGGCAGCGCGCCCCGCGTGCAACGGCTTGGACATCGAGTCGCTGCGAAAGGCCTGCTGCAACCCCGCCGCGCATGTCGCCGCCGTGGCCAGCGCGTGCGCGAACCGCGTGGCGTCGAGTTCGAGCACTTCGGCCGCAGCGGCGGCGGCGCCAAAACAACCGATGGTGCCGGTGCTGTGCCAGAAGGCGTAGTGCACGCGGCCCATGGTCGCGCCGATGCGGGTGGACACCTCGTAGCCGACGATCACCGCGCGCAGCAACGCCAGCCCCGACAGCCCACGCGCCTGCACCAAGGCCAAGGCTGCCGCGATCGTCGGTGCGCCCGGGTGGTAGATCGCATCGCGATAGATGTCGTCCACCTCGGCGGTGTGCGCGGCGGTGCCGTTGATCAGCGCCGCGGCGCGGGCCGTGGCGTGCTGGCCGAGCGCCAGACGCGCCGCGCCGTGGCCGAGCTCGTCGCCGAGCGCGCGCTCCAGCAACGTGGCCGGCGGCAGCACCGCGCCGGGCAGCACGGCCGCATGCCAATCGACGAGCGCGCGCTTGGCGTGGTGCAGCAGCCGCGGTGCGATCTCGCGAGCACGAAAGTCCTGCGCGAAGCGGGCCGCTTGTTCGACCACGTGCAGCTCAGTCGGCGCAGGGCCGCTGCCAGGCCGACTGGGCGCCGCTGCGGGAGGCAGCGAACCTGGTTGGCGTGAGGAGGGCGACATCTCAGTGTCTCACTCCGCTGTCGCACCGGACTCGCGCACGACGAGCCGCCACTTGTCGTACTCGCGCTGCACGAACTGTGAGAACTGCTCGGGCGTGCCGCCGGCCGGATCGGCGCCCTCCTTGACGAGCTGCGCTTCCATCGTCGGCACGCCGATGATCTCGTTGACGGCCTTGTTCAGCGTGGTGATCACCTCGGCCGGCGTGCCCTTGGGCGCGAAGTAGCCGAACCACGAACCGGCCTCGAAGCCGGGAAAGCCGCTGTCGGCCACGGTCGGCACGTCGGGCAACGAACGCGAGCGTTTGGCGCTGCTGACCGCCACGGGTTTCAGCGCGCCGCTCTGGATGTGCGCGATCACCGAGGGAATCGTCGCGAACATGAACTGCACTCTGTCCGGCCAGCAGGTCGCGCAGTGCTTCGGCTCCTTTGTACGGCACGTGCGTGGCCTCGATGCCGGCGCGCTTGGTGAGCAGAAAACCCGACAGGTGCGCCGAGGTGCCGATGCCGGTGGACGCGTAGTTCAGCTTGCCGGGGTTCGCGCGGGCGTAGGCGAGGAACTCATCGAATGTCTTGGCCGGCACCGAAGAGTGCAGCACCAGCACGTTGGGCACGTCGGCGATCAGCACGACCGGCACCAGCTCGGCCAGCGGGTTGTAGGGCAGCTTCGGGTACAGCGTGGGGTTGACGGCGATCGGCCCCACCGAGTTGACCATCAGCGTGTAGCCATCGGGTGCCGAGCGCACCACCAACTCGGTGCCTAGGTTGCCGCCGGCGCCGGGCTTGTTGTCGATGACGAAAGGCTGCTTGAGTTTTTCGCTGAGCTGCTGGCCGATGCTGCGCGCCAGGATGTCGGTGGTGCCGCCTGCGGTGAACGCCACCACCACGCGCACCGGCTTGGCGGGCCAGCCCTGCGCGCATGCAGCGTCGACCAAAGCTGCGCTGGCCAGCAGCGCACACGCGGCTTGGGTGAACAGATGCATGTTTGTCTCCTTGTGCGCCGCTGCACGTCGATCCATGCAGCGGTCCTCGTCCTGATCGACGAGCCTACGGCGGCCCTGACCGCGGTGGTACTACCGTTTTCTTGGGTGGCTATAAGCGGTTGTGATAGCCGCAAGCAGCTAGAAAGTAACGTTTGACGGCATGCGCGCACGACAAAACCGCGCTGCATCGCAAGTGACTCGAAGAGCGCGACAAACTCTCGCGTACCGACGGCAACGACCAGTATCTGCAGCTCAAGGGCCGGCTGCGCATGGCCTAATGGACCGTCGCATGCCGAGCAAGTCGTGTGCCCGTTGCAGCCATCACGTGAAGTTCGCGTTCATCGGCGAGGGTTTCGCCGGGGTGGTGGCCGCTGCGCACTTGGTCTACCCGGGCTCCTCGCTGAGCGGGGGTGATACAACCCCGCCGATGAAGCCGGCCACCATCGCCACCCTCGACGACTTGCGCGCCATCGAGCGCGACGGCCTGCGCGGTTGGATGCGTTTCGACCGCATCATCGACGCGTTGGCCGACGTCGCTGCGCGCCACCCGGGTCGGCCGGCGCTGACTGCGCTGGCCGCTGCCGACGACGCGTCACCTCGCCGCTGGACCTATCGCGAACTGCTGGCCGAGATCCGGCGCAGCGCCAACCTGTTTCGGGCGCTCGTCGATGGCGACACACCTCGCGTGGCACTGCTGCTGCCACCATTGCCCGAAGCCTGGTTCGCGCTGTGGGGTGCCGAGACCGCAGGCATCGCGTGCCCGATCAACCACGCGCTGACCGATGAGCACCTGGCGGCGTTGCTCAACGCGGCGCAGGTCAACCTCGTCGTGACGCTGGCGCCCGGCCACGCAGCGGGCGACATCGGTGCGCGGGTGCTGCGTCTGCGACCGTCGTGCCCAACGCTGCGTGCGGTGCTCACCGTCGGGCGCGCGTCCGATGGTCGCCTGGACTTCGATGCCGAGCGCGCGCTGCAGCCGGGCGACTCGCTCGCGTTCGAGGTCCCGGCCGTGCCCGACGGCATCGCTGCGCTCTTTCACACCGGCGGCACCACCGGGCTGCCGAAACTCGCGCAGCACACGCATGCCAACCAGCTGCATGCGGCGTGGGGTGCGGCGCGGCTGTACGACAGCACCGAACACGACGTCATCCTGAACGGCTTTCCGTTGTTCCACGTTGCCGGTGCCTTCGTCTACGGCCTGTCGATGTTGCTGTCGGGGGCCGAGGTGGTGTTGCCGCCGCCTGCCGGCTTTCGCGATGCGGCCTTCGTCGCGCGCGCCTGGAGCGTGATCCGCGAGCGCGGCGTCACGCTGCTGGCGATGGTGCCGACGGTGATGAGCGCGCTGCTCGCCGCGCCGCGCTCGGGCGCCGATGCGCGGGGCGTGCGCCTGGGTCTGACCGGCGGCTCGCCGCTGCCCACCGAGCTGGCCAACCGCTTCGAAGCCGAGATCGGCGTGCCGGTGCGCAACATCCTGGGCATGACCGAATGCGCGGGCGTGATCGCGATCGAGCCCGCGCGCGCGCCGCGCACGCCCGGATCGTGCGGCCTGCCGCTGCCGTTCAGCGAAGTGCGGGTCGACGGCGACGGCGTGCTGCGCCTGCGCGGGCCGAACGTCGGGCCCGGCTACACCGACGCGCAGCGCAACGCCGGCAGCTTCGAGGGCGAGTGGCTCGTCACCGGCGACATCGGCGAGGTCGATGCGCAGGGCCGCGTCTTCGTCACCGGCCGCGCGAAGGACGTGATCATCCGCGGCGCGCACAACATCGACCCCGGTGTCATCGAGGAGGCGCTGCTGCAGCACCCGAGCGTCGTGCTGGCGGCGGCGGTCGGCGAGCCCGACGAGTACGCCGGCGAGTTGCCGGTGGCCTTCGTGGTGGTCCAACCCGGCGCCGCATTCGACGAGGCCGAACTGCTGGCCTTCGCGACGCCGCACATTCCCGAGCGTGCGGCGGTGCCCAAGCGCATCGAGTGCCTGCCCGCGCTGCCGCTGACGGCGATCGGCAAGGTCTACAAGCCGGCGTTGCGATTGCGCGCGACCGAGCGCGTGCTGCGTGATCGCCTGCAGCGTGCCGGTCTCGCAAGCCGCGTGCAAGTGCAGGGCGAGGATCGCGGCGGCCAGCTCGTGATGCGCTTCAACGGTGCGGCAGGCGGCAGCGATGCCGGCAGCGACCTGCGCGCAGCGCTGCGGCAGGTGATGGCCGGGTTCGCGCTGGCGTGGGAGCTCGATTGAAACCGGCGCTGCAGTTCTGGTTCGACTTCATCTCGCCGTTCGGCTACCTGGCCAGCTTGCGCATCGATGAGATCGCGGCGCGTCACGGGCGCACGGTGGACTGGCACCCGCTGCTGGTGGGTGTGACGGTGCTCAAGGTGATGGGGCTGCCGCCGGTGCCGCAGACGCCGCTCAAAGGGCCCTACGCCGCGCGGCAGATCGCGCGCTACCTGCGCCGGCACGGCGTGTCGCTGGCGCGCGACCCGTCGGCTCCGCCGATGCACCCGTTGCCGGCAGGGCGCTTGTTCGCGTGGCTGCGCGTGCACGCACCCGCACACGCCAAGCCGGTGGCACAGGCGATCTTCGATGCCTACTGGGCCCAGGGCCGCGCGATGGACGATCCGGCGGCGCTGCGCGAGGTGGCGCTGCAGGCCGGCGTGCCGGCCGCCACGGTGGATGCGGGCTTGTCCGATGCCGCGGCGGCGACGCTGCTGCGCGCCGAGGTCGACGCCGCGATCGCCGCCGGGGCGTTCGGCTCGCCGTTCTTCATCGTCGACGGCGAGCCGTTCTTCGGCGTCGACAACCTCGAGTTGCTGGAGCAGTGGCTCGCGGGCGGGGGCTGGTAGGGCGCCTGAACTACCGCCCGGCAATGGGCGTCAACCCGGCCTTGGTGATGACCGGCGCCGCCTCGGGCGATGCGAGCAAGCGAAGCAGCGCCCGCGCCGCCTCGGGCTGCCGCGCCGACGCGGTGATCGCTCCCGCGAAGAACGTGACCGGCTGCACCTCGGCGGGTATGGTGCCGACGAACGTGATCCCGGGCACGTGGATCAGCTCGGCCACCTGTTGGAAGCCGATCTGCGCCTCGCCCCGCGCGACGACCGCGGCCACCGGCTCGCCGGACGGTGGCCCGCGCACCTTGCGGCTCTTGCCCGCGACCTGCTCCGCGATGCCGAGCTTCGGAAACAACGTGGTCGACAGGTATCTGCCGCTGCCGCTGTCGGAGTAGGCGATCGATTGCGCCGCCAGCAGCGTGCTGCGCAGCGCCTCGACGCTGCCGATGTCCGGCTTGGCGGCGCCGGCGCGCACCACCATGCCGATCAACGATCGGGCGAGCTCGGTCTTGCTGTCGGGTCGCACGAGCCCGCGCTGGCCCAGCTCGTCGGCGGCTGCGCCATCCATGATCACGACGTCTGCCGTGCTCGCCGCGTGCCAGGCGGGCGGGGATCGCCTCGGGCGAGTCGCCCATCGAAGGGCCGCGTGTCGTGACGAGGCGATGCCCGCTCGCGCGCTCGAACGCCGGGCCGAGCTCGGCATAGACCCCGTAGAAGCCGGCCGAGATCATGACGTGCACCTCGGCGGCGCTGGCCGTGCCCGCCGTCCACACCACGGCCGCGACGAGCGCGGCAAGCCATCGAGCAAGCGATCGGGTTGGCTTCATCGAGCTTCTCCATCGTCCGCCGCGATGCGCCGGCAATGCGCGAGCGCGGCCTCGACCAGGTTGCTGCTGGCTTCGGGCGTGCGAAAGGCCGAGTGTGCCGACAGCGTGACGTTCGGCAAGGTGGTGAATGGGTGCTGCGCCGGCAGCGGCTCGACCGTGAAGACGTCGAGGCCGGCGTGTGCGAGCTTGCCCGAGGTGAGCGCGTCGACGAGCGCTGTTTCGTCCAGCAGCGCCCCGCGCGCGGTGTTGACGAGGATGGCGCCGTCGCGCATCGCCGCCAAGCGCTCGCGCGACAGGAAGCCGCGCGTCTGGTCGGTCAGCAGCAGGTGCAGTGACACCACGTGACTGGTGGCCAGCAGTGTGTCGATGCCGACGAACTCGACGCCTGCATGATCGCGCGGCGTGCGATTCCACGCCACGACGCGCATGCCGGCGCCGAGCGCCAGGCGGGCCACTTCCTGCGCGATGCCGCCGAAGCCGATCAATCCCAGCGTCTTGCCGCGCAGCTGCATGCCGTCGGTGCGTTGCCAGCGGCCCTCGCGCAGCGCGCGGTCCATCGTGGCGAGCCCGCGGGCGGCGGCCCACATCAGCGCGAACGCGCACTCGGCCACCGCGGTGTCGCCGTAACCCTTGATCGTGTGGACCGTGATGCCGAGCGTGGCCAGCGCCTCGGGGTCCATGTAGCTGCGCGCGCCGGTGCCGAGGAACACGACGTGCTCGCAGACCTCGGCAGCGCGCCGCGACCGCCGTCGGCAAATGCGTGTGGTCGATGATCACGATCGGCGCACCGTCGAGGAGGGCAGGCAACTCGTCCGGCTTCACGTCGGGCTGTTGGTTCACCTGCAGCGGCGGGTCGTCGGCGCGGTGCAGACGCTCGAACAGATCGGCCAGCGCCGGCACGGCGTCGACAAAGGTCGCGCGCCAGCGCGCGACGCTGGCGCCGGTGGACGGCGATGGATGGGGCTCGCGACGTCATGAGGCGGCTGGTCTCGGTTCTCCGGGCGGCGCATGCATCATAGGTCGCAGCCGTCTCGGCTGCGGATGCGGATCGAAAGCTGCGCCATTCAGCGGTAATCTCTCTGCCCCGATGCCGAGGAGACCGTCATGGCTGAGCCCACAGGTCGCGACAAGCAGCTGAGCCCCGCCGAGCAGGCGCTGCGCGAGGCCGCGCTCGACTATCACCGCCAGCCGGTGCGCGGCAAGATCTCGATCACGCCGACCAAGCCGCTGTCGAACCAGCGCGACCTGTCGCTCGCCTATTCGCCCGGCGTGGCCTATGCCTGCCTGGCGATCGCCGACGACCCGACGCTCGCCGCCGAGTACACCAGCCGCTCCAACCTGGTGGGCGTGATCACCAACGGCACCGCGGTGCTGGGCCTGGGCGACATCGGCCCGCTGGCCGGCAAGCCGGTGATGGAGGGCAAGGGCTGCCTGTTCAAGAAGTTCGCCGGCATCGACGTGTTCGACATCGAGCTGGCCGAGAAGGACCCCGACAAGCTGGTCGACATCGTCGCCGCGCTCGAGCCGACGCTGGGCGGCGTCAACCTCGAAGACATCAAGGCGCCGGAGTGCTTCACGATCGAGACGCAAGCTGCGCGAGCGCATGAACATCCCGGTGTTCCACGACGACCAGCACGGCACCGCGATCATCAGCGCCGCGGCGCTGCTCAACGGCCTGGAGCTGGTGGGCAAGGACATCGGCGCCGTCAAGATCGCGGTGTCGGGCGCCGGCGCGGCGGCGATCGCCTGCCTCGACGTGTTCGTCGGCCTCGGCGTCAAGCGCGAGCGCATCTTCATCGTCGACAGCAAGGGCGTGGTACGCGCCGGCCGCGACGACTTCGCGCACCTGGACGAGAGCAAGCTGCGCTACTGCCAGAAGACCGAGGCGCGCACGCTGGCCGACGTGGTGAAAGATGCCGACGTGTTCCTCGGCTGCAGCGCCGCCGGCGTGCTCAGCGCCGAGATGGTGAAGACGATGGCCAGGCAGCCGCTCATCCTCGCGCTCGCCAACCCCGAGCCCGAGATCCGGCCCGAGGCTGGCGCGCGCCGCGCGGCCCGACTGCATCGTGGCCACCGGGCGCAGCGACTACCCGAACCAGGTCAACAACGTGCTGTGCTTCCCGTACATCTTTCGCGGCGCGCTGGATTGCGGGGCCACCAAGATCACCGAGGCGATGAAGCTCGCCGCGGTGCGCGAGATCGCCGCGCTGGCCAAGGCCGAGATCAGCGACGAGGTGGCCGGTGCCTATGCCGGCCAGGAGCTGCGCTTCGGGCCCGACTACATCATCCCGACGCCGTTCGACTCGCGCCTGATCCTGCGCATCGCGCCGGCGGTGGCCAAGGCGGCGGCCGAGTCGGGTGTGGCCACGCGGCCGATCGCCGACCTCGAAGCCTACCGCCAGAGCCTGACCCGGTACGTCTACCAGACCGGCATGCTGATGCGGCCGGTGTTCGCGGCCGCCAAGGCCAAACCAGCCCGTGTGGTGTACGCCGAAGGCGAGGACGAGCGTGTGCTGCGCGCGGTGCAGGTGGTGCTCGACGAAGGCCTTGCCAAGCCCATCCTGGTGGGCCGGCCCGAGGTGGTGAAGATGCGCATCGAGCGTGCGTCGCTGCGCCTGGCGCCGGGGCGCGACTTCACGCTGGTCGACCCCGAGAACGACCCGCGCTTTCGCGAGTACTGGGAGCTGTACGCCCAGCTGATGGGCCGCGAAGGCATCACGCCCGAGGCCGCCAAGGCCGCGGTGCGGCGCAGCACCACGCTGATCTCGGCGCTGATGCTGCGCCGCGGCGAGGCCGACGCGATGCTGTGCGGGCTGGTGGGCCGCTTCGACCATCACCTGGAGCACGTGCGCAGCGTGATCGGCCTGGCGCCCGGCGCGCGCACGCTCGCCACCGTGAACGCGTTGATGCTGCCGCAGCACACGCTGTTTCTCACCGACACCTTCGTCAACGAGGAGCCGAGCGCCGAGGAGCTGGCCGACATCGCGCTCACCGCGGCCGGCGCGATGCAGCGCTTCGGCATCCCGCCGCGCGTGGCGTTCTTGTCGCACAGCGTGTTCGGCAGCAGCCAGCGGGCCAGCGCCAGGCGCATGCGTGCGGCGCGCGATCTGTTCGTCGCGCGGGCGCCGCAGATCCCGTGCGACGGCGAGATGCAGGGCGATGCCGCGTTGTCGGAATCGCGTGCGCCAGCGGCTACCTGCCGGGCAGCACGCTCACCGGCGACGCCAACCTGCTGGTGCTGCCCAACCTCGACGCGGCCAACATCCTGTTCAACGTGCTGAAGATGACCGGTGGCCACGGCATCACGATCGGGCCGGTGCTGCTCGGCGCGGCCAAGCCTGCGCACGTGCTGACGCCCAGCGCCACGGTGCGCCGCGTGGTCAACATGACGGCGCTGGCGGTGGCCGACCTGGCTGCGTCATAGGGGCATCACCTAGTACAGAAGAATAAATATTTATCGCTTTCTGAATGTGGAGTTTTTTGAGTCAGATCAAAGTAATTACCTTTCAGATCATTTGTAGAAACAATGTTCACGTTAAATCCAGCTTTTTCCAATTTAACTTTTAAGTCCAAACCGTTTAAACGCATATGATCATCTATACCATATTGTTTTTTCCTTTCATCAGCTGTTAAACCGTCTATTTCATATGTTTTTTCGCCATAAACAGGCAAAGCCAACAGTAACCACCCACCGTTTTTTAACACCCGGTATAATTCTTGAATTGCCTGCAGATCGTTTGATATATGTTCCAGTACATGTATGCAAATTATTGCATCGACATGTTGATCATCCATGTCAATTTTAGTGATATCGAGCTTAATGGTATCTGGCAATTTACCAGGATCGATATCTGCTTTGATGTAGTTAATTTTTTTAAGACTTTCTAAATATTTCGAAATACTAGCTTCGGGGGCAAAATGCAATAAGCTGGTTATATTTTGTATTAATTCCGGCTTTTCTTTTAAAAAGCCCATTACCAGTCTATGCCTTATACCACTCCCACATTTGGGGCAAAAATAATTTTGTGTTGCATGGTCGATACGTTTGCCTTTAATATAATACTCGCCTTTGTATGGTTTAAGCCGGTTAAAACCTGTATTACAAACAGGACAAGAATAATTTACTCCCTTATAAAACAGATAATCAGCCCTTTTTAGGTTTTGATATAAAACCTTTATTCTACGATACAGTTTTTTAAACATGTTTCTATTTAGTCATTTGAATACTATATGTAATTATATTTTACTTTATTCCTTAAAACAGCTGGTGTTCTAGTTAAGGTCTGCACCTACTCCGGCCCGCTCGCTTCCTTACTGTGACGACTGCCGGCTAGCTGGCCATCTATGAACCGATAAGCCTCCCCGAGCGCATGAGCGACGGCGGTGTCGGATGTGTGGAACAGCAGCGTGGCGAAATTGCGCCAATCAGTCTTCTTGCCGCTCGCTGACGTGAGCATGTAGCCCGCCGTGAACACCCTGCCCGGTGATGTGGTCGGCTTCGATTCCTTCCAACGGACGGTCACGGCCGAACCTCGGTACTGCGACTTCCTGTCGTGTGACATCATGATTCACCAGAGGTAGTAGGTGGCAGCGTGGACTCTGCCCCTAACTGCGTCTCGCCACCGTTCGGCCGCCCACATACCTTGCCCGGTCGCGTCTGACTCGTGGTCAGTATCGGCGCGGCGCGACCGACCCCGTACGCCGTTGTCTGCGCCGCCGGCTATTGTCCAGCACCGTGCAGCGCATGCAGGGTGGTCCGTGCGGTCGTGTACAGACGGGCGAGGCGAATGCCTCGATGCTGCCCGGTGGTTCCATTTCGCTCTTGGCGGGCGCGCTCATGAGGATGCCTTCAAGGCCTCGCGCATCTTGAGGCCTGCCACTTCGCGCGAATGACCCGTTGCATGATGCCTACGTTTGACGTCTCCAGCATGACGATGAAAGAAATCATCCGTCATCAGACTGCGCTGTCTCAGGAGCTGGCGCGCCGATTCGAGCGCCTGGCAGCCCTGGCCTTCACCGACATCGTCGAATCGAGCGCGTACTTCACCCACTTCGGCGACGAAGCTGGGCAACGGCTGCAGCATTTGCACTTCGACCTGCTCGAGCAAAGCATGGCCACGGGCACCGGGGCGAACCTCGGGCGCGTCGTCGACACTGCCGGCGACGGCGCGTTTGCCTGCTTTGCATCGGCCGGTGCAGCGGTGCAGGCGATGATGGCACTGCAGAACCGGATCACGCACGAAAACGTGAACCGGCCGCGGCCGCACCAGCTGAGCGTGCGCGTCGGCTTGCACTGGGGTCATGTGCTGACCGACGGCGTGCAAGTCACCGGCGACGCAGTCAACCTGTGCGCGCGACTGGTCGCTACCGCGCGGGCGAGCGAGATCCGACTGTCACGCGATCTGTTCAGGAACTGAGCCTGGACCTGCGCCGTCTATGCCGGCCGCTCGGGCAGGTGAACCTGAAAGGCATAACGCGCAGCGTCGAGCTGATGGCGCTGCTCTGGCGTGATCCGGTGCGGTTTCCGAGCCAGGTTGTGATTCGTGAATCGGGCGAGCGCATCGTGCTGCCAACGCAAGACACGGTGTGCTTTGGCCGCGGCGAGCAGGTGGACCGGACGACCGCCAATGATGTGGCACTCGGCCTACCCGACGCATTGGTGGCCAGGCAAGTGAGCCGGCGCCACTTCGAGCTGCGCGCTCACCCCGACGGCTATCTGCTGAAAGCCTTGACCAGCCAATCGACCGAGGTCGACGGGGTGGCGATGCAGCGTGACCAGGAACTGCCGATCCGTCCAGGCTCTTGCGTCAGGCTGGCTGACGTGATGACGCTCGATTTCGTGTCGCCGAGCCTTGCCGATGAAGGGACGATCGGTGCAACCCTGGGAAGGCCCAGGGTGATCTCGATCAACTGAAGAGCGAAGACGCGCTGGCGATCCTCTAATCAAGATTTCGTGCGTTTCGCGTTAGGTGGAGACCGAGGGGCAACACTCACATCGCGCAAATTGGCTTCCCATCCACAGTAGTTTGAGCAGTGGTATCGGCGGACTGGTGTGAATAGGCTGACTATCCGATCAACCAGACGGCGCCTGATGCGGCATACAGAACCGCTGCAGCGCGGACATCTGAATCCGCGTGAGACCCCATTCAGAACTCTCAAACACATCAGAATCCCTAAGGTCTTCCTCTTCGCGGCCAGATTGGCCGACACCGCACCTGCGCCCCGGAGCTTGCGACGCAAACTGGCGCGATAGCGCCGATCACCGCCGCGTTCACATGCTTCACAGCGGAGGTCTCGGAACCCATCGAGCGTGCTCGCATTCGAGCCGCAGCACTGTGCGCTGGCGTACACCATGACTCATGAAATCCTACGCCGACCGGTCATTCGCAGCCGCCATCCCGCTCCGGTCGTTGCAGGTTGGCGAATATTCCGCGTTCGCGTTCGCCGCTGATCGAAGCCCGAACCGAAGCTCGCCGACAAAGTCATGTCGGCGCAGCGACCGAGCCAGCGTAAAACACGTCGCAGTGTCCGCCGCTCAGCAGGTCGCCGCCCTGCTTCAGCAACCTGAGCGCAGGTCCGGCAAGGGACATGACGATGTTGGGTTTCTCCACCACAGGGTTCTGGAACGTGCCGCTGATCTTCTGCTGCACCCTGACACAACCCTTCGGGGTCGACCATCGCCATCGTCACCTCATCAAACTGGTGGTTGACGAAATCGAGCCTGCCCTGAAGGGCGATCCGGTTCTCCTTGGTCGCCATGGCCACGTCGCGCGCCTGCGCCAGGCCGCGCTCGACTTTCCAGTCGGAGACCAGCGTCTGAATCTCACTGCTGCCGCCTTGAGCCTGCGCGATGCTCGCAAAGTTGTACCCCTTCGTGACCACCACGCCGAGAGGACCGGCAAAGAAGAATGCGCCCATGTCCAGAAGGTTGAAGTTCTGGCTGGATTCAAACCGTTCGAAGTCTCGATCCAGGTCGATGCCGCTCAACGTGAGGTTCTTGCCACGCAACGAGATCTGCCCCTTCATGCTCTGCCGCATCTCGTTCACGGTCGACCCCTGCATCGAGAGGTTCGCAGAGAAATCCATGCGGCCGGCCGCAACCTTCTTCTGTGACAGCGTCTTGAAGAACGCCTCGATGGGAAACTGCGAGAGCGTGTAGCCCACCTGGTAGAGCGAAACGGGGCCCGACAAATCCGCGTGGACACTCCCCGACCCTTGTGTGTCGAAGACACGCGTCGTGAGCGGCTGCAGATCGAGCACCCCATTGTTCATGTTGGCCGAGAACTTCAAATCGGACACGGTGAAGGCGTCCTTGCGAACCTCCCTGCAGCCGGCCTGCGCAGTGAACGAAATGCCTTTGGCGAGATTCGAGTGTTGCCCGCCCGCAAGCCGCAGACGACGCACCTGCAGGTGACAGTCCCGACCCTGGAATTCGGTTCCGAATCGTTTGTCCGCATAGACGATGGATCCGTCCGAGACAGAGACGTCAGGCCAGTCCATGATCGGAAAGGTGTCTGCGGCCTCCTGCGGCCTCTCGAAGTTGAACCGGCCGTCGAGGCCCCTTTCGATGACGATCACCGGGTGCTTGAGCACGATGCTCTTGATCCGGATTTCCTTGGCAAGCACGGAAACGAGATCGATGGCAATCGTGGCCTCTTTCGCGGACACGACCTCCGCGGCCCGGTTGCGAAAGTGCACGTCCTCGAGTGTGACGAGCAATCCTGGGAAGAAATCAATCGCCAGGCGGCCGGCAACGCTGACCTCCATCCCCAAAGCGCTGGAGGCGCTTGCTTCCAGCCTCGTCTTGTAGACGTTGGGGTCGACGAGGCCGCGCAGTGCGGCCGCAACAACGAAAAGAAGGCCAACGAGTCCAATGACGGCGAAGAGAATGATCCTGGAGGTCTTTGACATCGCGCAGGGCATGGCAGGGCGTCTTACTTCCACGGCTGCGCGCACCGCAGCGATGGGGAATGCCTAGCTCAAACGAAGTGCACCGACGCCAAACAGGCCTATCAGGCCGATCACGATCAAGTAGACGGCCACGATGTAGTTCAGAAGCCTTGGCATGACCAAGATCAGAATCCCTGCCAGCAATGAGACCAGGGGTCCCGCACTCAAGTGAATGTTCATCTTGTGATTCCATTTCCGTTTCGCGAGACGACGCATTCGCGTGAGCGACGCTGCGTTGTCGCTCACGGCGCCAACGCCGCAGTGGGTCAACCGCCTTGAATCTTCACCAAGCTACCCGCCTTCAGACCCTGAGCAAGTACCTCCAGCGGAATCGATGAACCGATGGGCCTCGCCCAGCGCGTAGGCGACAGCGGTGTTGTGGGTGTGAAAGGTCGGGGAGTTGAATTGAAGCCAATCGGTTTGCCTTCCATTGCCTGACATGAGCGCGTAGCCCGCGATGAACAGGCTACCTGGAGGATTGGCTCGCTTCAGCTCTTCCCACCGTACGGTAACGGATGAGCCTTTGTAAGTCGAAGTCCGAATGCGCGATGTCATGATCGAGCCCGGTTGTGACGGCAGCCGCTACTCTGCGACTGCGAGGGGTCTCGTTTCTGTTCGCTAAGCCACATTGGTCGCTCAGGAGACCATCGCGCCACTGCGTCAAGCACGGCAGCAAGCGGCATTCGCTGGATCACCGAGCGCACAACAGGTGCGAGCTTGTGGCAATCGCCCTTGAAAACACCGGGTCAGCATCCATGTTCGGGGAGCGAGCCGGAACGTCGCTGTCAGCCGGGCCCCTCGCCCCAATCTAAGTGGAGGTTCTCGCCATGTACGAATCGTTGTTGAACCACCCGAGCAACCTGTTCGGACAATTCGAGCGCCTGCGTCGTGAGCTTGACGATGCATTCGGCGTTTCGGGCCTGCCCAGTAGCATCCGCTCGGTGGCCGCCGGCGGCCTGCCGGCGATCAACGTGGGCCGCACGCCCAACAGCGTGGAGGTCTATGCCTTCGCGCCGGGGCTCGATCCCTCGAAGATCGACGTCACGGTCGACCGCGGGGTGCTGCGCATCAGCGGCGAACGCGCGGCGTCGTTGCCCAGCGAGCGCAAGGGCGTCAACGTCTATGCGCACGAGCGCGCAGCGGGCCGCTTCACGCGTGCCGTTGCGCTGCCCGACGACGTGGATCCCGCGCACGTGAACGCCAGCTACCGAGACGGCGTGCTGCTGGTCAGCGTGGCGCGGCGCGAAGCGGCCCAACCCAAACGCATCACCGTGCAGTGACGCACACAACCATTGAAGTGAAGGAGTGACACCATGAGCATCAACAAGAAGCCCACGGTTCAATCGGATATCGATGCGGAGCTGCAGCGCGCGGTGCTGCCGGCGGTCGACGTGTTCGAGGACGATTCCGGCATCACGCTGCTGGCCGACATGCCCGGCGTCCCGAAGGACCAGCTCGAGCTGAAGGTGCAGGCCGACACGCTCTCGATCGAAGGCCGTGTGGTCACGTCGACGCCCGAAGGCCTGGAAGCGGTGTACGCCGAAGTGCGCATCCCGCGTTACCGCCGCACGTTCACGCTGAGCCGCGAGCTCGACGCGTCGAAAGTCGACGCCAGCCTGAAAGACGGCGTGCTGACGCTGCGCATCCCCAAGCAGGCGCACGCGCAACCGCGGCGTATCGAAGTGCAGACCGGCTAGAGCAACTCGGGACAAGCGAAAGGGCCCGACGTGAGTCGGGCTCGCCTTTTCGTGTCGTGACCCTGATGCTCCAGGGAAGCGGAGTAATCGCCGAGCCCGAATCCCGTTCACAGCGCAAATTCGGCCCTTGGCCCATAGCGGACTCTCGGGACGCAGCAAGGCGTCTGTTCGCTATCGACCTGAAGACTCAATCGGCCCTGGGCACACTTGCCGCCTTCCACGTCGGAGGAATGCAATGAATACCAGTGACTTTCTGTGTGGTTGCCAGCAAGTCGATCGACTCGAGCGCCGAGTGAAACACCTAGAGCACGAGCAGCGCGATGATGCTGACTTCAGCCAGGCGAAGGAAAACGTGTTCATGTCATTGCAGCGCGCCCGGGACGACCTTGCTCGCGCGCGCGAGCAGCTTGCGGATCTGATGCACGCGTAGCGTGTCAGCTCGCGCCTAGAGAGGCCAGGCCCGAATCGCCCGCAACGTGCGCCGCGAATCGAAAGGCTCGATAGCGGTGCGTCTAGGCCGCGACCCGGTCGGGTAACAAGCGGTCGTATTCCTTCTTGACCACCGCATAACACTCGCAAGTGCGCCGCTCCAACCCTGGACGGTCGAGCACCGTGATGTGGCCGCGCGAGTAGCGGATCAGGCCGAGTTTCTGCAGCTTGAGCGCACCTTCGGTCACACCTTCGCGACGCACGCCGAGCATGTTGGCGATCAGCTCCTGCGTCATCACGAGTTCGCTGCCTTGCAGCCGGTCCAGGCTGAGCAGCAGCCAGCGGCACAGCTGCTGGTCCAGCGCGTGGTGGCGGTTGCACACCGCCGTCTGCGCCATCTGCGTGATCAGAGCCTGGGTGTAGCGCAGCAAAAGGTGCATCGCCGGCCCGGCCTGTTGAAACTCCTGCTTGATCAAGTGGGACTTCAGGCGCAGCCCCTGTCCGGCGCTTTGCACCACGGCCCGGCTGGGCGTGGATTCGCCGCCCATGAACAGCGAGATGCCGACGATGCCCTCATGACCGACCACGGCGATTTCGGCCGACGCGCCGTTTTCCATCACATACAACAGCGAGACGATGGCCGTGGTTGGGAAGTACACATGGCTCAGCGTGCGTCCCGACTCGTACAGCACGTGGCCCAGCGGCATCTCCACCGCTTCCAGCTGCGGCAGCCAGCGTTGGAAGTCCGCCGCTGGTAGCGCACCCAGCAGGTGGTTCTTCTTGGGGTCGGGCGCAAGGGCCATCGCAGCCTTTCGGTTGGCTAGGACGGACACCATGGGCCGGCGTACAAGCACCGCGCGCGGGCACACGGCGACGGAACGAGCGTACAGCGTATGTGCGATGCCGTACATACGCAACGGCCCGGTGGTAACAAGTTGGCGGGTCTCCTTAAGCCACGCTTCAGAGGTTTGTTTCGCACGGCCTCGATGCCGCGCACACACATGCACCGCCGGACGACGACCACCAGCTTCCGGCCGAATCAGCTGGCAGATGGCACCCGGTCAGGCCGGAGCGAACCTATCGAGATGCCTTCGGGTGCCCACGGGGCCTTCTGCCATCTTGGGGGTGCGCCGGGCGCTGGGCATCTATGAGCCGATGAGCCTCGCTGAGCGCGTATACGACAGCAGTGTCGGACGTGGCGAACGGCAGTGCGGTGAAGTGATGCCAAGGGCCTTGCTCGCCGTCCTCTGACGTGACCGTGTAGCTCGCCGTGAACACTGGGACCGGCGACTCGGCCGACCTGGATTCCGTCAATCGAACGGTCACCGTCAAGCCTCTGTAGTTCGAATTCTTGTCGCGTGAATGTGGCATGGGAGGCACCTGCATCCAATCTGCCCGAAAGCGCGCTTCCGCTACTGCTTGGTAGGGTACTACGGTTCAAATGGGCGGAAGCGCCAAAGCGGGCGAATGAGAGATAGCAACGGCGGGGCAATCCGCTTGCCATCACCGCCGGCAACCTGCAGCCATCAAGCGAGCAGCCGCAGGCATGCGTCTGGTGCATTCCGCCAAATCAACGGCCCGATTATCGCCGTGCCCCTGTGAAGGCGTCCTCAAGTGGCTCCCGGCAACCGCCACCGAGTCCAGGAAAGGCTGCCGCACCGCTGGCAACTGACTACTTCAGCTGATCGGCTTGGCTCCCCGCCGCTGGCGTCGTCAGCATACCGACGACTACGCTCACCGCCACTGAGTGCGGCAGCGCACAGTCCTCCGGATCCAACGAGCCCATATTGGCTGGCGGTCTTCCAATGCTGGGCATGAGCACTCTGGGTCGCCGACGTGTTCCACCGGCCTGCCGCCGCAGGTTCCTCAGAGGTCTACGGATGCACGCTTTCCTGTCCAACAACCGCGACGATCTGATTGCGCGGTGCAAGGCAAAAGTCGCGCAGCGGCCTAGAAGGGCTGCCACCGCCGAGCAGCTTGCCAACGGCGTTCCGTTGTTCCTGGAACAGCTCGCGAGGACGCTTGAGGCGGAAGTGCAGGGCGACGTTGGCAAGAGCCTCAGAATCTCCGGCGCCTCCGGGGGTGATGCGACGGCGTTGTCCGAGATCGGTGTCAGTGCTGCCGCGCACGGCAAGCGACTTCTCGAGTTGGGATTCACCGTCGACCAGGTGGTACACGACTATGGTGACCTATGCCAGGCCATTACAGACCTGGCAGTCGAGCGCGACGCGCCCTTCTCAGTCGATGAATTTCGTACCCTGAACCGGTGCCTGGACAATGCGATCGCCGACGCTGTGACCGAGTTCAGCGTCCAGCGGGATGCGACTGTTGCGCGCCGGCAGTCCGCCGAAGAACACGAGCGTCTGGGTGTTCTTGTGCATGAACTTCGGAATCACCTGCACACTGCGGCGCTGGCGTTTCGCGCACTCGAGTCGGGGACACTTCCGATTCGTGGGTCCACCGGAAGCGTCCTGAAGCGCAGCCTGGCTTCGCTATCAACGCTGATGAGCCAGGCGCTGACGGAGGTGCGCCTGGCGGTGGGTACGCCGGTGCAGACCGAGGCGTTCTCCCTCGCGACGTTCGTCGCCGACGCCTGCCATGCCGCTTCGCTTTATGCGGACGCCAGCGGTTGTGCGTTTGCAGTGCCCGAGGTCGACCCGCTCATCGGCGTCACAGGAAACCGGGAGCTTCTGTTGGCGGCATTGGTGAACTTGCTTCAGAACGCGTTCAAGTTCACCCACCCGCACACCGAGATCACGTTGAGCGCGTATGCCGACGGGGACCGCGTCCTGGTCGACGTCAAAGACAACTGCGGAGGACTCCCCGCAGGAACGGTAGGGATGATGTTCAAGCCGTTCACGCAGGCCGGCAACAACAGGAATGGCCTGGGACTGGGTCTTTCCATAGCGAAGAGGAGCGTTGAGGCTTCCGGGGGTGCGCTGAGGGTGCGGGACGTGCCGAAGATCGGATGTATTTTCACGATGGACCTTCCGCGCCAGAACCTGCAATAGCGATGTCTCGCGAAGCCGTGCCTGCTACGTGGTGCGCCGCGGCAATGCTCGGTTTCTGACCTAAGCGACCAGCAGAATCGCCAAGTCAGCTGCCGCCCGGCTGCTCGCCGTCAGGCAGCGACTGCTACCACCACGATTGGGATGGCCTTGCGCAGTACAGCGGGCTCCTACAAAGCCGATGCCCATCGTGCGCCCCCGCACAGACTGAGCGTCGCAGAGCGACTAGTCTCTGAGTCAGCTTCGCGCGATTTGGCTTTTCGATGGACGCATCTCGATAGGAGATCATCATGCTTTACACCATTGCAGTCGTACTGCTGGTTCTTTGGATTCTTGGTTTGGTGACCTCCGTCACCGCTGGCGGCTTCCTGCATGTGCTGTTGGTTGTCGCCGTGATCGCGGTGGCGTACCAGTTGATCACCGGCCGCCGCGTGGGCTAGTGCTCGCAATCTCTATTGCGGCATGAAGGAGAACCTAGATGACGCTGTGCCCCATCGCCTTGGCCGTCGGCTGCAAGAAGTGCCCGGCCTTCGTGATCTGCCCCGTCAAGGGCACCATTGGCGACTACAAGAAGCCGGACGATGCGGCCCGGTCGGCGCCGGCCAAATAACACTCGCCGTTGGTTGCTGCGCTGGCGCGCCGACTGAGAGTCTGCGCTCAAACCAGATGCGGCAAGCCGCGCGCAAACTCGCGCAGCGCTGCGATTCCGCTTGACTCGGCGCGGACGCGCCAGTCACGCAGCTGCTCCAACAACTGGTCGGCGGTCCGCGTAGCGCTGGATCGGCTCCAGAGCGCGCTCAGCTCCTGTCGCATCGAATAGACGGTCCGCAGCAGGTGTGCCTTGCGCAATGTCGGGTCGAACGCCAGCGGTCGGCGCGCTCTTCGATGCCAGGTGTGCAGGCGCAACCAGCGCAGCAACTCGGCAGCGGAGCTCGCATCGATCCGCGCTTCGCTGCGCACGGCGGCGAGCCGTCGGCCGGATCTCCTTGCGGCATGCATTCCTGACCGAGCGGGTGTATTGCGCCAGCACGTAGTGGCGGTGGGTGATGACGGCCTGCAAGGTGTCGGCGTCGCATTCGGTCTTGCCCAGACTGAATTGGGGTATCGGCGCCGTCCTGCTGACCCTGGCCAATCCCAGCGTTTCGAGCAGTCGGATGTACATCCAGCCGATGTCGAACTCGTACCAGGCACTCGAGAGCTTCGCTGACGTCGGATGCGCATGATGGTTGTTGTGGAACTCCTCACCGCCGATCAGGACGCCGATGGGGAAGAGATTGGTACTGGCGTCCTCCACCGGGTAGTTGCGGTAACCCCAGTAGTGCCCCATCCCGTTGATCACACCGGCCGCCCAGAACGGTATCCAGACCATCTGAATCGCGAAGACGAGCAAACCCCCACCGACCCCAAACGCCACCACGTCGGCAAAACCCATGATCACAATGCCGCAGTAGGGACAGCGCGAATAGAGACGGGTCTCGATCCAGTCGTTCGGCGTGCCGCGGCCGTATCGTCCGACCATCTCGCGGTCGCGCGATTCGCGCACGTAGAGAAACACGCCACCCCACAGCACCCGCGCGATGCCGAAAACTTGTGGGCTGTGTGGATCCTGCGGTGTTTCGCATCGAGCGTGATGCTTGCGGTGGACGGCCACCCACTCCCGGGTCACCATGCCAGTGGTGAGCCAGAGCCAGAACCGAAATGCGTGGCTGATGCTCGGGTGCAGGTCCAACGCGCGATGCGTCTGGTGCCGATGCAGGTAGATCGTCACGGCGGCGATCGTGGCGTGCGTCAACCCCAGCGCGACCAACGGATACGCCCACCACTGCAGATCGAAGAGCCCGGAGAAAACCATGGTCGGCCTCGCCTCGCCATCGCAGTTCGCATGAGCCGGACATGGCGCGAAGTTGCCGCAGGAGGTTGGTCGTCTGGCGCGGCGCTGTCGGTGCGATGCCGCACGTACGGTTGTCGAGCTGGCTCCGTGGCTGTATGCGCGGCAACTCCCTGCGCGCGCTGAAGAAACGCAGGCGCAGCCCTCTCGGGCCAGACAGAAGTGAACGCCGATCGGATCCACACGTCGACGGCAGCAGCGATCGGGGCGAGCGCCCCGATCGCCGCGCACAAGAACCCCGTGCGAATGAGTCCGGCGAACCGGCTCATCGTTGCGCGAGTTGCTTGGCGCTCACCAAGTCAGGGCGCGCGGTATCGGCATCCTTGACTCAGTTGGACGCCTTGTCCTTGACGAACCAGGCGTCAGTGGCCTTGCGTTCCCATTGCGCAATCCGCTTTTCGGCCTCGTCCTTGGCCAGGCCGTAGCGCTCTTGGACCTTGCCGGCGAACTGCTCACGGCGACCAGCCACCACGTCCCAGTCGTCGTTGGTCAGCTTGCCCCATTCCTCCTTGGCCTTGCCGGTCAGTTGTTTCCAGTTGCCTTGAATGCGTTCCCAGTTCATGGCGTTTCCTTTATTCAGACTTGAATGGACGGATCCGCGCGCGAGCACCGCTCACGCGCGGTGGTGTGATCAGGAACGGACGGCGATCTGATTCTTGACCGCCTTCACGCCGTTGACCTTCCAGGTCAGGCTTTCGGCGGTCGATTTCTCGAGCGCGTTCTTGGCGAAACCCGACAGCATGACCGTGCCGTTCAGCGTTTCGACGGCGATGGAGGACGCATCGACATCCTTGTTCTCGACGAATTTGCCCTTTACTGCCGTGGTGATCGCGCTGTCGTCGATGTAGGCGCCAGTGGTTTCCTGGCCGCGCGTGACGGCGCAGCCGGGCATGGCGATCAACGCAATGGCAGCGGCTGCGGCTGCGAGTGTGGTGCGAATGAACATGGTGAGTCTCCAGTGAAAGTATGGTTGTGGTGGGATTCGACGGATGATCAAAAGGCGCAGCCGTACCGTCAGTCGGCCAGCCAGTCCTTCAGTTCTTCAGCGTGTTCCTGCTCGTCGGCGAGGATGTCCTCGAGCAGACGGCGGGTGGTGGAGTCCTTGTCACCGATCAGCGCGATCATCTGGCTGTAGGCCTCGATGGCCACACGCTCGGCAACCAGGTTGGCCTTGAGCATCGCCTTCAGGTCTGACGATTCGTCATAGGCAGCGTGGCTGCGCCGCGTCAGCGTATCGGGCGAGAAATCAGGCTCGCCGCCGAGTTGCACGATGCGTTGTGCCAGGCGGTCCGCATGCGCGGCTTCGGCATTGGCATGCACCAGAAACTCTTCGGCGATCTTCGGCGAGGCGAGGCCCGCGGCAGTAAAGTGATGACGCTTGTAGCGCAGCACGCACACCAGCTCGGTGGCCAGCGAGTCGTTGAGCAGTTGAATCACGTCCTGGCGCCACGGCCCGTAGTGCGGCGTCACCGCGCCTTGATCGAGGCTGTGTCGGGCCGATTCGATGGCCCCCTGGTTGAGCGCCAGTCGTTTGGTCTCGACGCGAGCCAGGGGCTCGACGTTGCCGGATTTGTTGCGCGCAACCATGGTGTGGCTTTCGGTTTGAGTTCGGTCGGATCGCCGCGAATCACGTCGAAGCGAACCGCGACTGTAGGTGTCGCCGCAGGTGGCGAACATCGGCGCGTGACGCCGGTCGACGTAGGACGATGCCGCTTTGTGCCACGTGTGCGACACCGCACCGACGCCGAGCGACGGGCCCGGCTAAGGTGAGTGCATTGACTGCGCAGGCAACCAAGGAGGTCGACGACCATGGCCATGACGACGCTGAGTTCCATGGCGGCGCTCGGCCCGCATGTGCTGCCGCCGTTGCCCTACGTCGAAGGCGCGCTGTCGCCGTTCATTTCGGCGCGCACCGTAGGCTTGCACCGCGACCAGCATCACCAGGGCTATGTCGACGCCTTGAACAAAGCGGTTGTGGGTACGCCCTACGCCGACTTGTCGTTGCAGCAGATCGTCATCGCCACCGCCAACCAAACCGAACATGCCGCGCTCTTCAACAACGCCGCGCAGGTGTGGAACCACAACTTCTATTGGCAGAGCCTGCGGCCGCAAGGCGGCGGTGAGCCGCCCGCGTCGATCAAGCCTCTGATCGAGGCTTGCTTCGGCAACGTGGCGGCTTGCAAGGCCGCACTCGCGGAGGCCGCGGCCAAGCGTTTCGGCAGCGGCTGGGTCTGGCTGGTGCTGGAGGCGGGCGAGTTGAAGGTGCTCGACACGGGCAACGCGCAGCGCCCCACCTCGCCCAGCCAACGTCCGCTGCTGGCCATCGACGTGTGGGAACACGCGTACTACCTGGACTACCAGAATCGGCGCGCCGAATATGTGACGGTGCTGCTCGACAAGTTGATCAACTGGGGTTTCGCGGCCGACAACCTGCACTAAACGCTGGCGCGGTGTCCGTCGACACCCAGTGAATCTCGTGCGCCACAGCTAGGCTGCGGCGTCACGAAAGTGGTCCGCGCGGTCGACCAGATGAACCATCTGCGCCGCCGCGTGGATCGTCGGACGGTGGTGGGTGAACCCCGGTCTGGGCGAAATGTAGGTCGCCATCTGGCGCGCCAGCTCGAGTTGGCGATCGGACGTTTGCGCGAGCAGCGAGATGACCAGGTTCTCCAGCGCAATCACGCGGATTCGAAGCTGGGCCAATTCGACGGCCGTCGATGCCGTTGCCGGCCGCGCCTCGTCGCCCGACACGACGCGACGATGCATGGCTAGCGCGCCCCCTTCGTTTTCCCAGCGCGAAAGCGCCAGTTGGCGTTGGCGTGAAAGATCCATGACATGGGGATTTCGAGGCGTCAGCGCGACCTTCGGTCGCGGCACGGCGACGTCGAGCCGTCGTTTGTAGGGCATTGGCACGCGCGCGTCTGTGCGCTAGCGGTCGCAGCCACCACGTTCCCTCGCCGCTAGAAAGTGACGAGGTTGTGTGCGGTACCAAACATACCATGCATGCCCGCTGTGTCATCGTGTCAATGGGCGCGATGCCCTCGTGCCGGCTTCCTCGGCGTCTGACCGATGCCAAGCTTTTGAAAGGCGGCGATGGCTCTTGCGCCCGATCCGAAAACGAACGATCTGCTGGGCGCGCTGCCATCGGCTGACCTGCAACGCTGGCTGCCGCAACTGGAGGCAGTGGAAATGCCGCTGGGCCACGTGCTGTACGAGTCGGGGCGCACCCTGAGCCACGTGTACTTTCCAACCACGGCCATCGTCTCGCTGCTGTATGTGATGGAAAACGGCGCGTCGGCCGAAATCGCGGTCGTCGGTCATCGAGGGCGTCGTCGGCATCTCGCTGTTCATGGGCGGCGAATCCACGCCCAGCCGGGCCGTGGTGCAAAGCGCCGGACAGGGCCTGCGCCTGAAGTCCCACTTGATCAAGCAGGAGTTTCAACAGGCGGGGCCGGCGATGCACCTGTTGCTGCGCTACACCCAGGCTCTGATCACGCAGATGGCGCAGACGGCGGTGTGCAATCGCCACCACTCGCTGGATCAGCAGCTGTGCCGATGGCTGCTGCTCAGCCTGGACCGATTGAAGGGCAGCGAACTGGTGATGACGCAGGAACTGATCGCCAACATGCTCGGCGTGCGTCGCGAAGGTGTGACCGAAGGTGCGCTCAAGCTGCAGAAGCTCGGCCTGATCCGCTACTCGCGCGGCCGCATCACGGTGCTCGACCGTCCAGGGCTGGAGCAGCGCACCTGCGAGTGTTATGCGGTGGTCAAGAAGGAATACGACCGCCTGCTGCCCGACAAGGTTGCCACCTGAGGGCTGGCTACCCTAGCGTTCCTGCGCTGGTTCGCTGCGCGCGAAGCGGGTCGTGTGCCCTCGGCTCTGTGCGCTAGCAGACATACGACACCCAATTACTTCCGTATACGGATGCTCAAGGTCACTGTAGGCGCTCGTCTTCATCCGGCGCTTGCGGCCGACCGCGATTCGCTCGAAACAGAGGCCTGCCATCGGAACCACAAAAAGTCCTGCTCAGCCGCTGGCGAAGTTGGCTCACCGGCATCGAGGGATTCGACGAGCTGAGCCACGGCGGCCTGCCGCGCCACCGCACCACCCTGCTCATGGGCGGCCCGGGCGCGGGCAAGACCGTGTTCGCGCTGCAATGCCTGGTCAACGCCGTGCGCCGGCAGCGAGCGCGCGGCATCTTCGTCGCGTTCGAGGAGAGCCCCCGCCAGATCGTCGCCAACGCCGCCACCTTCGATTGGGGTCTGCCCGCCTGTCGGCCGAAGAAGCTGTTCTTCCTGGACGCGCACCTGTCGCCCGAGGTGGTCAAGTCGGGCGAATTCGACCTGGCCGGCATGCTGGCCATGCTCAAGGCCAAGAAGGAAGAGATCGGCGCGCAGTGGATCGTGTTCGACGGCATCGACGTCCTGCTCGACGCTGCTGCAGGACCCGGCCGCGGAAATGCGCGAGATCTACCGCATCCGCGACTGGCTGGCGGACAACGCGTTGACCGCCATCGTCACGGCCAAGATCGAGGACAGGCGACTTCCGAAGCCGTGAACTACGGCTTCATGCAGTTCATGGTCGATTGCGTGGTGCGGCTCGAGCGGCGCCTGGAGCACCGCGTCGTCGCCGCACCGCCTGCAGATCACGAAATATCGCGGCTCGGACTTCGTGGCGGGCGAGTTTCCGGTGAGCTTCGGGCCCTCCGGGATGGAGGTGGGCGCCCCCGAACCGCCGAAATCGGCGCACAAGGCTTCGAGCGAGCGGCGTCTCGGCCGGCTTCGCGCGGCTCGACACGATGCTGGGCGGCGGCTTGTTCCGCGGCAGCAGCACGCTGATCACGGGCGTGCCCGGCACGTCCAAGACCACCCTGGCGGGCAAGTTCGTCGAGGCCGCCTGCCGGCGCGGCGAGCGCACGCTGTTCGTGAGCTTCGACGAAGGCGCCGAGCAGATCGTGCGCAATCTGGCGTCGGTCGGCATCCATCTCAAGCCGCACGTCAAGTCCGGCCTGTTGCGGATGTATTCGGCCCGCACCGAAGCCATCAGCGCGGAAGACCACCTGCTGAAGCTCAAGTCGCTGATCCGCGAGTACCGGCCGCGCTGCATGGTGATCGACCCGCTTTCGGCGATCGCCAAGGCGGGCGGGCTCGGGGCTGCGCGCGCGGTCGCCAACCGGCTCATCTACATGGTCAAGGACGAGGACATCACCGTGTTCGTCACCGCCATGAACGAAGGCGACGAGCCGGCGGGCGAAGCCGACCGACCTGCAGATTTCGACCATTGCGGATACCTGGATCCACCTGTCGTACCTGGTGCGCAGCGGCGAACGCAACCGCGCCCTCACCATCATCAAGTCGCGCGGAACCTGGCACTCGAACCAGGTGCGCGAGCTGGTCCTGGGCAGCTCCGGCCCGGCGCTGGCCGACGTCTATAGCGCGGGCGGCGAGGTGCTGATGGGCACGCTGCGCTGGGAGAAGGAGGCCGAAGAGAGCGCCAGGAAGCTGCGTCACCGCGCGGCAGTTCGATCAGAAGCGCCGCGAGCTTCAATTTGCCGAGGCCAGCACAAGCGCCCAGATCAAGGCACTTCAGCTGGACCAGGAGAGGCAGCGCGCCGAATTGGCCTTGTACGCCGGAGAAGATGACGTCCAGACTGCGTCCTCAAGTCAACGGGAGAGCGAGTTGCGCAGAAGGCGCGGCGCGGACCCCGCGGAAGCATCGGTGAGGGCAAGTGGAAACGGGGCCGCAAAGTGAGCCGGCGTGCACGCGAGTCAAGGGTATCGGCCGACGGCTTCACGACGGTTGTCATGCTGCGTCTGTACGTCGCAGGCGACGCCCCCAATTCGTTGCAGGCGATTTCCAATCTCGAGGCCATCTGCGCGGAATACCTCAAGGACGGACACAAGTTGGAGATCGTCGACGTGCTCGAAAATCCGCGGCGCGCGATGGCCGAAGGTGTGCTTGTCACACCCAGCCTCACCAAGCTGTCGCCGCAACCGGTGGCGCAGGTGGTCGGCAACCTGAGCGACAAGGTGCGGGTCTTGCTCGCACTCGGGTTGAAGCCGGTCGTCGGATGATGGCGGCCCCATGAACGTCCGCGCAGGGTCGAGATCGCCGGGGCTGCAGAACGCGCTTGCACGGCTGCCCGAGGGTGGCCTTGAACGGCAAGCCATCGAGGCCGGTGAGATCGACGCCGTCATCGACTACGGCAATTCCAACGTCATCTTGTTTCCGGCGGCGCAGCGTGCGCTGCGGATTGCTGAAAAGCGTGCATCCTTTGAAAACCGGGAGGCGGCCTTTGAAGCCCCGGTGGCCAACAGCGTGCTTGCGGCCCTGCCTCGCGCCGACTATCAACGCCTGTTGCCCGGTCTCGAGCCGGTCACGCTCAAGTTCGGCGAGGTGCTCCACGAACAGGGAGCACCGATCCGATATGTCTACTTCCCCGTCGATTGCGTCGTCTGCTTGTTGACGAGAACAGAGGGCCAACGAGCCATCGAAACCGGGTTGGTCGGCTACGAGGGCATGGTCGGAATCGCGCTGGCGCTCGGAGTCACCGTTTCGCCCATCCGCGCCCTGGTGCAGGCCGGTGGCAGGGCGCTGCGCATGTCGGGCGCGTGTTTTGACAGCGAATTGCAGCGATGCCCGCAACTGCAACGCGAGTTGTGCCGCTATGCCTGCGTGAAGATGGCGCAGGCGAGACAAGCCGTTGCCTGTGTGGCCTCTCATGTCTGCGAGCAGCGCCTGGCCTGTTGGCTGCTGATGACCAGTGATCGCTTGAAGTCGCCGGAGATCCAGCTGACGCAGAAGTACCTGGGCACGATCTTGGACGTGAGACGGGTCTCGGTGACCCTGGCGTCCGGTTCCTTGCAGTCTCGCAACCTGATCAGGTACATCCGAGGCAAGATCAGGATCGTCGACCGCAAAGGTCTCGAAGCAGCGTCCTGCGCTTGTTATTCGAGCCTCGGGGCCCTGCACGGGGCATGACGATCAAAGCCGGCGGGCCTTGTAGAGCGCTGGTTTGTCGTTCGCATCGTCGTCGAAGCGCCGGTCGCGCGCACCGCATCCAGCCATCGCCTGCATTGCGACCTCGGCGGCACAAGCCAGCGTTTTGAGACGCTGCCGTTGTGCCGCGGATCAGCGCGCCGCGATGTCTCTCTGAACGTCTGGGTTGCCTTGCGTGTGCGGCGGCGATGCCTGCGGGCGGTCTGGCCCGGCGGCCGTGGCGTCGCCTGTGTCATTCACTGCCGGGCCGGCATCGTCCGCCGGTGGCATTGGCATGATGCTCAGATTGAACGCAATCGGGCGGCCTGCCACGTATTCGGTGACCCTTGCCGCAGCGTCGATCGTGGCGCGGGAAAGCATGGTGTGTCCTTTCGGGTGACGGTGCGATACGGCAAGATGCGTGCCCACGATGCCCATTCGAAGACGCAGATTCTTGCGGGCCGGTGAGTGTGAGTCTGTGCGCCATTCGGACACGCGGGCCCGCCTGGGTCATTGATCAGCGACCCGCGCCGCAACTCATTCGCGGCTGTGTGCGCTGACAGACAGTCAAACGGGATGCGACTGCGCACATTCGGTGCATTCGGTTCTCTGCCGCTGTCTTGCGAGCGCAACCGAGCTTGGGGCCCCGTCACCGGGTCTGCCGTCATCCACCACAAGGCCTGCCTTGGCAGCCGTCGAGAACCACCTGATCGAACTGTTGCCGCGCGCCGATCGCCAGCGCCTGCTGGCAGTGTGTGAGCCGTTTCCACTGGTGTTGGCCGAGGTGCTGTGCGAACGCGGCGAGGTCACGCGCCACGTCTACTTTCCGATCGACGGCTTCATCTCTCTGGTGACCACCATCGACAAGCACCCGGGGCTCGAAGTCGGCATGGTGGGCCGCGAAGGCATGCTGGGTGCCCAGGTCGCTTTGGGTGTCGCGAAGACACCGCTGCGCGCGCTGGTGCAGGGCCCGGGGCGTGCCTGGCGCATCGGCGCCGGCGCGTTCCGGCGCGAACTCGAGCGCAGCCCGACCTTGCAGCGCAGCCTGAACCGCTATCTCTACGTGCTGATGACCCAGCTGGCCGCGTCGGCTGCATGCTTGCGCTTTCACCTCATCGGTCCACGCTTGGCGCGTTGGCTGTTGATGAGCCACGATCGTGCGCACAACGACAGCTTTCGCGTGACCCACGAATTTCTTGCCTACATGCTGGGCGTGCGCCGCGTCGGCATCACGATGGCCGCCGGAGCTTTGCAGCATAGCGGGCTGATTCGCTACCACCGCGGCGAATTGACGGTGCTCGATCGCCCCGGGCTCGAGGCGGCCGCGTGCGACTGTTTTGCGGCCGACCAGCAGGCCTACGCCGAACTGATGCGCTGAATGTGGACGCCGTCGGCTGTTTGCCGAGCTAGCTTTTCTTGCCGGCGAACAACAACAGTGCGCCGCCGATCAAGATGCCAGCCACGCCGGCCCAGACCGGAATGTTCACGCGTTCCTTTTCCGTCACCTTCAGCTCGATCGGCCCGATCTTTGTGCCATGGGTCTCGGTCGTGTAGCTGAAGCCGCCATAGACAAGGCTTAGCAGGCCGGCAACGATCAGCGCGACGGCAGTCATTTTGATGGCGTTCATATCGTCTCCTGCTCGGATCGATCGAGCCTCGGCGCGCCGGCATCCAGCGTGATGCGGTCGGTGACACCGGTCGCACCGACGACAAAACGAACTGCGGACACGGCCGCCTGCTTCTGATAGTCCCAATGCACGCGGCCGAACAGCGTGATCCAGCCGCTGTCGACGACAGCTTGAATGCAACCCGTCGGCAACGATGTGATCCACTGCAACATGTTCTGCACCGAGCGGGCGATGTCGGCATCGCTGCGCCGGCTCGACTCGCACAACGCGACGCCGATCTCGCTGGTCACCGAGCGCACGCCCGATACCCGTTCGGCAGCATTTTGTGCGGCCCATCGCTGCAGGCAGCTGTTCACTCGCCCGCGCAAGGCCGCAACACCGTCGTGGACCTGCACGTCGATGTGGGCGTCGGTCAGCGCAGGGTCCCAGTCGAGTTGCGCGCGCACGTGCAGCTGCACTTGGGCGTCGATGAGGTGGCGGTCCATGGCTGTCTTCCACGAGAGTGCCCAAGCACTCTCGTGCACCAGGCCGATGTCGTCTGTGCGGCAACTGACACAGCGAAGGGCGATCCATGCGCGGCGCTGTCACGCAGCGGCGTTCGCGGTCGCACGCAATAGATGCGCCCGCCTATGTCTGCCAGCGCACCGAACTGTGCCTGGCGGGCGCCTACGCTCGTGCACCCCCTGAAGGAGACTTCCATGAGCTTGGGAACCATTCTGTTGATCGTTCTGATCCTGATGCTGGTCGGCGCCATGCCGACTTGGGGACACAGCCGCGGCTGGGGCTATGCGCCCAGTGGCGGATTGGGCTTGATCGTGCTGGTCGTCCTCGTGCTGGTGGTGATGGGACGGTTGTGACGAGTCGGCTGGGCAGTTCGCCCTGAGATGCGCATGACGTCCGGATGATCCGTTGCGGAGGTCGCAGCAGACCATGATTCCGGCTGAATTCGACTGCATATTTGCAAGAGGAACACGCATGCCTTCGCATGGCATCGAGCGCGGATTCAGCCCCGACCTGCCGGCAACGGCAGCCGAGGTGATCGCCATGACGGGAAGCGCTGAAATCGGCAGCAACGTCCCGGCTGCGGCGAAGCAGCGGGGCGCAATGGGCATCCGAGCGCCCCGAACCCCAGATCGCGGCCAATCGGGTTCTGTAGACCAGGCCTCGATCGAGTATTGGTTTTTTTGTGGCGATGGAGCAGCCATGCGAAGGCCGTAGCGGTACGTTGGCCTCTCGCTGTGCGCTGACACAGCGACGCACACACCGAACAGCAGTCCGTCGCCTGACGGCTCGCCACCGACTGGAGTGCACGTCTTGCCAGATGTCGAGAACCGCTTGATCGAGGTGCCGCAGCGTGCGGACCGCTGGCTGGCCCGCGTGCCCGTCTCCGGCAACGGCTCAGGGAAAGATGAACGTGCCGCGCTGGGGTGGCTTGTGATCCTGGCTGCGCTGACGATCGGCGCGCTGGTGGTGGCGCTCGGCCAGGTCTCCCACCAGGCCGTGCAGCAAGGCGAGAGCCGGCGTGCAGCCACCGCCGCCGATACCACGGCGTTCTGGATCTGCCAGAACTCGCACAGCCGAGAGCTACTCGACAGCTGCGTGGCGCAACTGAACCCGCCTAGCCTCGCACCATCAGTCGCGAACGCGACGCTGCAGGGGAAGCACCTGGTTGACCTGGGCGCACCGAGCGGCCGCCATTGAGCAGCCCGTCATGCCCACCGCTGCGAACGATGCAACAACCCCTCGATCCAGACGACCCTGGGTTCTTTGCGCGCAGGTGACGAGCCCCGACGAGCCGGCGATGGGCACACGAACGACTTGACCTTTCCACCGCCAGCAGGAGACCCCATGAGCTTGGCAACCATTGCGTTGACGTTGATCGTCCTGATCGTATTGCTGATCGGAGCCATGCCGACCTGGGCCTACAGCCGTAACTGGGGCTACGCGCCCAGCGGCGGCCTGGGCGTGATCGCGCTCGTTGTCCTGGTGATGTTGGCGATGAGACAGCTGTGACGGAGATACTGGCTGTGGGCACTCTGGCGCCACCTGCAACGTCCGAGGAAGCCTCGACCCCTGAGCCCTTCCTTCACCTGCCTTCGGGAACGGTGCGCTTCTGGGTTCTGGTGAATGGCCAGTTCGTCGGCTCCAGCATCCGCCGCGAGATCCTGCACTACCGGTATCACGCCACGCAGACCGACGACGATCCGATGGTGACCTACGCGGCGAACCTGGCCGAAATCCATGCCGCCGTGCGACGTCGGGTGGCCAAGGGTTCGATCGAGCCGGTGATGCTGCGCGATGCCGACATCCAGGCCGCGCCACGAACCTAGGGCGTTGCGGTCGCCGCCAAACCGAGCACCGGTCACGCCCATCTGTGCGTGGGCGAACAGACTGAGCGCACATCGCGCGCTACAAGCACGGTCACGCCAAGTGCGCAGCTTTGCGCCTGGCTCACATTCAGAGAGACCCCGGTCATGATGATCCGACGCAAACCAACGCAGCCCATCAAGCCCAGCACGCTGGCGCAGCAGCAGGCCGACTTCACCGCCGAGGGTTCACCGCCACCGGGCAACGTGGCTGCATCGGGTCCCGTCACGGCCAGGCCGTCGCCCGCACCCGCGCGGCCGGTCCGCAAGGGCCCGCCGGTGGGTCGAAGCCGCTGGCAACGTTAGCGGGTCCGAGCGACGATGGCATTGGGCATGTCGGAAAACAACGCGTTGACGGTGCTGCGCCGCCGTGACCCCGGACCCACCGCGCCGTCGCGCAGGGAATGGCCCGGACCTTCATCGAAGGTCGCGACGGGTGATTGGGAGATGCTGCTGCGTGGCGTTCAAGCCAGGCTGCGCGCGATCGTCAGCGTGACAGCTGGCGCCGATGGCGCGTCGCGCGAGGGTGCTTCTTCGGATCGGATCAACGCCGACGTGGTGGCGTGCGCAGACGATCTGGACGCGCTGCAGGCGACACTGACGGCAGAACTGGGCCGATGCGCGTACCTCGAACGCGAGCTTGTCGATGTGCGAGCCGTACTCGCGCGATCCCGCTCCGACCTCGCCGACATTCGCCACGGTGAGCGGCGTGCACGCCATCTCGCCCTGCACGACAGCCTGACCGGATTGCCGAACCGGCGCTACTTTGGCGAGCGACTTGATCGGGCGTTGGCCCAGGTTGAGCCTGCGCATCCAGGGCTCGCCTTGTTGTACATCGACTTGGATGGCCTGAAAGCGATCAACGACCGGCACGGCCACGACACGGGCGACGAGCTGCTCAAGATCGTCGCGGCGCGGCTTCGCGCAGCGCTGCGCGAACAGGACGTGGTGAGCCGTCTGGGGGGCGACGAGTTCGCCTGCTTGTTGACCGATCTGCTGAACCGGGAGCAGCTCGCGCATCTGGCCTGCAAATTGTTCGACACCGTGTCGGCGCCGATACAGATCGGCGAGATTGGACTCGTCGTGCGTGCCAGCATCGGCATCGCGACATGCCCCACCGATGGCAGCACGGGTGCCGCGCTGCTCAAGCACGCGGACACCGCGATGTACTGTGCCAAGCGCGAGCAAACGGGTTATGCGTTCTTCGGCAAGCCTACAGAGGGTCGGGTCATACGGCTCGTGACGAAGACGCTGGCCGCGCCGACATCGTCGCCGACGAACTCGAGTGCGCCGGCGATGCAGTGAGGGTCCACGCCGAGCTGGTCGGCGACCGAAGCAAGGGACTCATGACGACCTTGCACTCAAGTGGACTTGCGCAACAACCCCACCAAAGCCATCAGCGCAGCACCGGCAGCCGCGGCGATCAAAACGGCCTTGACCGGCTCGTCCTTGATGTAGTTCAGCGTACCGTCGGATGCGCGCAGCGCCTGCTCACGCATCTGCAACGAGCGGTCGCGCACCGCATCCACGCCGCGCTGCGCCAGCGCGCTGGCCTGTTCGCCGGCACGATCCAGCAACGGCGAAACTTGTTCACGCAGGTCCTGCGCGGTGCTTGACAGTTTGTCCAGCGCTTGATCGGCAACCCGTTGAGTGGATTGCAGCGCGTGCTCGACCGGTGGCGCCGCTGCGTCTGCCGCATTGGCGTTCGATGGGGTTGATTTGCCGAACATCATGAAGATTCCTTGGTGTGAGATTAAACGGCGTGTCAACGCCAGGTGCCGGTCTGAATCTGAGTGCTTGGCCCCAGGCCAGCGCGTTCAGCTGCTGCGGATCAGCCCGAACAGCAGGCTCGCCACCGTCGAGCACGGCGAACACGACGAACAGGATCTTGGCGATGCCCACTGCGCTGGCGGCAATGCCGCCAAAGCCGAACAACGCGGCGATCAGGGCGATGACGAAGAACACAACGGCGTAGTGCAGCATGCGAAGCTCCTGTCTGGAAGGTCGGCGCGCCTTGCAGCGCGCCTGCGGGTTCGCAACCCGGGTGCGCTGCGAACGATCGAGTCTCGCTGCCGCTGCACGCACAAGCGATAGGTGGGGCAGCCGGCTTGTTGTGGGGGAGCAAGCGAACCCGCGTAGGACGGCGCCCACAAACGAGAGTGCCAGATCGCGCCAACCCGCCGCAGGGATGTGAGGGCGGCAGAGACTCAGGCAGCGACCGGCGTCGCGGCCGGCAGCGAAACCCGAATCAACGTGCCCGTTCCAGGCGCTGATTGCAGGGTCAGGCTGCCGCCTTCGGCCTCGACGCGAAAGCGCATCCCCACGAGGCCGTGGGCTGATGTCGATTGCATCGTGGTGTCGAAGCCGACGCCGTCGTCGCGCACCGAGACTTGCACGTGCCCGTCCTGCATGGCCAGGCTGACCCAGACTTGCTTGGCCTTGGCGTACTTGGCGATGTTGGTGAGGGCCTCTTGCACCAGGCGGAACACCACGAGTTCGGCGTCGGCCTCCAGCTCAATCGGTTCGAGCGCTTGATGAACTTCGATGCCGGACTGCTCGGCGAACTCGCGTGCGAGGATCTCCAGCGCGGCCACCAGCCCCAGGTTGTCCAACGCCGACGGGCGCAGGTCTTCGATGATGCGGCGTTTCATCGCGATGCCGCTGTTGAGCGTTTCGATCAGGTGGCTCGAGCCGCTCCAGCGCCTCGGGCGCCGTGCCTGCGAGGCGCGACTTGATGCGCGCCGCGTCGAGCTTGGCCGAGGTGAGAAAGGCGCCCAGCTCGTCGTGCAGGTCGCGGGCCAGGCGGCCGCGCTCGTCTTCGCGCGCCGTCTGCAGGTGCAGCGCCAACTCGGTCAGCTGCGCCGTGCGCTGCCCGACCACCCTCTCCAGACTGTCGCGCTCGACCTGCACCAGGTGTTGTTGTTCCTGGCGTTGCCGGTCGAGCAACGACCCTTGCCGCAGATACAGCGCCAGCGCCAGCAGGCTGAAGCCGCTCAGCACCGCCACACCGATGCGGCTGAGCATCAGCGTTTGATAGATGTTGTTGCGCCCCGCCTCCACGCTGCGCGACTCGTGCTCCAGCAGTTCAGCGCTGAGCGTGTGGACGGCGTCCATCTGCTGCTTGCCGATGGCGTTGCGGGCGATCTCGGCACTGGTCTTGCGCTTGCCCGCGTCGAACGGTTGCATCGACAGCGCGAGGTCCGAACGCGCGGTCTCGATCGTGTTGCTGAGCTGGCCGACCACCGCGCTGGCCTTGGGGTCGGCGCTGTAGTGCCGCCGCAGGAAGCCCAGCGATTCGCCGATTTCAATGAGCGCGTTGTCGTAGGGCTTGCGGTACTCGCTATCGCCGCTCAGCAAGTAGCCGCGCCGGCCGGTCTCGGCGCTCTGGATGTCGCGCTCCAGGCTCTGGATGTGCAGCCGTGCCGTCGCCATCGTGCCGAGCGCATCGAGCGTGCCGGCGGCCTGCCAATAGGAGCCTTCGCTGATGAACACCATCGCGGCCGTCGCCAGGCAGGCCAGCGGCACGACGAACGGACTTCGCTTGACGATCGTGAGGACATCCATCTTCAACTCGCATCCTGAAAGTGGGATCATTCGTGCGACCGGCCGCACCACCCATGATTCGCATCGCGATCGTCGACGACCATGCCCTGATCCGGGCCGGGTTGCGCGAGTTCTTCGCCGACCAAACCGACTTCACCGTGGTCGCCGAAGCAGCCAATGGGCGCGAGGCGCTCGACATCGTGCGCAAGGCCGAGGTCGATGTGATCGTGCTGGACATCTCGATGCCCGGTCAAAGCGGCATCGACGCGCTGGTGGCCATCAAGGCGCGCGCGCCCGACCTGCCGGTGCTGATCCTGAGCGGTTTTCCGGAGGCGCACTACGCCACCACGCTGCTGCGCCAGGGTGCAAGTGGCTATCTGAACAAGGACTGCGACCCGGACGAACTCGTTCGGGCCATTCGCACCGTGCACCGTGGGCGCAAGTACGTCAGCGCCGCTGTGGCGGAGCAACTGGCCGAGGGCTTGAACGATGCCGGCGACAGGCCACTTCATGAACACCTGTCCAAGCGCGAGCTGCAGGTGTTTCTGCGCCTGGCCAAGGGCGAGAGCATCGGGCAGATTGCAGACAGCCTGTCGCTCAGCATCAAGACCATCAGCACCTTCCGCAGTCGGATCACGGAAAAGATGAAGCTGGCCTCCAACAGCGATCTGACCTACTACGCGTTGAAGAACGGCTTGATCCAGTAAAGAAGATGCATCCGAATCTATGACGAGGTCTGTTCGCCGTCTGTCCGCTGGCGAACATAGCGGCTTCGCGACATCAATGCCTCGCTATCAAGCACACGTACCCTACGCATTGCCAGATCCCCACCAGGGAATGTCGCCTTGGGCGCCCCGAGCGCAATGAGCGCGGGGCCACCGCTTCAGATCGAAAAACAATGCTCACGATCGGGCGCGCTGCCGGGAATTCAACAACCCTTGCCGCTGCGGCGATGGTGGAGCGAGAAATCGCTGTCACGGTGGGGCTGATGCAGGTGGTTCCTTTCGCCACACCAGATAGCGGCGCATCAGTGGCTGGGCGGTGACGCCGTGCACAACGATCGAAGCGGCCACTGTCCACAGCGTCAGCGACACCAGCGTGTCGGTCACGCGCGCGTCCAGGCCGTGGCGCAGCGCAAACAGAAGATAGAACACCGAGCCGATGCCGCGAATACCGAACCATCCGATCAGCACACGCTGCGGTTGTGTGAGCCCTTCGCCGACGATCGCCGTCAGCACCGATAGCGGCCGCAAGACCAACAACAGCAGCGGCACGAACCACCACAGAGCGGGCAGCGGGGGCGCGTAAGCCAGCATGGCACCGACCACCAACACCAGTGCCAGTTCGGCCAGCTTTTCCAGTTGTTCGTTGAAGCCTTGTACCGAATCGCGCATCGTGGCGCTCGCATGGTGCGAGTGAGTGGCCAGCGTTTCATACGCGTGGCCTTCCGAGCCACTCGCAGCGGCCAGGGGCATGGTGTTGGCCTGAGGGCTCTCGCGCACGCGCTGCAACGCCAGGCCGGCCGCGAACACGGCAAGAAATCCAGAGGCCATGCTGAGCAGCGCGATGCCATAGGCCATGCCGACCAGACCGATGCCCAGGAACACGTCCAGGCCAACCGCTTCATCGTGGCGGCTGCGCAGGTAGACGACGAGCCGCCCTGTGCCCGTGCCCAACAGCCAGCCGATCGCGAAGCCGCCGCAGGTGGACCACAGCACGTCGATGCTGACCCAACGCAGGAGTCCGGGCCCGAGATCGTGCAGTCCGAGCAGGCCGAGCCCCAGCATCACGAAGGGGTACGCCGTGCCATCGTTGAGCCCACCTTCGCCGGCCAGGCTGAACCCCAACCGATCAGGCCGCAAGCCCGCGTCGGACCGCACGCCGGAGGCGAGCACCGGATCGGTGGGTGCCAGGATGGCGCCCAGCAACACCGCGCCGCCCAGTGGCAGATCGAGCCACAACACACCCACGGTCGCGACCATCGCGACCATCGCGGCCATCGACACGAATGCCAGGCGCAGCGGCAGCCACCAGCGGCGGTCGCGCAACGGCACGCCCAACTGCATACCGACCACGAACAGCGAAATCAACAACGCCACTTCGGTCAGCTGCTCCAGCACGCCGGCATGCGCCACTGGGTGCGGGCGCAAGACATCGGCGGCAGCCGGGCCGAACAACCACCCCAGCGCGAGATACACCATCGCGCTGGACAGCGGCAGCCGCCCCAACAACGTGCCTGCCAACACCATCGTGACGAGCAAAGTGCCGACGAACAACGACCATTGCGCCAGTGACATCGAGCCGCAGACTGTACGCGCAGCGGCTCCACGGGCAGGACGAGCCCGTATGCAGTCGCCATTCGGGCAAACCAAGACGACCACTAGCCGTCGGTCGACAGCGCCTCGGTGCAGTGACGAGGCGTGACCAGGCGCCCGTCAGCGCCGGCAATGGCCTCGATGACGATGCGCGGCGCCGGGGACGTCACCGTGCCGAAGACTGCTGGCCGAACTCGCGCATCGCGAGTCTGTGCAGGCGGTCCGATTGACAGTGGCGGCTCGGGTAGATGTAGCTCAGGCACCTGCGCAGGCAGGTGCGCAACCGGGACCTCGCCGATCTGGGCCGGCTCGGCGACGTGGTACGACAGGTCGACGGTGGCGCCGAATGCGAGCTTCAGCGGGCCCGCCAAGGCCTTCACGCGCAGGTAGCGGTTGCGGGTCGCGGGGTCGGTCTCGACCCGCGGCTGCACGTCCTGGCTGAGCTTCAGGCATTCCTCCACCACCCGCTGTCGTTCGGTGTGCGCGGCATGGATGTTGAAGATGAAATCGCAACCCGGCTCTGTGCAGCGGCCATGGGGATCGGGGTGTGAACCGGCTGCTCGACGTCCGATTCATTCGGCGCAGTGCGCATTGGTGCGCAACGTCGCTATGTGCACTGGCAGACAGACCACAAGGAAGGGAAACATTAGCCTCAAGATCATTGGAGTCGGCCATCGTCTAGTTGATACGGCGCGGTCGTTGGCGCCGATCGCATCCGCGTTCCCTGAAAGGACTGTCATGAAGATTCCCATCGAAACAAAGCCGGTCCTGTGGGGCATCGCAGGCGGAGCCGTTGCACTGGCGGTTGTCGGATTCAACTGGGGCGGATGGGTCACGGGCGGCAAGGCCGAAGCGGCGGCGCTGACACGGGTCAACGATGCTGTCGTGGTGGCGCTCGCTCCTGTGTGCGTCGACAAGTTTCAGCGCGCGGCGGACTCCGCAGCCAATCTGGCTGCGCTCAGGAAGGTCGATGCATGGTCGCAGGGCGACTTCGTCGAGAAGAGCGGTTGGGCAACAGTGCCGGGAACCAACTCGTCGGAGCGGGTGTCGGCCGTCGCCAAGGCGTGCGCTGTGCTGCTGACCACTGCTTAGCCGAGAGCTCAGCGTGATCAAGCAGCCATTGCGATGAGGGAGACGAGCATGTCCAAGGGCCAACGCGGCAACAGGGAAGCCAAGAAAGCGAAGAAGGCACCGGCGCAGGCCATGCCGCTGGCGCCAAGCGGTTCGACGCCGACGCAGGCCACCGCGACGCCGCCTCGGCTCAAGAAGTAGCGCGCTTCATCGGCATACTTGCTGGCGTGTCCTTCGCGCACGCCGCTTGGCTGCCGAAGGGTGGGCTTGGAGCTGAAGCGAAGGCCGGTGCAGCGGTCCTCCACCTCGGAGGTGATCATCAATCGCACTCTGGCCGAGGAAGACCCTGACGGCGGTGCGCCGGCAGGCGATGCGCTGGCGACCGTCGTGCTCTACCACCAGCAGACCAAGCACCATCTCTTTCGCTATGCGCGTTCACTCGGCGCCCTGGACTGGGCGAATCAGCCCGATCCGTTTCGGCGCTACGAGGGATGTCCGCTCATTGCCTTGCCGTGCCTGAAGCCTGAGCACGAACCAGCCTCCCCGCCGTACGAAGACCTGTACCGCCAGGGCGCGATCGCGAGTGTCGCCCTCAACGCAGCCTCCCTTTCGCGCTTTCTCGAATGTTCATTGGCGATCTCTGCATGGAAGCAGGCCGGCGACACGCGATGGGCACTTCGAGCCAACCCTTCGAGCGGCAACCTGCACCCGACCGAAGCCCACGTGCTCATCGACCAGGTCGAGGGCGTTTCATCGTCGCCGGGTCTCTATCACTACGAGGCCAGGGAGCATGCGCTGGAATTGCGCGCCGAGTGGCCGGCTGGACGCTTGCGGTCGCTCATGGGGGCGTTTCCTCCCAAGGCGTTCCTCCTCGGCTTCACCTCGGTCAACTGGCGCGAGACATGGAAGTACGGGGAGCGCGCATTTCGCTATTGCCAGCATGACGTCGGGCACGCGCTCGGCAGCGCCCGCATCGCAGCCCAGACGCTCGGGGGCGCATGCTGCTGTTGGATGACGTGTCAGATCCCACGGTGGCCTTGTTGCTGGGGATCGATCGATGCGGCGACTACGAAGGCGCGGAACGCGAGCACCCCGACTGCCTCGCGGTGCTGTGGCCGGGCCATGAAGCGAGCAGTCTTGCGGCCCCCCCGGCGACCTCGCTGCCGCTCTTCGTTGAGGCTGATGGTGCGCAGCACCTGCCGCCACTCAGCTGGCATGGCAAGGCCAACCGACTGAGTCGCGGCGATCCAGTGCACTGGGAGATCATTCGGCAGGTGGAAAGCGCGTCGTCGAAGGCAGGCACTGAACGGGGAGACGTCGCGCTGCATCGGTGGGTGGCAGGGCCGACCGACGCAAACACCGCTGCATCGGACAGCTGTCCGGTCCGACCGAGCGCAGCAAACCTCATCCGTCAGCGGCGCAGCGCGCTCGCGTTCGATCGGACGACATCGGTCATCTCGGCGGCCTGCTTCTTCACCATGCTGGCACGCGTCATGCCACAGGTTGATCGCGACGTCTGCCAGCGACCGATGCCGTGGGACGCCTTGCCGTGGGCGCCGGCCATTCACCTGGCCCTCTTCGTTCACCGCGTCGATGGCCTTTCGCCTGGCCTTTACGCCCTGGCGCGCGACTCGTCGAAGGTCGGCTTGCTGCGACAAGCGACGTACCCGCAGTTCGTGTGGAGGGCGCTACCGGGCTGTCCGAGCGACCTGCCGCTGTTTCTCCTGCAGGAGGCCGACATGCAGCCATTGGCTGTTCAGCTCAGCTGCGGCCAGCAGATCGCCGGGGACGGTGCGTTCTCCCTGGGGATGATCGCCGAATTCGAATCGACGCTGCGCCGACGCGGCCCGTGGTTCTATCGCAGGCTGTTCTGGGAGGCCGGGGTGATCGGGCAGTTGCTCTATCTCGAAGCGGAGGCGATCGGAGCCCGCGCGACGGGTATCGGCTGCTTCTTCGACGACCCGGTCCACCAGGTGATGGGGTTCTCGGCGACACGGCGTTTCAGTCTCTCTATCACTTCACGATCGGAGGGCCGGTGGAGGACCCGCGCCTGTCTACGCTGCCACCCTATGGCCTGGACCACTAGGCAGGTAGGACAGGCTCGCCGGCGCTGCCTCGGCCGGCATCACGATCGGGCCGGTGCTGCTCGGCGCCGCCAAGCCCGCGCACGTGCTGACGCCCAGCGCGACGGTGCGCCGGGTGATCAACATGACGGCGCTGGCGGTGGCCGACCTGGCGGCGTTGTAGCGGCGGCCGCGCCCAGCGTCGGACGCCCTTCGCCCGGGCGTTCAGGGATCGAAAGGAACCGGTGACGAGCGTCCGCTGCCGAGCTTGCTTGGGAAGCGGACTAATGAAGACCGCGCGCTTTTGGACCGGTCGTGTGCTTATCGCCGGCCGCCAGGACCTTC
>CAWHBZ010000045.1:0-72693 GCA_963827645.1 uncultured beta proteobacterium | reverse complement strand
AGCAGAATGCCCAGGCCGCCGAGCAGCCGATGCGCCGCGAATCCGAGCGACGCATCGCTGACGACCAGCGTGTACATCATCGCGCCGAGGCCGATGAACGCGCCGGCCAGCATGCCGAGCATCGCGGAGCGACAGCAGCGGCAAGCCCGCCTTGACGACGCAGAACTCCTTGACGCGCGCGGGGATTTCGCGCGGTGCATAGGCATCGAAACCGTGGACGAATGGATCCATGCGACTCTTGGTTGTTGGCATCTTCCGGCACGCAGGACGGTCCTGGCATGCGGTGCATCAAGTGCGCGAACGACGCTTCAGCGCTTGATATCTGTCAACAGCCCCGCACGCGGCGGGGGATACCTTGCGGCCCTCGCGCCCCGTTCAAGCTGACGGCTTCATACGCAATTGGCGCCTCGGGTGAGACATCCTCGGCGCAAGGAGAGTGGCATGACGAAATCCTTGTTCATCGCAGCACTGGCGACCGCCTTCTTGGCGCCAGCTGCAGTACGAGCCCAAGCGACGGCGCAGCCCGCCGCGTCCCAAGTGGCCCCCGACGTCAAGAGCTTCGACCAGCGGCTTGCCGAAGCGCAGGCGCACATGAAGCGGATGCAGGAGCAGATGGACAAGCTGCGTCAGACTCAGGACCCACAGGAGCGTAGAAGTTGCTGCAGGAGCACTACGCGACCATGCAGAGCGCGATGACGGCGATGCACGGCATGTGGGGTCCGGGGATGATGGGCGGCCCCGGCATGATGCGTGGGCGGGGAATGATGATGGGGCCGGATGATGGGATGGGGCGGCATGCGGGGCTACTACTCGGATCTCACGCCCGAGCAACTGCGGCAGCGCCAGTACATGACGGACCAGTACATGGGCATGCAGCAGATGATGATGGACCACATGATGTGGCGGCAGCAGTGGATGGGGCCGCCCGCGGCGCAACCGGGCAAATGAGCGCGCTGGCGGCTTGGTGCAAGTCGGAGGCAACTCCGTGAGGCTGACGGTCCGGACGACTGCGCAATCCATCCGATGCACGAACTCTCGCATCCGCTGCGACCCGCGCTGAGCTTGGCCCACTGGCTGCCGTCGGTCCGCGCGGCACTGGGTGTGGTGGTGCTGTTCGGCATCGGGATGGCGTTGGCGCGCCACTTCGCGGTGCCGATGGTGGTGTTCGTGGCGTCGGCGCTGGTGTTCGCCGCCTACGCGTGGTGGGTGCTGCACGGCCCGCGCCGGGCGGGCGAATAGCGCTGGGTCGCGCCGCCTGGCGCAGCTACTTCTGAACCAACACCGGCGCCAACTTCATCAGAGCCGCCTCGCCGGCATCGATTAGCGCGTCGACATCGAGGCGCTTGCGCATCAGGTGGTGCACATCGAGCTTGATCAGGTGCTCGGCATCACGGGTCTGTTCGCGCGAGCGGTGTTGCTCAGGATGTGCACGGCCTGGAAGGCGTAGTCCGACGATGACGACGGCGCCTCCTCGTAGGGCCGGTAGGCCACGTCCACCGCGACGATGCGCTGAGCGCCGAGCTTGCGCACGGCTCTTACCGGCACCGGCGCAGTGAGACTGCCATCGAGCAGCCGGTGTTTGCCGATCGGCACGGGCTCGTTCATCGCGGGCGCGGCACATGACGCCTCCACAGCCAGGCCGACCGGGCCTGCGTCGAGAGTCACGCTCTCGCCGCTGTTCGCATCGCTGGCCACGACGGCGAAGCGCACCGGCAAGTCAGCGATGCCGCGCCCGCGCACGCCGCGGTCGATTTCTTCGCGCAGCGCGTCGTTGGTCGGCGGGCCCCCAGCAACGACAAGGTACCCGCGGTTTGCCATTCGAACCTGTGTGCGATGCGCACGATCTCGTCGACAGGCAGCCCGGCCGCCCACAGTGCGCCGATCGCAGCGCCCACATTGCTGCCTGCGATTGCGAAGGGCTGCAGCCCGATGCGCGCGCAGCCTCGCACGATGCCGATGTGCGCCCAGCCGTGCAAGGCACCGCTGCCGAGCGCGAAACCGATCGTTGGACTTGATGCAGCTGTCGCGGCGGTGCCGCGACTGCGGACGTGGTGGCCGCAGCCACGGTGACGAAGGCGCGCCGGCGCATGGCTTGCAGGTCGTCTAGAACACGAATCGATAGCCGACGCCCGCCTCGGTCAACAGGTGCTTCGGCTGCGACGGATCGGCCTCGAGCTTGCGCCGCAGCTGCGCCATGAACACGCGCACGTAGTGCGTGTCCTCGGCGTGCGACGGCCCCCACACCGCGTTGAGCAGCTGGCGATGCGTGAGCACGCGGTCGCGGTGCGCGACGAGATGCGTCAGCAGGCGGTACTCGATCGGCGTCAGGTGCACCGGCTGCGCCGTCGCGCTCGACGACGCGGCGCGCGAGATCGATGCGCACGCCGCCGAATTCGAGCACCGTCTCGCCGTTCTGCGCGCCGCCGTGCAGCGTCTTGCGCCGCAGTTGCGCGCGCACGCGCGCAAGCAGCTCGCCGACGCCGAACGGCTTCACGAGGTAGTCGTCGGCACCGGCGTCGAGCGCGGCGATCTTGTCGGTCTCGCGGTCGCGCGCCGACAGCACGACCACCGGCATCGCGCTCCAGCCGCGCAGCTCGCGAATCCAGTCGACGCCATCACCGTCGGGCAGCCCGAGGTCGAGCACCACGAGGTCCGGGCGTCGCGTGCCGGCGTCGATCAGGCCGCGCTGGTAGCCGTCGGCCTCGTCCACCGCGAAGCCTTCGCTCGCCAGCGCCATGCGCACGAAGCGGCGGATGTCGGCGTCGTCCTCGACGACGAGCACCGAGACACGCGCGTTCGCTCATGACGCGCGCGGCTTCCTCGATCTTCGTGACCATCACCGAAGGCGGCTCGCCGCGCGGCAACGCGATCGTGAAGCGCGCGCCGCCGCCGTCGCGCGTGCGGCCTTCGATCGTGCCGCCGTGCGCCTCGACGATCGCGCGGCAGATCGCCAGCCCCGAGGCCGACGCCTGCGTCGCCGTTTCTTTCTGGCCGCGCTCGAACTTGCGGAAGATCGACTGCTCGCGGCCGCGGGCAGGCCCGGGCCGTGGTCGTCGAGCCAGACCTCGATCGTGTCGCTCGTCGCGCGCGCGCCGATGTCGATCGCGGCGCCGCTCGGCGTGTACTTGGCAGCGTTCTCGAGCAGATTGGCGAGCACGCGCTCGAACAGGCTCGCATCGATGCGCACCAGCGGCAGATCGGCCGGCAGCGCGACGCGCACCGGGTGCCTCCTCAGCGCCGGGCCGAGCGACTGGATCGCGCTGCCCACCACCTCTTCGAGCGGTTGCCACTCGAAGCGCGGGCGCACCTCGCCGGCTTCGAGGCGCGCCATGTCGAGCAGGTTCGTCGACCAGCGCATTCATGCGCAACGCGGCGTCGCGCAGCGACTGCGCGATCTCGCGCCTGCTCGGCCGTGGGCGGCGGCCTGGTCAGCGCCAGCGCATCGGCCATGCCGACCAGCGACGCCAGCGGCGTGCGCAGATCGTGCGAGAGCGCCGACGAGCAGCGAGTTGCGCAGCCGCTCCGACTCGATCTGCACGGTGCTGCTCTGCGCCACCTCGATGTAGTGGATGCGCTCGAGCGTGGTCGCGAGCAGCGACGCGCAGGTCTCGATCAGACTGGCGCTGCGCCGGCCGGCGAGCGCGTCGTTCGCGCTGCAGCGCGAGCACGCCGCGCATGCCGCATCGGCGCCTTCAGCGGCAGATACAGCAGCGCGCTCGCCGGCAGCGTGTTGGTGCCGTGGCCAGCGGCTTCGTCGTGATCGAACGACCATTGCGCGATGCCGAGGTCGATGCCCGGCAGCGCCGCCGCCGGCCGGCGCCTGCAGGCGATCGGCGGCATCGGGCAGCACCAGCGCGCTATCGCCTTGGAACTCGGCGCGCACGAAGCGCTGCGCCGATCTCGCTCACCTGCTCGGCCATCAGCGCCGCCGACAGCTCGCGCGACAGCTGGTACAGCGCGTTGACGCGCGCTTCGCGCTCGGTGGCGACGCGCGCCTGATAGCGCAGCCGTGCGGTCAGCTGCCCGATCACCAGCGCCACCACCAGCATCACACCGAAGGTGAGCAGGTATTGCGACATCGCTGACCGCGAACGAGAAGCGCGGCGGCACGAAGAAGAAGTCGAACAGCGCCGACGCTGACGAATGCAGCCAGCACCGCGGGCCCGCGGCCCGAAGCCACAGCGCCACGCCGACCACCGCGAGCAGGAACAGCATGACGATGTTGGCCAGCTCGAGCAAGGCCAGCAGCGGCGTCGCCAGCAGCGCCGTGGCGGCGCACGACCGCGCGGCGCGCGGCGTAGCCGCGCCAGTCGGCGCCGGCGCCCGCGTCGCGCGGCCGGCGCCGCGGCGCCGGCGACTGCGCGCCTGCGCGCAGCGCGACCTGCAACGACGTCGAGCTCGTCGGCCGAGCCGGCCGATCGCTTCGGCCAGCGACGGCCGCCAGGCCACTTCTGCCGCCGGCGGCCGGCCGAGCACGACGCGCGAGAGGTTGTGCTCGCGCGCGTAGCGCACCAACGTCGGCGCGGCTCGGGCGCGGCCAGCGTCGCGGTGGTGGCGCCGAGCTCGCTGCGCCAGCTCGAGCACGCGCAGCATGCTGCTTGCGCGCCGTCGGCGGCCAGCGTGCCAGCGCCGGCGTTTCGACGTGCACCGCATGCCACGGCACTTCGAGCTGCGCCGCCAGCCGCGCGGCAGCTGCGCACGACCTTCTCGCCGTGCCGCGCCCGGCCCGACGCAGGCCAGCAACGCCTCGCGCGTGGGCCACACCGACTGCACCGCGACTGCGCGCGCCGGTACGCCTGCATCTCGTTCGTCGACGCGATCGGCGGTGCGGCGCAGCGCCAGCTCGCGCAGCGCGAGCAGGTTGCCCTTGCGGAAGAAGTTGCTTCGCCGCGCGCTCGGCCTGCGCCGGGATGTACACCTTGCCCGCCGTCAGTCGCGCCAGCAGTTCGTCGGGCGGCAGATCGACGACCACGACTTCGTCGGCCTCGTCGAACGACGCGGTCGGGCACGGTCTCCCACACGCGCACGCCGGTGATGCCGCTGACGATGTCGTTCAGGCTCTCCAGGTGCTGCACGTTCATCGTCGTCCAGACGTCGATGCCGGCGTCCAGCAGCTCCTGCGACGTCCTGCCAGCGCTTGGGGTGGCGCGAGCCCGGCGACGTTCGCTGTGCGCCAGCTCGTCGACCAGCACCAGCGCTCGGCTTGCGCGCCGAAGCGAGCGCGGCGTCGAGGTCGAACTCCGACAGCACGCGGTCGCGGTAGGTCATCGGCTTCATCGGCAGGCGCGGCAGGTCGGCGCCATGCGCTTCGGTCTCGGCGCGGCCGTGCGTCTCGACGACGCCCGACCACGACGTCGATGCCGCCGGCTGCGCGCGCGCGTGCGCCGGCCAGCATCGCGTAGGTCTTGCCGACCCCGGCCGACGCGCCGAAGAAGATCTTCAGCTTGCCGCGCCGCGCGCGCGCCTCGTCGGCCTGCATCTGCTCGAGCAGCGCATCGGGGTCGGGGCGGCCGTCCTCTGCGCTCATGGAGGTCAGACCCAACCTGCGCGGCGGAAGCGCCAGAACAGGAAGCCCGCGGCGCAGGCGATGATGCCGAGCGCCATCGGGTAGCCGTAGGCCCACTTCAGCTCGGGCATGTTCTCGAAGTTCATGCCCCAGATGCCGGCCAGCGCGGTGGACACGCGCGAAGATCGCCGCCCACGCCGCCAGCCGCTTGGTGGTCTCCGACTCCTCGATCGTCACCATCGACAGGTTGACCTGGATGGCGGTGCCGATGGTGTCGCGGATGGCATCGATCGCGGTGTTGATGCGCGCCAGGTGGTCGTGCGACATCGCGAAAGTATTCCTGCATCGCTGCGCACACCGCGGCACGCGGCCGCCGTGCAGCTTGCCGACCACCTCGAGCAGCGGCGCCACCGCTGGCGCAGCACGGTGGCGCGGCGCTTGAGCGCATACAGGCGCTCGATGTTCCAGCGCGCCGCGCCGCGCTCGAAGATCTGCGCCTCGATCGTCTTCGAGCTCGGTCTCGAGCGCGTCGAGCAGCGGGAAGTAGCGGTCGACCACCGCGTCCATCAGCGCATACAAGCACGAAGCCCGACGCCGCGCGCCAGCAGCTCGGGCTCGCGCTCGCAGCGCTCGCGCACGCCGAGAAATGCTGCTGGCTGCGGTTGCGCACCGACAGCACGAAGTTGGGGCCGACGAAGACCGCGACCTCGCCGACGTGCATTTCGCCCTGCTCGAGCTCGAGCAGCTGCATCACGACGAACAGCGTCGAGCCGTACTCGTCGATCTTGGGCCGCTGGTGGCCCTGGCGCGCGTCCTCGACAGCCAGCTCGTGCAGATCGAACTCGCGCTGCATCTGGCGCCAGCTCGTCGTCGGTGGCGTCGCGCAGCGCCACCCAGACGAAACAGTCGGGCTTGCGCAGCCAGTCGCCGATGTCGTCGACCGCGATGTCGGCGAGCTTGCGGCCCTCCTGGTAGGCGACGCAGTTGATCAGCATGGGCCTGTGCTCCTGCGCGTCAGCGGCATCTTCTCACGCAGGTGCTGCGTCCTGTCGCGTGCCGCGCCGCTCGTGCGGCCCAGCAGCCACCACGCCAGCACCAGTGGCAACACGATGACCGCGAGCGCGCCCAGCGATGCCCCGAGCTCAGCCATCGCTCAACGTGCTCGCGGCGTCGAGCGCCAGGTTCAGCGCCAGCACGTCGACGCGCGGCTCGCCGAGAAGCCGAGCCAGCGGCCTTCGGTGTGGCGCGCGACCAGCTCGCGCACGCTCGGCTCCGGCAGGCCGCGCGCGCGCGCGACGCGCGCCACCTGGTAGTGGGCCGCGGCGACGCTGATGTGCGGGTCCAGGCCGCTGGCCGAGGCGGTGACCAGGTCGACCGGCACCGGCGCCGTGTTGCCCGGGTCGGCCGCGCGCAGCGCTTCGATGCGCGCCTTCACCGCGTCGTGCAGCGCCGGGTTCAGCGGCCCCAGGTTCGAGCCGCCGGACGCGCCGCCGTTGTAGGCCATCGGCGCGGTCGCCGACGGCCGGCCCCAGAAGTGCTTCGGGTCGCTGAACGACTGGCCGATCAGCGCGCGAGCCGACCAGCTTGCCGTCGCGCATGACCAGGCTGCCGTCGGCCTGCGCGGGAAACAGCAGCCTGCGCGATGCCGGTGACGACCAGCGGATAGGCGAGGCCGGTGATCGAGCGACAGCACGACGAACAGCACGAGCGCGGGACGCAGTATGCGATGTTCATGGTGAATCTCCTTCAGGCCAGGCCGGCGGCGGCACGAGCACCAGGTCGATCGCCTTGATGCCGATGAACGGCACGATCACGCCGCCCAGGCCGTAGATCAGCAGATTGCGCCGCAGCAGCGCCGCCGCGCCGACGGCGCGGTAGCGCACGCCCTTGCAGCGCCAGCGGGATCAGCACGACGATGATCAGCGCGTTGAAGATCACCGCCGACAGGATCGCCGACGGCGGGCTCGCCAGCCCCATCACGTTGAGCGCGCCGAGCTGCGGGTAGGTGGCGACGAAGGCCGCCGGGATGATCGCGAAGTACTTGGCGACGTCGTTGGCGATCTAGAACGTGGTCAGCGAGCCGCGCGTCATCAGCATCTGCTTGCCGGTCTCGACGATCTCGATCAGCTTGGTCGGGTTGCGAGTCGAGGTCGACCATGTTGCCGGCCTCCTTGGCCGCCTGCGTGCCGCTGTTCATCGCCACGGCGACGTCGGCCTGCGCCAGCGCCGGCGCGTCGTTGGTGCCGTCGCCGGTCATCGCCACCAGCCGGCCCTCGGCCTGGTGCTCGCGGATCAGCTTCAGCTTGGCCTCCGGCGTGGCCTCGGCGAGGAAGTCGTCGACGCCGGCCTCGGCCGCGATCGCCGCGGCGGTGAGCCGGTTGTCGCCGGTGACCATCACGGTCTTGATGCCCATGCGGCGCAGTTCGGCGAAGCGCTCCTTGATGCCGCCCTTGACGATGTCCTTCAGCTCGACGATGCCGAGCACGCGCGTGCCGTCGGCCACCACCAGCGGCGTGCTGCCGCGGCGCGCGACATCGTCGACCGCGCGTCTGCACGCCGGCCGGCAAGCTGCCGCCCAGCGCCTCGACATGCTGCGCGGATCGCGTCGGCCGCGCCCTTGCGCAGCCTGCCGTGGCGCGCCGTCGCGCCGACAGGTCGACGCCGCTCATGCGCGTCTGCGGCGGTGAAGTGCACGAAGCTGCGCGCCGAGCGCGGCCACGTCGCGCTCGCGCAGGTTGAACTGCTGCTTGGCCAGCACGACGATGCTGCGGCCTTCGGGCGTCTCGTCGGCCAGCGACGCGAGCTGCGCGGCGTCGGCCAGCTCGGCTCGCTCACGCCCGGCGCGGGCAGGAAGGCCGCGGCCTGGCGGTTGCCGAGCGTGATGGTGCCGGTCTTGTCGAGCAGCAGCACGTCCACGTCGCCGGCCGCCTCGACGGCGCGGCCCGAGGTGGCGATGACGTTGGCCTGCATCATGCGGCTCATGCCGGCCACGCCGACGGCCGACAGCAGGCCGGCGATGGTGGTCGGGATCAGGCACACCAGCAGCGCGACCAGCACCGTGATGCGACACCGGCTGACCGGCGCCGCGCCGCCTGCACGCTGAACGATCGAGAACGGCAGCAGCGTGACCGACGACGCCGAGGAACACGATGGTCAGCGCGACCAGCAGGATCGTCAGCGCGATCTCGTTCGGCGTCTTCTGGCGCTTGGCGTTCTCGACCATCGCGATCATGCGGTCGACGAAGGTCTCGCCCGGGTTGACGGTGACGCGCACGACGATCCAGTCCGACAGCACGCGCGTGCCGCCGGTGACGGCCGAGAAGTCGCCGCCCGACTCGCGGATCACCGGCGCCGATTCGCCGGTGATCGCGCTCTCGTCGACCGAGGCCACGCCTTCGATCACCTCGCCGTCGGCGGGGATGACGTCGCCGGCCTCGACCAGCACGACGTCGCCCTTGCGCAGGTTGTCGGCTTCGCATCGGCATGCCACGTTGCGCGCCGTGTCGATGCGGCTGCCTTCGAGCTTCTTGGCCCAGGTCTGCTTCTTCATGCCGCGCAGCGACGCCGCCTGCGCCTTGCTGCGGCCTTCGGCCAGCGCTTCGGCGAAGTTGGCGAACAGCACGGTGAACCACAGCCAGATCGCCACGCCGACGATGAACCCGGCCGGCGCCTCGCCCTGCCCGCCAGCGCCTGCAGCCACAGCAGCGTGGTGAAGATGCTGCCGACGTAGACGACGAACATCACCGGGTTGCGCCACTGCACGCGCGGGTCGAGTTTGCGGAACGCCTCGACCAGCGCCGGCTTGACCAGCGCGGGGTCGAACAGCGTGAAGGTCTTGCGTGGTCATGATGTTTCCGCATTGCGCAGCAGCATCAGGTGCTCGACCACCGGCCCCAGCGCCAGCGCGGGCACGTAGTTCAGCAGGCCGACCAGCAGCACGGTGCCGACCAGCAGCACGACGAACAGCGGGCCGTGCGTGGGCATCGTGCCGGCGGTGACGGCATGCGCTTCTTGGCCGCCAGCGAGCCGGCGATGGCCAGCACCGGCACGATCACCGCCGAAGCGGCCGAACCACATCGCGATGCGCCAGCAGCGTGTTGTAGAACGGCGTGTTGGCCGACAGGCCGGCGAAGGCGCTGCCGTTGTTGTTGCCGGCCGATGAAAGCGCGTACAGCATCTCGGAGAAGCCGTGCGCGCCGGGGTTGGCGATGCCGGCGCGGCCGGCTTCGGCGCATCACGCCGATCGCAGTGCCGACCAGCACCAGCAGCGGCGTGACGAGGATGGCGATCGAGACCATCTTCATCTCGTGGGCCTCGATCTTCTTGCCCAGGTATTCGGGCGTGCGGCCGATCATCAGGCCGGCGATGAACACCGCGAGGATGGCGAACACCAGCATGCCGTAGAGGCCCGAGCCGACGCCGCCGAACACCACCTCGCCGAGCTGCATCAGCACCAGCGGCACCGCGCCGCCGAGCGGCGTGAAGGAGTCGTGCATCGAGTTCACCGCACCGCAGGAAGCGGCCGTGGTGATGGCGGCGAACAGCGCCGACGCGGCGATGCCGAAGCGCGCCTCCTTGCCTTCCATGTTGCCGCCCGGCTGCAACGCGCGGCCGGCCTGGTCGACGCCCAGCGCGGCGAGCAGCGGGTTGCCCTGCTGCTCGGCCAGGCCGTCGCGCCGATCGACGGCGACGACGAACATCACCGTCATCGCCGCGCAGCACCGCCCAGCCCTGGCGCATGTCGCCGACCATGCGGCCGAACACGAAGCACAGCGCCGCCGGGATCAGGAAGATCGCCAGCATCTGCAGGAAGTTGGTCAGCGGCGTCGGGTTCTCGTACGGATGCGCCGAGTTGGCATTGAAGAAGCCGCCGCCGTTGGTGCCGAGCATCTTGATCGCCTCCTGCGACGCGACCGGGCCCATCGGCCAGCGTCTGCGTCGTGCGGTCTCGTCCTCCATCACCGGCTGGCCCTCGGCGTCCTTCATCGGCTGGCCGTCGGCGCCGAGCTTGGGCTGCTGCTAGCTCTGCGCCTCGAGCGTCGCTGACTTCCTTGTAGGCGTCGAAGTTCTGGATCACGCCCTGGCTGGCCAGAAACAGCGCGAACACGAACGACAGCGGCAGCAGGACCCACAGCGTGACGCGCGTCAGGTCGACCCAGACGTTGCCGATCGCCCTCGCGCCGGCGGCGCGCGAAGCCGCGGATCAGCGCGAACGACGACGACGATGCCGGTGGCCGCCGACAGGAAGTTCTGCACCGCCAGGCCGAGCATCTGCGTCAGGTAGCTCATCGTCGATTCGCCGCCGTAGCCCTGCCAGTTGGTGTTGGTGACGAAGCTGATCGCGGTGTTGAAGGACGAGTCGGGCGTCACCGCCGCCGATGCCCTGCGGGTTGAGCGGCAGCACGCCCTGCAGGCGCTGCAGCGCGTAGAGCGCGAGCACGCCGAGACCGTTGAAGACCAGCAGGCCGAGCGCGTAGTGCAGCCAGCCCATCTCGCGCTCCGGCGTTCGACGCCGGCCAGGCGGTACAGCGGCGCCTCGACGCGCGCGCCCCAGCGCGAAGCGGCCGTCCATCACCGCGTCGATCCAGCGCGCCAGCGGCCACGCCAGTACCAGCAGCAGCGCCAGGTAGGCGACCAGTTGCATCCAGGCTGGCGCGTTCACGAGAAGTCCTCCGGGTGCAGCAGCGCGGCGACCAGGTACACGAGCAGGCCGACGGCCAGCACCGCGGCGCTCCATTCCCAGCCGCTCATGACAGGCTCATTTGCTTCTGCAGGCGGGCACCGCCGGCGGCCAGGCCCCACACGAGTAGCCAGAACAGCCCGGCGGTCAACAGATAGACGACATCCATGGTCACCTCGAATTCGACCGCCGCAGGTTAGGCGCGCGGTCGTCAAGTTGGGCGCAAGACTGCACTGAGGGCCATCAAGATCGCATCAAGATCGCGGCTGACGGTCGCTTTTACCAGCGCGGTCGATTGGAGGGCGAACCTCGAACCACTCGAATGACGTGCATCAACGCCGCATCGCGCCGTTCACCACGTGTCGGGAGCGGCCGACAGCACGAAGTGCCTGGGCAAGACCGCGCTGGAGGTCGGACTCAGCGCATCGTTCTGAACGACTGCCGGATCGAGCTGCCCGCCGGATTGGCTGGACGGAGGGCTCGGGCTTGACACCTTCTTGACGGCCCGCCCCGCAGTCTTCACGGCACCCTGCGCCACGTTACCTAAGCATGACCTGCATCAGAGTGGCTGAGTACGAGACCAGGATGGACCCGAACCTCGCGGACATGAGCGCCATGGCGCTCTACTTCTATTCGTCGGCACGTTTCTCGTGGCGTGCCTCGGCATGATCGCCATCGGCTTGATCGTCCGCTCGATCAAACACAAGCTCTCGCGGCGGCGTGCTCAGGTAGCGTGCTTGCCGGATCCGCCGGGTTCACGCGGCCATGCCGATGTCATCTCGGGCAAAGGCATCAAGCGGCTTGGGCATGTGGCGGTGACGCAGCCGCGCGGGGTGTCCGCCGCGATGCTGGCCGGCGCGCCACCCGGGGGATGTGGTCGTGCAGCGCGGCCGGGCACACCAACCGTTTCACGGTCGACGCTGACGCAGATCGCGGCCATTGCCAGCCGCATGGCAGGCAGCGTCGATGTCGACGCGATCACGCTGTCGATGGCCGATGCGGCGGACGGAACAGACGGCTTCGCACGCGCCACCGTTGCGATCGTCATCGCCGCCGTTGCGAACACCGCCGTCAAGTGTGGTGCCGTTCTCGCGCTCGGCACCGGGCGCGTGCGCGTGCACGTCGGTATCGCCACCGCGGCGCTGTTGGCGGCGAGCCTGCTCGCACTGACATTCGTGTGATGCGCGAGCTTCAGGCTCCCAAGCCGGCAGTTGATCTTTGGCAAGGTCCGGTCCGGGACCGCTGGCCAGAATCATCCGCACTCGGTGCCATGGGGGCCGCGGGAAGCTGCGTTCATGTCGATCGTCAAGTCCTCGGTGGTACCTGCGCTGGCAGCGGCCTTGTGGCTCGGCGGCTGCGCGGTGCAGTTCGACAACGCCAAGCCGGTGCAGGAACTCGAGCGGCACTCGCGGCCGCCCGGCTCGGTGTACGCGGGCTGGCGCGTGTTCGAAGGCAAGTGTGCGGGCTGCCATGGCCACGACGGCGGTGTCGCCGGCGTGCCCGACCTGATAACCCGCGTGCGCGGCCTGGGGCCGCGTCAGTTCGTCGACGTGCTGCTGACACGCTACGAGTGGACGGTGCCGCCGTCACCGCCGTGCCTTCCACACCCGAGCGCGAGGCGTTCATCGACGACATCCTGCAGCGCCGCAAGGGCGCGATCGCGATGCCCGAGTGGCAGGGCGAGCCGCGTGTCCAAGCCCACGTGGTGGATCTCTACGCCTACCTCTCGGCACGCGCCGAAGGCATCCAGGGGCCCGGTCGGCCTGCAGTGCCCTAGCCGCATGTCGCTCAACTCGACGCGGAGTTGGTCGCTCCCGGCCCTGGGTCGGAAACGGGCGCCAGCGAATTGCGCTGCCATGGCAACTGGTCGGTGCACACGATCGCCGCGTTGGAGCGCACGCTGGCCGGCGTGCGCTGGCCCGACGACGGCGACACGGTGGTCGACGGTTCAGGCATCGCCACGCTCGACACGTCGGGCGCCTGGCTCTTGCACCGCACCATGGCCCAGCGTGTCGCGCGCGGCGGCGCGGTGCGGCTGCAGGGGTTTCGTCCCGAGTTCACCGCGCTGCTGCAACTGCTGGCCACGCGCGACATTCCGCTTCAAGCGCCACGGCCCCAAGTGCGGCCGTGGCTCGAGCGTGTGGGGCGGCACGCTTGGACAGCCGTAGAGGGATTGCGCGGTTACCTCGCCTTCGCAGGGACGAGCACGCTCGCGCTGCTGGCTGCGCTGCGCAACCCGCGCCGCCTGCGCTGGCGCCCGATCCTGCACAACATCCAGATCGCCGGCTTCGACGCGCTGCCCATCGTCGGCCTGCTGTCGTTCCTGCTCGGCATCGTCGTCGCCTACCAGGGCGCCGACCAGCTGCAAGCTACGGCGCCAACATCTTCGTTGCCGATCTCGTCGGGCTGTCGATGCTGCGCGAGTTCGCGCCCCTGATCACCGCCATCATCGTCGCCGGGCGCTCGGGCTCCGCCTATGCCGCGCAGATCGGCACGATGTCGGTGACCGAGGAGATCGACGCCATGCGCACGCTCGGCATCGCGCCGCTGGATCTGCTGGTGCTGCCGAAGATCCTCGCGCTGGTGATCGCGCTGCCGCTGCTGACCGTGTTCGCCGACGTGCTCGGCGTGTTCGGCGGCATGATCATGGCGCGCGCGCAGCTCGGCGTCGGCTTCGACGAGTTCCTCGACCGCCTCGTCAAGGCGGTCAGCATGACGTCGTACCTGATCGGCATCGGCAAGGCGCCGGTGTTCGCGGCTGATCATCGCGGTGGTCGGCTGCTTTCAGGGCTTTCGCACCAACGGCGGCGCCGACAGCGTCGGCCGCCAGACCACGCGCAGCGTCGTGCAGTCGATCTTCCTCGTGATCGTTGCCGACGCGCTGTTCTCGATCGCCTTCAGCGCGCTGGACCTCTGACGTCGACGGCAGCCGCGACACCCAGCGACGAACGCGGTGATCGAGATGCAGCAAGCGTGTCGACGCGCTTCGGCGACCATGTCGTGCACCAGGACTCGACCTCGAGGTGCACGCGCGGCGAGATCTTCGCGCTGGTCGGCGGCAGCGGCTCCGGCAAATCGACGCTGCTGCGCGAGATGATCCTGCTGCAGCGCCCGGACGCCGGCATCGATCCGCGTGCTCGGCGACGACCTGCAGTCGCTCGGGGACGAGCGAAGCCCTCGCGCTGCGCCAGCGCTGGGGCGTGATGTTCCAGCATGGCGGCGCTGTTCGGCTCGCTCACCGTGAACGAAAACGTCGGCTTGCCGCTGCGCGAGCACACCGAGCTTGACGACGCGCTGATCGACGAAATCGCGGCGGGGAAGCTCGCCCTGACCGGCCTCCAGCCGGAGGCCGGCGCGCAGTATCCGCGCGAGCTGAGCGGCGGCATGATCAAGCGCGCCTCGCTCGCGCGCGCGCTGGCGCTCGATCCCGGAGCTGCTGTTTCTCGACGAACCGACCGCCGGCCTCGACCCGCGACAGCGCCGGCGGCGTCGACGAACTGGTGCGCAAGCTGCGCGACCTGTTCGGCCTGACCATCGTCATGATCACTCACGACCTCGACCTGTTGTGGCAGGTCGCCGACCGCGTCGCCGTGCTCGGCGAGGGCCGCATCGTCGGCATCGGCACGATGTCCGAGCTGTCGCACTCCGACGACCAACTGGTGCGCCCCTATTTTCACGGGCCGCGCGGTCGCGCGGCACTGGAGCAGGCATGGAAAACAAGGTGAACTTCGCCGTCGTCGGTGCGTTCGTCATCGTGTTGCTGGTGGCGATGATCGGCGGCACGCTGTGGCTGGCAAGCGGCCGGTACTACCGCCAAGCCTACGACACCTACGAAACCCACATGAGCGAATCGGTGGCGGGGCTCAAGGTCAACGCCGCGGTGCGCTACCGCGGTGTCGATGTGGGGCGTGTGCGTGGCATCACGCTGGCCCCGGGTAACGTGGAGCTGGTGCGGGTCACGCTCGACATCGAGCGCGCCACGCCGGTGAAGGTGGACACGGTGGCCACGCTGCAGACGCAAGGCCTCACCGGCATCGCCTTCATCGAGCTGAATGGTGGGCGCAAGGATTCGCCCGCGTTGCAGGCCGCGCCGGGCCAGCCGGTGCCGAAGATCGCGTCGCGGCCGTCGCTGCTCGATCGCCTGGAGACGGCCACGCCGGTGCTGATGGCGAGCCTTGCGCGCATCGGCGACAACATGAATGAACTGCTCGACGAGCCCAACCGCCGCGCGCTGCGCACCACACTGGCCGATCTGGCCACGTTGACGCAGACGCTGGCCAAGCGTGCGTCGACGATCGACGCCGCGTTGCTCAGCGCGGCGCGCACGATGGACAACACCGCGCGCGTCAGTGCCCAGCTGCCGCAACTCGTGCAGCGCTTCGAGCACAGCGCCGGCGCGCTGGAGCGCATGGCCACCGACGTGTCGCAGGCCAGTGTGAGCGCACGCAGCACGCTCGACACCGCTCGCGTCGCGCTCGACAGCGCGCGCGGCACGCTCGAGGGCTCGCGAGCCGACGTGGCGCAGTTCACCGGTACCGCATTGCCCGAGGCGCGCGAACTCGTCACCGAGCTGCGCGGATTGACGGCCACGATGAACCGCGTCGCAGACGAGGTGGAGCGCAACCCCGGCGTGCTGCTGCAAGGACGGCGCGCCGCCAAACGCGGACCGGGGGAGTGACGCGATGAAACGTCTGCTCGCCCTGGCGTTGATGCCGCTGCTACTGGCGGGCTGCAGCCTGATGCCGCAAGCGGCGGCCGACGAGACCTCGCTGCACCTGCTCGATGCCAGGCCCGCGGTGGCGAGCACGAGTCGCCGCGACTTCGTGCTGGCCGTGAGCGCGCCGCGTGCGGCGCCGGGGTCCGACACGGCGGCGATGGCCTATGTGCGCACGGCGCATGCGCTCGACCACTACGCCACGCACCGCTGGGCCGACGCGCCGGCGCGCATGCTGAACCCGCTGCTGACGCGCACGCTGGAGGACACCGGCGCATTTCGTGCCGTGGTTCCGGCGGGCAGCGGCCTGCAGGCCGATCTGCGGCTCGACATCGAGATCGTGCGGTTGCATCAGAGTTTTCTGACGCGGCCAAGCTGCGTGGAGTTGACGCTGCGCGCGCAACTCGTCGACCTGGCCGGCCGCCGCGTGCTGGCCACGCGCTATGTCGAGGTCGCGCAGGAGGCCGCGACCGAAGACGCGCGGGGTGGTGTCGCAGCCGCCAACGCGGCCGTCGCAAGAGCGCTCGCCCAGGTGGCCGCGTTCGGCGTGGAGGCGTCCGGCGATTGGCGGCCCCGCTGAGCGGCCCAAGCCGGCCGACGTGCGCATCTTCCGCGTGACGCCTGTGGTGATCTCGGTGCTCGACTACACCAAGGGCTTCGGGCATACCGAGCTCGTCAGCTGCTGAACGCATGCTGCCTTGAGCCCGCCCACATCTGCATCCCAAAGCCCTGCGATTCACAGCATCTGTTCGGGAACGAACGGCGACAGCAGATCGAGCAGAAGGCGGCTCCAGAAATCCGTGTCGGGTTCGTAGCCATCATCGGCATCGCTGTCGCCGTAGGTCCAGCGCAGCGATCCATCAGACGCCAGCCGCACGCGGTGCGAGCCTTCGCGCGTCATGCGTTTGACCAGCTGCCCGATCTCGAGGGCGAGCTCGGGGCTGTAGATCATCAAGCCCGACTCGGTGTTGTAGTCGCGCGAGCGCGGGTCGAAGTTCATCGAGCCGAGATACACGAAACGCCGGTCGATCAGTGCGCACTTGACATGCAGCCGCAGCACCGTCTTGCCACCGAGCAGGCTGCGCAGCACGCGCCCGCTCCTCACGGGGCTCCACTCATACAACTCGACGCCCGCGCGGACGATGTCGGCCCGATATCGTCGATAGCCCACGTGCACCAGCGGCGCATCGGTTGCAGACAACGAATTGGTCATCAGCGTGATGCGAACGCCGCGCTCGCGAAACGCCTTCAGCGCCTGGATGCCTGTGCTGCCCGGCACCAGGTACGGCGACACGATCACCAGTTCCTCGCGCGCCTCTCGGATCGCCATCGCGACGCGCATGCGCACGTCGGCGCCCGAGGGCAGCACGCCGGGTTCCGCGGCGCTCGAACCGCCGACCTTGTCGGGCGGATCGGCTGCGGCCACCGCCGGTGCCAGGTGCATCGTCACGCGTTGAGCCTCCAGCTCGCGCGCAAACGCGCTCCACGCGAGTTGCTCGTCCTCCGGCGGCGACGACGGCGGCGGGCAGGTCCGCTCGTCGCACGGCTCGGCCAGTTTGCGAGCAAAGGCGCCACGCGACGAGGCGCCCGAGTCCCGCTCGCCGAGCACCACCTGCACGTCGTGGCTGTAATGGCTGTTCCAGTAGGGATCGAAGGTGATGGCGAGCTGAGGCACCACCAAGCCCGCCACCAGCACGTCGAAGTCGTAGAAGACCTGATCGCCCTCGCTGTCGAAGTACTCATCGCCGATGTTGCGGCCGCCAAGCACTGCGAGCACGCCATCGACCACCAGCAGCTTGTTGTGCATGCGGCGATGCAACCGCTCGGCGCCGAACAGCGCCGCAATCATGCGCATCGCCATGCTGTCGCGCCCGAAGCCGAAGGGATTGAACAGCCTGACGTCGACACCGTCGTGAGCGGCCAGACCCAAGAACAGAAGGTCGTTGCCTGCTGAGTAGAGGTCGTCGACCAGCACGCGCACGCGCACGCCTCGCGCGGCGGCGTCACGCAGCGCTCCCATCATCAGTCGGCCGCTGCGATCACCCTTGAATTGGTAGGTTTGTAGATCGATCGACGACTGTGCCGCTTCGATCAGCTTCAGCCGCATTTGCAGCGACACGTGTCCCGAACTGATGAGGCGAAGGCCGCTCAAGGTCGGATCGGAGACCGACGCCTTGGCCAAGCGCCCCAGCGGCGATGCGTGCGCGGGGTTGCGCATTTTTCGGCGGGCCGCTCCGACACGTCGGGCAGCGCCGCGCAGCCGGCCAGGCAGGCCAGGCCCCACACGACCACCGCACGCATCAGCCGGCGTCCTTGATGTGCGTGCGCGTCAGTGTTTCTCGATGGCATGCAGCGGTACGGTCGAGTCGTCAATCGGGACACCAGCACCTTCATCGCCTGGAGATGGGCTGGGTCGGCGCTTTGGAGCGTGTCTTGGCATCGTCGCGCCGCGGCGGCGTGCAGACCTTGCGGTGGCGCAAGCGCGGCAGCGAGAGCGCCGTGCCCGCTCAAGGCAACTGTCTCCACATTTCTGGTTTTCTGGTAGCATCCTTTGCATGACAGAAGCCGTCGTCAAAGCCCTCGCTGCCCTGGCGCACCCGGTGCGCCTGCAGGTGTTCCGCGCCCTGGTGGTCACGGGCCCTGCGGGCCTGACGCCCGGCGTGATGCAGGAAGGCCTCGGCATCCCGGCCAACACGCTGTCGTTCCACCTGAAGGAGCTGGCGCACGCCGGCCTCGTGACGCAGGAGCGCTCCAGCCGCACATCATCTACCGCGCCGCCTACGACCGCATGAACGGCGCTGCTCGCCTACCTCACCGAAAACTGCTGCGCAGGAGCGGACTGCGCAGTGCACGCCGGCCGACGCCGCCTGCGTGCTGCTGCAACTTCGACCTGACAGGAGACCACCATGAAGCGATTCCACGTCCACGCCCACGTCGAAGACCTGCAGGCGAGCATCGCCTTCTATTCGAAGATGTTCGGCGCCGAGCCCGACGCGCGTCGAGAGCGACTACGCCAAGTGGATGCTCGACGACCCGCGCATCAACTTCGCGATCTCCACCCGCGGCGGCAAGCCCGGCGTCGACCACCTCGGCATCCAGACCGACACCGACGAAGAACTGGCCGAGCTGCAAGCGCGCGGGCCGAGGCGGCCGACATGACGTTGCTCGACGAAGGCGAGACCACCTGCTGCTACGCCCGCAGCGAGAAGCACTGGGTCACCGACCCTCAGGGCATCGCCTGGGAGCACTTCCACACGCTCGACAACATCCCGGTCTTCAGCGAGACAGGCCGAGGCCGAGCCGATCGCCAGCGTCCGCCTGCTGCGCCACGCCGCCCAAGCGGCAAGCCGGTCGGCATCGCCGTCGATGCCGCAGACCCGTCGTCCTGCTGCTGAGGAACCCGATGGACGCAAGACCTACAACGTCCTCTTCATCTGCACCGGCAACTCGGCGCGCTCCATCCTCGCCGAAGGCCTGATGAACCGACTCGGCCAAGCGGGCCGCTTCAAGGCCTACTCCGCCGGCAGCCATCCCAAGGGCGCGGTGCAATCCGTTGGCGCTGCAGACGCTGCGACCTGGCGCATCCCGACCGACGGCTTTCGCAGCAAGAGCTGGGACGAGTTCGCCAAGCCCGGCGCGCCGCAGATGGACTTCGTGTTCACGGTCTGCGACAACGCCGCCGGCGAGGTCTGCCCGTTCTGGCCCGGCCAGCCGATGACGGCGCATTGGGGCGTGCCCGATCCGGCCGCCGTCGAAGGCACCGACGAGGAGAAGCGAAGGCCTTCCGCGATACGGCCGTCACGCTCAAGCGCCGGATCGAGTTGATGCTGGCGCTGCCGCTGGCGTCGCTCGACGCGCTGGCCATTCAGCGCGAAGTCAAGGACATCGGCACGCGCTGACGCGCCGGGCAGACATGAGCGAGCTTGCACGCAAGCTGCTTGCCGAGGCGCTCGGCACGGCGCTGCTGCTGGCCGTCGTCATCGGCTCGGGCGATCATGGCCGAGCGGCTGGCGGGCGGCAACGCGGCCATCGCGCTGCTGGCCAACACGCTGGCCACCGTCGGCGGCCTCTACGTGCTGATCGAGGTCTTCGGCCCGATCAGTGGCGCGCACTTCAACCCGGCGGTGTCGCTGGTGATGGCGGGCGCGCGGCGAGCTGCCGCGACCGCTTTGCTCGCGCCCTACGTCGCGGCGCAACTCGTCGGCGCGATGCTCGGGTGCCTGGCTGGCGCATGCGATGTTCGACATGAGCATCCTGCAGTTCTCGGCCAAGGTGCGCAGCGGCACCGGGCAGTGGATCGCCGAAGGCGTGGCGACCGCCGGCCTGCTGCTGCGTCATCCTGCGCGCGCCGGCCGGCGCGGGTGGCGGCGATGGTCGCCTGCTACATCGGCGCGGCCTACTGGTTCACCGCGTCGACCTCGTTCGCCAACCCGGCAGCCGCTTTCGGCCGCATGTTCAGCGACAGCTTTGCCGGCATTGCGCCGTCGAGCGTGCCGGGCTTCGTCATCGCTGAGCTGGTGGGCGCCGGCTTGGCCGTGATCGTGCACCTTCTCTTGGGAGGCTCACTGGCCCAAGCGCCGGCCAAACCCGCCGCCGAGCTCGAACCGCGCGCGTCTGTGACACATGGCTGAAGGATCCGAGTACCTGAAGGCGCCGCCGCGAGAACAACTGCAAGCGCGGATCTCTCGAAGCCGCCTGACCGTTGGCTCTGCCACTCTGCACATTTCTTTGGCGACGCTCTCGTCACCGGCACGACACGCGCCGCTGGAACAAGAGCCTCGCGACGCTGAAGCTCGAGCAACAAGAGGCGCGGCGGGAGAGCAGTCCCGCAAAAGTCCCGCACCAAGAAAAAAACGGCTCAGACGGTAGAGCATCTAACCCGTTGTTCTAGAACTGAGATTACTGGCGCGGCTGGCAGGATTCGAACCCACGACCCCTTGGTTCGTAGCCAAGTACTCTATCCAACTGAGCTACAGCCGCGCGGGGTGCGAAGTATATCAGCGCCCCTCTCGCGCTCCGGGCGTCAGTCGATCGCCGCCGCGGCCTGCTCGTTGCGCAATGCGCGCTCTTCGTCGCCTTCTTCGCGCGCCAGGCGCGCCAGCGTGCGCCACGCGCGGCGGCGTGCCGCCGGCTGCAGCACACGATCCGCTGCCGCCATCTCCAGCGGCCCGCGGGCCTTGCCCCACAGGCCGCGCGCGGCGAACACCTCGCCTGCCGCGGCCAGCACGGCGGCTTCGTTGGGGAACGACTGCTGCGCGGCTTCGGTGGCCTGCAACCAGTCGGTGCCGATGCCTTCGCACGCCATCGCCAGCGCCAGCGCGACCTGCGCGCGCTGCTCGGCGCCGAGATCCTTCAGGCCGCTCCACAACGGGCGCAGCCACTGGCGGCCGTCGACCGCGTGGCCCATCTGCGCGGCGCGCCGCGCCGCCCGCGACACCACGAACGCATCGTCGCGATCGGCCTCGTCGAGCGCAGCCCAGGCGCGGCGCAACTGGTCGATGTCGTGCGCCGCATCGAGCAACTGCAGCGCCAGCGAGCGCAGCAGGCCCTGCGCGGCCTCGGCCGAAAACCCCTGGTGCTTGGCCAGCAGCCGCGCGGTGTTGAGCGCCTCGGCATGGTGGCTCGACAGGCGCGCGGCGCGCAGCTTCAGGCGCAGCGCCTGGGTGCGCCGCGCCACGCCGGGCGCCAGCTCCGACAACAACGAGCGCGCCCGCGGCGCGTCGCCGTCGTCGAGCGCCCACTCGGCGCCGAGCAGCCGTGCGCCCTCGTCCACCGCCTGCTGCGGCGCCGCGCGGCGCACCGCCTTCAGCGCCACGCGCAGCAGCTGTTCGCGCCGCGTGCGGTCTTGCACCCGGTGCAGGCTGCGCGCGGCCAGCAGGTGCGCGAGCACGCGCAACTCGCGGTCGCCGGCCAGCTCGTCGGTGCTGGCCTGGATCGCCAGCGCGCGCTGCGCCGCCTTGTGGGCGCGGTTGAAGCGGCCGGCAAAGTGCTCGGCCATCGCCTCGCGCAAGGCAGATTGCGCGGCGCGCTCGCGCTTGAGCGCGCGCCACTCCTTGGCGCGCGTGGGCAGCGTGATCAGCGAGTCGAGCGCCTTGATCACCAGCATCAAGGCGAGCGTGCAGAACGCCGCGCCGATCAGGAACAGGTTCAGCGACAGGTCGACCCGATGGTTGCCGTAGAAGAACGACACCAGCGCGTCGTTGTCGCCGAGCGTCAGCGCCGCGACGGTGGCCGCCGCGAACAGCAGCACGAGCCAGATGGCGCCACGCATGCTCAGTCGCGAGCGGCGGCCGCTGTCCGCCGGATCGACGTGGGCGCCGACGTCATCATCGTCCGGCCATCACGGCCGTCAGCGCGGCCAGCGTCTCGTCGGGGCGCGGCACCACGACGCCGCGCGACTGCGACCCGACCTGCCGCAGCAACTCGTTCATCGCGTTGACGCGCCGGCTCGAGCGGTCGAAGTGGCGCTCCAGCGCGAGCTGCACCTCGCGCAGGTCGGACTGCGCGGTGCCGAACTGGCGCGACAGCAGCGCCAGGCGCGCATTGAGCAGCCGCAGCTTGATGTTCTCGCGCAGGAAGTAGGCCTGCTCGGGCGCCACCAGCATCGCCTCGGGCTGGTCGATGCGGGTCACGCGCACCAGCGACCTCGCCTCATCGAGCACCCGCTGCACCACCAGATCCCAGCGCGCCGCGAGTTCGGCGCGCCAACCCGTGGCCGGCGGCCGCCGCCGCCGCAGATGCTGCGGCCGGCACTGCAGGCGGGCGCACCTTGTCGGCAGCGGGTGCGGCGCCGCGGCGCTCGGGCTGCACCAGCAGCGGCAGGTCGTCGATCATGCGCACCGCGTCGTCGACCTTGATCACCAGCGTGGAGATGTCGCTCACCGCCACCGAGCGCACGCGGTCGAGGTCGTGCACCACGGCGCGGCGCACACGCTCCAGGCGTGGCTGCGCGTTGCGCGCCAGGCGCTCGTCGGCCTGCTTGAGCGTGGCCAGCAGCGGCTCGGTGCTGCCGGTGATCGCGGCCTGCTGCACGGCCACGCGCAGCGCGGCCTCGATGTCGGACAGCATGTTCTCGTCGCGCGAGCGTGTCATCAGCTGCAGCAGGTCTTCGAGCTGCGTGCGCTGCAGCGTGTTCTCGGCCACCCGCGACTCCAGCAGCGCCACCTTGGCCACGGCGTCGCGCGACGCATCCTGCGCCTGGCGGGCCAAAACACGCGCCTCGGTGGCCAGCGTGGTGCTGTCTTGCTGGCGCCGCACCAGCTCTTGCTCGAGCGATTGCACGCGCTGGCTGGTCTGCCACGCCATCCACAGCGCCGCCGCGCCCAACACCACCGCCGACAGCAGCAGCCACCACGGGGCGCCACCGACGACGCGCGCTGCCGCAACCGCGGGCGGCATGGGATCGATCGCCGCACTCGGCGGCGATGGCTCGACGACAGGTTGGTTCACGGTGCAGCGATCACGGTCGCTGGTCGGGTGCGGGCATCGATTGTAACGAGCGCCTCCACGCATCGAGCACGGCATCCAGCGTGGGCCGCACCGACCACACCGTGCCGAAGCCCGCCGAGCGCAAGGTCTGTGCGATGCGCGGATGGGTGGCCATTGCACAACCCGACGACCAATCGGACACCTGGGCCAGCTGGCGCAGGTGTTCCACCGCCTGCGAGCTCGACAACAGCCAGCAGTGGCGCGCCGGCGCGGCCAGCGCGGCGGCCAGCAAGGCGCGCTGCGCCATGCTCCACTCAGGCAGCGTGCGCCGATAGGCCTGCACGAACACCACCTCGGCGCCCTGCTCGCGCAAACGATCGGCCAGCCAGTCGCGGCCGCCGTCGCCGCGCACGACCAGCACCCGCTGGCCTCGCCACGTTTGCGGCTGCGAGCCGTCGCCACAGCGCTTCGGAATCGAACTGTTCGGCGTCGGGCGGCGGTTCGGTGATCGCCGCCGCCGGCACACCGGCCTCGCGCAGCGCCTGCGAGGTGCCCGGCCCGGTGGCGGCGGCCCGGGTGACGGCCGGCCAGTCGCAGCCGGGCGGCCGCAGCGCAAAGAAGCTCTTGACGCAACCCGGGCTGACGAACACCACCAGGCCGTGCGCGGGCAGCGCGGTCCACGCTGCCACGGCCGCGGGGTCCGCCTCGGGCACGATCTGCAGCAGCGGCAACGCATGCGCAGCGACGCCGTGTGCACGCAGCGCAAGCGCCCATTCGTCGGCCTGCGGCTGCGGCCGCGTGACCAGAAGTTGCATCGCACTCACTGGTCATCCTGCGCGCTGCGCGCTCCGGAATTCGCCTTGGGAGCGGCCCGGCGGCTCATGCGAGGTAGGCGTCGGCGCCCTGCTCGCGCAGGCTCGCCGCGGCCTGCTCGCCGAGCGCACTGGCGGCAGCGGCATCGCGCGGGCGGCCCGACGCCTGCGCGCGCAGCAGCGCCGTCGTCGGCGCATCGGCGTGGCCGAGCGCGGCGCGCAGCAGCAGCGTGTCGCCCTGCCAGCTCGCAAACGCGGCCAGCGGCACGCTGCAGCTGCCGCCCAGCGAGCGCGAGACCGCACGTTCGGCATGCGCGGCCAGCCAGGTCGGCGTGTGGTTGAGCACGGCCAGGGTGTTGCACAGTGCCTCGTCGGCGCTGCGCACTTCGATGGCCAGCGCGCCCTGGCCGGCGGCGGGCAGCATCTGCGCGGATTCGAAGTGCTGCGCGATGCGCCCGGCCAGCCCCAGGCGAATCGAGTCCGGCGGCCGCCAGCACGATGGCGTCGTAGTGGCCTTCGTCGAGCTTGCGCAGGCGCGTGTCGAGGTTGCCGCGCAGCGGCTCGATGCGCAGGTCGGGCCGCAGAGCCAGCAACTGCACCACGCGGCGCAGGCTGGAGGTGCCCACGCAGGCGCCCGCTGGCAGCGCGGCCAGCGAGGCGTGGCGCGGCGACACGAAGGCATCGCGCGGATCTTCGCGCTCGAGCACCGCGGCCAGCACGAAGCCGTCGGGCAGGTCCATCGGCACGTCTTTCAGCGAGTGCACCGCGAGGTCGGCGCGGCGTTCCTCGAGCGCGGCTTCGAGCTCCTTGACGAACAGGCCCTTGCCGCCCACCTTGGACAACGTGACATCGAGGATCTGGTCGCCGCGCGTGGTCATGCCGAGCAGGCGCGCGTCGAGGGCGCAGCGCTCGCGCATCAGTGCGCGCACGTGTTCGGCCTGCCACAGCGCGAGACGGCTTTCGCGGGTGGCGATGACAGGTTGATCCGGCATGCGGCACGATTATCCGCCGCGGGCCTGGGCGCATCGGGAGCCCGCGCGCTGCGCGCTGCAGCTTCGCCTTGGGCGCGGCGCTGCGGCTCAGCGGCCCGTGCCCGAGGTCGCGACGCGTGCGCCGCGTTGTGCGCTGTCGCGTGCCTCGCGCCATTGGCGCTCGATCGTTGTGCAGTCGAGCGCGCGGCCCGCAGCGGCAGCCGTGGTCTCGGCGGCAGGCGGCACGCTCACGTTCTGCGCCAGCCAGCGCGCGGCGCCGTCGCACAGCTGGTCGCGGTTGGCGTCGCGCCGCGCGGCGTCGCTGCAGGCGCGCGCCGCGGCAGCCAGCGTGCGGGCGTCGGCGGCGCGCTCCAGCTCATCGCTGCGCTGCCACGCGGCGTAGCGTTGCATCGCGGGCAGCTGTTCGGGCGTGGCCTGCAGCACCCATGCTGCGAGGCGGCCGCGCTGGCCGTCGAAGCGGCTCGCCTTGGCGGCACGAAACAAGGCCTCGTCAACCGCTTGCGGGTCGCGCGCGGCGAGTTCGAGCCACGCCGCCGCGTTGTCGGGCTCCTGCAGGCTCCAGCGCCGTGTGCCGAGCGATGCGCACGTCGGCAGCGGCCGGCACCGCGCCGTCGCAGGCGCGTTGCGCGATCTGCTGCACCCAGGCATCGCTGCTGACCTGCGCCAGCTGCGCCAGCGCATCGACCGCAGCGGCACAGTCGCTGCCCGCCGGGCACGCCGCCAGCGCCGGCTGCGGGTCGGCCGCGCCCTCGCGCGCCTGCAGCACGCGCAGCCACCAGCCGGCGGCTTGCGGCAGGGCGCTCGGCACGCACGCGCAGCGCCTCGACCACCTGTTGCAAGCCGAGGCTCGCCTGGCGCGCGAGGTAGCCGGCCTTCTGCGCCGACGACGGTGCATCGACCGGCACGCCCGCGGCGTCGGTGAGGCCGCACGCCGCACCGTCGCGAGCGCTGCGCTCGGGTGGCGACACCACGGCCGCCTCGACCGCGCTCGGCGCTGCGCTCGCGCTTGGCCACCGCAGCCGGCTCGCTCGGCTCGATGATCTCTTCGTATGGCAAGCGCTGGCCCGGCTGCGACGCAGCAGCGGCGCCGCGCGACGAAGCGCCTGGCGCCATGCCCTGCGCGAGCGGCAGCGGCTCCGGGGTTCTGAACCACGGCACCAGCGCGAACGCCCACAACGCGACGGCCAGCGCCCAGGCGGCGCGCAGACCCCACAGGGCGACGTGCGGGCGCAGCGCTGCCAGCTTCAAGGAGTAGCCGACACGGCAATCATGTGTCGGCAGACCCTAGCGCCTCGCGCACCGATGTCAACTGCCTGCGTGAAACAGAAAGCTGCTCGCCGTTGGCGAGCACCACCGCCCAACCGAGCGGCTCTTCCTGCGAGGCATGGCGCGCCAGGGAACGCACCGCACGGCGCGCCACCAGCGCGTTGCGGTGCACGCGGATGAAGCGCGTCGCCCAGGCGCTGCTCGAGGTCGCCCAGCGCCTCGTCGAGCACCCAGTTCGCCGTCGGCGGTGCGCAGCGTCACGTACTTCAACTCGGCTTTCAGGTACAGCACCTCGGTGGCCGGGATGCGCAGCACGCGGCCGCGGTCGCTGACCACCAGCATCGGCACCGCGTCGCCGTTGGCTGCACGCGGTCGCAGCCGTTGCGCGACGCGCAGCAGCGCGGCCTGCAGCCGCTCGCGCCGCACCGGCTTGGTCAGGTAGTCGGTGGCCTCGAGTTCGAACGCGCGCAGCGCGTGCTCGCCGTGTGCGGTGACGAACACCACCGCCGGCGGCTGCGGCTGGTGGTGCAGTTCGTCGGCCAGGTGCAGCCCGTCCAGGCCCGGCATCGCCACGTCGAGCAGCACCACGTCGCAGCGGTTGTCGCGCAGCCATTGCAGCGCGCTGGCGCCGTCGGCGGCCTCGCCGGCGACCACGCAGCGCGGCTCGGCGCAGGCCTGCACCAGCGTGCGCAGGCGCGTGCGCGCGAACAACTCGTCGTCGACGATCAGCACCGCCAGCGGTGGCGCACGATCGGTCCCGGCATGCGGGCACGGCGTGCTCATGCGGTCACGCTCGTATCGGCACGCGTCACCCGCGCGTGGTACTGCCGTCGGCGCTCCAGGTCTCCAGCGACGCGCCGAAGTCGTGCAGCAGGCTCAGCCGTTCGCGCACGTTGGCCAGCGCGATGCCGGCGCCCGGGCGACGACGGCGCGTCGGGCAGGCTGTTGCTGATGACCACCTGCGCGCTGCCGTGGCGCGCCTTGACGCGCACGCGCACGGTGCCGCCGCGCAGCGAGGTCTCGATGCCGTGGCGCACCGCGTTCTCCACCAGCGGCTGCAGCACCAGCGGCGGCACGCGGGCCGACGACGCGGCGGCGTCGACCTCCCAGCTCACCGCCAGGCGATCGCCGAAGCGCACCTGCTCGATGGCCAGGTAGCGCTGCGCGAGGTCGATCTCCTCGGCCAGCGTGACCGACGCGCCCACCTCGGCCAGCGCCACCCGGAACAGCTGCGCCAGGTCTTCGAGCACGCTCTCGGCGCGCTCGGGGTCGATCTGCACCAGCGCCACCGCGGTGTTCAGCGCGTTGAACAGGAAGTGCGGGCGGATGCGCGACTGCAGCTCGGCCAGCCGCGCGCTGGCGTCGGCCGGCCGCGCGCTGCGCGCGCGCTGGTCGAGCCACACCCACACCAGCGACGCGAACGCCATGCCGGCGAGCGGCCGCTGGCGAGCAGCGGCCAGGCGCCGGCGCTGGCCATGCCCAGCGGCAGCAGCAGCGACCAGCCGGCCACCGCCGCGGCGCCGCCGAACACCACCGCGGCCGCGGCGCGCTGCCAGGGCGCGATGCGCGCGCCACAGCCGGCTTGCAAGCGCACAGACCACGGCCAGCCACAGCAGCGTGCCGGCCAGCGCCGGGAAGGCCAGCATCGCCATCTGCGCCATCCAGTGCGACGCGCTGTTCGACGCCGCCAGCCCGGCCACGGCCACGCCCACCTGCACGAACAGCACGACGCGCAGCACCAGCGTCGGCTGGCACAGGTCGAACAGCTCGCCGACGCGCTCGACCTGGCGCGCCCGCGCGACCTGCGGATCCTCGAACTCGCTGACGTCGAACGCCGTGTGGCTGCCCAGCTCGCCGGGCCGCGTGGAGTTGGGCCACAGGCTGGTGGGCCGGCTCTCGTGCGGCTTGGTCGACGGCGCGGGCGTGGTCTGCTCGGTCATGGCGGCTCGGGCGTAGCCGGTCGCTCAGCAGGGTACGAGCCGATAATACGGGCTGATCCGCAGCGCGAGACGCCATGGCGCACAACCCGCTCGACAAGAAATCACAGGCCTGGTCCGCGCTGTTCTCCGAACCGATGGACGCGCTGGTGCAGCGCTACACCGCCAGCGTCGGCTTCGACCAGCGCCTGTGGCGCGCCGACATCGCCGGCAGCCTGGCGCATGCCGCGCATGCTGGCGGCGCAGCAGCGTGATCGCGCCGCAGGACCTGGCCGACATCGAGCGCGGCCTGGCGCAGATCGCCGACGAGATCGAGCACGGCCGCTTCGAGTGGAAGCTCGAGCTCGAAGACGTGCACCTGAACATCGAGGCGCGGCTGACGCAGCTGGTGGGCGACGCCGGCAAGCGGCTGCACACCGGCCGCTCGCGCAACGACCAGGTGGCCACCGACGTGCGGCTGTGGCTGCGCGGCGAGATCGACGCGCTGGCCGCGCTGCTGGTGCAGATGCAGCGTGCGCTGCTCGACGTGGCCGCAGCGCAACACCGAGACCGTGATGCCCGGCTTCACGCACCTGCAGGTGGCGCAGCCGGTGAGCTTCGCGCACCACCTGCTGGCCTACGTGGAGATGTTCGCGCGCGACGCCGAGCGGCTGGCCGACGTGCGCCGGCGCACCAACCGGCTGCCGCTGGGCGCGGCCGCGCTGGCCGGCACCAGCTACCCGCTCGACCGCGACGCGGTGGCGCGCGACGCTGGGCTTCGACGGCGTGTGCGAGAACAGCCTGGACGCGGTGAGCGACCGCGACTTCGCGCATCGAGTTCGCCGCCTTCGCAGCGATCACGATGATGCACGTGTCGCGGCTGGCCGAAGAGATCGTGCTGTGGATGAGCCAGAACTTCGGCTTCATCGACCTCGCCGACCGCTACTGCACCGGCTCGTCGATCATGCCGCAGAAGCGCAACCCCGACGTCGCCGAGCTGGCGCGCGGCAAGAGCGGCCGCGTGGTCGGCCACCTGATGGCGCTGCTCACGCTGATGAAGGGCCAGCCGCTGACCTACAACAAGGACAACCAGGAAGACAAGGAGCCGCTGTTCGACAGCGTCGACACGCTGGCCGACACGCTGCGCATCATGGCCGAGATGGTGGCCGGCATCGCAGGTCAAGCCCGACGCGATGCAGCGCCGCCGCGCTGAAGGGCTATGCCACCGCCACCGACCTGGCCGACTACCTGGTCAAGCGGGCGTGCCGTTCCGCGATGCCCACGAGGTGGTGGCGCATGCCGTGAAGACTGGCGATGCAGCGCGGCGTCGACCTGGCCGAGCTGCCGCTGGCCGAGCTGCAGGCGCTGCACCCGGCGATCGACGACGACGTGCACGCGCGGCGCTGACGCTGCCGGCGTCGCTGCAGTCGCGCGCAACGCGTGGCGGCACCGCGCCGGCGCGGGTGCGCGAGCAGATCGAGCGCCACCGCAAGCGCCTGGCCTGACCCTCGGCCGCCGCCCCCCAATGGGCGGGCACGATGGCGGTACTTTTCGTCGGCGCCGCGGGCTCGCGATGCCTCGCCCCGGCTGCGCTGCGACGCACAGGCGCTATCGTCGGCGTCGTGATCTCCATGCTGTCGCGCCCCCTCCGTGGCACCGTGCCGGGCGAACGCGCCGAGCCAGCGGTGGCGCCCGCGGCCGCCACCGGCGACCGGTTCTATCGCCGCCTCACGCAGGCGATGTGCGCCGGCTACCTGGCCACCGCGATCGGCATCACTGCGGCGGCAGCGCTGTTCGTGCTGCACAGCCGCGACGAGCGCATCGCGGCCGCCACTGCGCAATCGCTGACGCTGACGCGCTCGCTCGACGAACACGTGCGACGCACGCTCGCCGGCGTCGATGTCGTGCTCGGCATCGTCGCCGCCGACATCGTGGCGCACGGCGGCGTGACGACGTACACCGAACTCGATCTGCACAACGAGCTGAAACGCAAGCGCGCACTGCTGCCACAGGCCAACTCGATGTTCGTCTACCGCAGCGATCTGCAGCTGCACGCCGGCAGCGGCTTCTATCCGGTGCCGCGGGTCGACGGCAGCAAGCTGATGCACGTGAACACGCACCTGGATGCGGCGTCGACGTCGCTGCTGGTGGGCAAGCCATTGATGTCGCCGGTGGCCAAGCGCTGGACCATCCCGGTGACGCGCCGCATCAGCGGCGCCGACGGCACGCTGGCCGGTGTGGCCGGGGCGATCATCGACCCGAGCCACTTCGACGCCTTCTACCGCGAGCTCGACCTGGCGCCGGGCATGGGGCTGGCGCTGCTGCGCGACAGCGGCGAACTGTTGTTCCGCTTCCCGCAAGTGGCCGCGCTCGGGCCGGGCACCGACCTGTCGAAGTCATCGCCGGTGTTCGAGCTGGCGCTGCCGCTGCAGGCGCCGGTGACACTGCGTTATGCCACCCCGCACGACGGCGTCGAGCGCTTCATCACCTTTCGCCGCGTCGGCGACCTCGGCGTGATGGTGGCCGCTTCGCATGAGGTGCAGGCGCTGCTGGCGCCGTGGCGGCGCGATGCCATCGCGCTCGGCGCCGGGGTGGCTGCCGCGCTGGCGGCGTTGACGGTGCTGCTGTGGGTGGCGCTGCTGCAGATCCGCCGCCGTGCGGCGGCCGAGCGCGCGCACCACGACACGCTGGAGGCCAAGGTGCGCGAACGCACCGCCGAACTGGAGACCGCCAACGAGGAGCTCGAGGCGTTCAGCTATTCGGCCTCGCACGACCTGCGCAGCCCGCTGCACGCGATGAGCGGGCTGATGTTCCTGCTGCGCAGGGATCGCGACAGCACGCTGTCGCCAAAGCGGTGGACATGCTCGACAAGGGCACGCATCGGTCGACACGATGACGCGGCTGATCGACGACCTGATCGGCCTGTCGCGCGGCTCGCACCAGGTCATCCGCGCCAGCCGGGTCGACCTGAGCGCGCTGGCGCACGCAGTCGTCGATGGGCTCACCCAGCCGCACGCAGGCAACCCGACGCGAGTGCAGATCGCGCCCGGCCTCGCAGCGCAGGCTGACCCGGGCCTGATCGCATCGTGCTGCACAACCTGCTGTCCAACGCGTTGAAGTATTCGTCGAAGGCCGAGCAGCCGTGCGTCGAGTTCGGCAGCGAGCACAACGACGACGAGCTCGTCTTCTTCGTGCGCGACAACGGTGCCGGCTTCGCGATGGCCGATGCCCACCGCCTGTTCAGGCCGTTCCAGCGCCTGCACAAGCGCAGCGACTACGCCGGCAGCGGCATCGGCCTGGCCACCGCAGCGCGCATCGTGCGCCGACACGGTGGCCGCATCTGGGCCGACGGCGCGCCGGGGTCGGGTGCGACGTTCCGCTTCACGCTGCCCGGGGGCGGCAGCCACGGCCACAGCGCGCTGGCCACCGCGAGCGCCGGCTAGGGCCGCACGGTCAGGGCTTGGCCGGGTCGGCCGGCTCGCCGCGGTCGAACACGATCAGCCAGCGGCCGTCCGGCTCGCGCCGCCACACCGAACGAAAGCGCGCGATCGGCTTGCCCGCCGCATCGCGCACCGGCCCGGTGGATGAGCGCCAGCGTCCCGTCGCCGAGCACCACCACCTCGTCGGGCTCGCCACGAGAACGGCGCCTGCGGGCCTTGGTAGAAACGCCTCCAGCCTTCCAGCACGGCTGCCTTGCCGCGCAGCACCTTGCTGCCCGACCAGAACACCGCGTGCTCCGACAGGTGGCGCGCGAAGGCGGCGAAGTCGCGTTCGGCCATGCTGCGCGCGAAGTCGATCTCGGTGGCCCAGACCTCGCGTTGCAAGGCGTCGAGGCCGGGTTGCGCGTGCGCGACAGGCGGCATGGCAAACGTGCCCATCAAGGCCAACAGGGTGACGCGGCGCTGCATCGCCACGCCAGTGTACGAGGCCGGTTTCGCGTCAGTCGTCGAAGCGAATCCGGGTGGCCTCGACCACCGTGCCGTCCGCCGACAGGTTGCCGAACGCCGTCACGCGCCGGCCGCTGGCCAGATCGGACTCGTTGCCCCCCTCATAGACGATGTCGGTGCGCGCAAAGCTCACGTGCTCGCGGTTGCCGCGGAACTCGAACACCTTGGCCACCGTGTCGACGCTGTCGATCACGCCGCGCACTTCGAACTCTTCGGGCTGGCTGGCCTGTTCGACCCGCACGCGTTTGGCGACCAACACGCCACCTTCCAGCTTGCCGTCGACTTCGACCCGCAAGCCAGCGGCCAGCGGGCCGTCGTCGATGCGCGCGCTGGAGGCGTCGACCGTGTACCCGGCCACGACGAAGCTGGCGTTCGACACGAAGCTGGTGATCACGCCGTCCGCCTTGACCTGCGCCCGGTCACCGCGCGGCCCGCTCTGGCCGACGTCGGTGACGACCCAGCGGCCCTGCGAGTCGGGCTGCCGCGCCACCACGACGCGCACGAACGCGCCATTGCGCAACTCGCTGGCCCCAGGGAACGATGCGGCATAGCTGAAGTGCTGGCCGCCGATGTCGAAGGTGCGGGCCTGGGTGTCCAACGCCGTCACCTCGCCGCGGAACTTGAACGCCGTGGCGCCGTCGTTGGGTTCGATTCGGGTGGCCACGATCTCGGTGGAACCCGCCCCCACGAATCCATGCACCTCGACGACGCGCCCGATGGCGACTCCTGCCAGCCCGCCGGCAAACCGTTCGTCGAAGACGGTGCCCGCCTCGATGCGCACGGTCAGGCCGTTGGCGACCAGTGACGTCGGCGGCCACCGACTCGACCGCGCCGATCAACGCGCTGGTGATGCGCACCTGCGATGCCGTGGCGGCGTCGCCGCGGATCTCATCGCTGTCGATCTCGACCATCGTGCCCAGGTGCAAGGCGGCGCGGTCGCGCGGCGTGCCGTCGTCGTTCTCGATGCGCGCGGCGCTCTCGTCGAAGTGAACACCGCCGACCACGATCGAGCCGAAGCCGGTGATCGGCCCCGAGGCGAACGAGCCGGTGCCGCCGCTGCCCACGCCGCCGCCGCAGCCGGCGACCAGCCACCCCAGCGCCAGCGCCGCCAGCACGCATCGTGCGCCCAGTCCGGGCAGCCATCGTTGACCGTTCATCGTTGCTTCCTTGTCCGGCGCGGCGTTTCCGGCACGGCGGCTGTGTTCTCGTCGAAGGTATACAGGCCCAGGCGCAGGCGATGGGTCGCGTCGCCGCTGGCCTGGTCGCGCTCGACCTTGGCCTCCAGCGCCGGCACCAGCGCGCCGATCAGGCCTCGCCACAACTCGCCGATGTGCTGCCATGCCTCGCGCACCGAGGGCTCGGAGAGCCCTTCGGCGTAGATCGCCTGCTCGAAGTGGCGCTGGCCGTCGGACAGCACGTTGTCCACCGCGCCGGCCAGATGGTCACCGACGTTGTGCCCCAGGTACTGCAGCATGCGCACGCGGTCGCCGCGCGGCACGAAGGCGTCGCGCACCAGTTCGACGGTATCGTGCTCGTCGTCGAGCACCGCGAGTTTCAGGCGCACCAGTTCGTCGAGCAGGCTGCGCGGGTGCACGTCGCGGGTGATCGTCTGCGCCAGCGATTCGAAGCTGGGCGCGCGACCCTGCCGCTTGAGCACCCGCGGTGCGCCACGCCGGTCGCGATAACGGGCGTCGCTCATCCAGTGCGAAAACACCTCGCTGGCCAGCGAGCGCCGCGGCAACTGTTGCGATGCCTGGGCATCACGCAGCACGCCGAGCAGCCGCGCGACCTCGCGCCGGTTGATGCCAGTGGTGGTGCTCAGGCGGCTGACCTTGCGGTGCGGCAGCAGGTCGGGGTGCAGCGAATCGGCAGCGCCGACGAAGGCACGCCGCACCATCTCTTCGACCGTCGCATACGACAGGCCACGCTGCACCGCCAGTGCCACCAGCGGTTGCAGCACGTTGCGCAGAGCGCCCAACAGAGCTTCCTGCTCGTCGGCCGGGTCTGGCGGCTCGCGTGCGACCATGGGGCTGCTGGGATGGTTTGCCAAGGCATCGATGCTAGCCCCTGCGGTGCCCGTCTCAACGCTTGGCCCCCTGGCTCGAGCGTGCGGAATTACTCGTCCGGCATCCGATCATGGCTCGGGCCGGCTCGCCGTCCGGTCACTATCAATATCCCCGACACGAAGTGCTGGCATCGGTCGATAACGTGGTGCGGCCGGCGGCGATCCGGGGTATCGGAATGCCAGCAGTCATTCGGTGGTGCAGTCACCCTCCCGGCCGGACAATGATCGCCATGCCGCCCGCGCCGCGCCGCTGGATCGCCCACCTCGACATGGACGCGTTCTATGCGTCGGTCGAGTTGCTGCGCTATCCGGAGCTGGCCGGCCAGCCGGTGGTGATCGGCGGCGGCCGGCGCCACCAGCCGCAGCAACGCGCCGACGGCAGTCGCGACTTCGCGACGCTGGCGCACTACAAGGGCCGCGGCGTCATCACCACCGCCACCTACCCGGCGCGCGACCTCGGCGTGCATTCGGGCATGGGGCTGATGAAGGCGGCGCTGCTGGCGCCGCAGGCGGTGCTGCTGCCGGTGGACTTCGACGAATACAAGCGCTACTCGCGGCGCTTCAAGGCCGCGGTGGCCGAGGTCGCGCCGTGCATCGAAGACCGCGGCATCGACGAGATCTACATCGACCTGACCGACGTGCCCGGCGTGCAGGATGCGGTGGGCCACGACCGCTTCGGCGGCGTGCGCGCGCTGGCGCTGGAGATCAAGAACAACGTGCGCCGCGCCACCGGCCTCACCTGCTCGATCGGCGCTCACGCCCAACAAGCTGCTGTCGAAGATCGCCTCCGACCTCGACAAGCCCGACGGCCTGACGCTGCTCACGCACGACGACGTGCCCGGCGCAGATCTGGCCGCTGCCGGTGCGCCGCATCAACGGCATCGGCCCGAAGGCCAGCGCTCAAGCTGGCCCGGCTCGGCATCACGCGCGTGGGCGAACTGGCCGCGCGCGAGCCGGCGTTCCTGGTCGAGCACTTCGGCCGCAGCTACGGCCGCTGGCTGCACGAGGCCGCGCACGGGCGCGACGAGCGCTCGGTGGTGACGCTCAGCGAGCCGGTGTCGATGAGCCGCGAGACCACCTTCGACCGCGACCTGCACGCCAAGCGCGACCGCGCCGAGCTGACGCGCGTGTTCACCGAGCTGGTGGAGCAGGTGGCGCTCGACCTGCAGCGCCAGGGCTACGCCGGCCGCACCATCGGCATCAAGCTGCGCTTCGACGACTTCAAGACCGTGACGCGCGACCTCACGCTGCCGCACCCGGTGGACGATGCGCAGGCGATCCGCCAGGCCGCCGGCCAATGCCTGAAGCGCGTGGACCTGACGCGGCGCATCCGCCTGCTCGGCGTGCGCGCCGGCACGCTGGTGCGCTGCGCGCGACCTGCCGGCGGTCGCGCCGTGACGGGCCGAGCGACCTGGAGCGCGAGCTGTTCGCCGGGCCTTGAGGGTTCAGCCCGCCGGAGGTCCGGCGCGCCGTGTCGGCAAGCGCCACAGCCACAGCCGCCGCCGCCGCGCACACCAGCAGCGGCAGCCAGGCCACGCGCGCCGGCAGCGCGATGGCGGACCACACGCAGGTGATGGCCATCATCAGCCACGCCAGCTGCTTGGCGCGCAATGGCACCGCACGCTCGGCACGCCAGTCGCGCACGATCGGCCCGAGCCGCGGGTGCGCCAGCAGCCAACGTTCGCAGCGCTCGCTGCCACGCGAAAAGCAGAACGCCGCCAGCAGCACGAACGGCACGGTCGGCAACAGCGGCAGAACGATGCCGACGATGCCGGCGACGAGCGCCAGCACGCCGGCGGCCGGTCCACAACAGGCGTTGCCAGCGCGCTCGCTGCCGCGGGGATGCCGGCGTCTCGGGCATGCCGACATCGTATCGGCTGCGTCGACGAGCGACGTGCCTTAGCATCGCGAGCGGAGGAGACCGGCCATGACCGTCATCACCAACATCGAAGACCTGCGCGTGCTGGCGCAAAAGGCGCGTGCCGCGCATGTTCTACGACTACGCCGACTCCGGCTCGTGGACCGAGAGCACCTACCGCGCCAACGAGAGCGACTTCGCCAGGATCAAGCTGCGCCAGCGGGTGGCGGTGAACATGGAGAGCCGCAGCACCGCGTCGACGCATGGTCGGCGCAGACGTGGCGATGCCGGTGGCGATCGCGCCGACCGGCCTGACCGGCATGCAGCACGCCGACGGCGAGATCCTGGCGGCGCGCGCGGCCGAGGCGTTCGGCATCCCGTTCACGCTGTCGACGATGAGCATCTGCTCGATCGAGGACGTCGCCGCAGCACACCAACGACGCCGTTCTGGTTCCAGCTCTACGTGATGCGCGACCGCGACTTCATCGAGCGCCTGATCGACCGCGCCAAGGCCGCCAGCTGCGGCGCGCTGGTGCTGACGCTGGACCTGCAGATCCTCGGCCAGCGCCACAAGGACCTGAAGAACGGCCTGTCGGCGCCGCCCAAGCCGACGCTGGCCAACATGCTCAACCTGATGACCAAGCCGCGCTGGTGCCTGGGCATGCTGCGGCACCCAGCGCCGCCAGTTCGGCAACATCGTCGGCCACGTCAAGGGCGTGGCCGACATGAGCTGCCTCGGCGAGTGGACGGCCGAGCAGTTCGACCCGCGCCTGAACTGGGACGACGTCGAGTGGATCAAGAAGCGCTGGGGCGGCAAGCTGATCCTCAAGGGCATCCAGGACGTCGAGGACGCGCGGCTGGCCGTCGACTCCGGCGCCGACGCGCTGATCGTCTGCAACCACGGCGGCCGCCAGCTCGACGGCGCGCCATCGAGCATCGAGGCGCTGCCGGCGATCGTGGACGCAGTGGGCCACGCAGATCGAGGTGCACATGGACGGCGGCATCCGCTCCGGCCAGGACGTGCTCAAGGCCGTGGCGCTCGGCGCCAAGGGCACCTACATCGGCCGCGCCATGCTCTACGGCCTGGGCGCGATGGGCGAGGCCGGCGTGACCAAGGCGCTGCAGATCATCCACAACGAGCTCGACCTGACGATGGCGTTCTGCGGCCGCACGCGACATCGACCAGGTCGACCGCAGCATCCTGCTGCCGGGCACGTTTCCCACTTGATTCGGCGCGCGCGGATTCGCGCTGCTACAGCCGCGTGTCGTCGAAGGTGTTGCACTCGCGCAGCTTGCCGCCGTTCATGCCGCGCTTGAACCAGCCCACGCGCTGCGCGCTGGTGCCGTGGGTGAAGCTCTCGGGCACCACGGTGCCTTGCGACTTGCGCTGCAGCGTGTCGTCGCCGATCTGCGCGGCGGCGTTCAGCGCCTCCTCGACGTCGCCCTGCTCGAGGATCTGGCGCGTGCGCTGCGCGTGGTGCGCCCACACGCCGGCCAAGCAGTCGGCCTGCAGCTCCAGCCGCACCGACAGCGCGTTGGCTTGCGCCGGGCTGCTGCGCTGGCGCATCGCATCGACCTTGTCGGTGATGCCCAGCAGCTCCTGCACGTGGTGGCCGACTTCGTGCGCGATCACGTAGGCCTGCGCGAAGTCGCCCGGCGCGCCCAGGCGTGTCTTCATCGTCTCGTAGAAGCCCAGGTCGATGTAGACCTTCTGGTCGCCCGGGCAGTAGAACGGCCCCATCGCCGCCTGCCCGGCGCCGCAGGCGGTGCGCGTGGCGCCGCGAAACAGCACCAGCTTGGGCTCGCGGTAGCTGCTGCCTTGCGCTGTGAACTGGGCGCGCCACACGTCTTCGGTGTCGGCCAGCACGGTCGAGACGAAGGCGCGCCATCTTGTCGTCGGCCGGCGGTCGCTGCGCCGGCGCCTGCTACGCGGCACCTGCTCGGCGCACCGCCACCGCTGAGCACGCCGAGCAGCGTCAGCGGGTTGATGCCGAGGACCCAGCCGGCCACCAGCGCGATCACGATGGTGCCGATGCCGATGCCGCGTCCGCCGCCGATGCCAAAGCCGCCGCCACCCGTCATCGGCCCCTCGCCACGCCGGTCTTCGACGTTGTCGCTCTGGCGGTTGCCTTCCCACTTCATGGCGCTGCCCCTTGTCGCGAGCGGCCATGGTGCACCAGGCCCCGGCGTCGGCGCCACTCGCGGTGCATTCACCCTGCGCGCAGTGCGTAGACCTCAGGCTTGCAGCCCGCGCCGGCGCCTGCATGCGCCGGCCCCTTCGTAGGCGCAGCCCGGCACGCAGGTGCCGTGCTGCGTCCGACTCAGGCCTTGGGCAGCGTGACGCCGCGCTGGCCCTGGTACTTGCCGCCGCGGTCCTTGTAGCTGGTCTCGCAGACCTCGTCGCTCTCGAAGAACAGCACCTGCGCGCAGCCCTCGCCGGCGTAGATCTTGGCCGGCAGCGGCGTGGTGTTGCTGAACTCCAGCGTCACGTAGCCCTCCCACTCGGGCTCGAACGGCGTCACGTTGACGATGATGCCGCAGCGCGCGTAGGTGCTCTTGCCCAGGCAGATGGTCAGCACGTTGCGCGGGATGCGGAAGTACTCCACCGTGCGCGCCAGCGCAAAGCTGTTGGGCGGGATCACGCAGACGTCGGCCTGGATGTCGACGAAGCTCCTCTCGTCGAAGTTCTTCGGGTCGACCACCGTGCTGTAGATGTTGGTGAACACCTTGAACTCGGGCGCGCAGCGGATGTCGTAGCCGTAGCTCGAGGTGCCGTAGCTGACGATCTTGTGGCCGTCGGCCGCATGGCGCACCTGGCCCGGCTCGAACGGCTCGATCATGCCGTGCGCTTCAGCCATGCGGCGGATCCACTTGTCGCTCTTGATGCTCATGGCCGGCTCGTTCAAACGGGAACGCGATTTTATTCGCGCGCCTCGTCACGCCAGCGCAGTCGTCCGCGGGCCCAGAGCGGCGCGCGCACGATGCACAATCGAGCCGAAAGCATGGGCCGGCTGCGGCCCGCGCCCGGAGCACTGCCATGGCCGCCACCCCGTTTCGCCCCGCGCTCGATCTGATGTCGCAGTACGCCGAGTACCACCGCGACAAGCGCAACATCGCCACCCACTTCGTCGGCATCCCGCTGATCGTGTTCGCGATCGGCATCCTGCTGGCGCGCGCGAGCATCGGCGGCTTCACGCTGGCATGGATCGTGTGGGCGCTGGCCACCGCGTGGTACCTCACCCGCGGCAACCTGGCGCTCGGCATCGCCACCAGCGTCGTCAACGCGATGCTGATCGCGCTGGCGCATCCGTTCGCCGGGGTGCCGCTCGTGCCCTGGCTGGCTTGGGGCATCGGTTTCTTCGTGCTCGGCTGGCTCATCCAGTTCGTCGGGCACTACTACGAAGGGCGCAAGCCGGCGTTCGTCGACGACATCGTCGGCCTGCTGGTGGGTCCGATGTTCGTGGTCGGCGAGTGGCTGTTCGCGCTCGGCTGGGGCCACGACATGCTGGCCGAGATCGAGCGCCGCGCCGGGCCGACCCACCTGCGCGACCTGGCCGCACCGGCCACTCGATGACCGCGTACGGCCGACCGGCCGCCGGCCCGGTGCTCGTGATGGGCGCGGGCGCGGTGGGCTGCTGGATCGGCGGCTGCCTGGCTGCCGCCGGCGTGCCCGTGACGTTCGTCGGCCGGCCGCGTGTGCTCGACGCGCTGCGTGCGCACGGACTGACGCTCACCGATCTCGATGGCGGCGCGCGCACCATCGCTGCCGACCGCTTGAGTCTCAGCGACGCGCCGTCGCCCGAGGACAGGCCGGCGCTGGCGTTGTTGTGCGTCAAGAGCGGTGCCACCGCGGCCGCGGCCGCCGAACTCGGCGGCGTGCTGCCCGACGGCACGCTGGTGGTCTCGATGCAAAACGGCATCTCCAATGCAGCGCTGGCGCAGGCGCATGCGTTGCGCCTGACCGTGCGGCCGGGCATGGTGCCGTTCAACGTGGCCGAGCTCGGCCCCGGCCGCTACCACCGCGGCACCAGCGGCACGCTGGCCGCGCAGGATCACCCGGCGCTGCGGGCGTGGCAGCCGGTGTTCGCCGCCGCCGGCGTGCCGCTGACGTTGCACGCCGACCTGGCGCCCCTGCAGTGGGGCAAGCTGCTGCTCAACCTGAACAACCCGGTCAATGCGCTGTCGGGCCTGCCGCTGCGCGCGCAGCTGCTCGAGCGCGATCACCGCGCTCTGCATGGCGGCGCTGATCGACGAGGCACTGCGGCATTGAAGTCGGCCGGCATCGCGCCAGCCAAGCTGACGCCGCTGCCGCCGGCCGCGCTGCCCGCCGGCCTGCGGCTGCCGACGGCGATCTTTCGGCTGCTCGCGTTTCGCATGCTGCGCATCGACGCCAAGGCGCGCAGCAGCATGGCCAACGACCTGGTGCAGCGGCCGCAGCACCGAAATCGACGCGTTGTGCGGTGAGGTCGTGCGGCTGGCCAAGGCGCACGGCCTGGCGCGCCGCTGCAACGAACGCATCAGCGAACTGGTGCGTGCGTGGCCGGGCGATCAGCGTGTGCGCACAGGTGCCGAACTGCGCGCGGCGCTCGGCGTGTGATTTGACGCTCTGGCTGATCAGCGCTCGCGCGGGCTCGTCCACTCGCGCATCACGCCGCTGGCGCGCGGCTTGGCGGGCTTGTGAGCGGGGCTCGCAGCCGGCGTGCCGAGCGCGATCCAGCCGACCAGCGTTTCGCCGGGCTCACAGAACGCGCGCTGCACGGCCGGATTGCGCACCTTCGCACCCGACAGCATCTTGCCGCCGAAGCCCAGCGCGTGCGCCGCGTTGAGCAGGTTGGTCAACGCGCCGCCGACGCAGGCCCACTGCTCGTGCGCTGGCACCAGCGTGTGGCCGAGGTCGATGCGCGCCAGCACGGCCACCGTCACCGGCGCACGCTGCGCGCGCTCGGCGTCGATGCGGGCATCGGCATCGCTCTTGCCCGCCTCGCGCGCGGCCTGCTCGAACAAGGTGGCCAGTTCCCGGCGCGCCGCACCGCGCACGACGGCGAATCGAAACGGCACCAAGCGCCGCATGGTCCGGCGCACGCAGCGCGGCTTCGCACATCGTGCGCAGCGCGTCGTCGTCGGGCCCGGGTTCGACCAGGTGCTTGGCGCCCACCGACTGGCGCGACAGCAGCGTCTGCAGCGCAGTGTTCATGACCGGGCTCCCAACGATGCGGAGCGCGCGCCATGCCGAGATGCTTGGCGGAGAGGAATGGGAGTCGAACCCACCCAGCAGCGCATGGCGCCACCCACCGGGTTTGAAGCCCGGCCCATCCACCAGGATGGTTTCCCCTCCATGGCCGGCGCGAACATCACGCCGACTCCTTGAACACATCGGTGTCGCTGCGCAGCCGGTGCACGTCGCCGACGCGGCGCAGCAGGCCCACACGATCGAAATACTCCAGCACCTGGATCGCACGCTTGCGGCCCAGTTGCGTGGCGTCGCGAAACTTCGCCGCGGTGACCTCGGCACCGCCGCCCGCCGGCTGCGTCGGCGCCGACCTCGCGCGCGATGGCAGCGAGTTGGTGGATGGTCGCCGGCGGATAGAACAGGTCCTTCACCACCTGGTGCAGCTCGCCGCGCTGCGCCAGGCGCGCCAGCGTCGTGCGCATCAGCGCCTCGGACTCGCCGGCTGTCGCGCGCCAGGTCGCGCACCCAGCGCCTTCAAATCCCGCAGCGGCCAGTGCAGGCGCCACCTTCTGCGCGATGCGCTCCTCCGCCGCCGACAGCTTGATGCCGTGTTCGGGCAGGTGCACGAAGGCGCCGCGCTGCTTGACGTCGCCTTGCGCCAGCCAGCGCGCCAGCAGCGCCCGCCACAGCGGCTCGGGCATCTTGGGCAGCGCCAGGCGGCGCAGCCGCGCGGCGTCGGGGCCGAGTTCCTCTTCCTGCCGCTGGTGGTACGCGCGCAGCGCGGCCAGCACCGCCGCCTGGGCCGCCGCCACCGCCTGCGCATCGAGCGCCCACGCCGGCTGCCCTTCGGACATGGCAAGCAGCGCCTGCGGCGTCGGCGGCGGCAATCGCGTCGCTGCGAAGCCCTTCGGCGCGCAGCCCAGCGCTGCAGGTCGATCGCCCATCGCCGACGCCGCCAGCACAGCGGTCAGTCGGGCTGCGGCGCGTGGCAGCGCCCTGCGCCTGCAGCAGCGCCAGGCGTTGCGGCGTGCGGCGGTAGCGCACCGGGGCGAACGGATCGAGCACATGGCCACCGGCCAGCGTGCGCGACGCCGACGCATCGCGCAGCACCACGCGGTCGCCGTGCCAGGCGCCGATCGGTCGCTGCAACACCAGCTGCGCACGGGCGCTCGCGCCCGGCGGCAGCGGGTCGGCGCCATCGAGGATCGCCACCGTGCCCGGCGTGTCGCTGGCGCCCAGGTGCACGTGCACCGGCGTGCCCGAGCGCAGCGCGTGCGCCTCGCCGTGCCACAACGTCAGCTGCACGTCGATGCGGTCGCTGGACAGCGCGATCGCCGGCGACGTGAGCCACTGGCCGCGCGAGATGACTTCTTTGGCGAGGCCGGCCAGCGCGACTGCGCAGCGCTGGCCCGCGACGGCGTGCTCGACCGCCTGGTTCTGCGCATGCAGGCTGCGCACGCGCACGCGCGTGGCCTGTGACGCCGGCACCAGCTCGAGCTCGTCGCCGACGTGCACCGCACCGGCGTGCACGGTGCCGGTCACCACGGTGCCGACGCCGTCGAGCGTGAAGGCGCGGTCGATGGCCAGCCGAAAGCCGAGGTGCGCGTCGCGCGGCGTGACAGCCCGCTGCGCCTGCCCGAACAGCCAGGCATGCAACGCCGCCACGCCATCGCCCGTGGTGGCCGAGACGCACGAACACCGGCGCGCCGGCGAGCGGCGTGGCGCTCACCAGCGCAGCCACCTCGCCGCGCACGGCCTGCAAGCGCGCGGCATCCACGCGATCGGCCTTGGTGATCACCACCGCACCGCGCGCCACGCCGAGCAGCGACAGCACCGCCAGGTGCTCGCGCGTCTGCGGCATCACGCCATCGTCGGCGGCCACCAGCAGCAACGCGAGGTCGATGCCGGTGGCGCCGGCCAGCATCGTGTGCACCAGGCGTTCGTGGCCGGGCACGTCGATGAAGCCGATGCGCTCGCCCGAAGGTGCGTCGAGGAACGCATAACCCAGCTCGATGCTGATGCCGCGCTTCTTCTCTTCCGGCAGACGATCGGTGTCCACGCCGGTGAGTGCCCTCACCAGCGTGGTCTTGCCGTGGTCGATGTGACCGGCCGTGCCGACGATCATCGCGAGCGGATCGTCTAGGCCGTGATCTCGCGCGCGCTGATCGTGTACTTGAAGTTGTCGGGCGCCAGCTCGTCGAAGCGGCCGCTCGCGTTCTCGCCGTTGGGGTACATCAGGAACGGCAGCGTGCCCTTGCTCGCGCTGCCCGGCAGCGTGATGTCGTGGCCGGTGTTGTAGGCCACCCAGTTGCCCTCCCACTTGCCGAACAGGCCCGCGTGCACCGGCGAAGCCACCGGGTGCTTGACGTCCTTGATCCAGTCGGGCGTTTCCTGGCGCATCACCTTCAGCACGTCGGCCGGATCCATCGCCACCCAGCCGTGGCCGCGCAGGTAGGCCTCGGCGCGGCAGTGCTGCGCGCCTTTCAGGTTGGCCGAGTTGGCGCCGAGCTCGCGGTAGCCGAAGGCCGAGGGCGCGACGCGCAGGCCATAGACGTCGCGCGCCGGCACGCCGACCGAGCGGCACATGCCGACGAAGATGGCGTTCAGGTCGGCGCACTTGCCGCCGAGGTTGCCGGTCTCGAGCATGGTCTTGATGTCGCCGGTGCCGCAGCCGCGCACCTTGGGCTCGCGGTGCGCGTGGGTCACCACCCACTGGTAGATCGCGCGCGCCTTGTCGACGTCGGTCTTGGCGCCCTGGGTCGCTTCGAGCGCTGTCTTGCGCACGATGCCGTCCACCGGCAGCAGCTCGCTGGGCTGCAGGTAGGCACGCAGCAAGGCCGGGTCTTCCGCCGGTGCGTTGTTGCGGCTCCAGTCGATCGCGCGGTTGCGCGTGCGCACGCGGTTGGTCAATTCCAGCGTCGGCACCTTCACGCTGTCGGGGAACTCGGCGTACAGCATGCGCACGCCGCGCGCGGTGTCGGAGGCGACGCGCACGCTCGACGCATTGCCGGTCCAGGCGTTGTCGATCGTCTGCTGGTACTCGGTGTCGACGTCAGGCATCGGCAGCCACACGCGGGTGGCACCCTTGACGTCGGCCACGTTGACCGTGGTGACGAGCTCGAAGGTGCGCCAGCCGCCCACCTGGGGTTCGAAGCGGCGCTCCTGCGCGAACGCGTGCAGCACCGGCAACGACGTGGCGGCAGCGCCGGCCTGAAGCAACAAACGGCGGGTCAGACGAGCATTCATGGCATCTCCTGCAGTGGACGACAAAGACGGATCAGCGCGGCGGCGCTGCCAACACGGGGGCGAGCCAACGGCGGACGGCCTCGCCCGTCCAATCGACTTCGCCAATGACCGAAAAGCGCGCGCGGCCGTCACGGCCGATCACCACCGTGGTCGGGAAGACGCGCGCGCCGAACGCGCGGGCGGCCGCGCCGTCGGCATCGCGCAGCACGGTCAGCGTGATCGGCATGCGCTCGAGAAAGTTGCGGATCGCGGCATCGGTCTCGCGGAAGTTGATGGCGGCCACCATCAGGCGGTCGCGCTCGTGGCGTTGCTCCAGCAGCTCGAGCGAGGGCATCTCGGCGCGGCACGGCTCGCACCAGCTGGCCCAGAAGTTCAGCAGCACCACGTGGCCGCGCGCCGCCTCCAGCGTCCATGACGCGCCGTTCCATACCGGCAGCGTGAGTGGCGGCGTGGCGCGGCCGGCCGGCCACGGGCGCGGCTCGGGCGCGGATTCGCTGCCTTGCGCCCACGCGGCAGCGGCCGCGGCGCCCACCAATGCGCCGCACACCGCGCGGCGGGACTCGCACGACGGCCGTCATCGCAACGCCTCCGCCAAGGCCGGCAACTGCTGCGCCAGCGGTGCCGGGTCTTCGAGGCAGCGCAGATCGAGCAGCAGGCGGTCGTCGGCGATGCGGCCGATCACCGGCAGCGGCAGCGCGCGCAACGCCGCGGCCAGCTCGTCGAGCGCGCGGCCCGCGCCTTTCTTCGCCGCGGGTTCGATCGCCAGCCCGGCGCTCGGCAGACGGTCGACCGGCAACGAGCCCGAGCCGATCTGGCTTTGCAGCTCGACGCTGCGCACGACAAAGCGCGGTGCCACCGCCGCGGCCAGCCGATCGTGCAACGACGCGGCCGTGGCCTGGATGTCGGCCAGCGGCCGCGTCAGCAGCCGCAGCGTCGGCAGGTCTTGCGCCAGGCGCTCCGGCCGCAGGTACAGCATCAGCGTGGCCTCGAGCGCGGCCAGCGGCAGCTTGCTGATGCGCAGCGCGCGCTTCATCGGGAAGGTGCGGATGCGCGCGATCGCGTGCTTGCTGCCGACGATCAGGCCCGCCTGCGGCCCGCCGAGCAGCTTGTCGCCCGAGAAGGTGACCACGTCGCAACCCGCGGCGAGCATCTCCTGCGGCGTGGGTTCGTGCGGCAGGCCGTACGGTGCGAGGTCGATCAACGCACCGCTGCCCAGGTCGGTGGCCAGCGGCAAGCCGTGCGCGTGCGCAATGCCCGCCAGCGTGGCCTCGTCGACCGCCGACGTGAAGCCCTGCACCGCGTAGTTGCTGGCGTGCACCTTCATCAGCAGCGCCGTGCGCTCGCCGATGGCCCGCTCGTAGTCGTGCGGGTGCGTGCGGTTGGTGGTGCCCACCTCGACCAGCGTGGCGCCGGCGGCGGCCATCACGTCGGGCATGCGGAACGCGCCGCCGATCTCGACCAGCTCGCCGCGCGACACGATCACCTCCTTGCCGCGCGCCAGGCGCGGCGATCGTCAGCAGCACCGCGGCTGCGTTGTTGTTCACCACGGTGGCGGCCTGCGCGCCGGTCAGCGTGGTCAGCAACTCCTCGACCACGTTGTCGCGGTCGCCGCGGCCGCCGCGAAGCGAGGTCGTACTCCAGGTTGTTGGGCCCGGCCATCATCGCCAGCAGGTGCTGCAGCGCCGGCTCGGCCAGCAAGGCGCGGCCGAGGTTGGTGTGGATCACCGTGCCGGTGAGGTTGATCACGCGGCGCAGGCGCGGCGCCAGGCGCTGCTGCACCCGATCGGCCAGCTGCGCATCGAGCGCGGGCGGCTCGACCTCGGCGTGCGACAGCGCGCCGGCCAGCGCGCGCACGCGCAGGCCATCGATCAGCTTGCGGGCCTCGGCTGCGACCAGGGTGTGGCCATGCTCGTCCACCAGTGCATGCACAGCCTGTCGCTGCAGCAGGCGGTCGATCGAAGGCAGGTCTTTCGGGGTTGCCTTCGAGCCATGCACGATGGACTCGGCGGGCCGGGCCACTAGCCGCCCCCGGAGTCGGGTGCGTCGAACCGCAGCGGTGTGCGGCGGTTCGATCGGGACTTCATGTCGGCTCTCCTGTGCACCCGGGACCCGGAGAGTATCGCGCGATCAAAGCCAGCGTTTGCGACGCCGATACGACTCCATAGGCGCCTGCGTCAGCGGTCGGCGTTGGGAAAGAACAGTTGCTGCCCGCCGATCTTGTAGTCGGCGATCGCCTGCTGCCCGGCCGCCGACACCACCCAGTCGGCGAACTGCTGCGCCAGCGCGCTCTTGACGTGCGGATGCTTGGCCGGGTTGACCACCATCACACCGTACTGGTTGAACAGCCGCTTGTCGCCTTCGACCAGGATCGCGAGGTCGCCACGGTTCTTGAACGACAGCCAGGTGCCGCGGTCGGTGAGCACGTAGGCATTGGTCGACGAGCCCATGTTGAGCGCCGGGCCCATGCCGCAGCCGCACTCCTTGTAGCCGGCCGGCTTGGCGGCGGCGACGTCGACGCCGGCCGCCTTCCACAGCCGAAGTTCGGCGGCGTGGGTGCCGCTCTTGTCGGCGCGCGAGATGAACGACGCGCCGCTGGCTTTGAATCTTCGCCAGCGCGGCGGCGATGTCGTTGCCCTTGGCCTTGGCCGGATCGGACGCCGGGCCGACGACGATGAAGTCGTTGTACATCACCGGCAAGCGCTTGGTCGCAAACCCCTCGGCGACGAACTTCTCCTCGGCCGCGGTGTCGTGCACGAACACGATGTCGGCGTCGCCGCGCCGGCCGGTGTCGAGCGCCTGGCCGGTGCCCACCGCCACCACGCGCACGTCGATGCCGGTGGCCTGCTTGAACAGCGGCAGCAGGTGGCCGAACAGGCCCGACTGCTCGGTCGACGTGGTCGAGGCCATCACGATGGACTTGTCCTGCGACCACACCGGGTTCGTCCACGCCAACGATGCCAGCGCACCTGCAAGCACCAGGGCCCAACGTCGAACCATCATGTCCACGGCAACTCTCCTTTGAGAAACAGCGCCGCCTCGCTCGGCAGCGCATCGCTGAAAAACCGGTCGACCGGCAGGTCGACCACCAAGCGCCCACCTTCCAGGTACACCACGCGCGTGGCCAGGCGCTTGGCCTGTCCGAGGTTGTGCGTGCTCATCACCACCGTCACGCCATCGGCGGCGAGTGACTCGATCAATCGTTCGACCTCGCGCTTGGCGCTCGGGTCCAGGTTCGCCGTCGGCTCGTCGAGCAGCAGGATGTCGGGCTCCAGCGCCCACGCGCGTGCCAGCGCGAGGCGTTGCTGCTGCCCGCCCGACAGCGTGCGCGCCGAACGCGCTGCCACCGCCTCGAGCCCGACGCGGCGCAACGCGCGCGCGCAGCGCTCCTCGCGTTGCGCGCGCGGCACGCCGTGCAGCCACAACCCCAGCATCACGTTGAAGCGCACCGACAGGCTGAGCAGGAACGGCCGCTGGAACAGCATCGCCGTGACGGCCGGCTGGCCGTCGGGCAGCGCGTGCACGACACGCTGCGCCGTCGCACGGCACCAGGCCGTGCAGCACGCGCAGCAGCGTGGTCTTGCCCGATCCGTTGGCGCCGACCAGTGCGAGGCGATCGCCGCGCTGCACCGCGAGGCGGATGTCGCGCAGCGCCTGCACGCTGCCGAAGCGCACGCCGGCATCGCTGAGCTGCAGCAGCGCCGGCGGCATCTCGCCGCGACCCCTGGTCTCGTGTGGCGTGGTGTCGGCGCGCGACGCGCCGATCGGCACGACGGCGCTACACATAGACCTCGCGCTCGATCGACGTGCGACCGTGCATCAGCACGATCACCAGGTTCACCAACCCCACCACGGCCAGCAGCACCACGCCCAGCGCCAGCGCCAGCGGCAGGTCGCCCTTGCTGGTTTCGAGCGCGATCGCGGTGGTCATCACGCGTGTGAAGCCGTCGATGTTGCCGCCGACGATCATCACCGCACCGACCTCGGAGACGGCGCGGCCGAACGCGGTGAGCAGCACCGTCAGCACGCCGAAGCGCTCGTGCAGCAGCATCAGCAACGCGCTCTGGAACGGGCCGGCACCGAGCGAGCGCAACTGGTCGCCCCCGTCGCGCAGGCCGTCGAGCACGAGGCGGCGCGACAGTGCGGCAATCAGCGGCACCACCAGCAGGCTCTGCGCGATCACCATCGCCGTGGGCGTGAACAGGATGCCCCACTCGCCGAGTGGCCCGGAACGCGACAGCAGCAGATACACCAGCAGCCCGACCACCACCGACGGCAGCGCGAGCAGCGAATTGACGGCCCACACCGCCACGCCGCGGCCGGGGACACGCGTCACCGCCAGCCAGGCGCCGAGGCACAGGCCGGCCAGCGCGCCGAGCGCGCAAGCGGTGGCGCTGACGCGCAGCGACAGGCCGACGATGCGCCACAGGTCGGCGTCGGCACGGGTGATGAGCTGCGCGGCCAGCAGCAGGCTGTCGGCAATCGAATTCATGGATCGGTCGGCCGATCGGGGGCGCAGCAAACAACACGATCGGCTCGTGGATTCTCGGTGCCGCCAGAGAGGCTGGCGATATGCTTGCTCGTGCATAGGTAAGCGCAGCGCATCCTGGCTCGCACGACACGGCGCTGCACAATCGCCGACACGATGCGTTCGGTGCGAACGCGATGGATCATTGCCCGATGACTGAACTCGGCCCTTCCCCGTTGGCAGCCCGCGAGGCGAACCTGAGCGTGGCGCAGGCACGAGCGGCGATCGCCGAGCGGCTGCGCCCGATCGAGGATCACGAGAGCGTGCCGATCGCGCAGGCGCTCGGCCGCGTGCTGGCCGACGACGTGATCTCGCCGATCGACGTGCCGGCGCACGACAACTCGGCGATGGACGGCTATGCGTTTGCAGGCTCGGCGCTGGGCGCCGATGGAGCCATCGTTTTGCGCGCCGTCGGCACCGTGATGGCGGGCGTTCCGTTTGCGCAAGCGGTCGCCAGCGGCCAGTGCGTGCGCATCATGACCGGCGCGGTGATGCCCGCGGGTGCCGACACCGTCGTGCCACTCGAACTGTGCCGCGTCGAGGAGCAGGCCGACGGCCAGCGCGTGCACATCGAGCCGGGCGTGCTGCGCGCCGGCGAGAACCTGCGCCGCCGCGGCGAAGACCTGGCGCGCGGTCGTCCGGCGCTGAGCGCGGGGCGCGTGCTCAAGCCCGCCGACCTGGGACTCATCGCGTCGCTCGGCATCGAGACAGTCCAGGTGATGCGCCGCCTGCGCGTGGCGGTGTTCTCCACCGGCGACGAGATCGCATCGCTCGGCCAGCCGCTGGCGCCGGGCTGCGTGTACGACAGCAACCGCTTCAGCCTGATGGGCGCGCTGCAGCGGCTGGGCATGGAGGTGATCGACCTCGGCCTCGTGCGCGACGACCCGCAGGCGCTGCAAGCGGTGGTGCAACAGGCCATCACGCAGGCCGACGCGGTGCTCACCAGCGGCGGCGTCAGCGCGGGGGACGCCGACTACACGCGCGATGTGTTGAAGCGGGTCGGCGAAGTGGCGTTCTGGAAAGTGGCGATGCGCCCTGGCCGGCCGTTTGCGTTCGGCCCGCTGTACGCAGGCGATCCGGCACGGCCGACCAAGACCGCGTGGCTGTTCGCGCTGCCGGGCAACCCGGTGGCGGCGCTGGTCACGTTCTACGTGTTCGCGCGCGATGCGCTGCTCACGCTGGCGGGCGCCACGCCGCACGCCGTTGCCGACGCTGCAGGCACGCAGCCCACTGGCGATCCGCAAGCGGCCGGGCCGCACCGAGTTCCAACGTGCGCGCGTGAGCCTTGGCGACCGATGGCCAGTGGGAAGTGCAGACCACCGGCTCGCAAGGCGCCGGCATCCTGCGCAGCATGAGCGAGGCCAACGCGCTGCTCGTGTTGCGCCACGAGCAAGGTTCCGTGGCCGCCGGCGATCCGGTGGACGTGTGGCTGTTCGACGGGCTGGTCTGACGCGACGCGCACTGCCAGCGCCGCGGGCGCTCAAAATCGGTACCGCAGCGCGACGCGGAACACGCTCACCGAATAGTTCGGCGGCAGCACGCCCAGAGCGAGCAGGTTGGGAACGGTCGCCGGGCCGATGCCATCGAGCCGCCAATCCTGCGTGTCGTAGTGCTCGTACTGGTAGCTGCCGGCAATCGACATGTTGTCCTTCAGGTGGTAGATCCCGTACAGCTTGAAGGACTCGAGACTGGTCTTCGCCGTCGGGAAGGGCGGCTGCCGCGAGAGCGTTGTCGACCGCGATGTCGCTGCGCGAGCGCGAGACGGTGAGGTCGGCGCCGATGTCGAACTTTTCCGGGATCGCCGTGTGCTTGACGCCGAGCCCGAGCACGTCGAACTGGTCCTTCACTTTGCCGGTCCAGTCGGGCGCGGCGAACTGCTCGCTGCCGTTCTGCTGCGAACGCACCGACTGGGTCTGGAAGTACGCGCGGCCCTGGGTCCGTTCGGTGAAGGCCGCCGAGAGCTCGACCGCGAAATTGGTGCTGCGCGCCGAGACGAGGCCGACCGTGGAATCCTCGTAGTCGTCGTCTGCGTAGTCGGCCGAGAGGCCGAGCGAGAACTTCTCGTTGATCGCGTAGTCGAGCCGCCCCTCGATGCCGTTGCGCCGGCGGTCCGCCAGGTAGAACTTGCGCAGCAGCGGATTTTCCGCATAGCCGAACCAGACCGACGTTCCGTAGACGGAGTTGTCGCGCCACGAATGCGCGAGCTTCAGCCACCCCGACAGTTTCTCGGTCGGTTGCCCTGCGACCTTGCCCCAGAGCGTCGCCTCGCGAGTGGTCACGACTTCCTGGTAGGTGCGCTCGCGCATGTCGTAGCTCGACACCGCCAGTGAGCCGCATGTTGCCTGGCAAGCCTCCCCCGTAGTCGCCGAGCAGCTTGAAGCGGTCGAGCGTGTAGCTGAACGGCGTGTTGCTGCGCGGCGTCGCCCCGACAAACATGTCGGTCGTGACGGTCGGATAGCTGCGCACCGGCGTCTCGTTGTCGTGGTTGTCGCGTTCGTAGCTGCCCGTCACGCGCAGACCCTCCATCGGCGCGGCGGTCAGCTTGACGCCGGCGTTGAACGTGTCGACCACCCCGTCCAGGGATTGCGCGGGAAGGGGCGGCACGGTCGGCGCGAGCAGCGGGTTCACGGTCGGCGCGAGGAAGGCGTCGTCCTGCGTCATGCGGCCGAAGGCCAACTCGCCGGTCACGCGCATCGTCGGCGTGATGTCGTAGCCCGCCGTTCCCCTGAGTCTGATGGAACTGGTTGTCCGGCGCCAGCGCGAGCTGCCCGGTCGTTGCGCCCGGCACCACCGGGAAGAACGGGTTGGACCAGGTGAGCCCGGAGTTCTCGTTGCGGAAGGACGAGAACTGGTAGCTCAGCGTCGCCTGCAGTCGACGGGTCACATACGCCACCGAGAGCTCGAGCTGGTCGGTCTCCTCGTTCACCGGCGCGACGAACTGCGACGCGGTGGTTAAGAACGACCCCGCCGTGGGCCGCGTCCCGTCGCGCTCATCGTGGCGCAGGCTCAGGTTGGCGCTCCAGCCCTCGCCGCCGATGAAGGAGCCACCGAGATCGAAGCGTTTGTACTTGAAGCCGATGTCGATCGGCTGCAGCGTGCTGCCGAGCGGCATGCTGGCCGTGTCGGCGGCCGGAAAACCCGCTGGCAGCGTCAGCACGTTGCCGCCGTTGCCGAGGAATGGCGTCCGCGCGCCATCGGCCAGGTTGCGCGGTATTTCGGCATAGCCGAGGTTCACGGAATACACGCCTTCGCGGCCGGCTTGGCCGAGCAGCCGGCGATTGTCGAGGCCCAGGTCGGCGGCCCACAGGTCGGCCCAGTAGCCGTCGTCGCCGCGGTGGCTGACGGTGCCGTCGACGATCGCGAACGCGCCCTTGCGGTCGAGGCCGGTGTAGTCACCGAACTTCTGCGACGAGTCGGTCACGGTGCCGATGCCACCGTCGACGCTGCCCGTGGTCCCCTTCGGGTACGGGCACGACGTGCACTTCCATTGCGACGTGTCGACCTGCGACGAAGCGCCGGTGGCTGCGCCCAGCACGCCGAGCGCGGCGAGCAGGTGAAGGGAGCTGAAGATCTTCATCTCGCATCCGTTCCGGTCATGTCGCGCGGCGACGCCTCGGCGCGACCGTCAACGCATCAGCTTGGCTCCTGCCGGGTGATTGCTGCCGTGCACCCGCGAGTGGCAGTTGGTGCAGCCGCCCGCGACAAGAAAGATGGACCCGCCGGCGGCGCCGCCCGGCAGCGACTGGCTCGTCCGTGCGACCGAGGGATGGTCGGCGGGCGCATGGCATTGCTGGCACAGCAGCGGCGGTGTCTTGGTGAGCAGGGCGCTGCGCAGCGACCCGTGCGCCGTGTGGCAGAGCGCGCAGTTCTCGTTCACCGGCGCATGCTCCCAGAGCATGGGCCCGCGCTTGTCGGCGTGGCAGCTGAAGCAGGTCTGGTTGAGCGTCGGCTTGTTCAGCATCGCGACCGTCGTGGAGCCGTGTGCGCTGTGGCAGTCGCTGCAGCCCATCAGCCCGAAGCGCACCGGGTGGGCGGATGGCTTCTGGAATTCGCCCCGCTTCTGCAGATGGCAGGTGAAGCACACGTCGGGCTCGCTGCCCTTTGCGAGCACGGGGTCGCGGTCCTGGTGCACCCGGTGGCAATCGCCGCAGGCGAGGCCACTGCGTTCGTGCACGCTCGCGTGCCAGCCGATCCTCGCCCCCGCCTGGTGGCAGCCGAGGCACGGCTGGTTGCGCTCCTGCGCCGTCTGTGACGAGCTGGCCTTGAGGCCGTTGATCGAGTCGGGGTTCTTGCTGCGCGCGTGCCGGGCACCGGGGCCGTGGCAGGCCTCGCACTGCAAGCCGCCGGGGCCGAAGGGCGCGCGCTTGTCGGTGCGATGGGCATGCTTGCCCTTGAAGATCGCCGCGCCCGAATAGCCCGGGGTGACGTCGTCGTGGCACTCCAGGCAGGTGTCGGCGCCCTTCTCGCTGTACTGATCGCGCGGTGGCAGCGGAGGCCGCGCGGCCGGCGCGCTCGCCGCCGCCTCGCCTGCCGCCGGTGCGCTGGCCGCCTCCGGCGCGCTGGCTGCCGCCGGTGCGCTGGCCGCCGCGGCCGGTGCCGCCGGCTGGGTCGACGCGTCCACGCACGCCAACACGCCCGCAAGCGCGAGCAGCACCCGAAGCCGGCCGCCGAACGTCGCCATCTATTGCCTGCCCTTCGCCACCGTCTTGGGTATCGCCACGACGAAGTTCTTGACCGACAGGAACGGACCGAGCGGCAGCACGTTCTTGGTGACCAGATCGGTCTTCGTGAGGTACGGCCGGTTCGCAATGATCCGGCCCGCTTCTGCGGCGCCGATGCCGGGCAGCGTCATCAGTTCCTTGCGGCTTGCGCTGTTGAGATCGACGTAGTACTGGACCGCCGGTGGACGTTGCTGCGAGCCAGCCGCAGTCGACGGCGCCGCGGCTTGGGCCTGCGATTCAGGCAGACTGGCGCGAGCGTCGGCCGACGCCGCCGCCCGACGGGCTCGGGCGGCGATGGCGGGCACTGCGATCACCGCCGCGCCCATCATGCCGATCCAGCTCAGCCGCATCCCTATCCTCCTGCTGCCGATCGGGCCCGACCGCGTGGCGGGCGGAGGCGCGACGTCTTGCGTTCGCGTGCTCCGCCCTTTCCGATTCGTTCGTGTTCAGCGGTTCTTCGAGTGCATGACCGCGATGTCTGCCGTACGGCCGGTGCCGTGGCAGACCAGGCAGGTCTCGCTGGTGCCGAGCACTGCGCTGCGCGCCTGGTAGAACGAGCCGGTGTTGCCCGTCATGTGCGCGATGGCATCGGCCGAATCGTGGCAGGCGGAGCACACCGACACGGTCGGCGATATCACGAGAGTCGTCCCTGCCGCCGGGGTGGTGACCTCGGTCGCCGCGTCGAAGGAGAACCCGCCGCCATAGTCAGGCCCCAACTCGATGTACGGCGAGTTGGTGAACTCGGCGCTGTAGGTGCCCTGACCGACCGTGCGGACGGGGCGGCTGCTGAGCGCCGCGACCGACTCCTCGGCACTGAAGTTGAACGTGCCCGGCAGGTGGCAGGTCTGACAGTCGTTCAGGATGCCCGGATACGTGACCTCCCAGAAGCCCTTGAAGTCGTCCTTCGACATGCTGTCAGGCGGCGTTCCCGGCTTTTGCGTGGCGTGCCAGACGTAGTCGGTTTGCCGCTTGGCCGCACCGTGGATGGCGTGAACGAAGGCCGTCGAATCCACCGCCCACCCGCTGCTGGTCCTGTTCGGGGTGTGGCACCACGAGCAGGTGGTGCCGTCGTTGCGCTGCCCGGCATGGAACGAGTCCTTCGAGAAGGTGCCGAGCTCCTGGTGGCAGGCGTTGCAGCGCGCGTCCTCGACGATCGCGCGCCGGCCGGTGTAGCCGCTGGCGACCATCTGGACGTTGGGCGCGATCACGATCAGGCCACCCTGCTTGTTCGTCTGCCCCGCCACCGGGTCGCTCACCGGGAAGGCGGGCAGGTTGGTCTGGGTCAGCGGCAGGGTTCTGGTGTTGCTGTACGAATAGCCCATTCCGCCAGTCAGCATGACGGCGTTGTCGGGGATCGTGACCCCGGTCAGCGTCACGGTGTAGAAGCCGCTGCCGTTCGGACCGGTGAGGGTGCCCGCATCCTTGCCGGTGGCGGCGCCTGGTTCCCAGATCTTGCGCAGGTAGCCCGAGACCGTGGCGTTGAAATCGGCGGGCGCGGCGATGCCGTCCTGCGGAACCGCGAACACGAAGTACGCGCTCGGCGACCCCATGAAGTTGTTCCACATCTCCTTCTGTCCGGTCGCCGGGTTGACCGGGGCGCTGGCGAAGGGGTTGATCGGAACGGCGGTGCCGTTCTGCAACCAGCGGAACACCATCACCGGCTGCCTGCTCGCGTTGCGCGAGACGCTCTGAACTTCGAAGGTCGGCGCGATGGCGCCCGACGGCAGCCGGCCGACCGAGCCGCCCGAAGCGATCCATGCGGCGTTCGTGTTGGAGCTGCCGCCGTCCACCGCCAGCGCGTTGTCCGGGTTCGGCGGCGTCACCGGGGTGTGGGCCACGTCGGTGCTGCTTGACTGGTGGCACATCGCGCATTGGCCATCGTTGGGCTGCGGGCCTCCCGCGTGCGCCAAGCCGGTGCCGTTGACGTTCGACTGCGTCAGGCCGGCGGCCTTGTCTTTCAGCGTGATGCCGGCGCCGGTCACGAAGTTGATGCCGTCGTGGCAACCGCCGCAGGCGAGCACGCTCGGCTTGCTCTTCCAGTTGTTGCCGTCCTTGGTCTTGGTCGTGCGCGAGGCCGTGCTCGAGCCGTCATGGCACGACGTGCAGTTGCGGATGTCCTGCGGATACGTGGTCTTGGCCGGCAGTGCGCCGGCGTAGTCGTAGTTCTCGTGGGCCAGGAACGGCCCCAGGTGGAGCTTGTGGATGAAGTTCGGCAGGTTGCCGACCGTCCGCCCGTCGACGACGCCGCGTCTGGGACGTGAACGTCTTGATCGCGCCGTTCGAGGTGAACGTGGCCTCCGTCTGGCCATAACGGCGCTGTTCGGTGTGACAGACCACGCAGTACCGGGTTTCGTTGCGGCTGCCGCCATGGAAGCCCGCGGCGTTTTCCGCGTCGCTCAACCCCGGGATGCCGCCGAGCTGGCGGTGGCAGGCCTCGCAGTTGTCGACGGCGACGATCTCGCGCGAGAAGTCGCTCGCGGTGACCGGCGCACCGGTGGCCGGAATGAAGTCGTAGATGGCGTTGGCCGGGTGCTTCATCGGCACCGATTCGACGCTCGATTCGGCACCGGTCGGCGTGTTGCTGCCGGTCGCCGGCGCGCTGCCCGAGAGGGCGATGGTCACGCGGTGGGTCCGGCTGGGTTGGTAGGTCACGTCGCCGAGGTCGGCCTTGTTGTTCGGCGGGCTCACGGTCATCGCGTCGAGCTGTGACTTGATGGTCGTGATGTCGCGGTAGAAGGTGTACCGGTAGCTGCCGTCGCCGTTGTCGACCAGCGTGCCGGTGTTGTCGGTGCTCGGTCGGCTCGGCGTCGCCGCGGCCGTGGACGTCGGCACCGACGTGACGATGTAGTTCACCCACTTGCTCGGTGAGCCGGAGGAGCCCGGCACGAGCTTGGCGATGGAGAAGGACAGGTTCGGGTAGCTCGCGACCACGGCGGTCGCGCTCTGGCTGGTGTTGCCGAGCCCGACGACTGCCCGTCCGAAGCTGTCGACCACCGTGAAGTTGACAACCGGCGCGCTGGCGATCGTCACGCTGGTGACGGTGACCGTCGGCTGCAGGTCGGCCCAGGCTGCTGCGTTGGTCGCGATCGCGTCGGGATTGGTCAGCGCGTTGCTGCCGACGCTCGTCGTGCCGCCGCCTCCTGGAGTGCCGGGTGTGCCAGGAGTGCCGGGTGCGCCGGGCGGCACCTGCGGGGCCGGGTGGGCCCGCGGGGCCTGCTTCGCCGCCATCGCCCCCGCAACCGGCCAGAGATGCGGCGATCGCCGTTGCGACGGCAAACGCGAGCCAGTACGGACTCCGTTGCTTGCCCATTGCCGTTCTCCTGCCCAGGTGCATCAAGGAAACACGAACATCACCGAACGTAGGTCCGGGCGAATCCTCCGCCTATGGGACCTTGGGGCCATCGGAGAAACCCCTAGTAGGTTATTTGGGGTCCAGTGCATCCATCAAAGACGGGGTGACGCTGCGCGAACTCCTTCGTCGCGCGCATCGGTGGACGCATCGGCGGCCTACGCCGGCGGCTTCGGCTCCACGGGCTCCTTGTGCGCGATGCCTGTGTGGCAATCGATGCACGTGGCCTTGCCGGAGGCGAACTTCTTGTGCTGCTTCACCGCGTCTTCCGACTGCTTCTTGTTGTCCATCGCCTGCGGGTCGTGGCAGTGACGGCAGTTCGCGGAGTTGTCCGCGCGCATCTCCTCCCACACCACGTTGGCGAGGCGCCAGCGCTCGCGATCGAACTTCTCCTGCGTGGAGATCGTGCCGCGCATCTCGCCATAGGCGTCGGCGATGCCCTTTTTCGCCTTGACGATCAGCTTGGCCGGGTAGCTGTGCGGGACGTGGCAGTCCACGCACATCGCACGCACGCCGACCCGGTTGTTGTAGTGCGACGTCTGCTGATGCTCGGGATAGACGAACTTCTCGTGCGAGTGGCAGGTGGTGCCGCAGAACTGGTCGGTGCCCGTCACGGCCACGGCGACCTGCGTGCCGATGACCAACACGGCGCCGACCAGGAGCCCGACCGCCACCAGCGCGAACACCGACCACCGCGCCGATGGCGAGAAGAGCCAGCGGATCGCCCTGCGGATCGCCCCCGGGGGCTTCGCGTCCGCCATGCGGGCTCTCCTCGGCTACTTGGACGAGAGAACGATGGCGGCGACCGCTTTCAGGTCTGCGTCGCTCGCGGCGACCTTCTTGTGGTCTTCCGCACCGCCGGTCTTGAGCAAGGTGACGATCTTGCCCTCCGCAGACGCGTCGCCCTTGTACTTTGTCGCGACCGAGGCCCAGGACGGCCCCTTCTTGGTGGTCGACGCCGTGTGGCAGCTGCCGCACTTCTCTTTGGTGATGATGTCCTCGGCCGGGCCGGCGAACGCGAGGCCGCTCAAGGCGAACATGGCGCCGCAGGCGGCGATCGTCGGGATCAACTTCATGCTTGGCTCCTCTGAGAGAAATGCTGCGGGATTCTTGATATGGTCAGGGTCGCGTGGCCCGCGTCGAGGAAAGGTCGCGTTCGGATCCGCAGTGTGTCGGCAGATTCTGTCATGCGGGGCTGATCCGTGTCGAGTCATCCGTTGCAAGGAAGGCGGCGTGGAGATCAGTCGTTCGGTGCTCGTTCCCTACTCGGCCGAGGCCATGTTCGACCTGATCGAACAGGCGGAGCGGTATCCGTCCTTTCTCACTTGGTGTACTGCAGCAGAGATCCTCGAACGCAGCGAGGATTGGGTCGCCGCCCGTCTCGAAATCTCCTATGCGAAATTGCGGTTCGAGATGCGCACCCGCAATCCCAAACGCCGCCCTGAGTGGCTGCAGCTGCGGCTGGTGCAGGGCCCGTTCAGACAGTTTCACGGTGAATGGCGCCTGGTGCCGCTGGCCGACCTGGGGTGCAAGCTCACCTTCAACCTCGCCTATCAAACTTCCGAAGGCCTCTTCGACTGGGTCGCCAAGGCGGCCATGGATCGGGTCTTCGATTCCGTCGTGGATGCCTTCGTCAAGCGCGCCGAGGCGACCTTGACGCCGCTCGTCGCCACCCCGTCGCCCGTGCCGGGCGCACCGCCCAGCCCGCCGCTCGGGTAGAGCGCGACAAGAGGAGGGACACGCATGGGTCCTGCGGCCATCACGTTGCTGATGCTGCTGGCGTTCGCCGGCTTCGGCTGGCTGGCCTGGCGCAAGCTGGCCATCGTGCGCGCCCTGCAGCCCGAAGCACGCCTCGACCAGCCGTGGCAGCGCCTGCGCAGCGTGCTCGTCAACGGCCTGCTGCAGGACCGCATGGTGCGCCGCGAGTGGCGGCCCGGGATCATGCACGCGGTGCTCTTTCTCGGCTTCATGTCGCTGCTGCTGCGCAAGCTGCAGCTGATCGCGATCGGCTATCAACGAATCGGCTGCGTTCCCGAACGCCTTCGGGCCCTTCGCGGCACTCAAGGATGCGATCGAGCTGGCCGTCGTGGCCGCGGTGCTGTACGCGTTCTACCGGCGCTTCGTGTTGCGGCCGCCGCGCCTCGGGCGCAACCGCGAAGCGGTGCTCGTGCTGTCGCTGATCCTCGCGATCATGGTGACCGACTTCGTATTCGACGCCTTCCGTTTCGTGTTGCTCGCCGAGCGCTTCCCGGCGATCGCACACGAACGCGACTTCGCCTTCGTCGGCAGCGCGCTGGCCGCGGCGTTCTCCGCGCTGAGCCCGGCGGCGCTGCAGGCGGGCTACGTGCTCTTCTACTGGACGCAGATGGTGGTCGTGTTCTCCTTCCTCGTGCTGCTGCCGTTCGGCGAGCACTTCCACATCGTCACGGCGCTGCCGGCGTTGTACTTTCGGCGCGGTCGACCGGGCCACCGGGTGCCGGCGGTGAACGTCGAGAAGCTGATGGAGGCCACCGACGAGGCCGACATGCGGGCTGGCGTCCACAACGCGCGCGACCTCACTTGGAAGGACGGGCTCGATGCCTTCACCTGCACCGAATGCGGCCGCTGCAAGGACGCCTGCCCGACTCACCTCACCGGCAAGCCGCTGTCGCTGAAGGGCGTCAACGACCGCCTCAAGCATCATCTGCTCGAGCAACGCGAGGCGATCGTCGCCGAGCCGGGCGGCCAGCTGCCCGCGCTCGTGGGCGGCGTGATCGGCACCGAGACGCTGTGGGCCTGCACCACCTGCGGCTATTGCGAAGCGGCCTGCCCGATCGAGCTCGAGCATCTCGACAAGTTCTTCCGCATGCGCCAGCACCAGGTGATGATCGAAGGGCAGTTCCCGCACGAGCTGAAGAAGCTCTTCGAGTCCTACGAGTCGCAGAGCAACCCGTGGGGCCAGCAGGCCGATGCGCGCGGCGACTGGGCGCGCGACCTCGACGTACCGATCGTGCGCACAGCCGCCGACCTGGAGGGCCTCGACTATCTTTTCTACGTCGGCTCGGCGATGTCCTTCGATCCGCGCGGCCAGCGCATCGCCCGCGCCTTCGTGAAGATCCTGCGCCGGGCCGGTGTGCGCTTCGGCATCCTCGGCCCGCGCGAAGGCTCCACCGGCGAGAGCGTCCGGCGCGTCGGCAACGAGGTGCTGTTCCAGCAGCTGGCGAGCGCCCTCGTCGCCACGCTCGCCGAGGTCGGCGCCAAGCGCATCGTCACCTGCGATCCGCACGCCCTGAACTCGCTGCGCAACGAGTACCCGGAGTTCGGCGGCCACTACGAGGTGCTGCACCACACCCAGTTGATCGCCGAGTTGCTCGCCGACGGCCGCATTCAGATCGACGCCGCGGCCGAGCGCATCGTCTACCACGACCCCTGCTACCTGGGGCGACACAACGGCGAATTCGATGCGCCGCGCGCCATCCTCGCGCGCCTCGGCGCAGCGCCGCCGCTGGAGTTTGCGCTGGCGCGCGAGAAGGCGATGTGCTGCGGCGCGGGCGGCGGCCGCATGTGGATCGACGAGACCATCGGCAAGCGCATCAACGTGCTGCGGGTCGAGCAGGCGCTCGAGACGTCGCCGCAGACGATCGCGACGGCCTGCCCCTATTGCGCGGTGATGATGGAGGACGGCCTGGCGGCGCTACCCGCCGCGGGCACGACGCGGTCGCGCGACATCGCCGAACTGGTGGCGGCCGCGCTCGTCGCCGAAGTGCCAGGCGCGCAGCAATCGTCCGCGGCGACGGCTCGCCCCGGGGCCTGAAACGAGCGCGGGATCGTAGAGCGCGAGGGCTTCGCTAACCTTGCTCCGGCACCATCTCGATGGCGCCGCAGGGACACTCGGCGACGCACATGCCGCAGCCCTTGCAATAGTCGTAGTTGAACTGGAAGCGGTTCCCCGGGCCCAGTTTGACGACCGCGTTGTCGGGGCACACGCCGTAGCAGTTGTCGCACTCGAAGCAGTTGCCGCAGCTGAGGCAGCGGCGGGCCTCGAACAGCGCGTTGTCCTCGGTGAGGCCGCCCTGCACCTCGTCGAAGCTGCTGGTGCGCCGCGCGATGTCGAGCTGCGGGCGCAGCTTCTGCGGAGCGTCGCTGTAGTACCAGGGATTGAGGCGCTCGAAGGTGGCCACGGCGTGCTTGGGCGCCGGCTCGAGGCGCGTGCCGCGCAGCCAGGCGTCGATGTGGCGCGCCGCCTTCTTGCCGTGGCCGATGCCGACGGTCACGTTGCGCTCGGCCGGCACCATGTCGCCGCCGGCGAAGAGGCCGGCGCGTCCGGTCATCATGGTCGCCGGATCGACGCGGACGACGCCGTCGTCGATCTCGAGGCCGTCGACGCGGTCGAGCAGCGAGAGATCGACGTCCTGGCCGAGCGCCAGCACGACCGAATCGGCGTCGAGCGTCTCGAAGATCGCCGGTGGGACTGCGGATTGCCCTTCTCGTCGAGCTCCATCTTCTCGATCGTCAGGGCACCGTCGCCGACCTGCTTGATGGTCGAGAGCCACTTGACCAGCACGCCTTCCTCGAGCGCCTCCTCGACCTCGAAATCGTGCGCCGGCATGCGCTCGCGCGTGCGCCGGTAGACGATGACGGCCTCGGTGGCGCCGAGGCGCTTTGCAGTGCGCGCGACGTCGATGGCGGTGTTGCCGCCGCCGTAGATGACCACCCGGCGGCCGAGCATCGGCGGCTGCTCGCCTTCCATCGAGCGCAGCACGGTGACAGCGTCGAGGATGCGGGACGAGTCCTTTGCCGGAATGAACGCGCGCTTGGCGATGTGCGCGCCGACGGCGAGGAAGGTCGCGTCGTAGGCGCCCTCCTGCATGGTGCGCGCCAGGTCGTCGACCTTGGTGCCGAGCTTCACCGTGACGCCCATCTCGACGATGCGCTGCATCTCGGCGTCGAGCACGTCGCGCGGCAAGCGGTACTTGGGGATGCCGAAGCGCATCATCCCGCCCATCAGCGGCCCCGCTTCGATCACCGTCACGGCGTGGCCGAACCGGCGCAGGTGGTAGGCCGCCGACATGCCCGAGGGCCCGGCGCCGACGATCAGCACGTGGCGCCCGGACTCCTCGCGGGGCGCCGTGAAGCGCCAGCCGCGCTTCAGCGCCTCGTCGCCGAGGAAGCGCTCGACCGAGTTGATGCCGACCGCGGTGTCGATCTGGCCGCGGTTGCACACGCCTTCGCAGCTGTGGTAGCAGACGCGCCCCATGATCGCCGGGAAGGGGTTGTCGCGCGTCAGGTGGCGCCACGCGGCTTCGTAGTTGCCGCTCTCGGCGTGGAACAGCCAGCCCTGGATGTCTTCGCCGGCCGGGCACTGTGCATTGCACGGCGGCAGGCGGTCGACGTAGACCGGCCGCTCGGTGCGCCACGAGCCGGTCTTGTTGGCGAGCGACGAGCCCGGGTCGAGCGTGATCGCGAACGGCTTCTGCATGGTCATGCGGCGCCCCCTCGTCGAGCAGCCCGAAGCGCCGGATGTTGCGGTCGGCATCGGCCTGCAGCCGCGCGATCATGTCCGGGTGCCCCTTCGCGCCGAACAGGTGCGCGAAGCGCCTTGCGGCCGCAGGTACTCCTCCACCGGCAGGCGTCGCCGGATCTTCGTGACCCGCGTGACCTCGCCGCGCTCGGCCTCGAAGACCGGGAACAGGCCGGTCTCGCGCGCCAGCCGGGCGAGCCGGATCGTGTCGTTGCTGGCCGAGCCCCAGCCGAGCGGGCACGGCACGAGGATATGCAGGTAGCGCGCACCGTGCATGCCCATCGCGCGCTCGACCTTGGCCTCGAGGTCGTGCAGATCGGCGACGGTCGCGGTGGCGACGTAGGGGATCTCGTGCGCCATCGCGATGCGCGGCACGTTCTTGCCCATGCCGAACTCGGCGCCCGGGCCGCTCGCCGACCGCCATCGTGGTGGCGGTGCGCGCCGCCGGCGGCGTCGCTGAGCTGCGCTGCACGCCGGTGTTCATGTAGGCCTCGTTGTCGTAGCAGATGTAGAGCACGTCGTCGTTGCGCTCGAACATGCCCGAGAGGCAGCCGAAGCCGATGTCGGTGGTGCCGCCGTCGCCGCCCTGGGCGACGACGCGCACGTCGCTCTCCGCCTGCCCCGCCTTCAGCGCCCGGACCTTGAGCGCGGCGGCGATACCGGTGCCCACCGCGGCGGCGTTGCCGAACAGCGAGTGGATCCACGGCAGCTGCCACGACGACTCGGGGTAGGGCGTCGAGAACACCTCGAGGCAGCCGGTGGCGTTGGCGGCGATCAGGCGCTTGCCGGTCGCGCGCATCGCCGCGTCGATGGCGTAGCGAGCCCCGAGCGCCTCGCCGCAGCCCTGGCAGGCGCGATGGCCCGAGTTGAGCGAGTTGCTGCGCTCGATCGAGGCCTGCACCGTGCGCTGCTCGGGCGCAAGCAGGCGATTGCCGACCGTGAACGTGCCGGTCTGGTAGAACTTGACGGCTTGGTCTCATCACGCCACCTTCGCGGCGACCGGGCCGACGTCGCGCAGCAGGTTCTCGGCGATCGGGCCGCTGCGCCGCATCTGCGCCTCGCGCTCGAGCTGGCGGTTGACGATGCGCCAGTCGAGGTCGAGGAAGGTCAGCGGCTGCAGCCGGTCTTCGATGGCCTCGCGCAGCATGCGCTCGAGCGACGCCTGCGTGATGGCACGCCCGCCGAGGCCCGCCACCACGGTGTAGCCGTGCAGCTGCAGGCCGGAGAGAGCGAGGCGCACGTCGGTCGAGACGACGCCGCCGAGGCCGACACAGAAGCTCTTTTCGAGCACGACGACCCGCCGTGCGCCCTGCAGCGCCGCGCGCACTGCCGCGAGCGGGAACGGGCGGTACGACTGGATGCCGAGAACGCCGACCCTGACGCCGCTCTCGCGCAGCGAGTCGATGGTTTCCTTCAGGGTGCCGATCACCGAGCCGAGGGCGACGACGATCGTCTCGGCGTCTTCGCAGCGATAGCCGCGCACCAGGCCGCCCGACGTGCGCCCGAAGCGCTCGGCGAATTCGGCGGCGATTTGCGGGATACGCGCGAGCGCCGAGATCTGCTTGGCGTGCGCGAGGTAGCGAACTTCCATGAAGGCCTCCGGCCCGACCATGGCGCCGATCGAGACCGGATCCGCGGGGTCGAGCACCTGGCGCGGCTCGTACGGCGGCAGGAAGGCGTCGACGTCGGCCTGCTCGGGAATGTCGACGCGCTCGTAGGCGTGCGTCAGGATGAATCCGTCCATGCAGACCATCACCGGCATCGACAGCTCCTCGGCCAGACGGAAGGCCTGGATGTGCAGGTCGAGCGCTTCCTGGTTGTTTTCAGCGAACAGCTGGAGCCAGCCGCTGTCGCGCTGGCTCATCGAGTCGCTGTGGTCGTTCCAGATGTTGATCGGTGCGCCGATGGCCCGGTTGGCGATCGTCATCACGATCGGCAGACCCAGTCCCGAGGCGTTGTAGACCGCCTCGGCCATGAAGAGCAGGCCCTGGCTCGCGGTGGCGGTGTAGGTTCGCGCGCCGGTCGCCGAAGAGCCGATCGCCACGCTCATCGCCGCGAACTCGCTCTCGACGTTGATGAACTCGCAGGGCGCGAGCGCGCCGCTCTTCACCAGCTCGCCCAGGCCCTCGACGATGTGCGTCTGTGGCGAGATCGGGTAGGCGCAGATGACGTCGGGGCGGCACAGCGCCACCGCCTCGGCCACGGCATGCGAGCCTTCAGTCTGCTTGAGCATGGGCGAGTCCCTCCAGTTCCCGGCGGACGACGTCATGGGCCTCGGTGGCGGCGGCGACGTTGTTCTCGGCCACGCTGCCGGAGAACTTGGCGCGGATCGCGTGCGCCACGGCGTCCAGGGTGATCAGGCCGGACAGCGCGGCGAAGCCGCCCAGAAGCACGGCGTTGGGCAGTGGCCGGCCGAGGTGCTTGAGCGCGATCTCGGTGGCCTGCACCGTCAGCAGCCGTTCGCGACGAAAGCGCTGCGCGATCTCGGCCAGGCCGAGCTCGTCGAAGCTGCGCTTGCTGTTGATGAGCACGTAGCCGTCGGGCTTGAGGCCCTGGAACACGTCGACCTGGTGCAGCAGCGTCGCGTCCTGGACGATCAGCACATCGGGCGCGACGATCGGCTCGCGCAGGCGGATCTCGTGATCGTCGATGCGGCAGAAGGCCACCACCGGGGCACCGGTGCGCTCCGAGCCGAAGCTCGGAAACGCCTGTGCATGGCGGCCCTGTTCGAAGGCCGCGATCGAGACCATCTCGGCCGCGGTGACGACGCCCTGGCCACCACGCCCGTGTATGCGGATCTGCAGCATCGCTGTCCTCTCCACGCTGCCTGTGAGCCTAAGGACTGCGGATGCACGGCAGTTTGCGCTAGGTCAACCGCCCAGTGAGGAATTCCCCTGTTCGCCACGCGCCGGTCGCCCCGCGGAAACCGGGTGACCGTGCGGTCGGAGTGGCCTGAGGTGGCTGCGCGCGAGAGTCGCGACGGCTCGCCCGCTTCACGCCTCGTCAAGCGTTCGGGTGCAGGGCCCAGGTCTCGTTGGCGTGGCGTCTGCATCTCGGTGACGATGTCCCACGGATAGATCTACAGCGCAGGGACGGCTGTGCCGCCACCGCCCGCTCGCGCAGCACCGCGACGGCGCGTTGCCATTCGTCGCCGGTGCAGGCCAGCGTGTCCCAGCCCGCGGCGGCACGACCGATGCGCATCAGCGGGCCGGTGATGAAGGCGCTGCGATGCCGTCAGACGTACTGCGGATACGTCGGGTCGTACATGCACGAGTGCACATGCGCGAGCAGGTCGGCGGGCCGCTCGATGCCGGCGTGGCCTTGGCTGAAGGCGACCTCGGCGACCGCCACGGCCAGGTTCGTCGACACGTCACGAACCTGCGAGAGCGGCGGAAAGAGGCTCCCCTGATCCAGATCCTTCTGCGTCACCTGCGCGGCCAACGCCGTCGCTGCCGCGAGGAACATCTCGTCGGTGACCCGGCGTGCGCGGACGGCGATCGCGCCGAGGCCGACGCCTGGGAAGATGTAGGAGTTGTTGCCCTGGCGCGGGACCAAGGTCTGCGTGGCCGATCGTGACCGGATCGAACGGGCTGCCGCGACGCGAACAGCGCGCTTGCCGCCACTCCACGCGTACGCCTGCTCGGCGGTGCACTCGGCCTTCGACGTCGGGTTCGACAGCGCGAAGATGATCGGCGCTGGGTTCAGGCGCGCCATCGCCTCTACCACCGCCTGCGTGAAGGCGCCGGCTGACGGCCGCCACGCCGATCACGCGCGGTCGGCTCGAGTCCACGAATCGCCGGCGACGAAATCGGCGCTGCGGCGCATGCTCGTGGGCATAGGGCCCTTGTGCTCGGCGAGGTCGCCGCGCCGGCTGGCAACGACGAGGCCCTTGGAGTCGACGAGCCAGCAGGAGCGCCGCGCCTGCGCCGGGTCGAGCGCCGCCTGCGACCAGCGCCGGCGACCACGAGATCGGCGATGCCGGTGCCGCCTCGCCGGCGCCGAGGAACAGCACGCGCTGCCGGTCGAGCGGGCCGCCGGTGACGCGCAGCGCCGAGCAGCAGGCCCGGCGAGCGCGACCGCCGCGGTGCCCTGGATGTCGTCGTTGAAGGTGCAGATGCGGTCGCGATACTTCTGCAGGAGGCGGAAGGCGTTGTGGTTGGCGAAGTCCTCGAACTGCATCACGACCCCCGGGAAGACCTCCTGCGGCCGCCTGACGAACTCCTCCACCAGCTCGTCGTAGGCCGCCCCGGTGAGACGCGGCCGGGGCAGGCCGAGGTAGAGCGGGTCGTCGCGCAGCGCTCGGGTTGTTGGTGCCGACGTCGAGCATCACCGGCAGGCATGGGTGGGGTGGATGCCGGCGCAGGCGGTGTAGAGCGAGAGCTTGCCGACCGGGATTCCCATGCCGCTGGCGCCGAGGTCGCCGAGGCCGAGGATGCGCTCGCCGTCGGTGACGACGATCATCGCCACATCCCGATGCGGCCAGTTGCGAAGGAGCTCCTTCACCTGGCCGCGGTCCTCGGCCGTGACGAAGATCCCGCGCGGCCGCTGGAAGATGTGGCCGAACTTCTCGCAGGCGAGTCCCACGGTCGGCGTGTAGACGATCGGCAGCATCTCGTCCAGGTTATCCATGACGATGCGAAAGAAGAGTGCTTCGTTGCGATCGTGCAGCGAGGTGAGGAAGATGTACTTCTCGAGCGGGTTGTCGAGGCGACGAAAGTTGCCCAGGACGCGGCTGACCTGTTCCACTTGGCTGCACACGTGCGGCGGCAACAGCCCCTTCAGGCCGAGCGCTTCGCGCTCGGCTGCGCTGAACGCGGTGCCCTTGTTCAGCTCCGGGTTCTGCAACAGCGTCACGCCGCGCGGGAACCAGGGCGCCAGCGGAGCCGGAGTCCGGCCGACGGGTTCGCTTTGCATGATCGATCTCCCTGCCGCGCACTTGCGGCGATTGCACGCACGGTAACGGCCGGCACATGCGCCGCCTTTGTTCTGGAACAAGTTTTCGCGTTGTCCGGCCCCCGGACCGCGGTTTTCAAGCGGGTTCAAGCCAGTCGATACGACCTGCGGTTTGTACGGATGGCCAGAGCGGCGGGCGTTGATCTGTGTCAAGAGCGACCCTGCCCGCTCTGCCGAAGATGCGCCGTGCTCCGACCGCGAACTCCCGACCTCCCATGAACGCCGGTTCGGCAACCGTCGCCGGTGCGGGAACCCGCGATCCCCGCGCAGTTCGCATGAGCCGGTGGCCGGCGCGGCTGGACTGGATGCAGAGCGCGAGCGGGCTGGTGCTGGGCCTGTTCATGTGGGGCCACATGTTCTTCGTCTCGTCGGTCCTGCTTGGCAAGGACGCGATGAAGCAGCTACCGCTGTCGACCCAGATCGGATTCCTGCGCCGCAAGATGGTCACGATGGCCTTCAAGTGAAGCGGGGCCGAGACACCGACGATTCTTTCGTTCGAAGGAGAAGTCCATGAATGCAGGAACATCATGCCGCCGGATGGTGGCGCTCGTCGCCGCCCTGGGCGGTGCGCTCGCGATCTCCGGCAGCGCGCAGGCGCAGGCGCCGATCGTCATCAAGTTCAGCCACGTCGTCGCCCACGACACGCCGAAGGGCAAGGCCGCCGAGTTCTTCAAGAAGCTCGCCGACGAGCACACCAACGGCAAGGTCAAGGTCGAGGTCTACCCCAACTGCCAGCTGTACAAGGACAAGGAAGAGATGGAGGCGCTGCAGCTCGGCGCCGTGCAGATGCTGGCGCCGTCGCTCGCCAAGTTCGGCCCGCTCGGCGCCAAGGAATTCGAGGTGTTCGACCTGCCGTTCATCTTCGACAACTACGGCGGAGCTGCACAAGGTCACCCAAGGGCCGATCGGCAAGAGCTGCTGGAGAAGCTCGACGCCAAGGGCATCATCGGCCTCGCCTATTGGGACAACGGCTTCAAGATCATTCAGCGCCAACAAGCCGCTCAAGAAGCCGGACGACTTCAAGGGCCTGAAGATGCGCATCCAGTCGTCGAAGGTGCTCGACGCGCAGATGCGCGCGCTCGGCGCGATCCCGCAGGTGATGGCGTTCTCGGAGGTCTACCAGGCGCTGCAGACCGGCGTCGTCGACGGCACCGAGAACCCGCCGTCGAACCTGTACACGCAGAAGATGCACGAGGTGCAGAAGCACGTGACGCTGTCCGACCACGGCTACCTCGGCTACGCGGTGATCGTCAACAAGAAGTTCTGGGACGGCCTGCCGGCCGACATCCGCGGCCAGCTCGAGCAGGCGATGAAGGAAGCCACCGTCTACGCCAACCAGATCGCGCAGAAGGAAAACGACGACGCGCTCGAGGCGATGAAGAAGTCCGGCAAGACGCCAGTTCTACGTGCTCGACGCCGCAGGAGAAGCGCGGCGCTCAAGAAGGCGCTGCTCACGGTCCACAAGGAGATGGAATCGCGCGTCGGCAAGGACCTGATCGACGCGATCCACAAGGAAACGGCTTCGATCCGGCCAAGCTCTAGCCCCGACGTTCCGCGGGCCGCCGGAGCGATCCGTCCGGCGGCCCGTTTCGTGCCGCGCTTTCGTCAGGAGTTCAAGATGCTGAAGTTCCTCGACCACCTGGAGGAATGGCTGATCGCCTTCCTCATGGGCGCGGCGACGCTGATCATCTTCGTCGCCGTCGTGCATCGCTACGCGGCTGGCCTGCCGATCCCGGGCGTGCAGGACTGGCTGCTCGGCCTCAACCTCGCCTGGGCGCAGGAGCTCTGCATCTACATGTTCGTCTGGATGGCGAAGTTCGGCGCCGCCTACGGCGTGCGCACCGGCATCCACGTCGGCGTCGACGTGCTGATCAACCGGCTGAACGAGCGCACTGGCGCGAAGTTCATCGTCTTCGGCCTGCTCGCCGGCGCGCTGTTCACCGGCATCGTCGGCACGCTGGGCGCGAACTTCGTCTGGGAGATCGGCGCCCATCACGCGATCTTCAAGCTGCTCGGCCTCGGCACCGGCGACCTGCCCGAAGGGCCGACGACGCCCGATCTCGAGATGCCGATCTGGCTGGTCTACTCGGCCGTGCCGCTCGGCTCGTACCTGATGTGCTTCCGCTTCCTGCAGGTCCTGGAGCTTCGTTCGGACCGGCGAGCTGCCGCACCACGACCACGCCAAGGTCGAGGGCATCGAGGAGGTCGCGCCGCCGGCGCCGGGCGAGCGATCAGACAACGATCTACCGCGACTCGAGGACGACCTCGCATCCGCGGCGACAGAGCGGACGCAGCCATGAACACGCGTGCCTCATCTTCGCGCTGCTGGTCGCGCTGATGCTGACCGGCATGCCGATTTCGATCTCGCTCGGCCTGACCGTGCTCACCTTCCTGTTCACCATGACCGAGGTGCCGATCGAGTGGGTGGCGCTGAAGCTGTTCACCGGCATCGAGAAGTTCGAGATCATGGCGATCCCGTTCTTCATCCTCGCCGGCAACTTCCTGACCCACGGCGGCGTCGCCGGCGCATGATCCACTTCGCCACCGCCGATGGTCGGCCACTGGCACGGCGGGCTCGGCCTGGCCGGCGTGATGGCCTGCGCGCTGTTCGCCGCCGTCTCCGGCTCGCAGCCCGGCGACGGTGGTCGCGATCGGCTCCATCCTCCTGCCGGCGATGGTCAAGCGCGGGCTTTCCCGAAGCGCTTCGGCGCCGGCGTCATCACCACTTCCGGGCGCGCTCGGCATCCTGATCCCGCCGTCGATCGTGATGGTGATGTATTCGGTGGCGACCAACACCTCGGTCGGCCAGCTGTTCATGGCCGGCATCGTTCCCGGCATCGTGCTGGCGACCATGCTGGGCCTCACGACCTGGTACCGGGCGCGCAAGAACAACTATCCGCGCATGCCGAAGGCGACCTGGGCGGAGCGGCTGCAGGCGTTCCGGAAGCGCATCTGGGGCCTGCTGCTGATCGTCATCGTGATCGGCGGCATCTACTCCGGGCATCTTCACGCCGACCGAGGCGGCGGCGATGAGCGCGGTGTACGCCTTCGTCGTCGCCGTGTTCATCTACAAGGACATGACGCTCAAGCACGTGCCGAAGGTGCTGCTGGACTCGGCCAACATGAGCGCGATGCTGCTCTACATCATCACCAACGCGGTGCTGTTCTCGTTCCTGATGACGCACGAGAACATCCCGCAGGCGATGGCCGCGGGATGCTCGGCACCGGCGTCGGCGTGATCGTCTTCCTGCTGTCGCCAACATCCTGCTGCTGCTCGCCGGCAACGTCATGGAGCCCTCGTCGATCGTGCTGATCATGGCGCCGATCCTGTTCCCGATCGCGATGAAGCTCGGCATCGACCCGGTCCATTTCGGCATCATGATGGTGGTCAACATGGAGGTCGGCATGTGCCATCCGCCGGTCGGCCTCAACCTCTACGTCGCCAGCGGCATCACCAAGATGGGCATCACCGAGCTCACCGTGGCGGTCTGGCCGTGGCTGCTGACCATGCTGGTGTTCCTGGTGCATCGTCACCTACTGGCCGCCGCTGTCGCTCTGGCTGCCGCAGCAGCTCGGGATGATCGCGGCGACGAAGTAGCAGCACGCCGACCGGCCGCGCCGGATCGGCGAGGAGGCACTGAAAAGGGTTTTCCATGAGAGGCCAGCCCGCGACGTCTCCCACTTTGCGCCCAGCGACGCTCGCCAAGGAAGTCCGGTTCGAGCGGGACCAGGTGATCTTTCGCGAGGGCGACGACTGTTCGGTGTTCTACCTGCTCGGCAAGGGCATGGACGCGCTCGAGCTCGAGGGTCGCGGCGGCCGCCCCACCTCGCACTTCGTCAATCGCTCGGCCGCAGGGCCCAGGTCTCGTTGGCGTGGCGCAGCAGCGCCGGCTCGCCTCGGCAGCGCAGGACGAAGTCGCGAACCTCCGTCGTGCGCCACGCCGTGCGATAGGCCTGCCACGCGTCGGGCAGCGAGTCACGGCGCAGGTCGGCCGGCGCGAACGGGAGCGCGTTGAGCAGCTTGACTTTGCCGTTAGGCACCACCAGCAGCATCGCCTGCGGATGCTCGAGCCGCGTCTGCATCTCGGTGACGATGTCCCAGGGGTAGATCGACAGCGCCGGACTGGCTGCACCGGTTGCCGCCCGCTCGCGCAGCGCCGCGACGGCGCGCTGCCACTCGTCGTCGGTGCAGGCCAGCGTGTCCCAAGCCGCGGCGGCGCGACCGATGCGCATCAGCGGGCCGGTGACGAAGGCGCTGCAGCCCAGCGCCGCCGCGAGATCGAAGGCGGCGACGATCTCGTGAAGATTGAGACGCGTGGGAACGAAGACGAACTGCGGGCGGATCCCGCGCGCGACCAGGCGCTCGATCGCCCCGACCGCCGCCTCGAAGCCCGATCCGGGACGCACGCGCTGGTGCGTGGCCGCGGTGGCGCCATCGACGGAAATCTGCACGCAATCGACGGCGAGTTCCGCGATCCGGTCGGCACCGCTGGCGTCGATGCGGCTGCCGTCGGTCTCGAGCTTGAGGGCGACGCCGCCCGCCGCGAGCCGTTCGAAGATTTCCCAGCAGTGTGCGACGCCGAGCGGCTCGCCACCGCCAAAGGCGGCGTAGGGGATGCCGAAGTCCACGATGGCGCGGGCGAGGTCGAGTGCCTCCTCGCGGCTCAACTCATCGCGCCAAGCTTTGCCGGGGCCGGATTCCTCGCAGCACGCGAGACAGCGTGCGCCGCAGCCGTTGGTCAGCTGCCAGGCAAGAAAAAGGGGCGCGTCGTAGTCATCGACCGTGCGCCCCCGCATCGCATTCGCTTTGCGAGTCGTTCAGGTGAAACGGATGTAGGGCTGGGCCATGACCTGCTCGGAGACGTCTTCGAGCTTGGGCGTTTCCCAGACCGGCTTGTCCAGCGGCTTCGGGGAGACGGGCTGGGATTGCGGCATGCCCTTCGCGGGCTCGATCGTCTGCTTCGTTTCGCTCATGGATCCTCCGTGGTGATCACAATCCGGCGGGCTGCAGGCGCCTGCCAACCATTCGCCTGTGCGAGCAGCGC
>CAWHBZ010000044.1:0-95056 GCA_963827645.1 uncultured beta proteobacterium | reverse complement strand
GGCCGCAGGGCCCAGGTCTCGTTGGCGTGGCGCAGCAGCGCCGGCTCGCCGCGGCAGCGCAGCGACGAAGTCGCGCACCTCCGTCGTGCGCCACGCGTCGCGATAGGCCTGCCACGCCTCGTCCAGCGAGTCGCGGCGCAGGTCGGCCGGCGCGAACGGCAGCGCATTGAGCAGCTTGACCTTGCCGTTCGGCACCACCAGCAGCATCGCCTGCGGGCTGCTCGAGCCGCGTCTCGCATCTCGGTGACGATGTCCCAGGGATAGATCGACAGCGCCGGACCGGCTGCGCCGGCGTGCCGCGCGCTCGCGCAGCGCCGCGACGGCGCGCTGCCACTCGTCGTCGGTGCAGGCCAGCGTGTCCCAGGCCGCGGCGGCGCGGCCGATGCGCATCAGCGGGCCGGTGACGAAGGCGCTGCAGCCGAGCGCGCGCCGCGAGGTCGTAGGCGGCGACGATCTCGTGAAGGTTGAGGCGCGTGGGAACGAACACGAACTGCGGCGCGCGACCCGCGCGCGACCAGGCGCTCGATCGCGGCCGACCGCCGCCGCGAAGCTCGACCCGGGACGCACGCGCTCGTGCGTGGCCGCGGTCGCGCCGTCGACGGAAATCTGCACGCATTGGACGGCGAGCGCGGCGAGCCGGTCGGCGGCCGCGTCGTCGATGCGGCTGCCGTCGGTCTCGAGCTTGAGCGCGACGCCGCCCGCCGCGAGCCGCTCGAAGATGTCCCAGCAGTGCGGCGACGCCGAGCGGCTCGCCGCCGCCGAAGGCGACGTAGGGGATGCCGGCAGTCCGCGATGGCGCCGCGCGAGGTCGAGCGCCTCGTCGCGGCTCAGCTCGTCGCGCCAGGCCTTGTCGGGGCCGGATTCCTCGCAGCAGGCGATGCAGCGCGCGCCGCAGCGGTTGGTCAGCTGCCAGGCAAGAAAAAGGGGCGCGCGGTACTCATCGACCGAGCGCCCCTGCATCGCGATTCGCTTGCGAGCGATTCAGGTGAAGCGGATGTACGGCTGCGCCATCACCTGCTCGGAGACGTCTTCGAGCTTGGGCGTTTCCCATGCCGCTTGTCCAGCGGCGTCGGGGCTTGACGGTCTTGGGCTGCGGCATGCCCTTCGCGGGCTCGATCGTCTGCTTCGTTTCGCTCATGGATCCTCCTTGGTGATCACGATCCGGCGGGCAGCAGGTGCCTGCCAGCGTATTCGCTTGCTGCGTGCAGCGCCGCGTCCTCGATGACGCGGCGCGCTGCCGCGGCGACTGTATCACTGCGCCAGGCGTCGCGATAGGCGCTCCCAGGCCTCGGCGAGGCGATCGCGCCGCAGATCGGCGCAGATCTGCGGCAGCGCCGCCGCCACCTTGACCCAGCCGTTGGGCAGCACCAGCAGGGTCGCCGGCGGGCTCTCGAGGCTCGCCCGCAGGCCGTCGTCGATCTCGAACGGCTCGTAGCACAGCTCCATCTCGCCCTCGAGCCGGCGCGAGGCGCGTTCGAGCAGCGCGCGGAACTCGGCGTAGTCGCGCTTCGGTCGGCTCGAGCCGATCCCACAGCCGCGCGGCGGTGCCGATGCGCATCAGGCGGCCGGTGTTGAAGCGGAAGGCGCCGAGCGAGCGCGCCCGCTCGATGACCGCCTCGGCCTCGTGCATGTTGATGCGGGTCGGCGCGAAGGTGATCTCCAGCGGCAGGCCGGCGTCGCGCACGGCGCGGCACGCGGCGTGCGCCTCTGGCGAGCGAGCGCGCCGGCCCGCTGGCGCGCGTAGATCTCCTCGGTGTCGCCGTCGAGGCTCACCTGGATCGAGCGGATCGGCAGGCGCGCGAGCCGTCGCGCCACCGCCTCATCGAAGCGCTGGCCGTTGGTCTCGATCTTGAGGCTGACGCCGGCGCGGCCGAGCGCCTCGGCGAGCGCGAAGAAATGGGGCACGACCAGCGGCTCGCCGCCGCACAGCATCACGTAGGGCACGCCGCTGGCGGACGATCTCGTCGGCGACGCGCATCGCCTCGTCGCGCGTCGAGCTCGTCGGGCAGGCGCTTGCCCGGCGCCGATTCGGTGCAGCAGTGCAGGCAGCAGAGGTCGCAGTCGCGCGTGAGCTGCCAGGAGACCAGCAGCGGCGCGCTCAGAAGCTGTCGATGCGGTTCATGCGCGCAGCGGCCAGCCGGCCTGAGCCAGGATGCCCGCGGTGAGCAGCAGCACCGCGACGAGGTAGCAGGCGACGATGCTGCGCATCGCGGGAACGAACGCGCGCGGCGTCTCGTAGGTCGACACGCGCGATGCGGCCGCTCGCGACGAGCAGCGGCAGCGCCAGCAGGGCGGCCAGGCACGCCACGGGAACATGCCGGCGGCGACGCCGAGCGGCACCACGAGCAGGCCCGCCGCCGCGAGCGCCGAGGTACAGCGAGACGGCGCGGCGGCGCCCGAGCCGCACGACGAGGTTGCGCTTGCCGACGAGGCGGTCCTGGTGGAAGTCGGGGATCGCGTTGACGACGGCGAGCGCCATGATCAGGCATCCGGGCACGAGCGACGCGAGGAGCGCCTCCACGACAGCCGTCTGGGTGTGCAGGTAGAGGCTGCCCAGCACCATCCACGGCCCGTACGACAAGGCGATGACCAGCTCGCCCAGGCCGCGGTACGCCCAGCGGATCGGCGGCGCCTCGTAGAAGATCGCCGCCGCGCCGCCGAGCAGCGCGAAGGCGAGGATCGGCCAGCCGCGCTGCATCGTCGAGGTAGATGCCGACGGCGAGCGCGCCGGCGAAGGCGGCGATGCCGAGCCAGAACACGGCGTCGGACATCGGCGGCAGGTCGGCGGGGTTGAAGACGCGGTCGGTGCCCATGCGCGCGTCGAAGTACTCGTTGAAGGCTTCGACGCCGACGACCGCGAGCACGACGCCGGCGAGGCCGCTCCAGAAGAGCGTGCGCGTCGAACGCATCGCGCGATGGCGTAGGCCCAGGCCGCGCCGAGCAGGTAGGGCAGCAGCCCCGCGTAGAGGAAGAAGCGGTAGCGCACCATCGCGCAGACGCGCAGCAGGCGCTGCCACGCCGACCGGCCGAGCGCCGGCCGGTCGTTCGGCGCAGCGGCTCAGAGATGGACCCATTGGTGCAGCGTGCGCGTCTTGCCGGGGTCGGCGGCGAGCTCGTCGACGAACTGCGCGACGCGCGGGTCGTGCCACGCGCGGCGGAAGTTCGCCCAGATCTGGTCGAGCGGTGTCGCGCCGGAAGTCGCCGCAGACGAACGGCAAGCGCGTTGATGAGCTTGACGAGGCCGTTGGGCAGCACGATCAGCAAGCGCCGCCGGATGCTGCAGGCGATAGCGCAGCTCCTCGAGCAGCCCCGCCTCGTGGAAGTAGACGCGCATGCGGCCCGCGTACTCGCTCGGTCTTGGCGCGCAGCGCGTCGAAGAACGCGTCGTACTGCTCGTCGGTCACCTCGAGGTGGCGCCAGGCCTTGACGGCGTTGCCGGTGTACATCGTGCGGCCGGTGTAGAAGCTGTAGGCGCCGAGCTCGTAGGCGAGGTCGACGACGGCGTCGATCTCGTGGATGTTGAAGCGCGGCCGGCGAGAAGTTGATCTCGATGGGCACGCCCGCGGCGCGCAGGTTGCGCATGCCGTCGAGCACGCGGTCGAACTCGCCGCGCACGCGCATGCGGCCGAAGGTCGCGCGCGAGGCGCCGTCGAGGCTCACCTGCACCGCCTTGACGCCGAGCGTCCTTCAGGCGCGCGCAGTTTCCGGCGATGAGGTAGTGGCCGTTGGTCTCGATCTTGAGCTGGCTGCCGCGCGCGCAGACGCGCTCGACCATCTCGAAGAAGTGCGGGTGCAGCATCGGCTCGCCGCCGGAGAACGACAGGTAGGGGACCTCGCGATCCATCAGCTGGTCGAGGACGGCGAAGACCTGGTCGCGGTCGAGCTCGTCCGCGAACGCCTTGCCCGGCCCGCTCTCCTCGATGCAGTGCAGGCAGGCGAGGTTGCACTCGTTGGTGATCTGCCAGGCGACGTACAGCGGCGCGGCGAGATCCTCCGCCTCGGCGGACGCCGGTCGCGGTCACGTCATCACCCTTCGACCAGGCCACGCTGGCGCAGGTCGGCGAGGAAGGCCGCGACCTCGCGCTCGATCGCGCCGCCCTGGTCGGCGAAACGATCCTTCAGCCGGGCCGCGATCGTCGCTTCGTCGCCGCTGCGCGATCTCGCGCACCACGGCCGTGGCCGTCGGGTTGAGGGTGAAGACCTTTTCGGAGCGCGTCTCGAACAGCACGCCGCCGAACTTCTCCTCGCGGAACTTGACGTACTGGGCCAGGCGCACGCGATCGCTCCGTCGAATTCAACTGGGACGGGTCTGCGCTGAAATCCTAGCACGCGTCGCCTCACCGACGGACCCGCTCGATTCGCTGGGCCGCGAGGCTGGCTCGCGCCATGCGGCCGCGGCGCGCGCGAGTCGTGCCGCGGCGCCGACTCGGCCAGGCCGAGGGCCACCTTGAGATTGCTCGGACTTCGCAGCTCGTGTAGCGTCTGTCGTGTGCAGCCGAAACCCGACGCCGAGCGCCGCCGCGACCTGATGCGCCAGGCCGCCTGCGTCGCCGGCGCGTGGGTGGCCTCCAGCGCGCTGCCGGTGGTCGCTGCCGGCGAGGTGCAGCGTCACCCGCGTTCGCTGCTGGTCGACTCAACCGGCAGCCCGTGGCGGGCGCGCCAGCTCAAGGCAGGTGAAGCGTTCCTCTTCAACTACCCGTATACAGCGTCGCCGGTGTTCCTGATCGCGTTCGAGCGCGAGGTGAAGCCGGTCGAGCTGGTCACCGAAGACAAGCAGCGTTATGCCGCACCGGCCGGCGTGGGCCCGAACAAATCGATCGTCGCGTTCTCGGCGATCTGTGCGCACAAGCTGATGTACCCCACGGCGGCGATCAGCTTCATCGGCCTGCGCAGCGGCGGCCGCGGCGAGCCGGCGCACGTGATCCACTGCTGCGGCGACAACTCGCGCTACGACCCGTTGCAGGGCGCGCGCGTGATCGATGGCCCGGCGCCGCAGCCGCTGGCCGCCGTGCTGCTGGAGTGGGACGCCAACAGCGACCAGCTGCACGCGGTGGGCACGCGGGGTGGCGAGAGGTTCGACGCCTTCTTCGAGAAGTACGCGATGAAGCTGGAGCTCGAGACCGGCAGCAGCCTGCGCAAACCGAGCGGTGCCACCGTCGTGGTGCAGCCGGCGGCGAGCTACAGCAAGCAGTGGCGCAGCTGCGCCGTACGCTAGGTCAGCGAGCGCTCAGCCCGACGACCACGCGCATGGGAGCGCGTTGCGGCTCGGGCTCGGAATCGAAGCGCTCGAAGCCGGTGTAGCAGATGAAGTGCCGGTTCGACGCGCGGCCGAACAGCGTCATGCCCAGATGGGTGGCCATCTCGTGGCCCATCGCGGTGACGCCGTTGCGCGACGACGATGATCGGCACGCCGATCTGCGCCGACTTCATCACCATCTCGCTGGTCAGACGGCCGGTGGTGTAGAACGCCTTGTCGCCGCCCTGCACGCCGTGCATCCACATCCAGCCGGCGATGGTGTCGATGGCGTTGTGGCGGCCGACGTCCTCGATGAACATCAGCTTCTCGGTGCCGCGGAACAGCGCGCAGCCGTGCACCGAACCGGCCTTGCGGTGGATGCTGTCCTGCTGGCGCATCACCTCGAGCATGTCGCGCAGCATCGCTCTGGCTGATGCGCGCGCTCTTGCGCATCGGGCAGCTGCACCGACTGCAGGCCGTCCATCATGTCGCCGAACACCGTGCCCTGGCCGCAGCCGGTGGTGACGACGCGCTGCGCGGTCTTGCGCTCGAAGTCCTCGATGCCGGCGCGCGTGCGCACCGCCACGGCGTCGACGTCCCAGTCGGCGGTGATCGACAGCACCTTCGTCCACGCGACTCGACCAGCCGCTGGTTGCGCAGGTAGCCCAACGCCAGCAACTCGGGCTCGGCGCCGAGCGTCATCAGCGTGACCAGTTCGCGCTTGTCGACATACAGCGTCAACGGCCGTTCGTCGGGAATGTGGATGCGGCGCCGCTCGCCGTACTCGTCGAGCACCTCGATCTCGCGCGTCAGCGCGCTGCCGGCGCGCGTCAGCAGCGGCAGCCGGACCGGCGGCGGGTCACTGTGGAAGAGACTCATGTCATCGCAGCTTGCGCTACGCAAGCTTACCGCGCGAGCGGCATTCGAGGCTCAGGGCTTCTTGGCCGGCCCTTGCGCATCCTTCGCGGGCTGCTTGGTGTTCGGCGGGCTGACTGCCGTACCCGGCGGCGAATGCGCGCCCGCAGCCTCCAGCGGCTTCTGCGATGCGCGGCGTGTACGCGAACGGCCCAGGGTCGGCGCACGGCGGCGTGGCGACCGGCTTGCACGTCCTTGCCGGCCTTCTTCGCATCGGCCAGATAGACGCGCTGCCACACGGTCCATCGACTGGCACAGCTTGTAGGCGCCCACCTTGTCGCCGTACGCGGTCTTGGCCGCGGCTTCGGCCGCCTTCGCCTTCGCATCGTCCGACGGCGGCGGCAGCTTGGCGCAGCACGCCGCTGCACAGACCGATCGGCATCAGACCCAACGACGCACTTCATGTTGCCTCCTTGGCTGGCCTGCATGCCCTTGCCCGACGGCGCCGAGCGCTGCGCGGGGATCTTTCCGGCCTTGACGTCGTCGTACCACAGCTCGTGGTGTTCCTTGGCCCAGTCCTCGTCTGACATGGCCGGTCTTCATCGCCTGGTAGGCGCCCTTCATGCCGATCGAGCCGAGGTACATGTGGCCGAGGAAGAGCGCCATCATCAGCATCGACGCTGCCGCATGCACCATGTGGCCGATCTGCATCTGGCCGCGCGTGTAGGCCATGCCGGGCACGAGCTTGTCGAGCACGAAGCCCGAGGCGACGACGACGAGACCGAGCGCGATCACGCCACCCCAGAACACGATCTTCTCGCCAGCGTTGAAGCTGGTGCGACGCGACGTGCTGTCCGCTCAGCATGCCGCCGCCCTTGGCGAGCCAGGTGAGGTCGTGGGCGCGCGGGATGTTGTCGCGCAAGAAGGCGACAATGAACACGAGCAAGGCCAGCGCGAACACCGGACCGACCACGTTGTGCAGCGTCTTCAGCGCATAGGTCAACCAGCCGAACAGCGTGGCGCCCACGATCGGCAGCAGGAAGTACTTGCCGAAGGCCATCACGATGCCGGACACCGCAAGCACGACGAAGGTGATGGCCACGGTCCAGTGGGCCGCACGCTCGAAATAGCGTGAAGCGCTCGATCGGCTTGGGTCGGTCGAGGTGATCGCCCCCGATCGGGCCGCGCCACTTGTAGAACAGCGCCAGCACCAGCAGCGCGAACACGATCAGCGCGGCGCCACCGGGAACGATCCAGCGGTTGCGCACCTCGCGCCAGGCTTCGCCGGCGGTCGTGAACGCCGAGCCGGGGTATTGCGTGAAGCGCTGGATCAGCGTGGCGCCTCTCGTTTTCAGGCAGGGTCGTGAAGCCGGGCACGTTGCCCGACTCGCGCACGCCGCGCCAGAACGGCGCGTTGTTGCCGGGCTGCGACTTCCCGCGCTGCGCGTTGGTCTCGTCCGGCTTGGGATCGGCCGGCGCCACGAAGCCCGGCGGCGTACCGGCGGGCGCTTTGCCGCCCGGCGGGTCGTCGGGCACGGTGTTCGTCTGCGCCAACGCGCCGGCACCGAAGCCGAGCGCGAGCGCCAACCCGAAGATCAGTCGCCGCATCGGGCTTTGCATGCTTGCTCCTTGGCCCGTCGCGTCGTCTCAAGGTTGCGCCGCAGCGCGCGAGTACTCGTTCTGGCCTTGCGTGCGGTTGCGCAATCTGCTGCTCCCACGCCGTCTGGTCGCCCGGCCTTCCAGCCATTGGCCATGTAGGCGCTGGCACCGGACGAGCCCTGCCAGGCCGGCACGTCGGACCTTCTTCGCCGCGCCCGCCGTCTTTTCGCCGCAGGCGGCCAACGCGAGGGCCACACTGCACAACCCCAGCGCCAACGTCGTGCGCATCATGACTTCTTGCCCTCCGGCTTGGCCTGCTGCGGACCGCCGGTGGCCGGCTTGCCGTAGGCCGTGCCCCAGCCCCAGACCTCGCTGCCCTTGCCGCGCACCAGCACGCGGTTGCGGAAGATGTCGGCCACCACGTCGCCATCGCCACCCAACAACGCCTTGGTCGAGCACATCTCGGCGCAGGCCGGCAGCTTGCCTTCGGCCAGCCGGTTGCGACCGTATTTCTCGAACTCCGCCGCGCTGCCGTTGTCCTCGGGGCCGCCGGCGCAGAACGTGCACTTGTCCATCTTGCCGCGCAGGCCGAAGGTGCCGTTGCTCGGGAACTGCGGCGCGCCGAACGGGCAGGCGTACGAGCAGTAGCCGCAGCCGATGCAGACGTCCTTGTCGTGCAGCACCACGCCGTCGTCGGTGCGGTAGAAGCAGTCGACCGGGCACACCGCCATGCACGGCGCGTCGGAGCAGTGCATGCACGCCACCGACACGCTCTTCTCGCCGGGCACGCCGTCGTTGAGCGTGACCACGCGCCGGCGGTTGACGCCCCACGGCACGTCGTGCTCGGCCTTGCAGGCGGTGACGCAGCCGTTGCATTCGATGCAGCGTTCGGCGTCGCAGATGAATTTCATTCGGGCCATGAGGGTCTCCTGGAATGCGTTGCGCCGATCACGTCAGGCGGTTGCTCGTTCGATCTGGCAGACCGTGGTCTTGGTCTCTTGCATCATCGTCACGCTGTCGTAGCCGTAGGTGGTGGCGGTGTTGACCGCCTCGCCGCGCACCACCGGCTTGGCGCCCTCGGGGTAGTACGGCGCGAGGTCCACGCCACCCCAACGGCCCGAGAAGTGGAACGGCAGGAACACGGTGTCGGGTCCGACCCGCTCGGTGACCTGCGCCTTCACGCGCAGGCCCTTGAACTCGGGCATCGCCAGCCATCGGCGGCGTCTTGACCCACACGTAGTCGCCGTTGCGGATGCCGCGGTCGTTGGCCGCCTTCGGATTGATCTCGACGAACGTCTCCTGCTGCAGCTCGGCCAGCCACGGGTTGGAGCGCGTCTCCTCGCCGCCGCCCTCGTACTCCACCAGGCGTCCGCTGGTCATGATCAGCGGGAAGGTCTTGCCGATGTCCTTGTTCTGCTCCTGCACCGACTTGTACAAGCGTGGGCAGGCGCCAGAACGCCTTCTTGTCGTCGTGCGTCGGGTACTTGGCCACCAGGTCGGGCCGTGTCGAGTACAACGGCTCGCGGTGCTGCGGCACCGCCGTCGGGGAAGTTCCACACCACCGCGCGCGCCTTCGCATTGCCCAACGGGTGGCAGCCGTGCGCCATCGCCACGCGCTGGATGCCGCCCGACAGGTCGGTCTTCCAGTTCTTGCCTTCGGCGGCCTTGGCTTCAGCCTCGGTGAGATCGCCCCACCAGCCGAGCTTCTTCAGCAGGATGTGGTCGAACTCCGGATAGCCGGTGGTCAGCTCGGAGCCCTTGCTGTGCGAGCCGTCGCCGGCCAGCAGGTTGACGCCTTCGCGCTCGACGCCGAAGTTGGCGCGGAAGTTGCCGCCGCCGTCCATCATCGAGCGCGAGGTCATGTACAGGTTCGGCGACCCGGGGTGCTTGAGCTCCGGCGTGCCGTAGCACGGCCAGGGCAGGCCGAAGTAGTCGCCGTCGAGCTTGTAGCCGGTCTCCTTGTCGATGCCGCCCTTGGCGCGCAGCGTCTTGACGTCGAAGACGTGCATGTTGCGCATGTGCGCCTTCAGCCGCTCTGGGCTCTGGCCGGTGTAGCCGATGGTCCAGGTGCACTTGTTGATCTCGCGCAGGATGTCTTCGGGCACGGGCTCGTCCATGCCCTTGACCTGCTGCATCTTGTAGTTCTTGACCAGCTCCTTGTCGAAGCCCAGCTTCTGCGCCAGCTGGTACATGATCATGTGGTCGGTGCGCGATTCCCACAGCGGCTCCATGACGCGCTCGCGCCACTGGATCGAGCGGTTGCTCGCGGTGACCGAACCGCTGGTCTCGAACTGCGTGGTCGCCGGCAGCAGGTAGACGGCGCGGCTTCGGGTTGCGGTCGCCCTCCTTGCCGGGCATCGCCGCCATCGCGGCGGTGGCGCTGGGGAACGGGTCGATCACCACCAGCAGATCGAGCTTGTCCATCGCGCGCTTCATCTCGAGGCCGCGGGTCTGCGAGTTGGGCGCGTGGCCCCAGAAGAACATGCCGCGCAGGTTGCTGTCCTGGTCGATCAGCTCGTTCTTCTCGAGCACGCCGTCGATCCAGCGCGACACCGTCATGCCGGGCTTGTTCATCATGCCGGGCGCGTACTGCTTCTTGATCCACTCGAAGTCGACGCCCCACACGGTGGCGAAGTGCTTGAACGCACCGTCGGCCAGGCCGTAGTAGCCGGGCAGCGAATCGGGGTTGGGGCCGATGTCGGTGGCGCCCTGCACGTTGTCGTGGCCGCGGAAGATGTTGGCGCCGCCGCCCGACATGCCGATGTTGCCCAGCGCCAGCTGCAGGATGCACGACGCGCGCACCATCGCGTTGCCGATCGTGTGCTGGGTCTGGCCCATGCACCAGACGATCGTGCTCGGCCGGTTCTCGGCCATCGTCTTGGCCACCTGCAGCACGTGGCCTCGTCGACGCCGCAGACCTCTTGCACCTTGTCGGGCGTCCACTTGGCCATCACGTCTTCGCGCACCTTGTCCATGCCGTAGACGCGGTCCTCGATGTACTTCTTGTCTTCCCAGCCGTTCTTGAAGATGTGGTGCAGCACGCCGAACAGGAACGCGATGTCGGTGCCCGAGCGGATGCGCACGTACTGGTCGGCCTTGGCCGCCGTGCGCGTGAAGCGCGGGTCGACCACGATCATCTTGCAGCCGGTTTCCTTGGCATGCAGCATGTGCAGCATCGACACCGGGTGCGCCTCGGCGGCGTTGCTGCCGATGTACAACGCAGCCTTCGAGTTCTGCATGTCGTTGTACGAATTGGTCATCGCACCGTAGCCCCAGGTGTTGGCCACGCCGGCCACCGTGGTGCTGTGGCAGATGCGCGCCTGGTGGTCGGTGTTGTTGCTGCCCCAGAGCGTCATCCACTTGCGCAGCAGGTACGCCTGCTCGTTGTTGTGCTTCGACGAGCCGACCACGAAGACCGAATCGACGCCGCTTGCCTTGCGCAGCTCGAGCATCTTGGCGCTGATCTCGTTGAGCGCCACGTCCCAGCTGATGCGCTGGTACTTGCCGTCGACCAGCTTCATCGGGTACTTCAGGCGGTATTCGCCGTGGCCGTTCTCGCGCACCGCCGCGCCCTTGGCGCAGTGCGCGCCGAGATTGAGCGGGCTGTCGAACACCGGTTCCTGGCGCACCCAGACGCCGTTCTCGACCACCGCGTCGATGGCGCAGCCCACCGAGCAGTGGCCGCACACCGTGCGCTTGACTTCGACCTTGGCGTTGGCGCGCACCGCCGTGCTTGTTGGCATCAGCCGCTTTGGCCTTCGCACCAGCACCAGTTGCGACGCCGCCATGCCGGCGCCGAGGCCGAGGCCCGAGCGGCGCAGGAAGGAGCGGCGGTCGAGCGTCGGGCACGGCGCGCGAGACGCCGCGCGACAGGCTGGAGACCAGGCTCGATGTCGACACTCCGGGGTGTTCGGACTTGCGGGTGAGCAGCATGGCTGAACCTCTGGCTGGAACCGGTTGGTTGGGCGAGCGTGTGCTGGGCGGGTCGCCGCAGATCTGCAGGCCGTCAGACCTTGGTGGTCTGGTAGTAGCGCTGCACGTGCTCGGTGAGGCGGTAGCCGCCGCCTGTGCTTCGGGCTCTCGGCTGCGGCGGCGCCGCAGCCGCGGCGTCGGCCGCGTCCTGGCGAGTGGCCAGCAACGCGGCGGCGGCGGCCAGCGCACCGGTGGTGCCGGCGGCGCCCAACAACTTGCGGCGATGCAACGCGGGTTGGTCGGTTGCTGGCTTGACGGCTGGCTTCATGGTCACCCCACTGGTGTTGGCGCGCGCACACCTATGCACGCACGTGCAGATCACCCTCACATTAAGAGTCAGAGCAAACCCTCGTTTCAATCAGGGCTGCCCCGGGTACGCGACGCGACAACTTGTCGTCGGCCCCGCGACAGCCTGCGTCGGCTCATGCAAGGCCCGACATAGCAGCCGCCCCGACAGCGGTAGACTGCCCCGAGGCCATGGAAGTCGATCACCATCGTTACGCGTCGCTGTGCTGATGGAACGACAGCGCCAGCCCAATCAATGGGAAGCGTGGCGCTTTCGCATCGACGAGGTGGTGCTCGACGAAGGCGGTTTCGGCGACGCACCGCGCGCGCTGCGCGACGACGGCCGGACTTTGCTGCAGTCTGCACCCCGGCCTTCCGGTCGCGCTGCACCGCGACGAAGCCGAGGGCTACTACCTGAACCTGAGTTCCGGCGCGCCGGTGTGGTTCGTGATGTGGCGCGTCGACGATGCAGATCCGTCGCGCGCCTGGCCCGAACTGGTGACGCTGTCGTACGACGAGGCCGGCCGCCTGCTCGACGCGCAGGAGCGTGTCGACAACGTGCCGTTGACCGGCGAGCCCCTGGCGTGGCTGCAGGCCTACACCGACGAGCACTACAAGCCCGAGCCGAAAAAGCGCAGCCGCCCGCCGTCGTTCCGCGCGCCTGGGGATCGGCAATGAGCCCGGCCACGGCCGACGCGACGGCGGCTTCCTGTCGCGCTGGTCGCAGCGCAAGGCGCAGGCGCGGCAGCGGCGCGGCAGCCGCGTGGCCGAGCGCGGCCGGCACCGGCGTGGCGCCGACGCCGTGCGCGGCCTGCGGCGTGACGGCGCCAGCGTCAGCCCGGCGAGCGCCGCGCAGCCGCCCGGCCGACGCAGCCGCCGCGCACGGACGCCACTGCGCCGGCCGGCGAGCGGCCACCGCCGCCGACGCTGGCCGACGTCGCGACGCTGACGCGCGAATCCGACTACAGCCGCTTCGTCGCCCCGGAGGTCGACGGCGAGCGTGAAGAACGCCGCACTGAAGAAGCTGTTCGGCGACCCTCGCTTCAATGTGATGGACGGCCTGGACGTCTACATCGACGACTACAGCAAGCCCGATCCGCTGCCGGCCTCGATGGTGCGCCAGATGGCGCAGGCCGCGTTCCTCGGCCTGGTCGATCCCGAGCCGCCAAAGGCTCGCGCTGCAGAGACAACCGCTGCAGGCGAGCCCGCAGCGGACCCCGCCACGGCTCAGGAGCCGAAGTCCGCCCAGGTCGACAGCAGCAGCGAGAGCTGCGTTGCGACCCCTGAACCCGATGAAAACGCTGATCTGCGATTGCAATCACACGATGCCGCTGGATGCGGCGGCGCTGAAAACGGCGCTGCAGCAGACGGCCCCAGCCAGCTCTGACGGGCTGGAGCATCTGCACACGCTGCTGTGCCGCCGCGAGGCCGGCGCGTTCCAGCGCGCCGCCAAGGCCACCGGCGAGCGCGGCGAGGAGCTGCTGGTCGCCTGCACGCAGGAGCGGCGCCTGTTTCTGGAGTTGAACGAGCAGACCGAGGGCGCAGCGTCGCTGGATGTACGGCCGATCCGCTTCGTCAACATCCGCGAGACCGGCGGCTGGTCGCGCGATGCCAAGAGCGCGACGCCGAAGATCGCCGCGCTGATCGCCGCTGCGCAGGGGCCGGCGCCGCAACCGGTGGCCAACGTCAGCTACCGCTCGGGCGGGCGCTGTTTGATCATCGGCGCGCCCGAGGCCGCCGAAGCAGGCGGCAGCGATGCTGACCGACAAGCTCGACGTCAACCTGCTGATCGACGGGCCGGGCGGCGGCGTCGCGCAAACCCGCGGTTGGGCGGTGCACAGCGGGCGCCTCACGCGGCTGTCGGGCTGGCTCGGTGCGTTCAAGGCCGAGTGGGAGAGCCGCAACCCGATCGACCTCGACCTGTGCACGCGCTGCAACGCCTGCATCGCGGTCTGCCCCGAGGGCGCCATCGACTTCAGCTACCAGATCGACCTCGCCGCGCTGCAAGAGCCACCGCGACTGCGTGCGCGCTTGCGATGCAGCCGGTGCGATCGACTTCGAACGCGCGCCGCGCACCGAGGCCGACACCTTCGATCTCGTGCTCGACCTGCGCGCCGAGCCGGCGTTCACGATGCACCAGCCGCCGCAGGGCTACTTTCACGCCGGCGGCGATGCGCAGGCGCTGCACAAGGCCGTGCTCGAGCTGCGCGACGCGGTGGGCGAGTTCGAGAAGCCGAAGTTCTTCGCCTACCAGCAGAAGATCTGCGCGCACAGCCGCAACGAGCGCATCGGCTGCACCGCCTGCATCGACGTCTGCTCGGCGCGCGCGATCTCGAGCGACGCTTCGCTGAAAGGCAAGCCGCAAGGCAAGGTGCGCGGCGGCCCCGACGGTGCCGGCTTCGGCGGCGCCAAGCCCACCGGCGGCATCGTGGTCGAGCCGCACCTGTGCGTGGGCTGCGGCGCCTGCAGCACGGTGTGCCCGAGCGGCGCGATCTCGTTCTCCTACCCATCCGCGGTCGACCAGGGGCAACGGCTGCGCACGATGCTGCGCGCCTTCACGTTGGCCGGTGGACGCGACCCGGTGCTGCTGATCCACAGCGATGGCGCCGGCGCGTTGCGCGTCGACGAGCTCGGCCGCGCGGCGCGCACCGACCGCAGCGTGCACGGCGTGCCGGCGCGTGTGCTGCCGGTGGGCGTGTGGCACACCGCGAGCGTCGGCATCGACCTGTGGCTGACGGCCTTCGCGCAGGGCGCCAACCAGGTGTGGCTGCTGCTCACCGGCGAAGAAGCGCCCGAGTACCGGCAGGTGCTGGGCGAGCAGATGGCGTTGGCGCAGGCCGTGCTCAGCGGCCTGGGCTACGGGGAGCGCCACTTCAAGCTGATCGAGGCGCGCGATGCACGCGACCTGCCGGCGCTCGACGCCGCGCTGCGCGAAGCTCCGGCCACCGGGCGTGGCGCGCGCGGCCTCGTTCAACGCGCAAGCCAACAAGCGCGCCACACTCGAGCTGGCCATCGATCATCTGCGCGTGCACGCGCCGCAAGCTGCCGAGACGATCGTCGTTGCCCGCCGCCGGCGCACCGTTCGGCAGCCTGCAGGTGAACACCGCCACCTGCACGATGTGCCTGGCTTGCGTCGGTGCCTGCCCCGAAGGCGCGCTGCTCGACAACCCCGAGCGGCCGCAGTTGCGCTTCATCGAGAAGAACTGCGTGCAGTGCGGCCTGTGCGCCAACACCTGCCCCGAAGACGCCATCACGCTGGAACCGCGCCTGTGGCTGGCCGACGAGGGCAAGGCGCGCAAGAACCCGCGTGTGCTGCACGAGGTGGAGCCGTTCCACTGCGTGCGCTGCGGCAAGCCGTTCGGCACGCTGCGTGCGATCGAGGCGATGATCGGCAAGTTGGCCGCGCACGCCGCCTTCCAGGGCGCGGCCGCCGAGCGCCTGAAGATGTGCGGCGACTGCCGCGTCATCGACATGCACAGCAACCCGAACGAAGTGCGCATCACCGACCTGTGAGCCTGCCGCGACGATGAGCGAAGCCGCCAGCCTCCCCCTTGCGCTTTTCCACTGCCGATGGCAGCGAGGAGCTCGCACGCGCCGAGCTGTACGGCCTGCTCGCGCAACTGTGGCTGGCGCCGCCCGACGAGGCGCTGCTGCAGCAATTCAAGGTGGCGGTCACGCAAGCGCCCGAGGCCGGCGGCCACCTCGAGGTCGCCGTGGCAGGCGCTGGTGGCCGCGATGCGCGCCACCACGGCGGCGCAGGCGGCCGAGGAGCACGACGCGCTGTTCGGCGGCGTCGGCAAGCCCGAGATCTTTGTCTACGGCTCGTACCACCTGAGCGGCTTTCTCAACGAGCGGCCGCTGGCACAGCTGCGCGACGATCTGCAGCGCCTGGGCCTGGCGCGCGACGAGGCGCGCGGCGAGACCGAAGACCACATCGCCTACCTGTTCGAGGTGATGCGCTACCTGATTGCCGGCGAAGACGCGGCGGTGTGCAACCTCGAACAGCAGCGCCGCTTCTTTCGCGCCCACCTGCAGCCGTGGGTCGAGCAGATGTGCGATGTCGTCGAGGCGCATCCGCAGGCGAGCACCTGGCGCGCGGTGGCCGTGCTGACGCGTTGCTTCGTGCAGATCGAGACGCAGGCGTTCGACTTGCTGGAGCTGTGAGCGCCGCACGATGACCATCGAGCGAGATCAGATCACCGGCCTCGTGCTCGCCGGCGGCCGCGGCAGCCGCATGGGCGGTGTCGACAAGGGCCTGCAGAACCACCGCGGCGTGCCGCTGGCGCTGCACGCGCTGCTGCGCCTGCAGCCGCAGGTGGGCGAGGTGATGATCAACGCCAACCGCAACCTCGGCGCCTACGAGTCGATGGGCGTGCCGGTGTGGCCCGACGTGCAATCCGACTTTCCCGGCCCGCTGGCCGGCGTGCTGGTCGGCCTCGAGCGCTGCGAAACGCCGTACCTGGTGACGGTGCCGTGCGACACGCCGAACTTTCCGCTCGACCTGGTCGAGCGTCTGGCGCAGGCGCTGGTGGCAGAGCAAGCCGACATCGCGATGGCGGCCACGCGCGAGAACGGCGAGGTGATGCGCGCAGCCGGTGTTCTGCCTGCTGAAGCGCGAGCCTGCTGGAGAGCCTGGTCAAGTACCTGCACGAGGGCCAGCGCAAGATCGACCGCTGGACCGCGCTGCATCGCGTGGCGACCGTGGTGTTCGACGATGCATCGGCGTTCGACAACGCCAACACCGTCGAAGAGCTGCAGCGCCTGCAGCAAAAAAACGGCTGATCCGTCGCGCAGGTGTACGTCTGGGGTTCAGCCGGGCAGGTAGGCCCGGCGTCCGGAAGACCCATCCTCGAGTTCCTCCACCTCAGCGCCATACAGCGTGCGCAGGTGCGCCGCATCGATCAGCTCGCGCACCGACCCCTGCGCCATCGTGCCGCCATCGCGAATCAACAACACCCGGTCGGCATATCGCAGCGCGTGGTTGGGATCGTGGGTCGTGAAGAGGACGGCGAGCCCGGCCTCCGCCAGCCGGCGGATCTCGCGCAGCACGCGGCCCTGGTTGCCGAAGTCGAGGCTGGCGGTGGGCTCGTCCAGCACCACGGCGCGGGGCTCCTGTGCCAACGCGCGTGCCACCAGCACCAGTTGCCGCTCGCCACCCGAGATCTGCGTCACCGGCCGATCGGCCAGCTCTGCGATGCCCAGGCGGGCCAGCGCCGCCGCCACCACCGCGTGGTCGTGCGCCGAAGGCCGTGCGAACAGGCCGCCGTGGGCCGTGCGACCCATCAGCACCACCTCGCGCGCCAGAAAACCGAAGCCCGTGGCGGCCACCTGCGGCACATAGGCGAGCAGCAAGGCGCGCTCGCGCAGCGGCAACCGTGCGATCGGCCGGTCGTCGAGCAGCACCTCGCCGCCCAGCGGCGGGATCAACCCCAGCAAGGTCTTCAGCAACGTGGTCTTGCCGCCGCCGTTCGGCCCCAGCAGCGCGAGCACCTGGCCGCGCTGCAGTTCGACATCGAAGCCCGCGCCGACGCGCCGGCTCGGGTACCCGATCGCCAGGGCTTGTGCGCGCAGCATCACCCGGCCCGCTGGTGTGCGCTGCGCAGCAGCACGATGAAGAACGGCGTCCCCACCACCGCCGTGAGGATGCCCAGCGGAGTCTCCACCGCAGCCAGCGTGCGGGCCAGGGTGTCGATGACCAGCAGGAAGCCGCCGCCCAGCACCGCCGCGGTGGGCAGCAGCCGCGGGAAGGACGGGCCGACCAGCAGCCGCGCCAGGTGAGGCACCACCAGCCCGACCCAGCCGACCACGCCGGCGGCGGCCACGCTGGCCGCGGTCACCAACGTCGCGGCGGCGACGATGGCGACGCGCAGCACCCGCGTTGAGGCACCGAGCGAACGCGCTTCCTCGTCGGGCAGCGACATCACGTTGAGCTTCCAGCGCAACGCCAGCAGCACCGCCGTGCCGGCCAGCACTGGCGCGGCCAGCGGCCACAGGTCGCGTGACGACACACCGGCCAGGCTGCCGAGCAGCCAGAAGGTCATGGCGGGCAGCTGGTTGTAGGGGTCGGCGAGGTACTTCACCAGGCCGATGCCGGCACCGAGCAGCGAGCCCACCACGATGCCCGTGAGCAGCAGCATCAGCACCGGGTCGCCGGCGCGCAGCGAGGCGCCGAGCGCGTAAACCAGCGCCACCGCCGCCAGCCCGCCGACGAAAGCCGCAGCCTGGATGCCGAAGATGCCGAGCGAAAAGTAGATGCCCAATACGGCCCCGAGCGCGGCGCCGGCGGAGGCGCCGAGGATGTCGGGGGAGACCAGCGGATTGCGAAACAGCCCTTGGAACGCCGTTCCGGCGACCGACAGCGCGGCCCCCACCGCGAGCGCCGCCAGCACGCGCGGGCCGCGGATCTGCCAGACCACCGTCTCCACGCTGATCGGCAGGCCCGACGGCTGCGCGGTCAGCTTGGCCCAGGCCAGCCGCGCGAGGTCGGCCAACGACACCGAGTAACGCCCCTGCGCGAAGGCGAGCAGCACGCCGGCAGCCAGAAGCGCCAACGCGGCGAGCGCTCCAGGCCAGGCGCTGCGAGGCGCGAACGGCACGTCAGCCTCTGCCCGCCAGCACGCGGGCGACCTGGGCGTCGCTGAGCGCCACCTGATAGAAGCGCTGGTAGAAGTCACGTGTGAGCACGTGCAGATCCTCGGGGAAACGTTCCGGATAGACCTGCTTGCCCAGCCACCACAAGCCGATCAGCCGGTTGACGCCGGGCGGGAAGTCCACCCAGCCGAAAGGCAGTTTGGGCGACAGGTGCACCCGGCCGTCGCGCACGGCGCGCACGCCCTGCCACAGCGTGTTGTCGCGCACGGTGGCGGCGAACGCCAGATCGATGGTGACGATCACCTCCGGGTCCCAGCGCAGCACCTGCTCGATCGACACGGTGGCCAGCCCGCCACCGAGCTCGGAGGCGACGTTGCGCAAGCCCAGGAACTCCAGGATCTCGATGTTGATGGAGCCGCCGAGCCCGGTCTCCAGGCCGGCAGGGCCGCGCGCGTAGTAGACGCGCGGTCGTCGCTCCGGGGGCACGGCCAAGCAGCGGCCACGCACGGTGGCCATGATTTCCTCGGCGACCCGCGCCAGCTCGCGCGCGCGCTCGCGCCGGCCCACCAGCTCGCCGAGCGTCAAGTAGCTGGCTGGGATGCGCTCGAAGCGCCCGTCGAGCAGCGCGTACGGAATCCCGGTCTGCTCCTGCACACGGTCGGCCAGTTCGACGAAAGTCTGGCGGGTCGAGCCGGCGTCGACGATCAGGTCGGGCTTGAGCGCCAGCACGGTTTCCAGGTTGGCCGTGTTGCCGCGGCCGGTGATGCGCCCCAGCTCGGGCCGGCTGCCGATACCGGGCAGCAGGAACTCCAGTTCCTCCGCGCGGTTGGCGCGCGGCCAGCCCAGCAACAGGTCAGGTGCCAGCGTGTAGATCTGGATCGCCGCAGGCGGCCCGGCGGGAAACACGCGTTCGACCTTGCGCGGCACCGGCACGCTGCGGTTGGCGCCATCGGTCACCGTGGCCGGCGCTTGCGCCAGCGCGGGCAACGCCAGCCAGCTCGCGGCCGCGGCACCGCGCTGCAGCACTTCGCGCCGCGCCGCGTCCAATCAGCGCCCCGCCGGCAGGAAGCCGTGCCGCGCCAGGATGGCTTGACCGCCTGACGACAGCACGAACGCGGCGAAGCCATCGGCCTCGGTCGGCGCCCCTCGGTATACGGTGAGGCCGTAGTCGGCGCTCACATTGATAGCCTCCGGCAGAACGATCCAGCGCAGTTGCGTTTGCTCCGCCACCGCCACGACCGCGTTGGTGCAATACGTGATGAAGACGTCGGCCTGGCCTTGTGCGACCAGCACGCCGTAGATGCTGCGACCCGTCGGCGCCGGCGGCGAATTCGGGCCCCCGGTGAGCTGCAACGCCTTGCCGGCGAGTTGCTGGAACGCGCCGCGTCGGCCCTGCTGCTCGATGCGCTGGAACACCATCCACGCATAGTCGCCGGACGGATCGGCCTTCGGTGTCGACGTGCCGACCTTGATCGCAGGATCGAGCAGCCGATCCACGAGTGTTTCGGGGGTGATGTCCACCGACGGTGCGGCCAGCGCGCACATGGCGTTGCGCGCGAAGCGCTGCACCGCACCAGCCTGCCCCGCCGACGCGAGCGCCTGCGGATGCTCCATGTTGGCCGATGCGAACACGTCGGTGCGTTCGCCGGCGGCGATGCGGTCCTTCAACAGGCCCGATGCGCCGAACGTGAAGCGCACGCGCACGCCGGGTTCGCTGCGTTCGAAGGCCTGGGCCACCTCGGTCAACGCGGCGCGCAGGCTGCCGGCCGCGTGCACGCGCAACTCGCGGTCACTCTGCCCGTGCGTCGCCGCGCCCGCGGCCGCCAGTAGCGCTGCCGCCGCCATGCGCCGCATCACGCGGTGCCCGCGGCGCGCGGGCCGTGATGGGCGGTCAATGCCCCGTGGACCATGCCGGCAAGGCTACGCAAGTGTCCGTTGCACAGCGATATGAACAATCCGACATAGCCATTTAGGCCGAGTCTTCAGCGCGGTGCACGACTGCGCTTGCGCACGCGAAACGTCCACCACGGCAGCGCCTGCGTCAGCGACAACACCTGGCCCGCGCGGTCGGCGCCGTAGCCCGGCAAGGTCTGCAGCGTCTGCTGCCAGGTGGCGCTGGCGAGCACCTCGCGCAGCTTGAGCACCGCCGGCTGATCCAGCGCGTCGCGCAGGCAGACCAGGAAGTAGTCTTCGTCGGCCAGCGGCACGAAGTGCAGCCCGTAGCGCTGCGCTGCCGCTTCGATGCCGACGCCGACATCGGCCACGCCGCTGGCCACCGCGGCCGCCACCGCAAGGTGGCTGTCCTCGGCGCCCGCCGCGTAGCCGGCGATGGTTTCCGGCGCAATGCGCTCGATCTGCAGCAGCTGATCGGTCAGCAGCCGCGTGCCCGAGCCGCTTTGGCGATTGACGAAGCGCACGCCCTCGCGCGCCAGGTCGCGCAGCGACGCCAGGCCGCAGCGGGTTGCCGCGCGCGACGATCAGCCCCTGGCGCCGCGTGGCGCAGCCGATCAGCTTGTGCAGGCCGGGCTTGAGCAGCGGCTTCAGGCTCTTCTCGAACAGCTTGCCGCCGGCGGGCAAACGCGGCACGTGGAAGCCCGCCACCACGCAGCGCCCGTCGGCCAGCGCGCGCAGCGCATCGACGCTGCCGGCGAACTTGAGTTCGACGTGCAGCCGATGCTCGGCGCCAGCGCGCTCGCGCAGCAGCGGCAAGCGCCAGGTCATGGCTGGCGTACAGCGTGAACACCTGCTGCGTGCCGTCGAGCGCGTCGCTGAGCACGCGCTCGAGTTCGACGCGCAGCGCCTCGATGTGCGGCGCCAGGCGCGCGCGCGCCCGCGCCTCGGCCCACACCAAACGCTGCGCGAACGGCGTCAGCCGCGCCGGCTGGCCCTGCGACCAGCTGACCAGCGGCTCGCCGAGCACGCCTTCCCAGTGCTTGAGCGCGCCCCACACGTGGCGGTACGACGCGCCCATCGCCTTGGCGGCGTGCTGGATCGAGCCGTGCTCGCGCACCGCCGACAGCAACTCGAACAGCGGGTTGTGGACGTCGGCGCCGTGCTGGCCGTCGGGCTGGAAGCTGTATTCGAGGTGAACGCCGCGCGCGCGCATGTCAGCGGCGCTCGGCCGCCCGAAGCCGCGGACGCTCCCCCGTCGGGGGGCAGCGAGCGAAGCGAGCGTGGGGGCCAACTCATCCCGCGAGGTTAATCGACCGCCGCGTCGGCCAGTATGCGGCCGCCCCCGTAGCTCGAAGTCGACGCGGTGGGCTCGGGCCCGCCGACGCTGATGCGCACCGCGCAGTACTTGAACTCGGGGATCTTGCCGAACGGGTCGAGCGCCGGATTGGTGAGCTTGTTGATCGCCGCCTCGTAGTAGCAGAACGGCACGAACACCGCGCCCGGCGGCGAGCTTTCGTCGGCGCGCGCGTACAGGCTCACGCTGCCGCGGCGCGACTCGATCGTCACGGTGTCGCCCGGCTTGACGTTCAGGCGCGCCAGGTCGACCGGGTGCAGCATCGCCACCGGATCGGGCTCGATCGCATCGAGCACGCCGGCGCGGCGCGTCATGCTGCCGGTGTGCCAGTGCTCGAGCTGGCGGCCGGTGATCAGCACCATCGGGTACTCGGCTGTCGGGCCGCTCGTTGGCCGGGATCAGATCGGCGGGCACGAACTTGGCCTTGCCGGTGGCGGTGGGGAAACGATCGTCGAACACCACGGGCCGGCCTTCGTCGCCTTCGTTCGAGCACGGATAGGTGACGCTGTGCTCGCGTTGCAGGCGATCCCACGTGATGCCCGAAATGCTCGGCATCGTGCGGCGCATCTCGTCGAACACCGCGGCGGTGGCCGGCTCGCCGTCGGCGCCGTAGTCAGGCCAGTTCAGGCCCAGTGCGCTGCGCCAGCTGGCGGATGATGGCGAGGTCTTGCCGCGCCTGGCCGGGAGGCGTCAGCGCGGCACGGCCGAGTTGCACCATGCGGTCGGTGTTGGTGAAGCTGCCGTACTTCTCCGGGAACGCCGAGGCCGGCAGGATCACGTCGGCCAGGTACGCGGTCTCGGTGAGGAAGATGTCCTGCACCACCAGCATCTCGAGCGTGGCCAGCGCGTGGCGCGCGTGGTCGGCATCGGGGTCGCTCATCGCGGGGTTCTCGCCCATGATGTACATGCCCTTGATCGTGCCGGCATCGATCGCCTTGATCACCTCGACCACCGTGAGGCCGGGCTTGTCGTCGAGCGACTCGGGCGCCACGTTCCAGGCGCTCGCGAAACGCGCCTTCGCCTGCGGGTTGTCGACGCGCTGGTAGTCGGGGTACATCATCGGGATCAGGCCCGCGTCGGATGCACCCTGCACGTTGTTCTGGCCGCGCAGCGGATGCAGCCCGGTGCCGGGGCGGCCGATCTGGCCGGTCATCAGCGACAGCGCGATCAGGCAGCGCGCGTTGTCGGTGCCGTGCACGTGCTGGCTGATGCCCATGCCCCACAGGATCATCGAACCCTTGCTGGTGGCATACAGGCGCGCCACCTCGCGGATGGTGGCTGCGTCGATGCCGCAGATCGGCGCCATCGCCTCGGGGCTGTAGCCCTTGACGTTCTGCGCCAGCGCGTCGTAGCCGAGCGTGCGGTCGGCGATGAACTTCGCATCGACCAGGCCCTTCCTCGACGATCACGTGCATCATCGCGTTGAGCAGCGCGACGTCGGTGTCGGCCTTGAACTGCAGGTAGCGGTGCGCGTAGCGCGTGAGCTCGCTGCGCCGCGGATCCATCACGATCAGCTTGGTGCCGCCGGCGACGGCGTTCTTCATCCAGGTGGCCGCCACCGGGTGATTCACGGTCGGGTTGGCGCCGATCAGGATCACCACCTCGGCCTGCGTCACGTCCATCACCGGGTTGCTCACCGCGCCGGAGCCGATGCCCTCGAGCAGCGCCGCCACGCTGGAGGCGTGGCACAAGCGCGTGCAGTGGTCGACGTTGTTGCTGCCGAAGCCGGTGCGCACCAGCTTCTGGAACAGATACGCCTCTTCGTTGCTGCCCTTGGCCGAGCCGAAGCCGGCGAGCGCATAGCGGCCGTGTTGATCGCGCAGGCGCTTGAGCGTGCCGCCGGCCAGGTCGAGCGCCTCGTCCCAGGTGGCCTCGCGGAAGATGCTCATCACATCGTTGGGGTCCATCGTGAAGTCGCCGCGCTTGGGCGCGTCGGCGCGGCGGATCAGCGGCTTGGTCAGGCGCTGCGGATGGTGCGCGTAGTCGAAGCCGTAGCGCCCCTTGACGCACAGGCGGCTGTGGTTGGCCGGGCCGTCGCGGCCGTTGACGAAGAGGATCTTGTTGTCCTTGACGTTGTAGGTGAGCTGGCAGCCCACGCCGCAGTACGGGCACACCGACTCCACCTGCTTGTCGGGCACCGCCATCGCGGCCTCGCGCGCCGGCGCCAGCGCGCCGGTCGGGCACGCCTGCACGCATTCGCCGCAGGCCACGCAGGTGGACGCGCCCATCGGGTCGTCCATGTCGAACACGATCTTGGCGTGCTCGCCGCGCAGCGCCAGGCCGATCACGTCGTTCATCTGCTCGTCGCGGCAGGCGCGCAGGCAGCGGGTGCACTGGATGCAGGCGTTGAGGTCGACCGCGATCGCCGGGTGGCTGGCATCGGCCACCACCTCGGGACGCGGCGCGAAACGTGGCTTGCCGACCTTGAGCCACTCGGCCCAGAAGTCGACTTCGTTGCGGCGCGTCAGCGCGGTCTCGGGCATGTCGGCCTGCAGCAGCTCGAGCACCAGTTGCTGCGACTTGCGTGCGCGATCGCTCGCGGTCTGCACCACCATGCCATTGCTCGGCGCGCGGCAGCACGACGGCGCCAGCACCCGTTCGCCGTTGATCTCGACCATGCACGAGCGGCAGTTGCCCACCGGATCGAGCCCATCCTTGTGGCACAGGTGCGGGATGCGCACGCGGTTGCGCTTGGCGACGTCGAGAATCGTCTCGCCGGTGCGCGCCTGCACCTCGCGCCCGTCGAGCGTGAAGGTGACGGTCGGGCCGTCGAGCTTGGCGCGTTCGGCGCGGGTGATGGCGTTCATGCTGCGGCGCCCTTCCGGTTCAGCTCTTGCGGGAAGTACTTGATGACGCAGTCCACCGGATTCGGCGCCGCCTGCCCCAGGCCGCAGATCGATGCATCACGCATCACCTGCGACAGCTCGGCCAGCAGCGGCAGGTCCCACTGCGGCTGTTCGATCAGCGTCAGCGACTTCGCGGTGCCGGCGCGGCATGGCGTGCACTGGCCGCACGACTCGTGCTTGAAAAAGCGCATCGTGTTGCGTGCCGCATTGACCGCGGTGTCCTTGTCCGACAGCACCACCACCGCGGCCGAGCCGATGAAGCAGCCATGCGGCTGCAACGTGTCGAAGTCGAGCGGCACGTCGGCCAGCGACGCCGGCAGGATGCCGCCCGACGCACCGCCCGGCAGGTAGCCGTAGAGCGTGTGGCCATCGGGCATGCCGCCGCAGTGTTCGTCGATCAACTCGCGCAGCGTGATGCCGGCCGGCGCCAGCTTGACGCCCGGGCTCTTGACGCGGCCCGACACCGAGAAGCTGCGCAGCCCCTTGCGGCCGTGGCGGCCCTGCGACGCAAACCAGTCGGCACCCTTTTCCAGCAGGTCGCGCACCCAGTACAGCGTCTCGAAGTTGTGCTCCAGCGTCGGCCGCCCGAACAGGCCCACCTGTGCGACGTACGGCGGGCGCAGCCGCGGCAGCCCGCGCTTGCCTTCGATCGATTCGATCATCGCCGACTCTTCGCCGCAGATGTAGGCGCCGGCACCGCGTCGCAGCTCGATCGTCGGCAGCGCGCCGGCCGGCGGCGTGCGCGCGCAGCTTGGCGAGCTCGGCCTCCAGCAGCGCGCGGCAGCCGTGGTACTCGTCGCGCAGGTAGACGTAGATCGCGTCGATGCCCACCGCCCAGGCGGCGATCAGCATGCCTTCGATGAAACGGTGCGGGTCGCGCTCGAGGTAGAAGCGATCCTTGAAGGTGCCGGGCTCGCCCTCGTCGATGTTCACCGCCATCAGGCGCGGCGCCGGTTCGTTGCGCACGATGCGCCACTTGCGCCCCGCCGGGAAGCCCGCGCCGCCCAGGCCGCGCAGGCCGGAGTCCTCGAGCGTCTTGATCACCGACTCGACGTCGCGCCGGCCTTCGAGGCAGTCGCGCAGCAGCGCGTAGCCGCCCTGCGCGTTGTAGGCCGCCAGATCGGTGTACGGCTCGTTCACTGGCGCGGTGGCCTTGGCCTTCACCAAGGCCTGCACCGCATCGGGTGTGGCCGATGGCACCGCGTTGTGGTGCACCACCGCCACCGGCGCCTGTTCGCAGCGGCCGACGCAGGGCGCCGGGATCACGCGCACCTCGGTGCCGAGCATCGCCGGCAGGCGCGCGCAGCAGGTCTTGCGCACCGGCCATCTCGCAGCTCAGGCCATCGCACACGCGCACGGTGAGCGCCGGCGCGGCGCTCACGCGGCCGTCGGGCCCTTCTTTCACGATGTCGAAGTGGTGGTAGAAGCTCGCCACCTCGTAGACCTCGGTCTGCGCCAGCTTCAGCTCCTGCGCCAACGCGGCCAGGTGCGGCGAACCGAGCTGTCCGTGACGATCGTTGATGCGGTGCAGGTATTCGATCAGGCGGTCGCGCCGCAAGGTCTCGTCGCCCAGCAGCGCCTGCACCTCGGCCAGAGCAGCGGGGTCGACGCGCCGGCCCTTGGGCGCCTGGCGCTTGCGTTGCCGATTCGGCGCGGCCAACACGATGGGAATGGTGGGATGGTTCAACGGCAGGCGTCTGGTCGCGATGGGAAGTCCACACTATCGCCGTGCCGGTGCTCGCCTGTCCAATGCTTTGCCTGAACCGGCCGATTCGCCTTCGTGATCGCCGCTCGCCTAGAACAAACCCGCAACGGCAGCCTCGGCGCTCGAACGGCGGCCCAAGTAGAGTGAACCGTGCCATGAACAGCCCGAGCCACCCGAGCCCCGAGCGCAACGCCGCCGACCGCCTGAGCGACGGCTGGCAGCGCAGTGCCGTGCTGATCGTCGACGACGAAGAGGGCATGCGCAACTTCCTGGGCAAGACGCTCGAGCGGCGCTGCGGTCACGTGATGGCGGCCGCCAGCGCGGAGGAGGCCGACCAGCTGGCCCGCGCGCACCGCTTCGACCTCGTCATCCTGGACATCACGCTGCCCGGCAAGAGCGGCATCACCTGGCTGCGCGAGCTGCGCGAACAGGGCTATTCGGGCGAGGTGGTCCTGATCACCGCGTTCGCCGACCTGGAAACCGCGATCGAGGCGCTGCGCGCCGGCGCGTCGGACTTCATCCTGAAGCCGTTCCGGGTGTCGCAGATCCTCAATGCGGTCAAGCACAGCCTGGAGCGTTCGCACCTGAAGCGCGAGAACTGGGTGCTGCGCCGCACGTTGCGGCAGCCGGTGCCGCCGATGGACGCGCTGATCGGCGACTCCGAGGCGATGCGCTCGCTGCGCGCCGCGCTGGTGCGCGCCACCGGCGTCGCCAGCACGGTGCTGCTGACCGGCGAGTCGGGCACCGGCAAGGAACTCGCCGCGCGCGCGCTGCACCACGACAGCCCGCGCGCGCGTGCGCCGTTCGTGCCGCTGAGCTGCGCCACCATGTCGCCCGATCGCATCGAGACCGAACTGTTCGGCCATGCCAAGGGCGCGTTCGCCGGCGCCACCAAGAGCCGCGACGGCTTGTTCTACTACGCGCAGGGCGGCACGCTGTTCCTCGACGAGGTGGCCGAGCTGCCGCTGCCGGTGCAGGCCGCGCTGCTGCGCGTGCTCGACGACCGCCGCATCCGGCCGGTCGGCAGCGAACAGCAGCTCGCGGTCGACGTGCGCATCATCGCCGCCACCAACCGCCAGCTGGCCGACGAGGTGGCGGCCGGGCGCTTGCGCAAGGACCTGTACTACCGGCTGCAGGTGGTGGAGATCTCGCTGCCGCCGCTGCGTGAGCACAAGGACGACATTCCCGGCCTGGTTGCGCACTTCATTCAGTTGCTGGCGCCGCAGCTCGGGGTCGAGCCGATCGATGTGTCGCCGGCCGAGTTGGACTACCTGAGCCAGTACCACTGGCCGGGCAACGTGCGCGAGCTGCGCAACCTGATCGAGCGCTCGCTGATCCTCGGCACGCTCAACGTGTCGGCGCTGTACCCCGGCGGCGCGCAGCCAGCCGCCGCCGAGCCGCGGCAGCCCGACCGACCTGCACGCGCTGGAAAAGCGCCACATCCTGGCGGTGCTCGAGTCGGTGGCCGGCGACAAGACACGCGCCGCGCAGCTGCTCGGCATCTCGCGGCGCACGCTGGAGCGGCGCTGCGCCGAGTGGGCGTGATCCGCTGGCGCGGTTTCGGCGCGCTGTCGATCCGCCACAAGCTGCTGGCGCTCGGGCTGTTGCCGCTGCTGCTGGCGCTGCCGCTGCTGGCGGTGATCCTGGTGGTGTGGGGCGACACCGCGCTCGATGCGCTGCTGATCACCAAGATCCGCAGCGACCTCGCCGTGGCGCGCGGCTACTTCGACCGCGTGCAGGCCGAGGTCGGCGCCAGCACGCTGGCGGTGGCGCAATCGCATGCGTTGGCCGACGCCGTGCAGCGCGACGATCGCGCGGCGCTGGCACGGCTGCTGGCACGCGCCAGGCAGCAGCACGCGCTGGAGTTCCTCGAGTTGCTGCCGCCCGACGCGTCGGCCGCCAGCGCGGTGCAGCATGGCGGTGGCGAGGGGCTGGCCCGCGTCGCGCTGCTGGAGAGCGCGCAATTCGAACGCATTGCCCCGGACCTGGCTGCCCGGGTGCCGGTCAAGCTGGTGGCCACCCGCAACGCGGCACCCACCGAGCGCACCAGCGAAGACCGGGCGATGGTGATGCTGGCGCTGGCGCCCGTGCAGGCGCTCGACGGCCGGCCGCTCGGCTTGCTGCGCGGTGGCGTGCTGCTCAACCGCAACCTTGCCTTCATCGACCACATCAACGAGATCGTCTACCCGCAGGGCGCGTTGCCGTTCGGCAGCCAGGGCACCGCGACCGTGTTCCTCGACGATGTGCGCATCTCCACCAACGTGCGCCTGTTCGGCCAGCGACGGCGAGCGCGCCATCGGCACCCGGGTGTCGCAGGCGGTGCGTGATGCGGTGCTCGGGCGAGGCGACACCTGGCTGGGGCGCGCGTTCGTCGTCAACGACTGGTACGTGTCGGCCTATCAGCCGCTCAACAACGCGGCAGGCCGCCGCATCGGCATGCTGTACGTGGGCTTCCTCGACAGCCCGTTCCAGCAAGTGAAGCTCGGCGTGCTGCTCGGCATGGGCGCCGTGATGCTGGCGCTGATGGCCGTGGCGATGGCGTCTGGCGCTGACGTGGGCGCGCCGCATCTTCGCGCCGATCGAACGCATGACGCAGACCATGCAGTCGGTCGAAGCGGGCGACCTCGCCGCGCGTGCGCAGGTCGCCGACGGCAGCGACGAGGTCGGGCGCCTCGCCGGCCATCTCGACCGCCTGCTCGACACCATCGACGACAAGACGCGCGCGCTGCAGGCCTCGCACGACGAGCTCGACCGCAAGGTCGTCGAGCGCACGCGCGAGCTGCAATCGGCGCAGGCGCAGCTGATCAAGAGCGAGAAGCTGGCCGCCATCGGCCAACTCACCGCCGGCATCGCCCACGAGGTGAACAACCCGATCGCCGTGATCCAGGGCAACCTCGACCTGCTGCGCGAGACGCTGGGGCGCAAGGCCAAGCCGGTGCAGGCGGAGCTGAAGCTGGTGGACGAGCAGATCGAGCGCATGCGGCTGATCGTCACCCGGCTGCTGCAATACGCGCGGCCGGGCGAGTACGCCGGCTACGTCGAGCCGATCGACACCGAGCAAGCGATCACCGACAGCCTGGTGCTGGTGCAGCACCTGCTGTCGCGCACGCGCATCGCGGTGCAACGCGACGGCCGCGCGACGCGGCGGGCGCTGATCAACCGGCAGGAACTGCAACAGGTGCTGATCAACGGCATCGTCAACGCGATCCAGGCCATGCCCGACGGCGGCACGCTGACCCTCGCCACGCGCGATGCCGGCGAGGCGCAGATCGAGATCGACATCGCCGACACCGGCCCGGGGTTTCCAGCCGAGCAGCGGCGCCCGCGCTTCCAGCCGTTCCGAACCACGAAAAAGGAGGGCACTGGCCTCGGTTTATGGATCAGCAGAAGCCTGGTGGAACGTTATGGTGGCGACATCCGGGCCAACAACCGCACGGACGGCCTCACCGGAGCCCTATTGACGGTGGTGCTGCCGGCCGAAACGTTGGCATCCGGGTTGCCGAGACAGCGTAAGTCCTGGTCAGCAGCGCCGGCCACCGCCAACCGAGGAACGTTTGAACCGTTGTGGATGTGGGTGCAACAGAAGGTCAGATGTAGGACGAATCCGACCCGCCGCACCAAGGAGTTGATGCCATGAACAACCAAGCCAATCAGATCCAAGTCCAGGGTTATGTGCTGCGCTTCGAATCGTTGTTCGACGGTGGTCGCGCGCTGGCCTTCCAGTGCGACGCCGGCGGCCATGTCGACCTCGACACGCTGTCCGAGCGCGCCAAGCTGAACTACCTGTACGCCCGCACCGTGATCGGCCGCGACTTCGCGCTGCCCCGGGTCGAGCTGCACTGATTTCTCCTTCCGTTTCCTCTCCTCAGGTTTCTCCTCCTCTCCTTCGCACCATGCAAAGCGGCGCCCTCGGGCGCCGCTCTTTTTTGGGCCGCCTGGGTCAGGTGTTCAGCACCGCCACCGACTTGGTGTTCAGGTAGGCCTCCAGCGCCTCCGGGCCGCCCTCGGAGCCATAACCGGAGTCCTTGACGCCGCCGAAGGGCATCTCGGCCCACGGCATCGCCGCCTGGTTGATCCACAGCATGCCGGTCTGGATGCCGTGGGTCAGCTCGTGCGCGGTCTTCAGCGAGGTCGTGAAGGCATACGCCGCCAGGCCCCAGGGCAGGCGGTTGGCCTCGGCGATCGCCTCCTCGAGCTTGTCGAAGCCGCGCACCGAAGCCATCGGGCCGAACGGCTCCTCGGTCAGCAGCAGGCTGTCGAGCGGGGCGTCGACGATCACCGTGGGCTCGAAGAAGTTGCCGCTTTGGCCGATGCGCTGGCCGCCCGTTGCCAGCGTGGCTCCGCGGGTCAGCGCGTCGTCGGTGATCTTCTGCATCGCGGTCAGGCGCCGCGGGTTGGCCAACGGGCCGAGCGTGGTGCCGCTTTCCAGCCCGTGGCCGACCTTGGCGCCCTTGGCCACCGCGACGAAGGCGTCGACGAAGGCCTTGCGCACGTCGTTGTGCACCAGGTAGCGCGTCGGCGAGATGCACACCTGGCCGGCGTTGCGCAGCTTGGCGCCACCGGCCACCTTGGCCGCCTTCGCGATGTCGGCATCGGCCGCGACGATCACCGGCGCGTGGCCGCCGAGCTCCATCGTCACCCGCTTCATGTGCTGGCCGGCCAGCGCGGCGAGTTGCTTGCCGACCACGGTGGAGCCGGTGAAGGTGATCTTGCGGATCGCCGGGTGCGGGATCAGGTGCTGCGAGATCTCGGCCGGGTTGCCGTACACCAGGTTGACCACGCCGGCCGGCACGCCGGCGTCGGCGAAGGCGCGGATCAGTTCGGCCGGCGACGCCGGGGTTTCCTCGGGCGCCTTGACGACGATCGAGCAGCCGGTGGTCAGCGCGGCGCTCAGCTTGCGCACCACCTGGTTGATCGGGAAGTTCCACGGCGTGAACGCCGCCACCGGGCCCACCGGCTCCTTGAACACCTGCTGCAGCACGCCGGCCTGGCGCGGCGCCAGGATGCGGCCCTGCACGCGACGGCCCTCTTCGGCGAACCACTCGATGATGTCGCAGGCCATGATGATCTCGCCCTTGGCCTCGACCAGCGGCTTGCCCTGCTCCTGCACCATCCAGCGCGCGATGGCGTCGGCACGCTCCTTCAGCAGCCGCGCCGCCTCGCGCATGATCTTGGCGCGTTCGAACGCCGGCACCTTGCGCCAAGCCTCGAAGCCTTGCTGCGCTGCGACACAGGCCGCGTCGAGATCGGCCTTGGTGGCGACCGCCACGCTGCCGATCGGCTTGCCGGTGGCCGGGTCGTGCACCGCCAGCGTCTTGCGGTCGCTGCCGTCGCGCCACTGGCCATTGATGAACAACTGCACCGACGGGTAGCCGGCTTCGGTGGTAGGGGTGGTGGTGGCTGTGGACATGCGCGGCCTCGCTAAGGGGTTCGACGGGAGCGCGCCGCCCGGAATCGGGCCACGCGCAGGAAGGGACCGCGATTTTGCGTCATCGCAGACCCTCAAGCGCTGCCAGGGGCACCGCGGCTGTCACACGGCCTGAACCGAGTGATGGGACGCTGCAACCCAGTGCACATCGAGACCCGTCAACCGCTGGAGACCCCCATGCACCTGTCGACGATCAGTCCCCTGCCCTACACCCGCAACGCGTCGCGCGACGCCGCGATGTTCGGCGCCGGCTGCCTGCTGGCCCTGGAGTCGGACAACGCCGGCCTGGTCGACACCGACTCGCTGACCGAGCGCGGCCAGCTGCACCAGCTGTTCGAAGGCGCGGTCGTGGTCAGCGAGTGGGACGACGACGAGCCGGACCTCGACGACATCGAATTCGACGACTGACTCCCGAGCCGCTGAGCCGGCGCCGAAGCCGCCTGAGGGCTCGCGCATCGAACGCGTCAGCGTTCGAACGTGGCCATCGCCTGGCCCAGGCGGATCGATCCCCCGGGTGACCACGCCGGGTTGAAGCGCAACGGCAGCGGCGGCAACAGCATCACCACCGTCGAGCCGAGCAGGAAGCGCCCCATCTCCTCGCCGCGCTCGAGGCGCAGTTCGCGATCGTCGTAGCGCCACTCGCGCACGCGGCCGGGGCGCGGCGGGTTGACCACGCCGTGCCACACGGTGGCCATGCTGCCGACGATGGTGGCGCCCACCAGCACCAGCACGAACGGGCCGAACGCCGCCTCGAAGCAGCACACCACGCGCTCGTTGCGCGCGAACAGGCCCGGCACCGCCGCCGCGGTGGCCGGATTCACCGAGAACAGCTCGCCCGGCACGTGAACCATGCGCGTCAGGCGCGCCGCGCACGGCATGTGGATGCGGTGGTAGTCCTTCGGGCTCAGGTACAGCGTCGCGAAGTGGCCGTCTGGCAAAACGCGCCGCGAGCTGCGCATCGCCGCCGAGCAGCGCGTCGGTCGTGTAGAGATGCCCCTTGGCCTGGAAGATGTCGGCGCCTGCGATGGCGCCGAACTGGCTGATCGCGCCATCCACCGGGCACAGCAGATCGGCGGCGGCCAGCGGCCGCGCGCCCGGCTTCAGCGCACGCGTGAAGAACTCGTTGAAGCTCGGGTAGTGCGCCGGGTCGGGATCGGCGGCCTCGTTCATGTCGACGCCGTAGCGGCGGATGAACCAGCGGATCACCGCGGTCGTCGCCGCGCCGCCGCGGGCGGCCGCGGCGCGGCCCACCAGCACCGTGAGCGCTCGTTTGGGCAGCAGGTATTGCGGCAGCACGGCCAGGCGGTCTGACATCGGCACGGTTCGAAGCTCGCCAAGAGCCCACAGCGGGGGTGGGCGGGGCAGTGTATCGGCATGTGCGAGATGCCAATTCCGTCACGGCCGCGACCCCGCAAACGCGGGAGTTCGTGCTGCACGACACGTTTTGCGGGCTCGAAGCGAGAACTCCGCGCGTGAACTCCGTCACCTCGCGCCGGTTACATCCGAGCGCCTGCGTAAACAAGCTGAAATGATTCGCCCGCCTTGTGATGCATCGCTGCATCGCGGGGCAGTCGGGGGACGCAGCGCCTTTGCTGCGGATGGGGAGAAGAATCATGTCGAACCTGCTTGCGCCGTTCATCGTGTTGATCGAACGCCGGCGCCTGCGCCTGGTGCTCAGCGCCGCGCTCACCGCCACGCTGCTGGCCGTGATGGGGCTGCATGCGCGCAACGCGGCGGCCGAGCCCGGGTCGGCGCAGGTGCAACGCAAGATGGCACGCGACCTGCACGACGAGGTCGACGGCAAGCGTTCGCCACGCGCGAGATGGGCGCGCGACGTGCGCGGCGTGCGGCAGGTTCAGGTCATCGTGGTCAGCAACTCGCCCGATCCCGAGATGAAAGACTTGCGCCGCCACGTGCTGCGCATGGGCGGCTCGGTGCACGCGGTGCACACCGCGGTGCATGCGCTGACCGTGCAGATCCGCCCCGGCCAGGTGCGCCAGCTCGCGCAGCGCGACGACGTGGTCAGCGTGTCGCCCAACCGCAGCACGGTGCGCACCGCGAGCCTGCTCGAATCGGCATCGGGCGCACTGAGCAGCCAGGTGCGGCCCACCAGCAGCAAGACCGGCTACACCGGCCTGGACGGCAGCGGCGTCGGCATCGCGATCGTCGACTCCGGCGTGATGCGCAGCCACTACGCGTTCGCCGACGCCAACGGCGCGTCGCGCGTGCGCCGCAACGTCGACATGCTCAACACCAACGCGGCCACCTGGAGCGGCGGCGTCGATGCGGTGACCTCGATGCAGCCCGGCAGCTCGACCATGCAGGCCTACGAAGCGGCCGTGGCCAACGACGACAGCCTCGTGCAGGACCCCTACGGCCACGGCACGCACGTCGCCGCGGTGGCGGCGGGCATGTCGCGTTACTTTTCGCAAGGCACGCCGGACACCACCGGCATCGCGCCCAACGCTGACCTGTACGACGTGAAGGTGCTCAACGCCGACGGCTTCGGCACGCTGAGCGATGCGCTCGAAGGCATCCAGTGGGTCATCTACCACGCCAAGGAATACAACATCCGCGTGATGAACCTGAGCCTGGCCACCGACTCCACCGAGAGTTGGCGCACCGACCCCCTGTGCGCGGCGGTGCGCAGCGCGGCGGCGGCGGGCATCACGGTGGTGGTGGCGGCGGGCAACTTTGGTTTCGATGACTCGCAGCACGAGGTCTACGGACGCATCGGTTCGCCGGGCAACGACCCCTCGGTCATCACGGTGGGTTCGGCCAACCCGCGCAACACCGCCGTCGCGCAGCGACGACGGTGTCAACGGCTTCAGCTCGCGCGGGCCGACGCGCGGCGCCTACACGGATTCAGCGGGCGTGCGCCGCATCGACAACCTGCTCAAGCCCGACCTCGTGGCGCCAGGCAACAGGGTGATCGCCGCGGCAGCGACCGCGGCCGACCCGTTGCCGCCGGCCTGGAACACGATCGCCGCCGCGCACTACGACGAGCTGGTCGGCGCGCTGGGCATCGAGCAGCGCACCAACGAGTCGCACATGGTGCTCAGCGGCACCTCGGTCGCGGCGCCGGCCGTGGCGGGTGCGGTGGCGCTGCTGCTGCAGGCCAACCCGGGCCTCACGCCGCCGCTGGTGAAGGCGATCCTGCAGTACTCGGCGCAGCCGCTGGCGGGCGCCAACCTGCTGCAGCAGGGTGCCGGCCTGCTCAACATCGATGGCGCGGTCGCGTCTGGCCAGGGCGCTGCGCACCGACCTGTCCAGCGCGATCGCGGCGGGCACCATCGCGCCGGGTCAATCGATGCTGGCCGCGGGCGCCACGATGCCCACCGCGAGTTCGACGCTGATCGGCGGCCCGTTCAACTGGTCGCGCATCGTCTACGCCGGCGGCAACGCGCGTGGTCAGCGGCAGCGCGTTGTTCACCAAGTACCAGCCGATCTGGGATCCGCGCCTCGTGTGGGCCAACGGCGTGGTCTTCAAGCGCACGGCGACTTACTGGTCCGGCTGGGGCATACCCGCCAACACCTACGTCAAGTCGTTCAGCGCGACCCAGCTGCCCAGTCAGCAGTTGCTCACCTGGGGCGTGGTGCGCGCCGACTCGCTGGTCGGCGCGAGCTCGCTGTCTGGCCAGACCGGCATCTTCATGCCCACGGCCACGCTGGCGCCTGGCTGGCCAGCGGCAGCGGGTTCGCGTTGTCACAGGGCATCGTGCTGAGCGAAGGGTGGTGCTCAGCGAAGGGCTGGTGCTCAGCGAGGGCCTGGTGCTCAGCGAAGGCCTGGTGTTGAGCGAGGGGCTGGTGCTCAGCGAAGGCCTGGTGTTGAGCGAGGGCCTGGTGCTCAGCGAATCCGTGGTTCGCGGCGAGCCCTGAACGTCGCCCGGCCGCCACCCATGAACCCGCTCACTGCCGATCGACGCCCCGCGCCCGCGCACACCGTGGTGGCAGCGCTGCACGCGGCGCTGATGCCCGACTACAACCGCAAGGCGGCCGCCTACTGGTGGTCCATGGCGCTGCTCGGGCTGTGCTCGCTCGGCGCTGGCCCTGCATCATCGTGGCGGCGCTGCCGCCGGCGGCGCAGGCGCAGGTCGCGATCGGCTGCGCGGTCGCGATGCTGGCGGGCCTCTATCCGGTGCGCATCCCGGGCTCGAAAAATTCGTTCGCCGCCGGCGAAATCTTCATCTTCCTGCTGCTGCTGATGCACGGGCCGGCGGCCGCGGTGCTGGCCGCGGCCGGCGAAGCCCTGGTCGGCTCGATGCGCAGCTCCAAGCGCTGGACCAGCCGCCTGGTGAGCCCGGCGCTGGCGGCCATCGCGATGGGCGTCGCCGGCAACACGCTGCACGCCGCGCTGCAGGGCCTGCGCGCCCTGGGCATGCTCAACGAGGTGGTGCTGCTGGTCGTGGCGATGACGTTCGCGATCGGCTACTTCGCTGCTCAACACGCTCGCTGATCACGGTGATCCCGCACCTCAAGCGCAACGAGCCGATGCGCCTGCGCACGCTGATCGGCAGCTTCGGCTGGGTGGGCATCACCTACGCCGCCAGCTCGCTGATCGCCGGGCTGCTGTTCCTCACCTTCGAGCAGGTCGGGCGTCGGCGTGCTGACGGCCGCGGTGCCGATCATCGCGATGCTGCTGGTGATGCTGCACGTGTACTTTCGCAAGCGCGAGTTCGACGACGCGGCGCACCGCGTGCGCCTGGAAGCCGCCGAACGCGAGGCCGAGCAGACGGCGCGCCACCTGTCGGAGCTGCGGCGTCAGCGAGCGGCGCTTCCACAGCGCCTTCTCCAACGCGGCGATCGGCATGGCGCTGGTGTCGGTGAACGGCGCAGGTGCTGCAGGCCAACGCGGCGATGCTGGCGCTGGTCGGGCGGCACGAGCAGCGATCTGGTCGGCCGCGAGTTCGGCACCATCGTGCACGCCGACGACGCTGCGGCGCTGGCCGAGCGCCTGACGCGCTGCGCGCTCGGACGACGACGCCGCGCCGATCGAACTGCGCATCAGCCACCCGGCGGCGCAGGAGGTCTGGGTCTCGATCCACACCGGCACCTTTGCCGACGGCGCGATCGCGGTGCCGCGGCTGATCCTGCAGGCGCAAGACATCACCGCGCGCCGCTCGGCCGAAACGCGGCTGCACCACATCGCCTACCACGACAACCTGACGGGCCTGGCCAACCGCGCGCGCTTTCGCGACAGCCTGGCGCGGCGCATCGAGCGCGTGCCGCGCCGACCCGGCGCGCGGCTTTGCGGTGATGTACCTCGACTTCGACCGCTTCAAGCTGATCAACGACACGCCTGGGCCACAGCGCCGGCGACCAGTTCCTGATGGTGGTCGCGCAGCGCATCGTGCGCCAGGTGCGGCCCGCCGACATCGTGGCGCGCCTGGGCGGCGACGAGTTCGCGATCCTGATCGAGCAGACCGGCGGCGAAGACGATGGCGCTGGCGCTGGCCGAGCGCCTGCAGCAGGCGCTTGCGCGAGCCGTTCCAGCTCGACGGCACCGAGGTCAACTCCAGCGCCAGCATCGGCATCACCTTCAGCAGCGTCGGCTACGAGACGCCCGACGAGGTGCTGCGCGACGCCGACATCGCGATGTACCGCGCCAAGGCGCAGCGGCCGCGCGCGCCACGCGCTGTTCGACACCGCGCTGCGCGCGCAAGTGTCGCGACGCAGGTGCGGCTCGAAGCCGATCTGCGGCAGGCGATCGAGCACGACCAGATCACGCTGGCCTACCAGCCGATCTTCGACCTCGGCAGCGGCCGCATCGTCAGCTTCGAGGCGCTGGCGCGCTGGACGCACGCCGAGCGCGGCGCGGTGCCGCCGCAGCGCTTCATCGCCGTCGCCGAGGAGTCGGGCCTGATCGGCAAGCTGACCGAGCGCATCCTGTCGATGGCCTGCCAGCAGCTCAGGCGCTGGCAGCGCCAGCACCGGCAGCGCCGCAGCTGCGCATGCAGGTCAACCTGTCGGGCATCGACCTGTGCCACAGCGGCGCTGGCCGAGCCATGTCGCCAGCCTGCTGCGCGCCAACGGCCTCGAAGCGTCGCAACCTGACGCTGGAGATCACCGAGAGCAAGCTGATGACGCAGCTCGAGCGCGCGCTCGAGACGCTGACGCGGCTGCGCGACATCGGCGTGGGCATCAGCGTCGACGACTTCGGCACCGGCTACTCGTCGCTGTCGTACCTGTCGACGCTGCCGATCTCCAGCCTCAAGGTCGACCGCTCGTTCGTCAACCACATGATGAACGCCAGCCAGGACGCCGAGATCGTGCGCGCCATCGTCAGCCTGGGCAACGCGCTGGGCAAGACGGTGATCGCCGAAGGCATCGAGTCGTCGGCCCAGCTGGCGCAACTGCGCGCTCGCGGCTGCCGCTTCGGCCAGGGCTACTTTCTCGCCGCGCCGATGCCCGCCGACGAGGCCCTGGCGCTGTTGCATTCCGAGCGGCTGGCGAGCGCGCAGGCGGCGGACGACGACCACGAGCGCTCCGACTACGCTGGGCAGCGGCATCCCCGCCGACAGCGCGTCGGTGACCATCCACTGAAACTGCGCCGGCAGCGGCGCGCTGCGCCGTCAGCGCCGGCCCAGTTGCTGCAGCCAGTTGGCGTCTTGCGCCAGTTCGAGTGCGGCGCGCAGCGCAGGCGTGGTGCGCGCGGCGGCCGCCGTCATGAAGCCGATCGGCGTGCGCACCACGGGCTCGACCAGCGGATGCACGCGCAGCGGCGTGAGGCCACCGGCCACGTCGAGCAGCGCGCCGGGCAGCACCGCCGCCAGCGAGCCGTCGCCGAGCGCGGCCACCAGCGCCAGCACCGAGTTGGTCTCCAGCGCCGGCCGCGGCTCGGCGCCGGCGCCGCGCATCACTTCCTGCACGATGGCCCGGTTGTGCATGTCGGGGGTCAGCATCACCAGCGGCAGCGCGGCCGACTCGCGCCAGGTCATCGGCGCCGCCTGCGAGCCCGGCGGCTGCCCGCCGCAGCGCGCTGCACCAGGAAGTAGGCCTCCTCGTACTGCGGCCAGATCTGCAACGCCCGCGCCTTCACCTGCTCGCGACCGATGTAGCCCAGGGCCATGTCGAGCGACAGGTTCTCCAGCCCGATCTCGATCTCGGGCGAACTGAGCGAGCGCAGCACCGGCTCGATGCCGGCGTGGCGTGCGCGCAGTTGTGCGGCGAAGCGCCCCGCCACCGGCAGCGCGGTGGGCACGGCGCCGATCTGCAGCGCACCGCGCGGGGCATCGACGCGGCTGTGCAGCTCCTGGCGCAGCGACTCGGCTTCGCGCAACAGGCGGTGCGCGTGCGCGATCACCGACTTCGCCCTCGGCCGTCAGCCCCTCGTACAGCCGCGCGCGCCGCACCACCGGCACGCCGAGCTCCTGCTCGAGCGCGCGGATCGCGTTGGACAGCGCCGGCTGCGTGATGCCGCAGGCCTGCGCGGCGCGGCCGAAGTGGCGGTGCTGCTCGAGCGCGGTGAGGTAACGCAGCGCCTCGAGCAGGTTCATGCCGCGCCGGCCTTCAGGTGTTCTTGCTGACCGTGATGGTGGGGAACTTGGCGCTGAAATCACGCGCCTTGCCGGCGATCGACACCGCGATGCGCCGCGCCACGCTCTTGTAGATGCGCGCAATTTCGCCGTCCGGATCGGCCACCACGGTGGGATGTGCCGGAATCGGTCTGCTCGCGGATCGACAGGTTCAGCGGCAACGCGCCGAGATAGTCGACCTTGTACTGCTCGGCCATCTTGCGGCCGCCGTCGGCGCCGAAGATGTGCTCGCTGTGGCCGCAGTTCGGGCACACGTAGCACGCTCATGTTCTCGACGATGCCGAGGATCGGCACGCTGACCTTCTCGAACATCGTCAGGCCCTTCTTGGCGTCGAGCAGCGCGATGTCCTGCGGCGTGGTGACGATCACCGCGCCGGTGAGCGGCACCCGTTGCGACAGCGTGAGCGCGATGTCGCCGGTGCCCGGCGGCATGTCGACCAGCAGGTAGTCGAGGTCACCCCACTGGGTCTGGCGCAGCAACTGGTCGAGCGCCTGCGTGGCCATCGGGCCGCGCCAGATCATCGCCTGGTCGGGCTCGACCAGGAAGCCGATCGACATCACGCGCACGCCGTGGTTGACCATCGGCTCGATGGTCTTGCCGTCGGCGCTCTCGGGACGGCCCGACAGGCCCATCATCATCGGCTGGCTGGGGCCGTAGATGTCGGCGTCGAGGATGCCCACCTGCGCGCCCTCGGCGGCCAGCGCCAGCGCCAGGTTGGCGGCGGTGGTGCTCTTGCCGACCCCGCCCTTGCCGGACGCCACCGCGACGATGTTCTTGACGCCCGGCAGCAGCGGCACCCCGCGCTGCACGGCGTGCGCGATGACCTTCGAGCTCAGCGACACGCTGACGTTGGCCACGCCGGCGACGCGCCGCGCCGCCGCCACCAGCTCGGCGCGCAGCGCGGCGTGCTGGCTGGCTGCCGGGTAACCGAGCTCGACGTCGAACGCGACGTCGCCGCCGTCGATGCGCAGGTTCTTCAGCTGCTTGGTCGAGACGAAGTCGCGGCCGGTGTTCGGATCGACCACCGACTTCAAGGCCTCGAGCAATGCGGATTCGTGAGCGGCGACCATGGACACTTTTCGCGGGGATGACGGCGGCCAGTCTAGCGGAGCGTTGTATCCACGGCCCCGGCAGGCGCGGTCGGGGCGGCCCGCTACTTGCGCAGCACCTCGACGCGTTTGACCACGCCTTGCGCCAACGGTTGCAAACCACGCTCGGACAACCGTGCATCGGCATCGGCGTCGCCGCGCAAGTGCGCCTCGAGGAACAGCAGCGTCGCCGCGCGCACGATCGGCTGCACGTCGGCGCGCGAACGCGACGGCGGGCTGGTGCGCCGCGAGCCGGTGGCATCGGAGAACGCCGAGTGATCGGCGTTGGTCAGCCACACGAACACCTTGGCGCCCACCGGCTCGAGCTCGAAGAAGCGCCGCCGGTTGGCCGGCGTGGCGGCCTGCTGTTCGTCGCGCGAGCCGCTGATGCCCAGCACCGGCCGGTTGATGGTGGCGAAGCTGTCCTCGAGGAAGAACGGCTCGCCCGGGCCTTGCGGCGACAGTGCCACGCAGGCCTTGACGCGGGCGTCGCTCAAGTCGGGCCCGAGGCCCTTGCCCGGCTCGACGCGCGGCTCCAGCCAGTCGAGCGCCGGGCGTGCGCCGCACGCCGCCAGCGCCGTGTAGGCGCCGAACGAGTGACCCATCGCGGCCACGCGCGTCATGTCGAAGGCGCCCTTGAGCTCGGCGTGCGATTGATTCCATCGCTGCGCCTGATCGAGCGCGAACGCCACGTCGCGTGGTCGCCCGAGCACCTCGGACGCATCGCGCGTCATCGCCTTCAGGTTGGCCCCGAAGCGCATGCCCCGACGCAGGCGCTCGGTGTTGCTCGCCACGTGCTCCAGCGCCAGCACCACATAGCCGTGACTGGCCAGGTGACGCGCCTGCGCGTGATTGGAATCCCAGTTGCCGCCACCGCCGTGCGACATCACCACCACCGGAAACGGGCCTGTCCACTGCGGCACATGGACCTTGATCGGCAAGCGGCGGTCGGCGCGTGCAGGGTCGGACAGGTCGGCGAATTCGATCGTGCGGGTGGTCAGCGGACCTTCGGCCTGCGGTTGCGTGAGCGGCGTGCCGGCGATCGCGTGGCCGGCCCACGCCACGGCCACGGCGGCCGCCGCGCGGCGCACCCGGGAGCGCTTGGCGACAACGGCGCTGGCCTGCCGATCCGGCATCACGGCATCAGCCCTGCATCAAACGATTGAAGTCTGGCGTCGACATCGCACGCTCGAGGTAACCAAAGCTGCCCGCAGTCTGCACCTCGCGGGCAGCGTCGGCCAGCGCCGTCATCGCGCAGCGATACAGCGAAGTGGCCAGGCTGATGCGCTTGACGCCCGCGGCCTGCAACTCGGCCACCGAGAACGACTTGCCGCGAATGCCCGCCATGAAATTGAACGGCTTGCGCAGGGCCGCGCAGACCCGCCGCACGGCATCGAGGTCGGGCAGCGCGGGCGCCATCAGCACGTCGGCACCGGCGCGCTCGTAGGCCTGCAGGCGTGCGATGGTGTCGTCGAGGTCGGGGTTGCCGCGCAGGAAATTCTCGCAGCGCGCGGTCAGCAAGAACGGCCACGGCAACGCCCGCGCCGCCTGCACCGCCGCCTCGATGCGCTGCACCGCCTGCTGCAGCGGATACAGAGGCAACGCGGCCTGGCCGCTGTAGTCCTCGATCGAGCCGCCCACCAGGCCGGCCTGCGCGGCCGCGCGAATGGTCTCCACGACCGCCTGCGCATCGTGGCCGTAACCATTCTCGAGGTCGCCCGACACCGGCAGGTCGCAGGCTGCGGCCACCGCGCTCGCGTTGGCCATGGCTTCGTCGCGCGATACCGAGCCGTCGCGCCGGCCGAGCACCCCGGCCGTGGCCCCGCTGGAGGTCGCCAGCGCGACCAGACCGGCACCCGCCAGCACGCGCGCCGAACCGGCGTCCCAGGCGTTGCCGATCACGAAAGCACCCGCGGCTTCATGCAAGGCGCGAAAGCGCGTTGCCTTGTCAATTTGATTCATGGGTTCCCTTCCGGATGTCTCGAGTCATGCGCGCAACGGTTCGCAAGTCGGGAAGAAGTCGCGAATTTGACGCCGCGCCACCCCCTGCCCGCACTGTATGCGCTGCCGTCCATCGCCCCCGCGTGACACGGGCCCCGCAGAGGTCATCGCAGCTCGGACACGGTCCTGTGCGGCAGCAGCAACAGGCGCCAAGAATTTCTCGCTCCGGACCGCTTCCCCACGGTCCTGGGGCTACCGGGAGCGCGCCAGTATCGCTAGTCTGTCGGTCAGTGCCAATTCGGGAGTCGCCGGGTGGGCGCAGCCTTGTGCCGCGCCCGCCCGTTGCCATGTCATGTCGTTGAAAGCTGTCCTTCTGAGCGTACGCAAACTGCTGAGCGGCTGGCTCGGGCGCATGCGGCGCAGAGTCCACGGTGCCGACTGGTCGCAGACGCGCGCGCCGCTGATCGATGACGACCGCGTGATGCTGAGCCACACGCACGCGTGGCTGCGCAGCATCCCCAACGGCATGCACCCCAAGCAGCTGTGCCGCCACTACCCGCGCATCGCCAACCGCATCGCGACCAGCTGGGCCGACGTGCCCCGGGTCGACCGCCTGTTGATGGACCTGATGGTCGACCGGCGCGGCAACCGCATGGGGTTTCCGCCGCGCATCCGCCAGGAGCTCGACCGCCTGTACGGCCTGCACGCCAAACGCATGACGCCGCTGCTGCGCGGCCGAATGCACGTGGCATCGCCGATCTCGCGGCCGGCGCTCGAGCCGCCGCGGCGCGTGCGGCTGCGCACGCCGGTGTCGGTGTCGTCGATCAAGCGCTGACTGCCCACGGTCGGGCCTGCATGCCCGACCGGTTCGACAGGCGAATGACAGCACGCAGGTGCTGTCATTCGTCCGGTCTCACCCAGCGCGGCGCGATGCGCTCGCCGGGCAGCACCTCGTACGGGTCGCCCCAGCCGTCGACACGGCGCAGCCGCTGCACCCAGGCGCCGATGTGCGGATGGCTCCTGGCCACGTCGATGCCGCTCTCGTCCACCGGGTAGAACAGGTAGCCCGACAGCGAGAAGTCGGCGATCGTCGGCGCGTCGCCCACCAGCCACGGGTTCGACGCCAGGTGCTTGTCGACGATGCCGTGGGCGCCGTCGATGCGCGACTTCAGGAACGCCAGCACCGCCGGGTCGGGCGCCGCCGGCCCGAACGCCCGCATGAAGCGGTAGGTCGCGAAGTAGCTGGTGAACTTGTGGTTGTCGAACAGCAGCCAGCGCAGGATGTCGCGCTGCTCGACCTCGTCGCGACCACCGAAGCGCCCGCTCTTGCGCGCCAGGTGCGTCAGGATCACGCCCGATTGCGTGAGGCGCAGCGGCCCGTCGTCGAGCACCGGCGCCTCGCCCATCGCATTGGTCTTGGCGCGCCAGGCGGCATCACGCGTTTGCCCGTTCATGAAGTCGACCCACACGCTCTCGTAGGGCAGGCCCATCGCGCGCAGCGCAAAGGCCACCTTGAAGGTGTTGCCCGACTGGCAGAAGCCGTGAAGGCGCAACATCTCAGGCCCCGCCCGGCCGCCCGAAGGGGCCTGATCCCCCTCGGGGGAAGCGAGCGCAGCGAGCAGGGGGCCATCAGGCCAGGTCTTTCTGCCGCTCGATGACGCGCGAGACGATGCCGTACTTGACGGCTTCCTCGGCATTCATCCAGAAGTCGCGCTCCATGTCGGCCAGCACGCTGGCCAGCGACTTGCCGGTCTGCGTGGCGATCACCTTGGCGATGCGCTCGCGGGTGCGCAGGATCTCCTTGGCCTGGATCGCGATGTCGGTGGCCTGGCCGCCGGCGCCGCCGGCCGGCTGGTGGATCATGAAGCGTGTGTTGGGCAGGCACACGCGCCGCTCCTTGGGCGGCGCCAGGAAGATGTGGCAGCCGGCGCTGGCCACCCAGCCCGAGCCCACCGTGGTGACCGGCGACCGCACGAAGCGGATCATGTCGTGGATCGCGTCGCCCGACTCCACATGGCCGCCGGGCGACGACACCAGCAGAGTGATCGGCGCCTCGGACTGCTCCGACAGCGCCAGCAGGCGCCGGCAGGTGGCCAGCGCGAGCTTGTCGTCGATTTCGCCGAACACCAGCACGAAGCGCGACTGGAACGACAGCCGCTCTTCCATCGAACTGCTGCGCTCGGTGGGCGCCGCGGGTTCCGGGTTGGCTTGGGACAGGATGCTCATTCACACACTCCGTGAGGTCAGTTCGTCGATCGGGATTCGGCCTCGCACGATTGCGCGATCCATTCGCCGTACGGCGCGTAGATCGCCTCGAACGCCAACGCGTGGATCGCCGGCAGCTCGTAGCTGTGCAGTTCGCGGATCAATTGCTCGACCTGCGCATAGCGCTCACGCGTGGTCTTGATGACGAGGCGGCACTCCGCCTCGCTGCTGCACCTGGCCCTGCCAGCGGTAGATGCTGTGAATCTGCGAGATCTGCGCGCACGCCGCCAGGCGGCGCTGCACCAGCGCCAGCGCCAGGCTCTGGGCCTCGGCGCGGGTGGCCACGGTGGTGACGACGGCGATCGGGGTCATCGGGCACACGAACGCTTCGACCCACTATACGACGACGCCCGACGTCGACACCGCCGACGCGGCGCGCACCGACGGGCGCAGCGCCGCTCGTCGCCCCAGGCTCAGTGAACGACCGGCTGTCGCGTTGCAGCGCCGCGCGCTCGCGGATCAGGCTCAGCACCTCGTTCGGATCGGCGTCCACGGCGTCGAGCGGAATCAGCAGCTGCTCGGCATCGTCGTCGGCGTCGTCCGAACCCGAGTCGTCGAGCCGCAGCCGAATCGAGCGCCGGGTCCAGCCGGCCAGGCGCGATTCGACGAGCTGTGCGTCGCTGACGTGGCGCAGCATCACCACCTGCTCGCGCAGCCCGCGAAACCACAGCCGGTCGTTGAACAGCGAGATCGTCGGATAGTGGCGCGTGAACAGGCGTGCCGTCACGACGAAAACCCCCGCAGCGCACGCCAGCAGCAGCGCCACGCACAGCAGCTCGAGCCAGCGCCACGTCACGTACGACATCAGCCAGTTGACCAACAGGCCAGCGACCAGCAAAGCGCCGAGCTGCCGCCGCAGCGTGCGGGCCTGGCGGAAATAGTCGCGCCGTGAAGCGTCCATCGATTCGCGCCTGAGAGGATGTGGCCCGATTGTGCCCGTCCGGCGCCTTGTCCGGAAGGTGCCGGTTACGACGAACCGCGCGCCGCTTCGGAAAAAGTCGCATCCAGCGCCGCACGCCAGCGCGACTTTGTGGGTTTCGTCGGCGAAGCTGGCGTCGAAACTGTTGCGCGCCAGCTGCCAGGCCTGGCGCGCGCCAAGCTGGGGCAGCGCCTCGAAGGCGGCGACGAAGTTGTCGTTGACGTAGCCGCCGAAGTAGGCCGGGTCGTCGCTGTTGACGGTGGCCACCAGCCCGGCGTCGAGCAGCGCCGGCAGGTTGTGGTCGGCCATGGTCTTGAACACGCACAGCTTGACGTTGGACAGCGGGCACACCGTCAGCGGCATGCGCTCGCGCGCCAGCCGCTGCACCAGCGCCGGGCTCTCGACGCAGCGCACGCCGTGGTCGATGCGCTCGACCTTCAGCACGTCGAGCGCCGCCTCGATGTACGCCGGCGGCCCCTCCTCGCCGGCATGCGCGACCAGGTGCAGGCCGAGCTCGCGGCAGCGCGCGAACACGCGCGCGAACTTCTCCGGCGGATGGCCGCGCTCGCTGCTGTCCAGCCCGACGCCGATGAAGTGGTGCGCGATAGCGGCAGCGCCTGCTCGCAGCGTCGCGAACGCCGCCTCCTCGCTCAGGTGGCGCAGGAAGCACAGGATCAGCGCCGAGCTGATGCCCAGCTCGGCATGGGCGCGGCGCATGCGCGTGCGACAGCCCGACGATCACGGTCTCGATCGGCACGCCGCGTTCGGTGTGGGTCTGCGGGTCGAAGAAGATCTCGGCGTGCACCACGTTGTCGGCTGCCGCCTTCTCGCAGGTAGGCGAACGCCATGTCGAAGAAGTCCTGCTCCTTCAGCAGCACGCTGGCGCCGGCGTAGTAGATGTCGAGAAAGCTCTGCAGGTCGGTGAAGGCGTAGGCGCGCGCGCAGCGCCTCGACGTCGGCATAGGGCAGCTTCACGCCGTTGCGCTGCGCCAGCTTGAAGATCAGCTCGGGCTCCAGCGAGCCCTCGATGTGGATGTGCAGCTCGGCCTTGGGCATGCGCTCGCAGCAAGGCCGGCAGCGCGGAGCGGGGGATGGCGTCGAAGTTCATGACGTCGCAGTGTCGCGCACCGCGGGCCTCAACGAAAGCAGGCCGCCACCGGGGGCGGCCGCTCTTGGCGGCGCAGCGCAGGCAGCGCGACTCTACTTGTCGCCGGGCACCTTGCCTTCCACGCCCTTGACGTAGAACTTGACGCCGCCCAGCAACTTGTCGTCGGCGACCGCGTCCTTCGCGAGCACTTCCTTGCCGGTGTTGTCGACGATCGGGCCCTTCCAGATCACGAAGCTGCCGTCCTTCAGGCCGGCCTTGACCTTCGTCCATCTTGTCCTTGGTCTCGGCCGGCACGTCGGCGGCCACCGAGACCATGTCGATCGCGCCTTCCTTGACGCCCCACCAGGTCTTGCCGGTCGGACCACTTGCCCTCCAGCGCGTCGCGCCACCGCCTTGACGTAGTACGGCGCCCAGTTGATGACCGCCGAGCCCAGGTGCGCCTTCGGGCCGTAGGCCGTCATGTCGCTGTCCCAGCCGAAGGCGCGCTTGCCCTTCTTCTCGGCGGTCTGCAGCACGGCCGACGAGTCGGTGTTCTGCATCAGCACGTCGGCGCCGCCGTTGATCAGCGCGGTGGCGGCCTCGGTTTCCTTGGGCGGGTTGAACCACTCGCTGACCCACACCACCTTGGTCTTGATCTTCGGGTTGACGGTCTGCGCGCCCAGCGTGAAGCTGTTGATGTTGCGGATCACCTCGGGGATCGGGATCGAGCCGACCACGCCCAGCGTGTTGCTCTTGGTCATCCTGCCGGCGATGACGCCGGCCATGTAGGCGCCTTCGTAGGTGCGGCTGTCGTAGGTGCGCATGTTCGGCGCCGTCTTGTAGCCGGTGGCGTGCTCGAACTTCACGTCCTTGGCGTCGGCGGCCACCTTCAGCATCGGCTCCATGTAGCCGAAGGTGGTGCCGAAGATCAGCTTGTTGCCCTGGCCGACCATGTCGCGGAACACGCGCTCGGCGTCGGCCGCCTCGGGCACGTTCTCGACGAAGCTGGTGACGACCTTGTCGCCGAATTCCTTCTCGACCGCCTTGCGGCCGTTGTCGTGCGCGAAGGTCCAGCCGCCGTCGCCCACCGGGCCGACGTAGGCGAAGGCGATCTTCAGCGGCTCGGGCTTGGCCGGCGCGGCCGGCGCGGCGGGCGCACCGGCGCCGGGGCGGCCGCCTGCGGTGCCGGCGGCTCTTCCTTCTTGCCGCAGCCCACCAGCGCCGCGGCCGCAGCCACGGCCGCGAAGCCGCCGAGTTTGAGCAGCGAACGTTTGTTCTGGTCGTCATGTGTCCTCCAGGGATGGAAAGCGCGATCGATCTCGAAGGCGGCGATTATGCGATGCCGTGCTGACGTCACGAGCCGGGATAGAACGGCTTGCCGAGCGACGCCGGCATGTTGATGCGGATCCACGCCGGGTTGCGCGAGATCAGCACCAGCACCACGATGGTCGCCAGGTACGGCAGCATGGTCAGGAACTGGCTCGGGACGTCCACGCCCTCGCCCTGCAGGTGGAACTGCAGCATCGTGACGCCGCCGAACAGGTAGGCGCCGAGCAGCACGCGCGCCGGCCGCCAGGTGGCGAAGGTGGTCAGCGCCAGCGCGATCCAGCCCTTGCCGGCGACCATGCCCTCCACCCACAGCGGCGTGTAGATCACCGAGATGTAGGCGCCGGCCAGCCCGCACAGCGCGCCGCCCGACCACCACCGCGAGCAGCCGGATGCGGCGCACCGGGTAGCCCAGCGCGTGCGCCGATTCGGGCGACTCGCCGACCGAGCGCAGCACCAGCCCGGCGCGCGAGCGATAGAGGAACCAGGCCAGCGCCACCGCGCCGAGCACCGTGAGGTAGACCATCGGGTGCTGGCGGAACAGCGCCGGCCCGACGAACGGGATGTCGCCCAGCACGGGCATCGCGAAGCGCGGCCGCTCGGGCAGCTTCTCCTGCACGTACTTGATGCCGACGAAGGCCGAGAAGCCGGCGCCGAACAGGCTCAGCGCCAGCCCGGTGGCGTACTGGTTGGTGTTGAGCCAGATCACCAGCACGCCGAAGACGGCCGCCAGCAGCGCGCCGGCGGCCATGCCGGCAGCGAAGGCCAGCCAGTCGTTGCCGCTGTGCACCACGGTGGCGAAGCCGGCGATGGCGGCGCACAGCATCATGCCCTCGGCGCCGAGGTTGACGATGCCGGCCTTCTCGTTGATCAGCAGGCCGAGGGCGGCGATCGCCAGCACGGTGCCGGCGTTGAGCGTGGCGGCGAGCAGCAGTGCGTAGGATTCCATTCAGTGCTCCGGACGTCATGGCGGTCACGGGGCTTGAACGCGATGCATGCGGATGCAGCGGTCATCCTGGCGCGGCATGGATCGCCGGGTCGCGCCGGGAGGACGTCGTCGATGCGTCGATGCCGTCCTAGTTGATCGCTCAGGCAGGCGGCGCGACGAACGCGGATGCGATAGCGATCAACGTGTCGCAGGCCAGCAGCGCGAACAGCAGCAGGCCCTGGAACACGCCGGTCAGCGACTTGGGCAGGCCCAGGCGCGACTGCGCCAGTTCGCCGCCGATGTAGAACATGCTCATCAGGATGGCGGAGAACACCATGCCCACCGGGTGCAGCCGGCCGACGAAGGCCACGATGATGGCGGCGAAGCCGTAGCCGGCCGGCACGTAAGGCGTGAGCTGGCCGATGCGGCCCGGCCACCTCCAGCGCGCCGGCCAGGCCGGCCGCGCCGCCCGAGATCAGCAGCGCCATCCACAGCGCCCTGCGCGACGAGAAGCCGGCATAGCGCGCCGCCGCCGGCGCCAGCCCGCCCACCTGCTGCGCAAAGCCGCGCGGGTGCGGAACAGGAACACCCACAGCGCCGCCACGCCGGCCAGCGCGATCAGCACGCCGATGCTCACGCGCGAAGCCCTGCCATCAGCCGCGGCATCTGCGTCGACGGCCTCGAAGGTCTTGGTCTGCGGGAAGTTGTAGCCCGCCGGGTCCTTCCACGGGCCGAACACCAGGTAGCTCAGCACCTGCTCGCCACGTACACCAGCATCAGGCTGACCAGGATCTCGTTGGCGTTGAAGCGGTCGCGCAGCAGCGCCGTGATGCCGGCCCAGGCCATGCCGCCCAGCGACGCCGGCCAGCAGGATGGCGCAGCACGATCCAGCGGCCGGTGTCCTTGCCGGCCAGCAGCGCCACGCCGCCGGCGACACACCGCGCCGATCACGAACTGGCCTTCGGCGCCGATGTTCCACACGTTGGAGCGGAAGCACACCGCCAGGCCGAGCGCGATGAGCAGCAGCGGCGTGGCCTTGACCATCGATCTCGCCCAGCGCGTACGGCGCTCTTGATCGGCTCCCAGAAGAACACCTGCAGGCCGCGCACCGGGTCCTTGCCGAGCAGCGCGAACAGCACGACGCCGATCACCACGGTGATCGCCAGCGCCAGCAGCGGCGAGGCGAGGCTCCAGAACTGCGAGGCCTGCGGGCGCGGTTCGAGCCTAAGCATGCGGCTGCCTCCTCCGGGCGCGCCGGCGGCGGCTGTCGGGCCACAGCCCGCTCATCCACTCGCCGATCATCTCGACCGTCGCCTGTCGCGCGCGGCACGCTCGACGGCGACAGCCGCCCCTTGGCGATCACGTGCAGCCGGTCGCTGATCTCGAACAGCTCGTCCAGCTCCTCGCTCACCACCAGCACCGCGCAGCCCGCGTCGCGCAGCGCCAGGATCTCGCCGCGGATCTGCGCGGCGGCGCCCACGTCCACGCCCCAGGTCGGCTGCGACACGATCAGCAGCTTCGGGTTGGCATCGATCTCGCGGCCGACGATGAACTTCTGCAGGTTGCCGCCCGACAGCGACTGCGCGCCGCCGCATCCGGGCCGCCGGCCTTGACGTTGAAGCGCTCGATGATGCGAGCGCCTGCTCGCTCCAGCGCGCCGCATGCGCGATCCAGCCGCCCCGGCCGACCGCTTCGGTGCGCGTGAGCAGCAGGTTGTGCGCCAGCGCCAGCGTGGGCACGGCGCCGCGGCCCAGCCGCTCCTCGGGCACGAAATGCAGGCCCAGCGCGCGCCGCGCGCGCGGGCCGAGGCGCGCGGCGTCCTGGCCGAACACCTGGATCGCGCCGGCGGCGCGCGCGTGTCCTCGCCCGACAGCGCGTACAGCAGCTCCTGCTGGCCGTTGCCCGAGACGCCGGCGATGCCGACCACCTCGCCGGCGCGCACTTCGAGCGCGATGCCGTCGAGGTCGACGCCGAACTGGTCTCGCGCGGCAGCGGCAGGCCCTGCACCTTGCAGCACCACGTCGCCCGGCATGCGCGTCGCGGTGCTCCAGCGCCGGCGGCTCGGCGCCGATCATCAGGCGCGACAGCGAGGCGTTGCTCTCCTGCGTGCGGATCGCACATCGCCGGTGACCTTGCCGCCGCGCAGCACGGTGCAGTGCGTTGCACAGCTCGCGGATCTCGTGCAGCTTGTGGCTGATGTAGAGGATGCTGCAGCCCTCCGCCGCCAGCTTCCGCAGCACCACGAACAGCCTCTCCACCGCCTGCGGCGTCAGCACCGAGGTCGGCTCGTCCAGGATCAGCAGCTTGGGGTTGGTCAGCAGCGCGCGGATGATCTCCACCCGCTGCATCTCGCCGACCGACAGCGTGTGCACCGGCCGCGCCGGATCGACGTCCAGCCCGTACTCGCGCGCGCCTTGGCGGTGATGCGGTGCGTCACCTCGGCCAGCGTCAGGCTCTTGTCCAGGCCCAGCCAGACGTTCTCGGCCACGGTCAGCGTGTCGAACAGGCTGAAGTGCTGGAACACCATGCTGATGCCCAGCGCCCGCGCTTCCTGCGGGTTGCGCATCGCACACGGCTGGCCGTTCCACCGCACGCTGCCCTCGTCGGGCTTGACCGAGCCGTAGATGATCTTCATCAGCGTCGACTTGCCGGCGCCGTTCTCGCCCAGCACGGCGTGGGTCTCGCCGGGCTGCACCGTCAGCTTGACGCCGTCGTTGGCCACCACGGCGGGGTAGCGCTTGGCGATGCCGTCAGCTCGAGCCGGGGCGCGCTCATGGTCGTCTGCCGCGCACCGGAATGGCCGCCGGCGCTTGCAATGGGTGCGGCGGCCACCAGTGTGGTCGACCCGGTCCGGCCGCCCGCCGAGCATCGTCCATGTCGGCAAGCGCTGGTGCAGGTCGCGTGCCAAGCGGCAGCGCCCGGCGCGTTGTAGGCGACCGCCGCTCATCGGCCGGTGGACTATAGTCGGGCCTCATCCCTGGCAGCACAGGCAGGGAAATCCTCGGGTCGCGCTCTGCGCCTTCCGTCCATGGCTGCGCAGACGATGACTCCTCGAGCGATCCGCTTCTTCCATCGCGGCCGCTGGTCGAGGTGAGCAATGCCGCGCCGACGCGCACGCGTGCTGGAGTGGCTGCGCGAGGACGCGCGCTGCACCGGCACCAAGGAAGGCTGCGCCGAGGGCGACTGCGGCGCCTGCACCGTGGATCGTCGGCGAGCCCGGCGACGCGGCGGCGAGGCTGCGCGCTGCAGACCGTCAACACCTGCATCCGCTTCGCCCACGCTGCACGGCAAGGCGCTGTTCACGGTCGAGGACCTGACGGCGGCCGACGACGGCACGCTGCACCCGGCGCAGGAGGCGATGGTCGACTGCCACGGCTCGCAATGCGGCTTCTGCACGCCGGGCTTCGTGATGTCGCTGTCGGCTGTACGAGCGCCACGTCGGCAAGCGGCAGCAGCCGACGCGCCAGCAGCTGGCCGACGAGCTCGTCGGGCAACCTGTGCCGCTGCACCGGCTACCGGCCGATCCTCGACGCCGGCGAGCGCATGTCCGAGCTGCCGCCGGTGAAGCGCCTGCGACCGAGGCCGCTGCGGCCGCGTTGCGCGAGCTGCCGCGCAGCGCGTTCACTACGCGGCGCCGAGCGCCGCTGGCGCCGGCCGCAGCGACCGCTTCCGCGCGCCGCGCACGCTGACGGCGCTGGCCGCGCTGCGCGTCGCGCACCGCAGGCGCGGCTGCTCGCCGGCGCCACCGACATCGGCCTGTGGGTCAACAAGCAGTTCCGCGATCTGGGCGACATCGTCTACGTCGGCGAAGTGGCCGAGCTGCAAGCGCATCGACGGTGCGCGACGGCGCGCTGCACATCGGCGCCGGCGCGTCGCTCGAGGACGCCTGGGCGCGCGCTGGCGCAGCGCTGCCCGCGCTGACCGAAGTGTGGCTGCGCTTCGCCTCGCCGCCGATCCGCCACGCGGGCACGATGGGCGGCAACGTCGCCAACGGCTCGCCGATCGGCGACAGCGCGCCGGTGCTGATCGCGCTCGACGCGCAGCTGCTGCTGCGCCGCGGCGAGCAGCACGCGCCGCCTGCCGCTGGCCGACTTCTACGCCGACTACATGGAGAACCGGCTCGAGCCCGGCGAGTTCGTGCAGGCGATCGAGGTGCCGCTGCCGGCGCTCGACCGCGTCAGCTGCGCGCCTACAAGATCTCCAAGCGCTTCGACAGCGACATCTCCGCGGTGTTCGGCGCTTTCGCGTGCGCTCGACGGCGAGCGCGTCAGCGACGCGCGCTTCGTGTTCGGCGGCATGGCGGCGACCGTCAAGCGCGCGGCGGCGGTCGAAGCAGCGGTGCATCGGCCAGCGCTGGAACGAGGCGACGGTGCAGCGCGCGCGCCGCGCTGGCGCAGCGACTTCAAGCCGTTGACCGACCTGCGCGCCAGCGCCGGCCTACCGCCGCAGGTGGCGGCAACCTGCTGCAGCGCTTCTGGCTCGAAACGCGCGCGCGCGACGCGCTGCCGCCGCACGCCGTCGAGCGTGTGGAGCGTGCGCCGGCGACCGCGAGCGGCGGTGCCAGGATGAACAAGCCGCACGAAGCCGCTCAGCCGATCGAGCCTTCGCCGATCCGACGCCCGCAGCCGCCCGACGACGCCGGTCGCCGCGCGCCGGCGCCGCGTCGGCGTGCCGCACCCGCACGAGTCGGCGCACCTGCACGTCGCCGGCGAGGCGACCTACGTCGACGACATGCCCGAGCTCGCCGGCACCCTGCACGCCGCGCTCGGCCTGTCGCCGGTGGCGCACGGCGCGCTTGAAAGCGATCGACCTCGACGCGGTGCGCGCGCTGCCCGGCGTGGTCGACGTGTTCGGCGCGCCGCCGACATCCCCGGCCGCAACGACTGCGGCCCGATCGTGCACGACGACCCGATCCTCGCCGAGGACACGGTGCACTACCTCGGCCAGCCGGTGTTCGTGGTGCTCGCGCACACGCGCGATGCCGCGCGCCGCGCCGCGGCGCAGGCGAAAAGGTGCTCGACGATCGATCCGCTGCCGCCGGTGCTCACCGCGCGCGACGCGCATGCGCAGGCAGCAGTACGTGCTGCCGCCGATGCACCTGGTGCGCGGCGACGCGCAGGCCGCGATCGCCGCCGCGCCGCGCCGGCTTGCAGGGCTCGCTGTCGAGTCGGCGGGCAGGAGCAGTTCTACCTCGAAGGCCAGATCGCCTACGCGATCCCGCTCGAGGACGGCGGCATGCTGGTGCACTGCTCGACGCAGCATCCCGACCGAGATGCAGAACGTGGTGGCGCACGCGCTCGGCTCGACGCACACCGCGTGCAGGTGCGAGTGCCGGCGCATGGGCGGCGGCTTCGGCGGCAAGGAGTCGCAGTCGGCGCTCTTCGCCTGCGTCGGCGGCGCTCGCCGCGCGCCGGCTGGGCGGCCGGTGAAGCTGCGGCCCGACCGCGACGACGACTTCCTGGTCACCGGCAGGCGCCACGGCTTCGACTACGACTACGAGGTCGGCTACGACGACGACGGCCGCGTGCTCGGCGCCGAGATCGACGCTGATCTGCAACGCCGGCTTCTCGGCCGACCTGTCGGGCCCGGTGATGACGCGCGCGCTGTGCCACTTCGACAACGCCTACTGGCTGCCGCACGTGGCGATGCACGGCTACTCGGCGCAAGACCAACACGCAGAGCAACACCGCGTTCCGCGGCTTCGGCGGGCCGCAGGGCGTGATCGTGATCGAGGCCATCCTCGACGAGATCGCGCGCGCGCTCGGCAAGGATCCGCTGCGACGTGCGGCGCGCCAACTTCTACGGCACCGACCGAGCGCAACGTCACGCCGTACGGCCAGACGATCGACGACAACGTCATCCACGCCTGGTCGACGAGCTGGTCGAAGAGCAGCGACTACCGCGCGCGGCGCGAGGCAGATCGCCGCGTTCAACGCCGCGAGCCCGGTGCTCAAGCGCGGGCTCGCGCTGACGCCGGTGAAGTTCGGCATCTCGTTCAACCTGGCGCACCTCAACCAGGCCGGCGCGCTGGTGCACGTCTACACCGACGGCTCGATCCTGGTCAACCACGGCGGCACCGAGATGGGCCAGGGCCTGAACACCAAGGTGGCGCAGGTGGTGGCGCACGAGCTCGGCGTGCCGCTGCGCGCGCGTGCGCTGCACCGCCACCGACACGCAGAAGGTGGCCAACACCTCGGCCACCGCGGCATCGACCGGCGCCGACCTGAACGGCAAGGCGGCGCAGGACGCCGCGCGCAAGATCCGCGAGCGGCTGGCCGCGTTCGCCGCCGAGCGCTATCGGCGTGCGCCGGCGAACAGGTGCGCTTCGCCGGACGACACCGTGTCGCGGCCGGCGGCACGCGCGTCGCCTTCGCCGACCTGGTGCAGCAGGCCTACTGGCCCGCGTGCAGCTGTGGGCCGACGGCTTCTACGCCACGCCCGGCCTGCACTGGAACCGCGAGACGCTGCAGGGCCAGCCGTTCTTCTACTTCGCCTACGGCGCGGCGGTCAGCGAGGTGGTGGTCGACACGCTCACCGGCGAGTCGCGCCTGCTGCGCGCCGACGTGCTGCACGACGTCGGCCGTTCGCTCAACCCGGCCATCGACATCGGCCAGATCGAGGGCGCCTTCATCCAGGGCATGGGCTGGCTGACCACCGAAGAGCTGGTGTGGCACCCGCAGATCGGGCCTGCTGATGACGCACGCGCCGAGCACCTACAAGATCCCCACCGCCAACGACTGCCCGTTGAGTTCCACGTGGCGCCTCTTCGAGGCCGACAACGTGGCCGACAGCATCCACCGCAGCAAGGCGGTCGGCGAGCCGCCGCTGCTGCTGCCGTTCTCGGTGTTCTTCGCGATCCGCGATGCGGTGTCGGCGGTCGGCCATCATCGCGTCGACCCGCCGTTGCGCGCGCCGGCCACGGCCGAGGCCGTGCTCGACGCGATCAACGCGGTGCGCGCGCGGCATGAGGCGCGTGCGCCGCACGGCCGTGAACGTCGGCAGGCGCGATGAACCGCACGTGCACGACACGGCGCGCGCTGGCTGGCCGCGGGTCGCGCCGGCGATCGTGGTGGAAGTGGTCGCACTTCAAGGGCTCGGTGCCGCGCGAGACCGGCACGCGCATGCTGGTGGCCGCCGACGCCGTGGTGGGCACGATCGGCGGCGGGCATCTGGAGCTGCAGGCCATCGAACACGCGCGCACGCTGCTGGCCGATGGCGGCGCAGCCGCGCGCCGCATCGAGCGCGAAATCGCGCTCGGGCCGTCGCTCGGGCCAATGCTGCGGCGGCGTGCTGACGCTGCGCTGGCAGGTGCTGTCGCGGCCGCGCTGTCGGCGTGGCCGGCGCCGGCGCCGCGCTTTCACTTGCAGCTGTACGGCGCCGGCCATGTCGGCCGCGCCATCGCCGCGCTTGCTGGCCGGCATCGACTGCCGCGTGCAGTGGATCGACGAGCGCGACAGCGAGTTTCCGGCTCGGAGCGTCGCCGCCGCACATCGAGCGCCTGTGCGTCGAGCCGGTCGAGGCCGAGGTGGCGCGGGCGCCGCGCGGGCGCCTGCTTCCTCGTGCTGACGCACAGCCACGAGCTCGACCTGCGCATCACCGAGGCCATTCTTCGGCGCGGCGACTTCGCCTACCTCGGGCTGATCGGCTCGGCCACCAAACGCGCGCGCTTCGTGCACCGCTTTCAGGAGCGCGGCATCGGGGCCGATGCACTGGCGCGCTTGACCTGTCCGATCGGCGTGACCGGCATCGGCGGCAAGGAGCCCGAAGTGATCGCCATCGCCGTGGTGGCGCAGCTGCTGCAACAATCGCCGGCCTGAACGGCGCGCAACCCGTCCCGCCCAGGAGGAGTGCCATCCTGAACCCGTGCGAGCTCGCAAGTCGTCCGGCGCAGCCGGCGTCGCCGCTGGCCTGCTCTGGCTCGCCAGCCCACTGCAGGCCCACACGATCGACTGCAGCGGCCGCGCCGGCATCGAGCTCGCGCGCTGCGAGCGGCATCAAAAGATGGCCGCCCAGTGCGGCCCGATCAAAGGCGAAGCGCACTTCGTGTGCGACCGCGAGTTCCTGCTGGCCAACCCGCTGCAGTGCAGCGGCCTCGATGGCGACGACGCCAAGCGCTGCGCCGCCGAGGCGGCGGCGTTCAAGGTTTGCGAGCCGCAGCAGGGGCGCGAGTTCATGCGTTGCGCCAGCGAGCGCATGAAAGCCAGTCCGATGGGCCAGCCGTAGGGCGCGCCGCCGCGACCGCGCCGCCGTGGCGCCGACGGCGGCTACTTCATCGCCTTCAGCAACTCCTGCGAGCCCGCGGTGAGGATGCGCGCATCGGAGCTCACCGTCACCAGGTCGAAGCCCATCGCGGCGCGCGCCTTCGCGACCTCGGGCAATGCGTTGTGGACGGCTGCACGCACGCCGTGGGCCTTGGCGCGCGCCAGGATGTGCGCGATCGCCTGCGCGGCCGGCGGATCGACGTCGTCGAGCACCGGCCGGCAGCCGAGCGACAGCGACAGGTCCGACGGGCCGATGTAGACCGCGTCGAGCCCCTCGACCGACAGGATGTCGTCGAGATTGTCGAGCGCTTGCTTGGTCTCGATCATCGCGAACACGACGATCGTGTCGTTGGCCTTGCTCGGATAATCGCTGCCTCCGTACAGCGTGGCGCGCACTGGGCCGAAGCTGCGGCTGCCGCGCGGCGCGTAGTGCGTGTAGGCGACCAGGCGCTGCGCATCTTCGCGCGTGTTGACCATCGGGCAGATGATCCCGTAGGCGCCGGCGTCCAGGCTCTTCATCACGATGCCGGGCTCCAGCCAGGGCACGCGCACGATCGGCACCGTCGGCGTGGTGCTGATCGCCTGCAGCATCGGCACCAGTTGGCCGTAGTCGATGACGCCGTGCTGCATGTCGATCGTCAGGGTGTCCCAGCCCTGGTGGGCCATCACCTCGGCGCTGAAACCGTTGGGAATGGCCAGCCAACCGTTGATGGCGTGCTTGTTCTGTTGCCACAACGTGCGCAGGCGGTTTTCTCTCACAGAACGCTCCTAGAGGATCATCATGCCGCGGCCTGGCTGACCAGCTTGCCGCTGTCGAAGTACGACTTCAGGTTGTCGAACACGCGCTGCGCCATCGCGGCGCGCGTCTCGACGGTGGCGCTGCCGATGTGCGGCACCAGCACCACGTTGTCGAGCGCCATCAGCTCGGCCGGCACCTGCGGCTCGTTGGCGAACACGTCGAGGCCGGCACCGGCGATGCGGCGCTCCTTGAGCGCGCGCACCAGCGCCGGCTCGTCGACCACCGAGCCGCGCGCCACGTTGATCAGGAAGCCCTTGCTGCCCAAGGCATCGAGCACCGCCTCGTTGATCAGGTGATGGGTGGCGGCGCCGCCCGGCACGATGACCAGCAGGAAATCGCACCAGCGCGCCAGCTCCACCAGCGACGGCTCGTGGGCGATCGAGGTGTCGATCACCGGCCGCCGGTTGTGATAGCGGATGTCCATGTCGAAAGCGAGCGCACGCTTGGCGATCGCGTGGCCGATGCGCCCGAGGCCGACGATGCCGAGCTTCTTGCCGCTCACCTTGCGCTGCAGCGGGTAGGCGCCCTTGGCCCACGAGCCGGCGCGCAGATAACGCTCGGACGCGCCGATGCCACGCGAGACGTCGATCATCAGCCCCAACGCGAGGTCGGCCACGCAGTCGTTCAGCACGTCGGGCGTGTTGCCCACCGGGATGCCGCGCTCGGCGGCGGCGGCGAGGTCGATCTTGTCGACGCCGACACCGAAGCTGGAGATCACCTTCAGCGACGGCAAGCGCGTCGATCAGTGCCGCATCGGCAAAGCCCGCGGTGGCCAGGCCGACGTACTCGCGGCCGCGCGCCGCAACGAACGCCTTCGGATCGGCCTCGTCGACCAGGCGGTGCCAGTCGAAGGTTTCGGCCAGCTGCTTTTCCAGCGACGGCATCAGCTTGCCGTACTGCAAGACCTTGTACTTCATTGAAGTCGCTCCCTTCTTGCGTGAACCTGCCGGCCGAATTCTCGCCGTTGGCCGCGCGAGGGGCAGAGGGCTCGCGCGCAAGCGGGCGGAGGCGGTTCAGTCATCAGTCATCGTACAAGACTCGGCACCGCACACGCGTTCAGGCCTCGGCGGCCTGCCCGGCGCGGCGCCGCCGTTCGCGGCTGTTGGCCAGATGCGTGCGCATTGCCGCGCGCGCGGCGTCGGGATCCTGGTTGGCGATGGCATCGAAGATGCTCTCGTGCTCGGCGTGCACCCGCCGCAGGTAGGCGCGCCGCTCGTCGTCGAGCGCGTCGGCCGGGTCGAGCCGGGCGCGCGGGATGATCTTGGCGCCCAGCGTGGTCAGCAGGCCGGCGAAGTGCGAGTTCTGCGTCGCGCGCGCGACCTCGCCATGGAAGCGGAAGTCGGCGGCCACCGAGTCGCGCCCGGCCTCGACGGCGCGCGCGAAGTCGTCGAGCGCCTCGCGCATCAGCCCGAGGTTGGCCTTGCTGCGGCGCTGCGCCGCCAGCGCGGCGGCCTCGGTTTCGACGCCGATGCGCAGCTCGAGCACCGCGATCACGTCGTTCAAGGTGGCCAGGTGCTTGGCCTCGATGCGAAAGGCGCGGCGCACCGGCGCCGCATCGATGACGAAGGTGCCGATGCCGTGGCGGGTGTGCACCAGGCCGGCGGCCTGCAGCTTGGAGATCGCCTCGCGCACCACGGTGCGGCTGACGCCGAACTCCTCCATCACCGCGGCTTCGGTGGGCAGCTTGTCGCCGGCCGCCAGCGTGCCGGTGCGGATGCGGCCGCCGAGCGCGTCGACGAGTTCGAGCGCCAGCGTGCGCGGGCGGCGGGGCGACAGGTCGGTGTGCATCGTGCCTTCGGTGGAAACCCGTGCCTGCGTTGACAGCCGGCAGCGCTTCGACGACCATGTTGTACGACAACATACAACTTACGGCAACCCCGGCAACCCTCGCCGACCACGCGCTCTCGACGACGATGTCATTCAACCGCTTGCTGCTCACCGGTGCCGCCGGCGGCCTGGGCCGCGTGCTGCGCCCGCGCCTGAAGCGCCTGTGCAGCACGCTGCGCGTGTCCGACAAGGCCGAGCTCGGCGCCGCCGCCGCTGGCGAGGAAGTGCGGCCTGCCGCGCTCGAAGACCGGCACGCGGTGCTCGCGCTGCTCGACGGCGTCGATGCGGTCGTCCACCTGGGCGGCGTCAGCACCGAGCAAGCGTGGGATCCGATCCTCGCGGCCAACGTGATGGGCGTGGTCAACCTCTACGAAGCCGCGCGCAAGCACAAGGTCAAGCGCATCGTGTTCGCCAGCTCCAACCACGTGACGGGCTTCTACCGGCAAGACGAGGTGATCTCGCCGCGCGACCCGGTGCGCGCCGACGGCGCCTACGGCCTGAGCAAGGCCTGGGGCGAAAACGTGTCGCGCTTCTACTTCGACCGCTACGGCATCGAGACCGCATGCCTGCGCATCGGCTCGTCGTTTCCCGAACCCAAGGACCGCCGCATGCTGGCCACCTGGCTCAGCTACGACGACCTCGATCGCCTGGTCACCGCCTGCCTCACGACCCCGGTGCTCGGCCACGCCATCGTGTACGGCATGTCCGACAACAGCAACGTCTGGTGGGACAACACGTCGGCGCGCCACATCGGGTTCCGGGCGCAAGACAGTTCCGAAAAGTTTCGCGCCGCGCTCGAGGCCAGGCAGCCGACCATCGATCTCAACGACCCCACCTGCATCTACCAGGGCGGTGCCTTCGTGCGCACCGGCCCGTTCGAGTGAGCCCGCTGAAGCTCCGTTCCATCAACAACCCCTTGGAGACATCGTGATGAGCAACCGCAGAACCGTGATCACCGTCGGCGCGGCACTGGCCGCTGCTGCCTGGACCGCCGCGCCGCTGGTGGCGCAGGCGCAGACCGTGTGGAAGGCCTCCGACGTGCACCCGCTCGGCTACCCCACGGTGGAGGCGATCCAGCGCATGGGCAAGAAGCTCGATGCGGCCACCAAAGGGCGCATCACGATCCAGATGTACCCGTCGATGCAGCTCGGCGGCGAGAAGGAGATGATCGAGCAGGCGCAGGTGGGCGCGTTGCAGATCGCGCGCATCTCGGTGGGCGCGATGGGCCCGGTGGTCGATGACCTGAACGTCTTCAACCTGCCGTTCGTCTTCCGCGACGAGGCGCACATGCGCAAGGTCATCGATGGCCCGATCGGCCAGGACCTGCTCGACCGCGTCACCGCCAGCCCGCAGTCGCGCCTGGTCGTTCTCGGTTGGATGGATGCCGGCACGCGCAACGTGTACGCCAACAAGCCGGTCACCAAGCCCACCGACCTGAAGGGCATGAAGATCCGCATGATGGGCAACCCCATCTTCGTCGAGACCATGAACGCGATGGGCGGCAACGGCGTCGCGATGGGCTTCAACGAGCTGTACGGCGCGCTGCAGACCGGTGTCGTCGACGGCGCCGAGAACAACCCGCCGACGCTGCTGGCGCAGAACCACTACACCGTGAGCAAGGTGTACAGCCTCACCGGCCACCTGATCATTCCGGAGATCTTCGTCTTCTCCAGGCGCAGCTGGGACGCGCTGTCGAAGGACGACCAGGAGCTCGTCAGGAAGCTCGTCGCGCGAAGCGCAGATCGAGCAGCGCGCGCTGTGGGACGCCTATGTCGCCGACGCCACGACCAAGCTGAAGGCCGCCGGCGTGCAGTTCGTCGAGGCCGACAAGCCCGCCTTCTACGCCGCCACGCAGCCGATACGCGACAAGTACGGCAGCAAGTACGCCGAGCTGCTCAAGCGCATCCAGGACACGAAGTAGCCCAGTGGACTCGTGAGTCGCGGGCGCGCCGCCGCCCGCGGGTGAGTGCTGCACCGCGCACGGCCGGGGGCAGCGGCTGATAGAGGCGCCGCGGCACCGGCGCGGCCCCGCGGGAGGGAGACCGGTCATGGATGCAAGACAACGCTACGCGCGCGCGATGGAGTGGACCTACATCGGCTGCATCGTGCTCTCCGGCGCCGCGCTGGTGGTGATCACGCTGATCATTCCGCTGGGCGTGTTCATGCGCTACGCGATGAACCGCCCGCTGTCGTGGCCCGAGCCGGCCGCCGTGGTGATGATGGTGATGTTCTCCTTCCTCGGCGGCGCGGCGGTCTACCGGGCCAACGTGCACATCGCGGTCGAGGCGCTGCTCAACGCGGTGCGCCCGCAACTGCGCCTGGCCATGCTGTGGGGCGCCGACCTGTGCGTGGGGCTGACCGCCGCCTTCATGCTCGGCTACGGCGCGCACCTGTGCCAGGTCACGTGGTACCAGACGATGGCGGAGTTTCCGGGCTTGAAGCAGGGCATCGTCTATCTGCCGATCCCGATCGCCGGCCTGCTGACGCTGCTGTTCCTCGTCGAGCGCCGATGGGTCGGCGCGCCGCCGGCGACCTCGCTCATGTACAGCGATCAGCCCACCGATCTGGAGTAGCCATGGACGCCCTCATCCTGCTCGGCTCGTTCGCACTGCTGTGCGCGTTGGGCGTTCCGGTCGCCTATGCCCTCGGACTGTCGGCGCTGATCGCCGCATTCTGGGTCGACATTCCGCTCGAGGCGGTGATCCTCAAGATCTCCGACGGCACCGACGACTTCGCGCTGCTGGCGATTCCCGTTCTTCGTGCTGGCCGGCGCCATCATGGCCGAGGGCGGCATGGCGGCGCGGCTGATCAACCTCGCGCGCGTCTTCGTCGGCGCCATCCGCGGCGGCCTGGCCTACGTGAACATCCTGGCCAGCAGCCTGTTCGGCTGCATCTCGGGCTCGTCGGTCGCGGACACCGCATCGATCGGCTCGGTGATGATCCCGCAGATGGTCAAGGCCGGCTACCCGCGTGTGTACTCGACCAACGTCACCATCTGCGGCTCGGTGCAGGCGCTGCTGATCCCGCCTTCGCACAACGCCGTCATCTACTCGCTCGCCGCCGGCGGCACGATCTCGGTGGCGCACCTGTTCCTGGCCGGCATCTTCCCCGGGCTGCTGTTCGGCCTGTGCCTGATCGGCCTGGTCGCCTGGACGGCGCACAAGCGCGACCTGCCCCGGGGCGAGCCGATCAAGCTGGCCGAGGTGCCGAAGATCGTGCGCGAGGCGCTGTGGGGCCTGGTCACCGTGGTCATCATCATGGGCGGCATCCTGTCGGGCGTCTTCACGCCCACCGAGTCGGCCGCGGTGGCCTGCGTCTATGCCTTCGCGGTGACGTTCTTCATCTACCGCGACTACAAGTGGCGCGACCTGCCGCACCTGGTGCACCGCGTCGTCAAGACGGTGGCGATGGTGATGATGCTGATCGGCTTCTCGGTCGCCTTCGGCTACATGATGGCCATCCTGCAGGTCCCGGCCAAGGTGACGCAGTTCTTCCTCTTCATCTCGGACAACAAATACGTCTTTCTGCTGCTGGTGAACATCCTGCTGCTGGTGCTCGGCACCTTCATGGACGTGGCACCGATGCTGTTGATCTGCACGCCGATCTTCCTGCCGGTGATCGTCAAGCTCGGCATCGATCCGGTGCACTTCGGCATGATCATGATCACCAACCTGGGCATCGGCCTGATCACCCCGCCGGTCGGGCCGACGCTGTTCGTGGGTTGTGCCATCGGCAAGGTCACGATGGAGCAGGTGTCGCGCGAGCTGTGGCCGTTCTACGGCGCCATGTGCGTCGCGCTGCTGCTCGTGACCTACGTCCCAGCCATCTCGTTGTGGATGCCCGGGCTGATGAAGTAAGGGCCATCGCGTTCGAACACGTTGCGCCCGGCGGCTACAGTCCGGCGATGACCCTCGACGACCCCCAGATGAGCACGCCCTTCACCCCCAACGCACGCCTGCCCGACCCCTGCATCGAGGTGCTCGACGAGCGCTTCCTGGCGCTGCGCCTGTTCTCGGGCACCGTCGAGCGGCTGGCCACCGGCTTCTACTGGGCCGAGGGGCCGGTGTGGTTCGGCGACGGGCGCTACCTGCTGTTCAGCGACATCCCGAACAACCGCATCCTGCGCTGGGACGACACCAGCGGCGTCACCAGTGTGTTCCGCGCACCGTCGAACAACGCCAACGGCCATGCGCGCGACCGCCAAGGCCGGCTGATCGGCTGCGAGCACCTGACGCGCCGCATCACGCGCACCGAATACGACGGCTCGATCACCGTGCTGGCCGATCGTTTCGAGGGCAAGCGGCTGAACTCGCCCAACGACATCGTGTGCGCGCGCGACGGCAGCATCTGGTTCACCGACCCGCTGTTCGGCATCCTCGGCAAATGGGAAGGCGAGCCGGCCGACAGCGAAACGCCGATGGCGGTGTACCGGCTGCCGCCCGGCGGCAAGGAGCTGCAGCGCGTGATCGACGACCTCAACGCGCCCAACGGGCTGGCGTTCTCGCCCGACGAGAAGATCTTGTACGTGGTCGAGAGTCGCGCCACGCCGCACCGCAAGATCTGGGCGTACGACGTCGGCGCCAACGGCGCCCTGGCCAACAAGCGCGTGTTCGTCGATGCGCAGGGCCCGGGTGCCTACGACGGCATCAAGGTCGACGTCACCGGCCACGTGTGGTGCGGCTTCGGCAGCAGCACCGGCGCGCAGGCCGAGCAGCTCGACGGCGTGCGTGTCTACGCATCCGACGGCAAGCCGGTGGCGCAGATCCACCTGCCCGAGCGCTGTGCCAACCTGTGCTTCGGCGGCGCCAAGAACAACCGCCTGTTCATGGCCGCCAGCCACTCTGTTTACGCGCTGTACGTCAATACGACCGGCGCGGTTTGATCGGCCCGCGGCTGAATCAGGCGGCTGGGGAACCGAGCGCCTTCGGTGCAACTCAGACGACCCGCGGCAGCCCCGGGTTGCAGGCAGTGGGAATTCGCCCACAATGCTTGTGATGCGGGCCCCTGCCCTCACCTTGACGCTTGCTGCGCGAATTGCGAACCCTTGAAGGACTGAGCATGAAGACCTGGTTGATGGCCCTGCTGGTGACCGGCCTGGCCGGCGCCTTGATTCCCACCGATGCCGACGCCAAGCGCCTGGGCGGCGGCCGCCCTGCCGGCATGCAGCGCGCCGCGCCCGACAAGCCGGCCCAGCCGGCGCAGACGCCGGCCACCCCGGCGGCCACCACCCAACAACGCGGGCGCGCCGGCCGCTGCGGCGGCGCCTGCCACCACCGGCGCCGCGGCTGCCGCAGCGGCGCCCAAACGCTCTTGGATGGGCCCGATCGCCGGGCTGGCGGCGGGCCTGGGTCTGGCGGCGCTGTTCAGTCACCTCGGCTGGGGCGAAGGGCTGGCCAACTTCGTGATGCTCGCGCTGCTGGCCATCGTCGCCGTCGTCGCCGTGCGCTGGTTGATGCGGCGCTTCGCCGGCAACGGCAACCGCTCGGCCGCGCCGTTTGCGATGGCGGGCGCCGGTGCCCACGCCGGCGGCTCGATGCCGACGCCAGCGACCACCACTGCACGCACCATGTTGCCGCCCGAGCCGGCCTCACCCCGCATTGCCGCGGCACCGACCACCGGCGCGCTGCAACCCGCGCAGCCCAGCCTGCCGGCGGACTTCGACGCCGCGGCGTTCGAACGCATCGCCAAGATGATCTTCATCCGGCTGCAGGCGGCCAACGACAAGTCCGACGTCAACGACCTGCGCGCGTTCACCACGCCGGAGCTGTTCTCGTCGTTGCGGCTGGACCTGCAAGACCGCGGCGACGCCGCGCAGCAGACCGACGTGGTGACGCTGAACGCCGAACTGCTCGACTTCGCGCAGGAGAACGAACAGCAGATCGTCAGCGTTCACTTCCACGGCCTGATCCGCGAAGAGGCCGGGTCCGGCGCGCAGCCGTTCGACGAGGTGTGGCACCTGGTGCGCCCGACGAACGACAGCCGCTCGTGGGCCATCGCCGGCATCCAGCCGCGGCATTGAGCCGGATCCGCGCGGCGTCGCGGGCGACACCGCGGCGCCGGCCGCCTTCGCAGGCGCAGCCCGGCACGCAGGTGCCGGGCTGCGTCCGACTCAGGCGATCAGCAGCGCCCGAAAATCGTTGACATTGGTCAGCGTCGGGCCCGGTGACCACCAGGTCGCCGAGCGCCTCGAAGAAACCAAACGAATCGTGGCGATCGAGGTGATCGGCGCCCTTCAAGCCGAGCGCGGCGCCGCGTGCCAGCGTGTCGGGCGCGACGATGGCGCCGGCGTTGTGCTCGATGCCGTCGATGCCGTCGGTGTCGGCGGCCAGCAGCCACACGCCCGGCTCGCCCTGCAGCGCGACCGCGCAGCCGAGCGCGAACTCGCCGGCGCGGCCGCCGCGGCCGATGCGCCCGGCACCGGGCCGCACGGTCACCGTCGTTTCACCACCGCTGAGGATCACGCACGGCCGCGCAAACGGCTGCCCGCGGCGGCGCACCGCCCGCGCCAGCGCCGCATGCACCTTGCCCACCTCGCGTGATTCGCCTTCGATCTCGTCGCTCAGGATGTGCGCATCGAGCCCGCGCTCGCGCGCCAGGGCGGCAGCGGCCTCCAGACTCTGCTGTGGCGTGGCGATCAGGTGCACCGTGTGGCCGCGAAATGCCGCGTCGCCGGGCTTGGGCGTCTCGAAGGCGCCGCTGTCCAGCCCGGCCCGTGCCAGCGGCGGGATCGTGATCCCGTAACGCGCCAGGATGCGCAGCGCATCGGCGCAGGTGCTGGCGTCGGGCACCGTGGGGCCGCTGGCGATGATCGACGGGTCGTCACCCGGCACGTCGCTGATCAGCAGCGTCACCACGCGCGCCGGCGCTGCAAGCGCCGCCAGCCGCCCGCCCTTGATGGCCGACAGGTGCTTGCGCACGCAGTTCATCTCGTCGATCGCGGCACCGCTGGCCAGCAGCGCCTGGTTGATCTGCTGCTTGTCGGCCAGCGTCAGGCCTTCGGCCGGCAGGCTGAGCAGCGCCGAGCCGCCACCGGAGATCAAGCACAGCACCAGATCGTCGGCGGTTAGGCCCCGTGTCAGCCCGACGATGCGCTGCGCGGCGCGCTCACCGGCCGCATCGGGCACCGGGTGCGACGCCTCGACGACCTCGATGCGTCCGGGCCGCTCGCGCAATGCCGCCGGCACGTGGCCGTAGCGCGTGACGACCAACCCCGACAACGGCGCATCACTCGGCCACGCCGCATCGAGCGCCGCCGCCATCGCGCCGCCGGCCTTGCCGGCGCCCAGCACCAGCGTGCGGCCGCGCATCGGATCCGGCGGAGCAGGCAGGAACTGCTGCATCACCTGCGCCGGCAACGCACGCGCCACCGCGGCGTCGTACAGCGCGCGCAGCAGCGCGCGCGGGTCGTCGATCGTGGGTGCGGTCATCGGTGCAGCGGGGTCACGTCTCGCTGGGACTGAATCGAAGCGTCGGCCGCGACGACACCCAATCGCAGCGTCAGCTGACCAGCATCACGCGCATGCCGAGTTGCTTGCCGCCCACCCGATCGAGCACCTGGATCGTGGTCTCGCCGGGGGGTGAAGGCATCGGGCAGCGGCACGCTGCCGCGCAGGCTCTGGCTGGCGGCCACCGACACCTTGATCGGATCGAGCGTGACGAAGCGCTCGGCGCCGCCGGCCACCCCCTTGACGACGAACTGCATCACCGCGGCCAGCGGCGCGTCGCCGCCCTTGCTGCGCGTGAGCAGCACCTCGTAGCCGAGCGCGCCGCGCTGCCTGGTCAGGCGGGCGGCACGCACTTCGACCACGCCGCCGCGCGGGTCGGGCGGCAACGAGGCGATCAGGAATTCCTCGTTGGCACGGCTGTGCTTGGTGCGCTCGCGGTCGGCCGCCAACTCGTCGGCCAGCGACTTGCGCTCGGCCACCACGGCATCGAGCCGCTGCGTGGTGGCGGCCAGGTCAGCGCGCGCACGATCACGATCCTGCTCGGCCTGCGCCAGCCGTTCGGTCAGCGTCGACGCCTCGGTTGCCGACAAGCGCGGCGGCATGAACCGCTCTTGCACCACCATCACGCCGCCGACACCGACCGCGGCCCCCACCACGAACAGCACCAGCCAACGCGGCAGCCGCCACGACGAGCGCTTGCGGCCATAGGGTTCGAAGGCGACGGGTTTGAAGTTTTCGAGCATTTGACGACGAGACAAGGCCGCGCAAGCGGCCACGTTCTACCACACGGGGCCAGACCCAGTCAGCGGGCGACGACCGCGATGCCGCGCAACTGCCCGGCCTGCGGCGCGCTCGGCGGCCGCGGATAACGCCGCGGATCGAGCCGGTGCAGCAACTCGGCCTCGCGGGCTCGCGCCAGCGCGACGTTGGCGATCTTGACGTGGCCGTAGCCGCGCATGCTCAACGGCAGGCGCGCGATCTCGCTGGCCAGCGCCAGCGTCTCGATGCGCAACTGCGGCAGCAACTCGTCGATGCGCGCTTCGTACTGCCGGATCAGCTCGCGCTCCATGCGCCGCTCGTCGGTGCGGCCGAAGAGGTCGAGCGCACCGCCGCGCAGCCGCTTGCCACGCGCCAGCACGCGCAGCAGCGGCAGCAGCCACGCCGCCCAGCCGCAGCTTGCGCGGCGCCTGACCGTTCTTGGCGCGCGCACAGCAGCGGCGGCGCCATGTAGAACTCGAGCTTCACGTCGCCTTCGAACTGCTGCGCCAGCTCGCTGCCGGAAGCGGCCGTCGGTGTACAGGCGCGCCACTTCGTACTCGTCCTTGTAGGCCATCAGCTTGAGCAGGCTCTTGGCCACCGCGCGGGTGAACGGCAGGCTGGCATCGCCGCCGAGCGCGGCTTCGTGCGCCTGCACGTGGCGCACCACGCTCGGCGTAACGCTGCGCATAGGCGGCATCCTGGTAGCCGGTGAGGTGCAGGGCGCCGCGCGTGACCAGCGACTCCACCGTCTCGACATCGGGCACGGGCTCGCTCGCCGCGCCACCGCTGCGCAAGCGCGTCGCAGGCCGCCGGGTCGGCCGCCGCCAGGCGGCCGAGCGCAAACGCCAGCAGGTTGTTCTGCACCGCCACGCCGTTCAACTCGATCGCGCGCGTCAGCGCCGCCAGGCTCATCGGCACCAGGCCGCGCTGCCACGCATAGCCGAGCGCCAGGATGTTGGCGACGATCGTGTCGCCGAGAAAGTCCTGCGCCAGCGCCTGCGCATCGAAGGTCTCGACGCGGTCCTTGCCGGCCGCGAAGTGCAGCTTCTGCAGCAACGCATCGACCCGCAGGTTGGCATCGGGGTTGTGCAGCGCTTCGGCCACGTGCACCTCGTGCACGTTGGCCAGCACCCGCGTGCGGCCGTGGCGCACGGTCTGCAGCGCCTCGGGCGACGCGCCGACCACCAGGTCGCAGGCCAGCATCGCGTCGGCCTGCTGGGTGTCGATGCGCACCTGGTTCAGCCGCTCGGGCGCGGTCGGCCCAGCGCACGAACGACAGCACCGAGCCGCCCTTCTGCGCGAAGCCCATGAAGTCGAGCACGCTCGCGACTCTTGCCTTCGAGGTGCGCGGCCATCGCGATCACCGCGCCGACGGTGACCACGCCGGTGCCGCCGACGCCGGTGACCAGCAGGTCGTAGGGGCCGGTCCACGCGTGGGGCGCCGGCAGCGGCAAGCGCAGCGACGCGGCGCTCGAAGTCGGTCGCGTGCCGCCTTCCAGCGCACCGGCCTTCTTGCGCAGCGAGCCGCCGAGCACGCCGACGAAGCTCGGGCAGAAGCCCTTCACGCAGGAGTAGTCCTTGTTGCAGCTGCTCTGGTCGATCTGGCGCTTGCGGCCGAGCGCCGTCTCGCGCGGCAGCACCGCGACGCAGTTGCTCTGCACCGAACAATCGCCGCAGCCTTCGCAGACGCGCTCGTTGATGACGATGCGGCGCGCCGGGTCGACCAGCTCGCCCTTCTTGCGGCGGCGGCGCTTCTCGGCGGCGCAGGTCTGCTCGTAGATCAGCACCGTCACGCCCGCGATCTCGCGCAGGCGGCGCTGCACGGCGTCGAGCGCCTCGCGGGGATGGAACTCGGTGCCCGGCGGGTACAGGTGCTGCTGCTGTCGTACTTGGCGATGTCGTCGCTGACGACGACCACCTTCTTGACGCCCTCGCTCTCGACCTGGCGCGCGACGCGGTCGACGCTGATCACGCCGTCGACCGGCTGGCCGCCGGTCATCGCCACCGCGTCGTTGAACAGGATCTTGTAGGTGATGGTGGCCTTCGACGCCACCGCCTGGCGGATCGCGAGGTAGCCCGAGTGCCAGTAGGTGCCGTCGCCCAGGTTCTGGAACACGTGCGGCACCTTGGTGAACATCGAGTGGCTGACCCAGTCGACGCCCTCGCCGCCCATCTGGATCACGCCCTTCGGTCTCGCGGTCCATCCACGCCGCCATGAAGTGGCAGCCGATGCCGGCCTGCGCGCGCGAGCCTTCGGGCACCTTGGTGCTGGTGTTGTGCGGGCAGCCGGCGCAGAAGTACGGCACGCGCTTGACCGCGTCGCCGGCGTTGGACAGCAGCTCCGGCGGCGTGAAGTCGCGCACGTGCTGCAGGTGGTCGCCGAGCGTGCGGTCGCCTGGGAAGTGGCGCGCGATCCAGTGCGCGACGATCTCGATCAGGCGCGACGGCCGCAGTTCGCCGAGCGCCGACACCAGCGGCGCGCCCTGCGCATCGTGCTTGCCGACGATCAGCGGCCGCTCGTGCGCCGGCGCGTTGTAGAACAGGTCGCGCAGTCTGCGCCTCGACGACCGGCGCCTTCTCCTCGACCACCAGGATCTCGCTGCAAGCCCCGCGCGAAGGCCTGCAGGCGCGTCGGTCTCGAGCGGGAACGACAGGCCCACCTTGTAGAGCCGCACGCCGGCCGCGGCCAGCATCGCCGGCGTGATCTCCAGCCGGCGCAGCACCTCCATCAGGTCGTAGTGCGCCTTGCCGCAGGTGACGATGCCCACGCGTCGCCTGCGGCGACACGATCACCTCGCGGTCGATCGAGTTCACGCGCGCGAACGCGCGCACCGCGGCGAGCTTGTCGTGCAGGCGCGACTCGATGCGCAGCGACGGCAGGTCGGGCCAGCGGTAGTGCAGGCCGTCGGCCGGCACTGCGGTGGCCGGTGGCCGCGCGCACCGCGTCGGCGTCGACGCCAGGCGTCGACGCGCTGGCCGAACCGCGTCGAGGTCCACCGTGGCGCCGCTTTCCACCACCTCCGACAGCGCGGTCAGGCCGACCCAGTTGCCCGAGTAGCGCGACAGCGCCCAGCCGTACAGGCCGAACTCCAGGTACTCGGCCACGTTGGCCGGCGCCACGACCGGCATGTGAAAGGCCTGGAACAGCATGGTCGCTCTGGTGCGGCATCGACGACGACACGCAGCCGTGGTCGTCGCCCGCCACCACCAGCACGCCGCCGTGCGGCGAGCTGCCGTAGGCGTTGCCGTGCTTGATGGCGTCGCCGGCGCGGTCGACGCCCGGGCCCTTGCCGTACCACATCGAGAACACGCCATCGACCGTGCGCTCGGGGTCGGACTCGACCCGCTGCGTGCCCAGCACCTGCGTGGCGGCCAGTTCCTCGTTGATCGCCGGCACGAAGCGGATGCCGGCCTCGGTGAACTTCGCTCCCGGCCTTCCAGATCGCCTGGTCCACCATGCCCAGCGGCGAGCCGCGGTAGCCGCTGACGAAGCCCTGCGTGTTCAGGCCGGCCGCGGCGTCGCGCGCGCGCTGCATCAGCAGCAGCCGCACCAGCGCCTGCGTGCCGGTGAGGAACACGCTGCCGCTGGCCGCCCACAGGTTGTCCTGCAGCTGGTAGTCGGGCCGAACGAGCGGGGAATCGTGCGGTGGCAACGGCGGGCATGGTGGCGCTCCATGGATGCCGGGCGTGGCATGTGACGCCAGCTTACGCGTGCGGCCCGGCAATGGTGCTCCCGGCGTTCGCGGCGACGGCGCTGACCCGCGGCGCAGCGCGCTCGCGGCCGGAGGTCCGAAGCGATTGACCTGGATCAAGAGGTCCGCGCCATTCGGCTTGACAGGGTACTGATTTGGGATATATTTCCCAAAATGGATGCACGCAACGACCTGCCGCTGGCCCTGCGCATCGCCGTCACCCGTCTGCTGCGGCCGTTGTTTCGTGTGTTGCTGCGCCACCAGATGTCATTCCACGCCTTCGAGGAACTCGCCAAGCGCGTCTACGTCGACGTGGCCATCACCGACTTCGGCATTCCAGGCAAGAAGCCGTCGATCTCGCGCGCGTCGATCCTTTCCGGGCTGACCCGCAAGGACGTGCAGCGCCTGGTGGCCGAACCCCTGCAGCCAGCTGCGGTGGAAACCGAGCGCTACAACCGCGCCGCGCGCGTGCTCACCGCGCTGGACCCGCGACCCCGACTTCACCGATGCGCGCGGCGAACCGCGCCGCTCGACCCGCAAGACGCCGGCAGCGGCCTGCGCTGCTGGTCGAGGCGCCACAGCGGCGACGTGCCGGTGCGCGCGGTGCTCGATGAGTTGGTGCGCGTGGGCGCGGTGCGTCGCCGCGACGACGGCCGGCTCGAGCTGGTGGCACGCGCCTATGTGCCGCAACGCAGCCCGGTCGACAAGATCGCGATCCTCGGCGCGACGTGGCCGACCTGATCGACACCATCGACCACAACATCGAGCACGGCGACACCGACCCTCGCTTTCAGCGCAAGGTGATGTACCACTCGATTCCGGTCGAGGCGCTGCCCGAGTTCCGCCGGCTCACGGCGCGTGCAGGCGCAGGCGCTGCTCGAAAAGCTCGACAAGTGGCTGGCCGCGCACGACCAGCCCAACCCGCCCGACAAGCCCGACGCGCCGCGCGCGCGCGTGGGCCTGGGCATCTATTACTTCGAGGAGCGCAAGGCCGCGCCTTCGAGCCAACAGGAGTAGTGCAATGAGACTGTTCAAGACCATGGCCACCTGGGCCGCCGCAGCCGTGATCGGCGCCTGTGGTGGCGGCGGCGGGGGCGGCGGCATCGGCGGCACCGGCACCGACAAGCCCGATGTGTCGCTGGGCGCGATCACCGCGTTCGGCAGCGTGTGGGTCAACGGCGTGGAATTCCAGTCGAACACCGCGACCATCAGGATCGACGACAACCCGCACCCCGAGTCCGACCTGCGCGTGGGCATGATCGCCCGCGTCGATGGGTCGATTTCCAGCGCCACCGCAAACACGATCACCGTCAGCAGCGCCGCCAAGGGCTACGTCGAGTCGGTCACCGCCAACCAGATGGTCGTGATGGGGCAGACCGTCGTCACCGACGCGGGCACCACGATCAGCAACGGCCCGATCGTGGCCGGCAACTACGTGCAGGTGCACGGCCTGGTGGTGTCCGACGGCACGATCTCGGCCACCTTCGTCGAGAAGAAGACCACCCAGGCCAGCCCGCCCTTCGCGGTGAAGGGTTTCGTCAAGAACCACAGCGCCGGCGGCACCACCTTTGCGGTCGGTGCGCTGAACGTCACGTTGGCCGGCAATGCCGTGATCAACGACATGCCGGCCGGCTCGTGGAACGGGCTGCAGGTCGAGGTCAAGGGCACGGCCTGCGCCGGCAACCCGCCGGCAACCAACGTGTGCGGCACGCTGACCGCCAGCAAGATCGAGCCCCACGGCCCGCGCGGCGACGTGGCCCGGCTCGAGGTCGAGGGCTTCATCACGCAGTTCACCTCGGCGAGCAGCTTCACGGTCGGCAGCCAGGCCGTGGTCACCACGGGCAGCACCGTGTTCGAGGGCGGCGTGGCCGGCCGACCTCGTGCTCGGCACCAAGGTCGAGGTCGAAGGCAGTCTCAACTCCGGCGTGCTCACCGCCAGCAAGGTGTCGTTGCGCGAGAGCATCCGCTTCGAGGCCAACGTCGCGTCCAAGGGCGCCAACACGCTCACGCTGGCGGGACTGAACGGCATCACGATCGAGACCAATTCGCTGACGGAGTTCAAGAACGTGACGTTCGCCCAGCTCGCCGTCGGCAACAACCTGAGGATCCGCGGCCGCCCGGGCGCCAACAACACGGTGATCGCGACCGAACTTGAACTGCAGGGATGCGCAGCCCGACAGCCGCGTGATCATCCAGGCGGTGGCCTCGGCCGTGTCGCAGCCCAACGTCACCTTGGCGGGCTTCGTCGTCGACACCACCAACATCCCGGACGACGAGTTCAAGGACATCGACGACAACGTCATCGGCCGCGCCGCCTTCTTCGCGGCGGCCGCGCCCGGCAAGCTGATCAAGGCCCGCGGCACGCTGAGCGGCAACACCATCGTGTTCGACGCGCAGGACGGTGAGATCCAGTTCGAGGATTGAGCGCGCTGCTCTGCCGCCTCAAAGCCCGCCCGCCGGCGGGCTTTTTTCCTGTGCCTGCACCACAATGCGAGGCCTCGTTCGATTGCCGGGAGACCGCGATGCCGACGGCTCTGACCATCACGCGGGGCGAGGCCATGCGCCGCTGCATCGTGGGGTGGCTCGCTGCGCTGGTGGGTGTCGCGGTCCAGGCGGCCGACCCCGGCACGCTGCTGGTCGGCTCCAAGCGCTTCACCGAGTCGTACATCCTCGGCGAGGTGATCGCGCAGACCGCCGCGCCGCACGCCAAGGCCGAGCACCGCCAGGGGCTGGGCAACACCGCGGTCGTGCTCGAGGCGCTGAAGGCCGGGCGCGATCGACGTCTACCCCGAGTACAGCGGCACCATCGATGCCGAGATCCTGAAGCACCCGCAGCCGACCGACCTCGCGACGATGCGGCGCGACCTCGCGCCGCTCGGCCTGGGCGTCGGCGTGCCGCTGGGCTTTCAGAACACCTACGCGCTGGCGATGACCGCCGCGCAGGCGTCGCAGCTGGGCATCAAGACGATCGGCGACCTGGCCAGGCACCCGCAGCTCGTGGTCGCGGTGTCGCACGAGTTCCTCGGCCGCGCCGACGGCTGGCCGGGCCTGGCCGCGCGCTACGGCCTGCCGCAAAAGCCCAGCGGCATCGACCACGGCATCTCGTACGAGGCACTGGCTGCCGGGCGCATCGCGGTGACCGACATCTACTCCACCGACGCCAAGATCGCGTCGCTCGGCCTGACGGTGCTCGACGACGACAAGCAGTACTTTCCGCGCTACGACGCGGTGCTGCTGTACCGGCTCGATGTGCCGACGCGTTTTCCCGCCGCGTGGCGGGCGCTGCAGGGGCTCGAAGGCCGCATCGACGCCAAGCGCATGATCGAGATGAACGGCGATGCCGAGTTGCGCGGCCGCGCCTTCGCCGACATCGCGCGCAGCTTCGTCACGCCGTCGGCGGCCAGCGGCGGCCGCACCAGCTGGTGGCAGCGCCTGTTCGGCGACGACCTGTGGCGGCTGACCCGCGAGCACCTCACGCTGGTGGCGGTGTCGGTGATCGCCGCGGTGCTGATCGGCGTGCCGCTGGGCACGGCGGCGGCCGCGTGGCCGCGCGTCGAGCAGCCGGTGATGGCGGTGGTCGGCGTGCTGCAGACGGTGCCGTCGCTGGCGCTGTTCGCGATGCTGATCCCGCTGCTCGGGCGCATCGGCACGCGTGCCGGCGCTGGTGGCGTTGTCGCTGTACGCGTTGCTGCCGGTGGTGCGCAACACCGCCACCGGCCTGCAGCAGGTGCCGGTGGGCCTGCGCGATGCCGCGCGCGCGCTCGGGCTGACGCCGTGGCAACGCTGGTGGCTGGTCGAGCTGCCGCTGGCGATGCCGGTGGTGGTGGCCGGCGTCAAGACGGCGGCGGTGATCACCGTGGGCACCGCGACGATCGCGGCGTTCATCGGCGCCGGCGGCTACGGCGAGCGCATCGCCACCGGCTGGCGCTCAACGACAACGCCACGCTTGCTGGCCGGCGCGCTGCCCGCCGCGGTGCTGGCGCTGGTCACGCAGGGCGTGTTCGAATGGATCGAGCGGCGCCTGCTCAGGCGCTGGCCGCGCACGGCGGCCGCGCGGTGACGCTGCATGACCACGATGGAACCCCTCGCATGCATCGCAGAACCTTTCTCCAGCTGTCGCTGAGCACCGTGGGAGCGCAAGCGGCCACGGGCGCCGCGGCCGCCGGCGAGAAGACCGCCATGGACCTCCCGCTCGAAGAAGCCACCATCGACCAACTCGGCGCTGCGCTGCGCGATCAGCGCACCAGCGCGCTGGCGCTGGTGCGCGCCTACGGCGCGCGCATCGCTGCGCTCGATCGCGCGGGCCCGACGCTGAACAGCGTGATCGAGCTCAACCCGGACGCCGAAGCGATCGCGCAACGCCTCGACGACGAGGCCCGCGCCGGCCGCTGGCGCGGGCCGCTGCACGGCGTGCCGATCCTGGTGAAGGACAACCTCGCCAGCGCCGACCGCATGCAGACGAGTGCCGGCTCGCCGGCATTGATGGGCGCGCAGGTGCCGCGCGACGCCTTTGTGCTGCAGCGGCTGCGTGAGGCCGGCGCCGTGCTGCTCGGCAAGACCAATCTGTCGGAGTGGGCCAACATCCGCGGCGTGCATTCGATCAGCGGCTGGAGCGCGCGCGGCGCCCAGACGCTGAACCCGTACGCGCTCGACCGCAGCCCGAGCGGCTCGTCCTCCGGCACCGCCACCGCGGTGGCCGCTAACCTGTGCGCGGCCGGTGTCGGCACCGAGACCGACGGCTCGATCACGTCGCCGTCGTCGATCCAGGCGCTGGTCGGCATCAAGCCCACGGTCGGGCTGCTCAGCCGCGACGGCATCGTGCCGATCTCGTTCACGCAGGACACGCCGGGCCCGATGTGCCGCAGCGTGCGCGACGCCGCGCTGCTGCTGCAGGCGATGGCGGGCAGCGACCCGCGCGACGCGGCCACGCGCGCGGCGAACAAACGCCTGGCCGCGATGACGCTCGAGCGCCTCGACCCGCAAGCGTTGCGCGGTGTGCGCCTGGGGCTGGCCAGCAACCTGGCGGGCACGCAGCGCGACGTGGTCAAGCTGTTCGAGCAGGCGCGGGCCACGCTCGAGCAACTCGGCGCCGAACTGGTCGACGCGCCGATTCCGCACACCGACAAATACCAGCAAGCCGAGCTCGATCTGCTGCTGACCGAGCTGAAGCACGCGATGCCGCTGTACCTGCGCGAATTCGCCCCCAACCTGCCGTTCCAATCGCTGGCCGATCTGATCGACTACAACCGGGCGCACGCCGCCGAGGTGCTGCCGCTGTTCGGCCAGGAGCTGTTCGAGCGGGCGCAGGCCAAGGGCACCATCCACAGCGCCAGCTACCGCAAGGTGTTCAACGATTGCCGGCGTTACTCACGCACGCTGGGCATCGACGCGGTGCTGAAGGCCAAACGGATCAGCGCGCTGATCGCCCCCACCGGCGACCCGGCGTGGCTGATCGACACCGTCAATGGCGATGCCAGCGGCGCGTCGGCCACCTCACCGCCAGCGGTGGCCGGTTACCCGCACGTCACGTTGCCGATGGGCCAATCGGCCGCCGGGCTGCCGGTGGGGCTGAGCTTCATCGGTCCGGCATGGAGCGACGTGCGGCTGCTGCAATACGCCTACGCTTACGAGCAGGCGACGAAGCATCGCAAGCCGCCCACGTACCAAGCCAGCAGCGTCAAACGCTGAGCCGCGGCCGCCGTGCGGCCGCGTCAGCCGCGCGGCGGCACCGACACCGTGCCACCCAGGTGCCGGCCGCCGTCGAGCATCAGCAGCTCGCCGGTGGTGGTGCGCGCGCCGTCGATCAGCCACACCACCGCGTCGGCCACGTCTTCGGCGCTGGCCGCGGTCTGCAGCGGCGTGGTCTGCTCGTAGTTGGCCTTGATCTTCTCGAAGTTCTGCTGCCCGATGCCGTCGACGAACCAGCGTGTCGTGATCAACCCCGGGCAGACCGCGTTGACGCGCACCTGCGGCGCCAGCGTGCGCGCGAAGTGCAGCGTCATCGAATTGACCGCGCCCTTCGATGCGATGTATGGCACCGACGAGCCGATGCCCAAAGCGCCGGCGATCGACGACACGTTGACGATCGCGCCGCGCGCGGCCTGCAGATGCGGCGCGCAGGCGCGCACCATCTGGAAGGTGCCGAGCACGTTGACGCCCATGATGTGCTGGAACACCTCGGCATCCATCGCGTCCCAGTGGCCGCCGCCCTTGAAGGTGGTGACGCCGGCGTTGTTGACCAGCGCGTCGAGCCGCTGCCAGCGCGCGATGGCCGCTTGCGCGAGCGCCCGGCACGCCGCGTCGTCGGCCACGTCGCCCTGCACCAGCAGCGTGTCGGCGCCGGCGGCACGGCACGCCGCCTCGGAGTCGCGAGCCTCGCGCTCGCTCTTGGCGTAGTTGATCAGCACGTCGTAGCCGCGCCGCGCCAGCAGCAGCGCGGTGGCCGCGCCCACGCCGGTGGCCGAGCCGGTGACGATGGCGGTCTTGCGTGCGTGCATGGTGCCTCTTCAACGAATCGACGTCCGGACCATACCAAGCTTGCCGGCCGCTCCGGCAATCCGTTGCGACCGCGGTCACGCTGCGTCGCCGACTGCGTACACTTGCGCGCGCATGCAATCCCACCGCTCGCGTGTCGCAGAAAGGCAGAACATGAATATCATCGCCCTCGTCATCGCGGTTGCCTGCATCGCCGCCGCGCCCAGCGTGTGGGCCGCTGACGCCACGCCGGCGAAGGGCCAGCGCGTGCTGCTGGATCTGTCCTCCGAGAACCTGATCGATGCCGCGAGCGCGAGGTCGGTGGTCGGCGAGGCGATACCCGCTTCGATCTGGAAGCTGTATCCGCCGCGCAAGTGGGGCTTCTTCAGCCAGGTCTCGGGCGGCTTCACTGCGGACAAGATCTGTGTGGTCACCGCCCGCGTGATGCTGGCGCCGCTCACCGTGACCAACGGCATCATCATGCGGCCGGCCGAGCGCGCGATGGCCTTCGACGCCAAGCCCAACGCCACGCAAGCCGAGTGCACCGCGCTCGCACGAGCCAAGTTGCGCGAGGCCGCGGATGCCGTGGTGTCGAGCCTCGTCAAACAATGATCATTGCGGGCAACCCCGGCTGGTGAAGCCGGGCCTTTGCGGCATCATCGTCCAAGGGAAGCGACGTGTTGAAAGCATGATCTCGGCAACCGCGCGCCTGGCGCTGGGCTACGGCTCGATGCTGGTCCATGCGTTTTCGCGCCGCGGCCTGCTGCGCATGCCCGAGGTGCGCGCCGCGTTGGCGCGCCAGATCCAGGTCACCGGCGTGCAGGCGCTGCCCTATGTGCTGGGCGTCGCGGTGCTGTTCGGCGCGGTGGTCGTGACGCGGGCGCTGGAGTTGCTGGGGCACGACGACGACACCGCGCTCAAGGCCGTGGTCTGGGGCGGCATCCGCGAGCTCGGTCCGCTGGTCACGGCGCTGATCATCATCGTGCGCTCCAGCGTGGCGATTGCCGCCGAGGTGGCGCTGATGCGCTTGCGCAGCGGCATCCACGAGACCCACTGGCGCGACATCCTGCATGAAGAAGAGGTGGTCTTGCCGCGCGTGCTCGGCGCGGCGATATCGGCCGCGGCGCTGGTGAGCTGCTTCCAGTTCGTCGCCATCGTGTCGGCGCTGGTGGCCAGCGCCGTCACGCTGGGCACCGCCTTCGAATACGAACTCGATTCATTCCTCACCACCGCGGCGGTGGCGCAGGTGCCGTTGTCGGTCGCCAAAGGTGCGCTGTTCGGCGCCGGCATCGGCGCGATCGCCTGCTACCACGGGCTGCAGGTCAATGCCGAGGTCGGCGCGCTGCCCAAGGCGGTGGTCGCCGCGGGCGCCGGCAGCCTGACCTTCGTGATCGCGGTCGACCTGATCGCCGTCGTGCTGCTGCTGACATGACGGATCCGTCGCCACCCGTCGAAACGCCGCGCCTGGTGTGGCAACGGCGCCAGATCGTGGCGCTGATCGTGCTTTCGGTGCTGCTGGCCGCGCTGCTGGCCGGTGGCATCGCCTACCAGCACGGCGTCTTCACGAGCCGCGCGCAGATCTACTTCCTCGCCGACGACGCCACCGGCCTGTCCCCCGGCACACCGGTGCGCATGAGCGGCTTTCGGATCGGCAAGATCTCGGAGATGCACCTGCAGCCCGACCTGAGCGTCAAGGTGGTGCTGACGATCGAGACCGAGCCGTACTCGCACCTGAAGATCCGATGCCCGCGCCGACGTCGTGCGCGAGCAGCTTGCGCCCGGCGGCGATCGATCTGCGCCCTGGCACCGCCGCGCAACAGCTGCCCGAGAACGATCCACGGGTCGGCTTTCGCAAGCGCGGCACGTTGACCGAGATCGCCGAAGACCTGCGCATGCGCCTGGTGCCGATCCTCGACGACGTCAAAGCAACTCACCGGCACCGCGCGCGCGCGGCGCGGCGACATCGACGCGATGCTGGAGAACGCCAACGCGTTGTCGCGCGACATGGCCGGCACCGCCAAGGAGATGCAAGCGCTGGCGCAGGACCTGCGCAATCGCGTGCGGCAGCCTCGGCACGCAAGGCGCAGACGGTGCTCGGGCGAAGCCAACCGCTCAGATCGCGCGCCTGGGCACGCTGATCGGGCAGGCCGACAAGAGCCTGACTCGCTCAACAGCCGCCTGCCGCGCATGCTGGAAAAAGACCGACGACGCTGCTCGGCAACCTCGACGCGGTGCTGCGCGATGCGCGCACCATCTCGTCGGCTGCGGCCAAGGACTGCCCGACATCATGCACGACACGGCGCCGCTGATCGACGACTCGCGCGACACCATGCAGGGTCTGCGCGAGTCGTGGCCGCTGCGCTCGATGTTGCCGCCACCGCCGCCGGTCGGCCTGCCGATCGACAGCCATGACCCTGCGGCGCTGCGCATCGCCACACCCCGCTGACGGCCAGGCATCGCGATGCACCGCAGCGGCGAGCCTGCTGGCCGCGGCCATGCTGCTGGCGGCCTGCGGCAGCACGCCGCCGCCGCAGAACCCGGCGCAGCGAAGCGCCAGCACGCTGGCGCAGGCCGGTGCGCGCGCCTGGGCGCGCGGCGATGCGGTGCAGGCGCGTGCGCCGTACGAGCGCGCGCTGGCGGCCGCCGAGTCGGTGGAGGACTTCGATCTCGCCGGCGCGATGTTGCTCAACCTGGCGCTGGTGCAAGGCGCCAGCGGCGACCTGGCCGGCGCGCTTGGCCCGCGTCGATCGCATCCTCGCCGCGCCACAGCGCTACGGTGCCACGCTGGTGGCGCGCGCGTCGACGCGCAAGGCGCTGCTGTACCTCGACGCAGCCCGACCTCGACGCCGCGCTGACCTGGGCCGAGCCGCGCACAAGCCGCCTGCGCACGCCGTGCCCACTCGACGCCACGCTCAGCAACCTGCGCGCCCACGTCGCGCTGCAGCGCGGCGACGCCAACGGCGCGTTGCAGTGGGCCACGCGGGCCGCGGCGCAGGCCGATGAACAAAGCGCCGAACGCGCCAATGCGCTGCGCCTGAGCGGGCGCGCGCAACGCCAGCTCGGCCAGGGCGACGCTGCCGCCGCGGCGCTGGCGCAGGCGCTGGCGATCGATCGCAAGCTCGGCTTGAGCGACCGCGTCGCGCTCGATCTGATCGACGCTGCCGAGAACGAAGCCGCGCGCGGCAACGCGGCGGCGGCGCGCGAGTTCTACGAGCGTGCGCTCGACGTCTATCAGGCCGCCGGCAACGCGCAGGCCGCCGATGGCGTGCGCCAGCGATTGGCCGCGTTGCCCGCGGCCGCGCGCTGCGCGTCGCGCCCGCGCGGCGCGACGCCGCCGTCAACCGCACGACGGGCGTGCCGCCGCTGGCCGCCGCCTTCAGCGCGCGCCCGATCGCATCGCCCAGCCGCTCGAACAGCGCACGATGGCCGGCAGCCAGCGCCGCGGCGCCGGCCCCGACGGGCTGCTCGTAGCTGGCCTGGCAGCGCAGCGCCGCGTGCCGCCGCCGGCGCTGCAGCGACCACTGCACCTGCACGCTGGCCGCGCGCCCGAGCATCGAATCGAAGCGCTGCACGTCGAGCCGCACCCGCCACGGACGATCGGCCACAGCCGCAGCGACCGGCGACGCCCTGCAACAGCGCTTGCTCGACGCGCAGCGTGACCAGCGCGCGAATCTCGTCGCCCAGCGGCGCGATCCAGCGCTCGTGCTCGAGCACCGACATCGAGTTCGTCGGGCAGGCGCACCACGATCTGCGGCACGTCCACCTGCACCGGCACCGTGACCTGCAGCACCTCGAACTGCACGCTCGGCGCCGGCACCACCTTCGCCGCCGGCGCCGCTGCTCACTGGCGGCGCGAGCAGGCTGTGATAGTGCGTCGGCGGCGTCGTGCCGCAGCCCGCGAGGGCGACCAGCAGCAGCGCCGCTGCCGGCGCGAGCACGACGGGCCGCTGCCGGTGTCATTTCTTGTCTCCGGCCGGTCGCCGGCGAGTCTTCGGGCTTGCCGCGCAACAGCGTCTCGGGATGCCGTTGCAGGTAGTCGGCCAACACACGCAGCGATTGCGCGGCGCGCTGCAGTTCGGCCAGCGCCTGCGCGGCATTGCGTTGCAGCGGCGCCTGCGAATCGGTCAGGTTGGCTTCGGCGCTGCGCAATGTCGCCTGCGCGCTGGCCAACGTCTGGTTGGCGGTGGCCAGCGCCTGGCGCATGTCGGCGATCGCGGCCTGCGCCTCGGGTGTGAGCTGCTTGATGCGACGAGTCGGCGCTGGCCAGCGTCGGTCTGCAGGGACGTGGTGGCCGCGCTTCACCTCCTTCAGCGCGCTCTGCAAGTCGCTGCCGATCTCGTCGAAGCGCACGCGCGACAGCCGCGCCACGATCTCGGCAATCTGCGGCTGCACGTCGACCAGCGCGCCCGGCACGGTGGGCACGGTCAGCACGGCCTCGTTCATGTCGAACGATGCCTTGCTCGGCTTGGGCGTGAACTCCAGCGCGATGTACAGCCGCCCGGTGAGCAGGTTGCCGGTGCGCACCTGCGCACGCAGGCCACGTTCGACCAGGCGATTGAGCAGCATGCGATCGTTGCGGCCGGGCTCGCGCGCGAGAAAGCGCTCGCGCATCGCGCCGAGGCGCGGCGGGAAGATGTCGGCCAGCGACCTCCACCGGCAACGTGCGCGTCGCCGGGTCGGCCAGCAACGACACGCTGCGCACGATGCCCACTTCGACGCCCAGCAGATCGATCGGCGCCCCCTCGACGAGGCCACGCATCGATTGATTGAACACCATGCGCACGCGGATCGGCTCGCCGTCGTCAGGCGCCAGCGCCTGGCGCTGCTCGTCGAACAGCTTGAAGCGCTGGCCGCCGGGCGCAGGCGCCCCGGCCTCAGCGTCGGGCGGCGCGCCGAACGCGATGCCGCCGGCCAGCACCGAGGCCAGCGACTGCGTGTTGCAGGGTCAAGCCGCCGGCGTTGAGCGACAGGTCGACGCCGCTGGCATGCCAGAAGCGCGTGCTCGCCGTCACCAGGTTCTCGAACGGCGCCTCGATGAACACCTGGAATGTCCAGCGCGCGGCCATTGGCCGCACAGCGATAGCCGACGACGCGGCCGACCCGCACGCGGCGGTGGTACACCGGCGAGCCGACGTCGAGCGATCCCAGGTCGTCGGCGCTGCAGCACGAAGCTGCGCCCCGGCTCGCCGCGCAGCACCAGCGGCGGCTGGTCGAGCCCGACGAACTCGGTGCGCGACTGCTGCGATGCGCCGGCGTCGACGCCGATGTAGGCCCCCGACAGCAAGGTGCCCAGGCCGCTGACGCCGGCGGTGCCGATGCGCGGGCGCACCACCCAGAAGCGGCTGTCGTCGACGGCGATCGACCTGACGTTGCGGTCCAGTGTGGCGGTGACCAGCACCCTCTGGCGGTCGGGCCACGAGCGACACGCTCTTGACGCGGCCGACCACGACTTCCTTGAAGCGCACTTCGGTGCGCCCGGCCTCGATGCCTTCGCCGCTGCGGAACTCGATGGTGATCTCCGGTCCGGTCTGCAGCAGCGCACGCACCACCAGCACCGCGCCGACCACGAGCGCGACGATCGGCACGATCCACACCAGCGACAGGTGCAGCCGGTTCTGCTGCGCCAGCACCGGCTCGGGCAGCGCGGGCTGCGGCGCGCGCTGCGGGGTGTCGGACTCAGCCATGCGCGGCGGGCTTCGCGGCGGCCGGGGTCGGCGGCCAGATCAGCCGCGGGTCGAAGCTCGCCGAGGCCAGCATCGTGGCCACCACGACGGCGCCGAACGCGAGCAGGCCCGCCTCGGGTTCGACGTTGGCCAGCACGCCGAAGTGCACCATGCCGACCAGCAGCACCACGACGAAGACGTCCAGCATCGACCAGTGTCCTACGGTCTCGACCAAGCGGTACAGCCCGGCGCGTTCGCGCTGGCGCCACAGCGAGCGCCGCTGCGCGGTGATGGCCAGCAGCGTCAGCGCGGCGATCTTGAGCATCGGCACGGCGATGCTGGCAATGAACACGATGAGCGCCAATTCGCGCGAACCCGTTGTCCACAGCTCGATGATGCCGCCGACGATGGTGTGGCTCTCGCGGCCGAGCACGCTCTGGGTGGCCATCACCGGCAGCAGGTTGGCCGGCAGGTACAGCACCGTGGCGGCCACCAGCCAGGCGGCGGTGCGCTGCACGCTGTGCGGCTTGCGCGCATGCAGCTCGTGGCGGCAGCGCGGGCAGCGCCAGCGGCCGCCGGCAGGCGCGGCGGCCAGCACGAGGCCGCAGATCTCGCACGCGCTGATGCCCAGATCGCTGGCGACCGGATAGCCCTCGCTCATCGCGCCTCCCTGCCGACGTGCGCCGGCGCCCGCAACCTCGACGCCTCCCGCCACAAGCCCTGCAGCCCGGCGGCGTGGATCGCGGTGAGCAGCACCGTCAACGCCAGGTAGGCGAAGATGCCCGGCGCCCAACACCACGTTGGACGCACCGGCCGAGCGCACGACGGCGATCAGCACGCCGAGCATGAACACCTCCACCATGCTCCAGCGCAGCACCCAGCGCAGCAGTCGCATCACCGGCGCCAGCAGCGGCACCGGCCGGCGCAGCAGCAGCGGCACCAGCACCCACAGCCGCAGCACGATCACCCCCAGCGGAAAAACGAACGCGGTGGCGAAGCTGAGCCCGGCCACCAGATGCTCCGCCGGCTTCCCAGGTCAGCCGGGTCGCCTGCAGCAGCGTGGCCGCCGAGTGGTTGCCCTTCAGTTCGAGCGTCACGATCGGCGACAGGCTGCCGATCAGGAACACCAGCAGCGCGCCCAGCGTGAGCCCGAGCTGGCCATTGAGCGGCAGGCCGTGGCCGCGCTCCAGCGTCGCGCCGCAGCGGCGGCAGCGCAGCACCGCGTCGCTGGCCACCGGGCGGCCGCGATAGACGGCATCGCACTCCTCGCACACGAGATAGCCGCCTTCGGGCGCGCTGGCAGACGGCAGCGCGGCTTGGCGGGCGATTGCGGGTGTGGTCATGCCGAGCTGATCGGCGAGTCAGCACCACCGCCGCGTCACCTTGCGGTCGCGCGGCGAGCGTGGCCTCGAGGCGGCGGATGTCAGCCGTCAGGCGGCCGGCGACCAGCCCGATCAGCTGGAAGCCGAACTCCGGGTTCTGGAAATAGAGCTGCCGCACGGTGCTCTCGTTGATCGCCAGCACCTCGCTGTCTTCGACGCAGCGAGCCGTCTCGTGCGCCGCCGGTCGGGCGCGAAGAAGGCGATCTCGCCGAAGATGCGGCCGGCGGGCAACTCGTCGCCGATCTCCACCAGTTCGATGCGGCCCGCCGCCAGCATGTACAGGTGACGGCCAGATCGCCCCTTGCGAAACAGCACGGTCCGGCCTTCAGCCTGCGCCGTTTCATGTACGGCCGCAGCCACAGCCCGAGGTGTCCTGCGCCTGGGCCGCCGCATTGACGCGCCGGCTGAGCCGGATCATCTCGATCAGGCGGTACAGGTTCACCGGCACCAGCAGCGTGTGCAACACCAGCATCGGCAGGATGGAAACAGCGCCCCGTAGACGATGAATGCCAAGTTGCTGCCCAACCCCAGCCAGCGCAGCGGGATCATCGTCTTGACGAACGAGCCGACGAAGATCAGCGCTCCCGCCACCCCGGCAGACGCCAGCGCGATGATGCCTTCCGGGTTGGCCAGCATGGCCCAGCGGTGTCGATGGCTCGTTGAACGATTTCGATGGCGTACACGGCGATGGCAGCGGCGGCGAAGCACCGACTGTACCGGCCCGCGACAGCCCGCAGCCGGCGCTTCGGGCAACACCCCGATGCCGAGCGGACGCGGCGGCCGTGGGTGCGCGCGCGATCCCCGAGCGGCTCGGCTCCAGTCCCGGCGTCCCCTAGACTCCGCACAAGATGATTCGTTGTCCCGCTTGCGGCGAAGAGAACCCGCCGAAATTCAGGCTGTGCGGTTACTGCGGTACGCCACTGGCCACGCACGGCACCGCTGCCGGTGCACGAGGTGCGCAAGACGGTGACCATCGTCTTCTGCGACCTGAAGGGCTCCACCGCGCTCGGCGAGACGGCTCGATGCCGAGGCCATGCACGAGGTCAAGGAGCGCTACTTCCAGGCCATGGCCGCCGAGATCGCGCGCCACGGCGGCAAGATCGAGAAGTACATCGGCGACGCGATCATGGCCGTGTTCGGCCTGCCGCGCGCGCACGAGGACGACGCGCTTGCGCGCGGTGCGCGCGGCGGTCGGCATGCAGGACGCGCTGGCGCGCGTGAACGACGACCTGCAGGCAGCGCTACGGCGTCACGCTGGCCAACCGCACCGGCGTCAACACCGGCGAGGTGGTGGCCAACGACGACCCGGGCGCCGACCAGAAGCTCGCCACCGGCGACGCGGTGAACGTGGCCGCGCGGCTGGAGCAGGCGGCGCCGGAGAACCAGATCTACCTGGGCGACGTGACCTACCGGCTGGTGCGCGATGCCGTCGAGGTCGAGGCGGTCGAGCCGCTGGAGCTCAAGGGCAAGGCGCAGCGCGTGCCCGCCTATCGCCTGGTCAGCGCGCGCGGCCTCGACGGCAACCTGCGCCGCAGCGACACCACGATCGTCGGCCGCGATGCCGAGCTGGCCGAGCTGACGCGCGTGTACCGCGAGGTGGTCGACACGCGCACGGTGCGCATGGTCACGGTGATCGGCGACGCCGGCGTCGGCAAGTCGCGCCTGGTGCATGAAGTGGTGACGCGCATCACCGCAGGCGCCACCGTGCTGCGCGGCCGCTGCCTGCCCTACGGCGACGGCATCACCTTCTGGCCGCTGCGCGTGATGCTCGAGCGCGGCCGACATCCGCGACGACGACTCGCCCGAAGAGGCGCGAGGCCAAGCTGCTGGCGTTACTCGGCGACCACGAGGTGGTCGATCGCGTGGCCGCGGCCACCGGCCTGAGCGCGGCCAACTACCCGCTGCACGAGGTCTACTGGGCGGCGCGCAAGGTGCTCGAGATCCTGGCCGCCGACGGGCCGGTGGTGGCGCTGATCGACGACATCCACTGGGCCGAGACCGGCGTTTCTGGATCTGCTCGAGCACGTGCTGTCGACCTCCAGCGGCGCGCCGATCCTGCTGCTCGCCACCGCGCGCCACGACCTGCTGGAGGAACGTGCCGCAGTGGGGCGAGCAGGCCGGCGCCACGCGCATCGTGCTGCAGCCGCTGAGCGACGATGCCGCCGGCGCAGGTGGTGGCCAACCTGCTCGGCACCACCGGCCTGCCGCAGGACGTGTTGGCGACGCATCGTCGACACCGCCGAAGGCAACCCGCTGTACGTCGAGCAGATGCTGTCGATGCTGATCGACCGCGGCGCGCTGCTCGAGGTCGACGGGCGCTGGGTGCGCGGCGCAGGCGGCCGCCGACATCGACGTGCCGCCGACCATCCATGCGCTGCTCGAGGCGCGGCTCGACCAGCTCGGGCGCGCCGAGCGCGCGACGGTCGAGCCCGCGGCGGTGATCGGGCTGGAGTTTCCGCAGTCCGCGCTGTCGGAGACTGGCGCCCGATGCGGTGCGTCCGACGCTCGGTCGACCACCTGGCGACGCTGACGCGCAAGCAGTTCGTGCACCTGTCGGTGACGGTCGGACGCCAGCGCGCGCTACCGCTTCCACCACCAGCTGGTGCGCGACACGGTCTACAACGGCCTGCTCAAGCGCGCGCGCGCGCAGCTGCACATCGGCTTCGTGCGCTGGGCCGACCGGTCAACGCCGACCGCGACCGCGCGCTGGAGTTCGAGGAGATCCTCGGCTACCACCTGGAGCAGGCGCACCGCTACCTGAGCGAGCTCGGGCCGCTGGACGCGCAGGGCATCGCCGTCGGGCGTCGACGGCGCGCGGCGGCTGACCTCGCCGGCACGCCGCGCCTTCGCGCGCGGCGACATGCACGCCGCCGCCAACCTGTATCGCCGCGCCGTGGCGCTGCTCGGCCGCGAGCGATCCGACGCCGCCTGGTGCTGCTGCCCGAGTTCGGCGAGACGCTGACGGAGCTGGGCGACTTCGCCGGCGCACTGCCGTGCTCGCCGAAGCCCAGGCGGCCGCCGATCGCGTGGGCGACAACCGGCGCATCGCAGCGTCGGTCAAGCTGCTGCGGATGCTCGTCCGCCTCTACAGCGGCGAGCACAGGCGACTGGAGCGAGGAGGCGCTGCGCATGGCGCACGAGCTGATCCCGCTGTTGAGGCCGAGGCCGCCCACGCCGAGCTCGCCACGCGCCTGGCGGCTGATCGGTGCTCGTGCATGGCATCGCCGGGCGCTTCAGCCTGGCCAGCGAGGCGGTCGAGCGCTCGATCGCGCACGCGCGCCGGCCGGCAACGACCGCATGGTCGCGCGCAATCGGCGGGCCTCGCCGAGCAACGCGCTGCTCGGGCCGCACGCCGGTGCCGCAGGCGATCGAGCAGTGCGAGCGGCTGATCGCCGACGGCATGGGCGACCGCCAGGCCGAGTGCATCGTGATGTGCTCGCTGGCCCAACTGCGCGCGATGAACGGCGAGCTCGACGCAGGCGCGCGCGCTGTACCGGCGGGCGCGCGCGATGCTGCGCGAGCTGGGGCAGGGCGTGTTCGCGGCATCCACCGGCATCGACCTCGCTGCTGCGTCGAGCTGCTCGGCGGCGATCTTGCCACCGCCGAGCGCGAGGTGCGCGCCGACTACGAGTTCCTCGCGCGCGCAGGGCGAGACCTACTTCCTGTCCACGATGGCTGCGCTGCTGTCGCGCGTCGTGCGCGACCAGGGCCGCGACGCCGAAGCGCTGCGCTCTCGCGGGCCGCCGAGGACGCGACCGCGGCCGACGACATGGAGTCGCAGGCGCTGTGGCGATCGATCCGCGCGCCGATCGTCGCCCGCGCGGGCGACTGGACGAGGCCGAGTCACTGGCGCGTTCGGCGGTCGAGCTTTCGCAGCAAAGCGATGCGCCGCAGCTGCAGGCCGATGCGTTGTCCGAGCTCGCCGCCGTGCTGCTGCTGGCGGGACGCCTCGACGAGGCCCGCCAGCCTATCGACGACGCCATCGCGACCTATCGGGCCAAGGGCGACGTCGTGTCCGCCGCTCGAGCGGCCGCATGGGCCGCCGGTCTCGGCTGAGCGCGACGTCACTCATCTACGGGAGCGCATATTTGCCGTTGTCGTTGGCGTGGATCGTCCACACGTGATCGCCGTGGAACACCCACTTGTTCGGCTCGTGGGGCAAATTGAAGATCGTGTAGACCTTGCGCGATGCAATGCACGGCCTGCCGGGGGCGGTGGCCGTGGCCGCCACCGGGCCGCCGGTGATCCGGCAGGGCAGCACCTTCGTGTACTGCGTGTCCTCGGTCCCTGCGGTGGTTGCTCCTCGGTAGTAGACCGATTCATGGAGGATCTGCAGCGCCTTGCCGATGATCCCGCGGCCCTCGATCGTGCAGCGATCACGACGCAGCGTAACGACCAGCAGGTCCGACGCTGGCGATGTGGTGGTCCCGAACGTGCCCGGGTATCCTGAGGTTGGCGAAGAACTCGCACGCGCCGGCGGCGCAGATCGGCTTTTCGGCGGGCAGCGCGGTCACATCCAAGTTCACCGTGGCGGCCTTGGGCACTTTGTGATGCTGACCCAGGGTTGCTCGCAAGTCGCCGCGCCGCCTTCGGTGCCGGTGAAGACCGTGCCGCCGGTGGCCAGCGGCAGCACGGTCGCCACCGTGGTCGGATTCGGATCGGTCAGCGCGATCGACACCGTCACCGCCGGCGTGTCGACGATCGGATCGTTGCTGGAGTTCTGCTTGTCGAAGCGCGCGCTGCTTTGATGCGTGAAATCGATCCGCCCGCCGTTGCTGGGCGGGGTGAAGGCCGGCGCCGTCAGCGTCACCGTGAAGGGCACGATGCTCGCACCGGGCGCCAGATCTGGCACGGTGCACTGGATCGACGTCGGCGTCGGATTGCTGCAAGCCGGGTTGTCGGTCGAAAAGAACGGTGCCGTGCCTGTGCCCGCCGGCAACACGTTGGTCGATGCGCTGAACTTGCCTTGCTTAGACCGAGCCCCCAGGTGTTGGGATTGCGGATGGCTGACCGTGACCTGCGCGAAGGTGGTGAGGCCCTCCTGGCTGCGCGTGACGCTCGCCAGCACGGGCGTCACGATCACTTCGAACGGCAGCGGGGGCGGCGGTGGCGGTGGGTGGTGCTTGCCGGTCGCAAGCGCAGGCCCCGCGCTGCCGAGCGCGGCGACAACCAGGACGATCGCGCGTTGCAACTTGCGCATGGCTTTTGTCTCCACTGTTGATTGATCGGTCCGACGGCCGGCACATCACCGACGCAAGCGCGCGGGCCGACCTCCGCGGTCGGCCCCGTCTTGATTGCTGCTGCGCTGTGCGGCCGCCCCGGCGCCGGTTGTGCATCGCAGTATCGCCTGCAGGCATGGCGGTTGCACGCGCGGCGTTGTCGTTCATGGTGCGCGCAAACCCTTAAGCCCCGAGCGTCCGTCTCAGCCGGGCAGGAGCCACTTCACCGCGCCTTCGTTGCACCCGATGGCGGCCCCGTCATGCCGCGCTCTTCGAGCGGCTCTGCGGTTGCGCGCCGGCAGCGGGCACGCTGTCGACTTCCACCGTCTCGAAATCCGCCGGCATCACGATCTCCAGCAGTTCCAGGTCGGCGCTGTGGCCGATCTCGCGATGGCGGATCTGCGGCGGCTGGTGCACGCACGAGCCGGCCTGCAGGCGCACGCGACCCTGGCCTTCGTATTCGAACTCGACCCAGCCCTTGAGCACGTAGACCAGCTGGAACGTGGCCTCGTGCAGGTGCGGCTGGCTGGAGAACTCGGTGCCGGCGGCGGCGCGGATCACATGCGCCACCACGCGCCCATCGGTGGCCTGGCGGATGCCGAGGTCGCGATACTCAAAGAACGAGCGCAGGCCGCGTTCGAACACCGCGCCCTCGGCATGCGACACCACAAAGCCGCGCGTGGTCATGGTCGTGCTCCTGTCGTGCGCCGGCTCCGGGCGCAGCGCGGCCATCGTACGCCGCCCGCCGCGGCACGGCCGGCGGCAGCGCCGGCGCCTTGCCCGCTACGGCGCAAACGGCGCGCGGGGTCGCGACGAGTCGAACAGGTCGTCGAGTTCGTCGATGCGGATCTGCGCTTCCCACTTGTCGTAGGTCTGCTTCACCAGCGCATAGATGTCGGCACGCAGGTGCCACAGGTCCTGCTTGGCGCGCACGGCGCGGATGCGCGCCTGCAGCGCCAGCGCGGCGGGCGGCGGCGTGCCGCGCAGCGCACGTTGAACTCGCCGATCATCTGCAGCAGGCGCGGCGATGCCGAGACCGACCCGCTGATCAGCCGCTGGCCGCGCTCCTGCCACACGGCCGCGTCGAACCCATGTCGCGCACGTACACAGGCACCTTTCTGGTGGGCTGCCCACATCGAGCCGATCGGGCGCCGTCGCTTGCAGGCGCGGCATCGCTGATCGACAGGCGGCGATTCTGGTCGCAGGCAGCACTCCCGGGCCAGACGGTTTCGCGCCGCAGCAACAGGGACAAATCCGCACGGGAAACCACCAGCCTGTTGCCGACCATGAGGCAACCGGCGCGGCCGCCGGCCACTTTCAAGCGCGCAGCGCGGCGACGATCATCGCGGCGCCGGCGCCGGTGAGCAGCGTCAGCACGATGCGGCGAAAGGCCAGCTCGCTCAGGCCCACGTAGACGCGGGCGCCGAGCAGCGAGGGCACGATCAGCGCCGGCACCACCACCGCGAACAACGGCAGCATGTCGCGGCTGACCGCGCCGCTGGCCACGTAGACGGCCATGGTGGCGGCCAGCGCGGCGAGGTTGAAGTTCTGCACCACCGTGCGCTGCAGCTCCTTGTCGAAGCCGCGCAGCGTGCACCACAGCGTGGGCACCACGCCCGGAAAGCCGCCGATGCCGCCCATCAGGCCACCCACCGCGCCGGCCACGCCGTCGCCGACGCGGCCGCCGAACGCGACGCGCGGCAGCCGGTGCGCCAGCAGCATCGCGGGGCAGCACACCACGAGGATGGTGCCCAGCGTCAGCTTGAACAACTCGGCATTCAGGTGCGGCAGCACCGCCACCCCGAGCGGCACGCCCACCAGCGCGCCGGCCAGAAACGGCGCCAGCGCAGCCAGCCGCAAGCCGCGGCGCACGGTGAACGCCTGCAGCAACTGGCCCGACAGGCCGCCCATCACGGTCATCACGGCGGCGACCCGTGGCTCGACGCCCCAGACCCAGATCGACATCGCCACCATGCCGAACGCAAAGCCCGACAGGCCCTGCACGAAGCCGGCCACCGCGGCACCGGCGGCGAGCAGCACGATTTCGGTCGGCATCCGTCGGTCCGCCTTCGGCTCAGCCAGCGGCCGGTGCCGCCGCCAGCAGCATGATCGCGGCCACCGTGAGCGCCGCACCCGCCGCCACCGGCCACGACAGCTTCTCGTCGCGCAACAGCGCCGCACCGAGCAGCGCCGTGACCAGCGGGTAGGACGCGACGATCGGCGCCACACGCCACACCGGCGCCGCGCTGAGCGCCGCGTACATCAGCAGCACTGCGCCGCCGTTGAGCACCCCGGTGAGCACGAACCAGGCAACCCCTTCGCGCGTGAACCGATGCGGCCGCACAGGCCGCAGGCGGTCGACGCCGATCACCATGGCCGACGACACCAGGTAGCCGATCAAACCGGCGGCCAGGGGGTTGGCCCAGATCGCCAAGCCGGCCTTGGCGCCGACCTGCGCGAGGCCACGCACGAGCGCGCCCGCGAGCGGCCACCACAAGGCCCAGCGCGCCCGGCCGGCCCGCGGGCCGCCCTGGCGCCACGACAACAACGCCACCCCCGCGACCACGCCCGCTGCCGACACGACGGCGACTGCCGGCACACGCTCGCCGAGCAGCACGGCGGCGGCGAGCAGCGCAAACAGCGGCGCGGTGCCCGACGCCGCGCTGGTGACCGTGGGCCCGAGCAGCTCGTTGGAGCGAAAGGTGAGCAGCGTGACGAGCCCCGGAAACAGCAAGCCCACCGCGGCGAACCAGGCCACCGCGCGCACATCGAAGCCGCCGAGATCGAGCGCGAACGGCGCGGCGATCGCGAACAACCCGGTGGCCGTCGGGATGCTGATCGCAGCACCCGCGCGCGCATCGAGCACCCGCAAGCCGACGCGGCCGCTGACCAGCGCGCTGCCGAAGCACAGCGCGCTCAGCGCCGCCAGGCCGAGTGCCAACGCGGCTCCCAGTGGGGTCACGCCATCATGGCGCCTGCAGCGCGACGCCCACGGTCAGCCAGCCGTGCGTGCGCGGCATGCTGGGCAGGTAGAACTTGCGCACGGATTCGAAGCGAAAGCCGCTGGCCTGCACCAGCTCGGCGATCGGGCGATCGAGGTTGCAGCCGCACGCCACGACGCGCTGCAGGCCGTTCAGGCGCTGCTGCCAGCGCGCGACGCCCTCATCCTCGGCCAGGCCGTGCTCCATCAACAGCAGCCGGCCGTGCGGGCGCAGCACGCGCCGCAGCTCGGCCAGCACGCGGGCCGGCTCGGACACCGTGCACAGCGTCAACGTGCTGACCGCGGTGTCGAAGCCGGCGTCGGCCAGCGGCAGGCGCTCGGCGGTGCCGCGGATCACCTCGACCGGAAAACGCGACGCCGCGATGCGCGGCCGTGCCCGAGCGTGCATGCCATCGTTGGGATCGACGCCGACCAGCGACTGCACCGCCGGCGGGTAGTGCGGCAGGTTGAGCCCGCTGCCGAAGCCGATCTCCACCACGCGGCCGCGCGCGTCGCGCACCGCCTCGGCGCGGATCTGCCGCAGCCCCGGGTCGGCGTTGAGCCGGTCGTTCAGCCAGGGAAGACGCGGCTCTCGTAGCAGCCGCGGCTCATCGATGCGCCCGTTCGGATCTGCCGGCGCGCGCACTGCGTCAGGGACGCGGCGCGGCGCGCATCGTGTCGACCGCCCACGCGCCGGCGCCCGCCGCGGCGAGGAACAGGAAGATGAAGCAGAACAGCACCGCGCTCTCACCCCGGTTGAGCATCGGCACCAGCACGTTGCCCTGCACCGCGTGCCCGACGAAATAGGCCACCGCCATCTGGCCCGACAGGATGAACGCCACCGGCCGCGTGAACAGCCCGATCAGCAGCAGTGCGCCGCCCACCACCTCGAGGATGCCGGCCACGCCGATCAGCGACATCAGCTGCAGGTTGTCGAACATGGCCACGTGCGGCACCTTGAACAGCTTCGGCCGTGCCGTGCTCGAGGAACAGGAAGGCCGTGACGATGCGCAGCAGCCCTTGTGCGCGCGGAACCCAGGCGTCGAGCCAGGCGGTGGCGGAAATGGCCATGAGTGTCTCCTTTGTTTGAGTGCAAGCCAGCGCGCAGTGTAGAAGCGAGCGCGCTCAGAGCGACTCGATGTGCCACACGCCCAGGCTCTTGTCTCGGTAGCCGCCGCCGGCCTCGTCGCAGCGCTCGTCGAGCAGGGCCACCGGCGGTGGCCATCCGAACGGCGGCCGGCACAGGTTGAGCGCCCGCCAGTCGCCGTCTTCGCAGTCGTGGTTGGCCTGCAGCTCGCTGAAGGTGGTGGTGATCAGCCAGCGCGCACCCGAGCGGCGCAGGTTGTGAAGCGCACGTTGGATGTGAGCGAACGACAGGTGCACCAGGCAGTCCCGGCACAGCACGGCATCGGCGCGCGGCAACGGGTCGCGCGTGATGTCGGCGAGCAGGTAGCGGCCCCCGAGCTCGCCCGCCGCGGCGCGCCGCTGCAGGCCCTCGACGATGGCCGGCACGATGTCGACGCCGATGTAGTCGACGGCCAGGCCGAAGCGATGGATCCACGACGCGTCGCCGCACGGTGCGTCGAGCAGCGACGCCACCTCGAGCTCGCGCAGCAGCGGCGGCAGCCCGTCGACCCACGCGGCAGTGGCCGCGGGCTCCGAACCCAGGCCCGACACCGATGTCGCAGCGCCCACAGGTTG
>CAWHBZ010000043.1:0-74022 GCA_963827645.1 uncultured beta proteobacterium | reverse complement strand
GGTGGCATGGATGCGCTCGAAGCGCGCGCGCAGGTCGAGCCCCTCAAACGACGCCCGATCGGCCGCAAAGCGCTGGTGCGCCAGCACGGGCGGCCGCTCGCTGTCGTTCATGGTGGATCGGTCGCGCCGGCGTCAGCGTTCCGACAGCGCCAGGTTCAGGCCGAGACCGGCGAATGCCGCCGAAAAGCCGCGGCGCAGCCACGCCTGCACACGCGGCGACTCGACCACCGCCCGGCGAAACGCATGGGCCAGCAGCCCGTAGACCACGAACACCGCAAACGTCATCGCCATGAACACGCCGCTCAGCAGCAGCAACTGCGCCAGCGGCGACGGCGCGTCGCTGGCCACGAACTGCGGCAGGAAGGCCAGAAAGAAAATCGACAGCTTCGGATTCAGGATGTTGATCAGGAAGGCCTTGATCGCGATGCCCTTGCCGTCGGCCACCGCGGCCTGCGCGGCGACCGACAACGCCTGCTTGTCGCGCCACGTGGCGTACGCCAGGTAGAACAGGTACGCCATGCCGGCGAACTTGAGCACCTGGAACGCCAGCGCGCTGGTGTGCAGCACGGCAGCCAGGCCGGCCACCGTGGCCAGCAGGTGCGGCACGATGCCCGCCGTGCAGCCGAGTGCGGCATACACGCTGGCGCGCTTGCCGCGCACGAGGCCGGTGGACACCGTGTAGACCACGCCGGTGCCGGGTATCAGCACGACGATCAAGGAGGTGATCAGAAAATCGACGGTGATCATGCGCGCGCCTTCAGCTTCGGTGGAGGGCGCGATTGTGCCGGCAGCCCGGCGTCCTCGCATACAGTGACGTCCGGCGGGCGGCATCGCGTTGTTGGTCCGGGGAGCGCACGATGAGCAGGCGATCGTTTCTCTTCACGAGCGCAGCGGCCGTGTGGGCCGGCGCATCGCATCGGCACGCACCGGCTGCAAGCCTGCCGGCGGCCAGGCTGGGCAAGGCGGCGCCGGCTTTCAGCGTGGCCGACACCAGTGGCCGCCAGCGCACGCTGGCCGAGTTCAAAGGCAAGACCGTGGTGCTCGAGTGGACCAGCACGTCATGCCCGTACGCGGCCGCGCAATACAGCAGCCGCAGCATGCCCGAGTTGCAGCGCTGGGCCACCGGCAAGGGCATCGTCTGGCTGAGCGTGCTGTCGACCCATCCCTCGCGGGACGACTACCTGGCGCCCGCGCGGGCCGAGGCCTTCAACCGGCAGCGTGGCGGCGTGCCGAGTGCGCTGCTGATCGATGCCGAGGGCACGATGGGCAAGGCCTACGGCGCGCTGACCGCCGACCACATGTTCATCGTCGCGGCCAACGGCACGCTGGTGTACGCCGGCGGCATCGACGACAGTGAGTCGCAGGACCCCAAGGAGGTGGCGACCTCGCACAACCACGTGCGCGCCGCACTCGCCGACCTGCTGGCCGGCCGCCGCGTCGCCAAGCCGAGCACCGAGCCGTTCGGCTGTGCGGTCAACTACGCAGGCTGAAGCGCGCGGCGGCGCGGCTACACGCGCCTGGCCAGGAACGTGTGGTAGTTGCAGCGCCCGAAAAACACGCCGGCGTCGGAGGCGGCGTGCTGCGCCGCCGCCCACGCCGCCGCCTCGGCATCGCTCATCGCACCGGCCAGCGGCAGCAGCCGGCGGAAGGTGTCGATGGCCGACAACCAGAAGTCGGCGCGGCCCACTTCGGCCAGCACGTGCGAAAACGATGCCGACAGCACCAGGCCGGCGTCGCGCAGCAGGCGCGGCATCTGGCTCATCAGCCGCGGATTGGCCACCACCGCACGGATCAGCTTGGCGTCGTCGGCCACGGCCTTGGCCTCGTCGGCCTGGTCGAAGGTCAGCGATGCGTAGTCGCCGTCGAAGACGGCGATCGTGCCGCCCGGCTTCAACACGCGAGCGGCCTCCTGGAGCACCGCGAGCGGTCCGGGCACGTGGCTGATCAGCGTATGCGCCACCACGGCGTCGAACGAGGCGTCGGCAAACGGCAACCGGCGCACGTCGCCACTCTGGAAGGTGACACGCTGGCCGACTCCCTGCTCGCCCGCCAGCCGGCTCGCCACCGCGACCAGGTGCGCGCTGAGGTCGATGCCGGTGACGCTGCCGCGAAAGCCCGCGTGGCCGGCGATCGCGCGCGCCGCCAGGCCGGTGCCGCAGCCCATGTCGAGCACGCTGGCGGTGGGTGCGATCTGCATCGTGTCGAGGTACTCGTGCAGCATGCTGGCGAACGCGGGGTGTCTGCCGCGCGCCTCGAAGCGCGCCGCCATCGCATCGAGCGTCGGCAGCATCGAGTTGATCGGTCTTGCCAAACAGGTCGGCCGCGGACATCGCACCACCTCCTGACCGTCGCGCCGCGCCCGCTGCGCGGCCCGCCCATCATGCGTCGAACAGATAGCCCTGGATGGTGGCCCCGACACGGCGCACGACCTCGGCGCGCGGCAGCTTGGCCACCGGCGGCAGCTTGAGCACGTAGCGGCACAGCGCCAGGCCGAGGATCTGCGAGGCGATCAGGCCGGCGCGGGTGGCCGCCTCGGCGCGCGCACCGCCGCCGAGCAGCGCCACCTGCGGCGCCACCTGGGTGGCGAAGATGGCCTGCATGCGCGCGTTGGCCGCCTCGTTGGTGACCGCCGTGCGCAGCAAGGCCATCAGGGTCTCGTCGCCCTCCCAGCGATCGAGAAAGTGCGTCACCAGCGCGGCGCCCACCGCGCGGCGCGGCAGCGCGGTGAGGTCGGGCAGCCGCAGGTCGAACTCGGCGGCGGCGGCGAACAAGCCGTCCTTGTTGCCGTAGTAGCGCATCACCAGCGCCGGATCGATGCCGGCCGCCGCGGCGATGCCGCGGATGGTGGCCGCCTGGTAGCCGCGGGCGGCGAACTGCTCGCGCGCGGCGGCCAGGATCGCGGCGCGGGTGCCATCGGAGCGGCGCGGCGCGTCGGCGGGCTCGGTGGGCATGGGTTGCAAGTGTAATTCAACAAGCGTTGACATTTGGCGAGGCTGGCCGAAGAATGTCTACATCTGTTGACCAACACACTGTTGACACGAAGGAGACGCCAATGACCACCACCACCACGCCCCGCCCCGCGTGCCCGCTTTCGATGCCGACGTGCTGATCGTCGGCGCCGGCCCGACCGGCCTCACGCTGGCCGCCGCCCTCGCCGCACGCGGCGTGCCGCACGCGCGTGATCGACCGCCAGGCCGCGGGCGACAACACCTCGCGTGCCGCGGTCGTGCACGCGCGCACGCTGGAGGTGCTGGAGCCGCTGGGCGTGACGCCGGCGCTGGTCGCGCACGGGCTGCAGGCGCAGCGCTTCACGATCCGCGACCGCGACCGCGTGCTGATGCCGATCGGCCTTCGAGCGCCTGCCCACCCGCTACCCCTACACGCTGATGGTGTCGCAGGCGACCACCGAGCGCGTGCTGCTCGAGCGCCTGCAGCAGCTCGGCGGGCAGGTGCTGCGGCCGCGCACGCTGCGCGGACCTGACGCAGGACGAGGCCGGCGCGACCGCCACGCTCGACGACGGCAGCCACGCTGCGCGCCCGCTACGTGGTCGGCTGCGACGGCATGCACAGCGCGGTGCGCGAGCAGGCGCGGATCGCCTTCAGCGGCGGCACCTATGGCGAATCGTTCGTGCTGGCCGACGTGCGGCTGAGCGGCGCCGTGCCGCGCGACGAGGTGATGCTGTACTTCTCGCCGGCCGGCATGGTGGTGGTGGCGCCGCTGCCCGACGGCGTGCATCGCATCGTCGCCACCGTCGACGAAGCGCCCGAGCAGCCGAGCGTCGCACGACGTGCAGGCGCTGCTCGATGCCCGTGGCCCGCAACGGCAGCGCCTGCGGGTCGATGCGGTGCTGTGGGGCTCGCGCTTTCGCGTGCACCACCGCATCGCCGAGCGCTACCGCGCGGGCCGCGTGCTGCTGGCCGGCGATGCCGCCCACGTGCACAGCCCGGCCGGCGGCCAGGGCATGAACGTCGGCATCCTCGATGCGATGAGCCTGGCCGACGCGCTGGTCAAGGCGCTGGCGGGCGACGCGGCCGCGCTCGACGCCTACGGCGCGACGCGGCGGCCGGTCGCGCAACAGGTGGTGGCGCTCGCCGACAGGCTCACGCGCATGGCCACCGTGCGCCCGGGCCTGCGCGTGCTGCGCAACTGGCTGCTGTCGGCGCTGTCACACGTGCCGGCGCTGCGCGCCAGGCTGGCGTGGCGGCTGTCGGGACTGGTCTATCGCTAAAGCCGCAACGCGGCCCGCGCTCAGGCGGCCGGGCGGTAGTAGCGTGCCTCGAGGGCCTTCGCATTGGTGAGGTGCAGCCTGACGAGCAGGCGTTCGAGCCAGGAGAGCCGCTTGAAGCTGCCATCGGGCATCGCCAGCACCGGGCCCAGGATGGGTTCGTCTTCGATCCGCGATTCCTGGTAGTGCTGCGCGCTCATTGCATCGCTCATGCGGATCTCCTCACGAATGTAACTGGCTGTATTTTAGGGTTGGGCCTGCGGCGAGAAAGCGTTGTTACCTGAGGGCTAACCCTTCGAGTGGATGCCCGCCGCGCGATCGGCCCGATCGCTGCAACTGGATCGCATGGGGTCGCAAGGCCGCCCGGTGTTATGGGTGCGCGAAGAACCCGCGATCCCTGAACTGGCGGCCCATCCACCAGTGGTCGCCGGCGCTGCCGAAGCGGCGGTTCACCGCACCGGCCTGGCTCTGCAGCGGCTGCACCACTTGGCCATCGGCGTCGCGCACCGCGTGGTGCGCCGCGGTTTCGGGCACCACCACCGTGATGTGACCCGGCCGGCCCTCGGCGGCGCGGTCGGCGCAGATCAGCCCCACGCCGCCGGCGTTGGCGGCGTCCTGCAACGCGGTGGCATCGAAGACGCGGCGCCAGCCGAAGCGCGGCCCGATGTCGAGCAGCCAGGCAAACAGATCGTCGGCGCGCATCTCGCGCACGGTGTCGGCATAACGCACCGGCACCTGCTCGCCAGCACCCAGGCGCAGCAGCGCCGAATCGGTCCACCAGACACGCGGCAGGTAGGCATCGGCCAGGTAGCAATAGTCGGCGGCATACACGTTGCAGAAGGTCAGCGTCGGCGTGCGCGCGTAGCGTTCGCTCGACTCGACGCCGAGCCAATCGGCCAATGCCTGCAGTTGACCGATGCGCGCGTGCAGCGCCGGCGGCCGGGTCGCGCGTCGGCCGCGCCAGCTCGCCGATCGGAAACGCGTGCCCGCTGGCGGCGCGCCGATGCGAGGCCGGGTTGTTTTCGCGCAATTGCGCGATCGGCAGCGGCGCCGGCTCGACGGTCGGCACCTCGACCAGCGGCGTGCCCGCGGCCTCCAGCCGCGACACCGCGACGTGCCCGATGACCTCGCCGCCGCCGAGCGACGTGCGCACCCGCAGCCAGCCCGGCGCGCAGGGCCCGAGCACGCGCACCCCATGGCCCTGCGGCAGCAGCGTGATCGGCTCGTTGAAACGTGTGCTCGGCAGATGGCGCAGGTTGCCGCCCTCGGCCTTGACGGTGCGCGGCTCGCCCTCGCCAGACAGGACGTCGAAGCCCGCCGGCTTGAACTGGCCGAACGCCGGCTGCGCCTCGCAGTCTTCGTAGTGATGGCCCAGGCCGCACAACGCCTGGCCGCTGTTGACGTGCTGCCTGATGCTCCAGGCGCTGAAGGTCGACGACTCGCGCCAGCCGGTGGCCTCGGCCAGCCAGGTGAACGCCACGAACGGCAACTGTCCGATCAGGCGGCAGGTCAGGCCCGAGCCGTAGACGCCGATCGACAGGTAGCGCGTGCCGCCGCCGGCCTGCGCAAACACGCGCTCGACGCTGTGGAAGTACGGCACCACCGCAGACTGGATCTGCGCCGCCGAGAAGTCCGCGTCGACCGCGAAGTAGACGGCGCTGCCCGCCGGCTGGCCCACCTGGCCGGCGTAGGTGAGCGCGGAGATGGCGTCCTGCTCACCGCGTGCGGCGCCGAAGTCTTCGACCTCGCGGGCGCGGTCTTGGTAGACGCAGGCGATGTCGAGGCCCGCGCGCGCCAGTTGCGCCGCCTCGCGCGGTTGCAGGCGTTTCTCGGCCTGCATCGTGGTGCGCGAGTGGTAGCGCACGACGAAGCGGCGGCCCTGCGTCGAACAGGCAACTGGCCGACGCTTCGCAGCGCCGATTGGTCGACAGGCCGTTCATCGCCATCAGCCGTCTCCTCACGCTCGGCTGCGGGCGAACCGGCGACGCAGCCTGTGCGCACACCCTAGCGCCGCGGACGGCGGCGGGCCACCCCACGAGTGTGGAAGAAGCGGCCGCGCGCTACAGCGTGAAGTGGTCGCGCACCCGCGTCACGATCGCATCGGGTCCGGCGGCTCGCCGTCGGGCTGCCACTTCGGCGCGCCGCTGGGCGTGGGCTTCCAAAGCCGCGGCACGCGGTCGATGGCCACGAAGTGGGCGTGCAGCGTCGCATCGGCGGCGATCCTTGAAGCGCAGGAAACCCTTGAAGTCTTCGATGCCCAACGCCGAGTAGCCGTTGTTCGTGAGGTAGCCGAAGCGCGACATCAGCGTCAGGTAGCAGGCGAAGATCAGCGCGCCGACGAGCGACCCGTAGATGAACACGCTGGCGCCCACGGCGGTGGCGTGGCCGATGGCGGCCCACGCGCCGGCATCCGGATTGCCGATCCAGCGCAACTCGCCGACGGCTTGCTGCAGCCAGAACACCAGGCTGTACACCGCGATCACGTGCACGAACGCATGGGCCAGCCCGAGGCCCAGCGAGATGGCCAAGCGCCACACGCGGCTGTCGGTGGACGGCACCTCGGCCGCGACCTCGCGCCCCATCATCAGGCAGGCCCCGATCATCACCAGGTTCACCACGAAGCCGAGCGGGCTGAACACCATCGACTTCAGCCACAGCACGAACACCGGCCAGTAGTCGTCGGCGCGTGAACTTGCCCATCGGCTGAAAGCCGTCGGCCACGAACGTGTCGGCGAACGGCAGCAGGTTCAGGTACGCGTTGAACCAGTACAACAGGCCCATGAACACGGTGAACCACCAGTTGCCGCCCCACGACCCTTGTTCCTCTTGAACAGCGCGAGCAGATTGCCCCACGCGCGCCGCCGGCACTGTGGCAGCATCGGGGTACACCGACTCTTCCAGACGCTTGAACGTCACGTCGCCGGGCCTCTCGGGGCGATCGTCCAGGCCCACCACCAGCGCCTCGCCGCCCATCTGGGGCGCGATCTCGTGCTTGGTGTCGAGTTCGCGCAGCCGCACCGGGCGCGTCGTCATCTTGGTGTGAGTGGGGTGCGTGAAGGCGCCGCCGCTGCCGCAGGTGACGAGCATGCCATCGCGCGGTGACGGCGAAGTCCAGCGCATGTAGTGGTGCAGGTCGCCGGCCAGGCGCAACGCGATGCGCCCGCGCAGCAGGCGCTCGAGCCGTTGGTATCGCTTGGGCCAGTTCGGCCGCGCGCCGTCGCCGATCGGGCGCGTCCAGTAAGGCTCGGGGTAGACCAGGATCACGCGATCGCTGGGCCCGATGCGGTGAATCTTCTTGTGCCCGCCGTCGCTGACCTCCAGGCCCGCGGGCGCGAGCAGCTGCTCGAACTGGTCGTACTGGTCGCGATCGATCTCGCGCGACAGCGCGAAGTCGAATCCCAGCACCCACCAGCCCCTGGGCAGCTTGACGCAGAAGTACGACTGCTTCTGCGGAATGCGCGCGCCGAGGAACAGCGCCGACCCCTTGTTGCGCACGAAGTAGCGGTTGAAGGTGGCCGCGGAGTCCATCCAGTCGTGGTTCTGCGCCAGCGCCGCCAGCGTGAACGGCCGGCCGCGCACCTGGCTCGTGCGGGCGCCGGCGTCGCCGCGTGCCGCCTCGAACATCTCGATGAAGCGGTAGCGGTATTCCTCGGAGCTGGCCGCCGGATACGCCAGGTCGCCGCCGAGCAGCAGCAGCTCGCCGCGCGGCAGGCGCGCGCCGGGTTGGCCGTTCACCGGCGCGCCCGCCACCGACTCGCCCAGCGCCGTGCTGGCCACCGCATAGGTGGCATTGCCGCCGTCGCCGGTGTCGGCAATGAAGTCGAACCAGTAGTCGCCGTCGGCCTGCGGCTCGCTGCAGTCGATGACGGTGAGCGGCAGTTCGTACGACTCGCGCAGGTCGCGGTTGCGCAGCAGATCGGTCGACGACAGCATGTTTCGCGCCGCCGACAACAACACATCGGGCTGGTACCAGGCCACCGCTGGGCGCTGGTGCGGGGCGACGTCGTCACCGAACCTGGCTGCGCACATGGCTCAGTGGACCGGGTGGTCGCCCCGTTTCAAACCGGCTCGCCGCACACGCTGCGCACCCGCTCGCAGCAATTGCTCGACGTAGCCGTCGGCGATCTGCAACGCGGCCAGTTGCCGCACCATCTGTTCGAGGTAGTCGCGGTTGGTGCCGATGACACCCGCCGCCACCGCGATGATGGCGGCCGTCTCGTCGAGCGTCATCTCGCCGGCATAGTCGGGATGGGCGTGGTTGCAGGCGAACACCAGCGCGGTCAGCGGCCCCTGCGGCGTGACGATCGGCAGCAGCGCCGGACAGTAGCCGCCGCGCAGCATCTCGCGCCGCCACAACATGCCCGACTCGGTGTCGACCACGTCGCCGGCGATGCGAAACGCCAGCCCGCTGCAGCGGCAATCGCCCGCCACCTGCTCGAGCGTGAGCATCAGCGCCGGCCGCTCGGCCGTGCCGCGCGCCAAACGCGTCCAGTAGGTGAAGCGCCGCTGATAGCCGGGCAGGTGCGCCAGCCGCACTTCGGCGAAGTGAAACCCCGGATCCCACATCAACGAGCCGTAGCCGTAGATCCACAGGTCGCGGCCGCCGAGGTGCTCGCCGAGCAGCGCCCGCCGCGAGGCTTCGAGCTGCTCGTCGGTGAGCCGCCAGTCGGCCGGCAGGCCGCGCGACCGCGCGCGCTCGTCCCACCGGGCCAGGAACTCGGGCGTCGCGCGCAGCGTGGACCGCTCGGCCGGTGTCAGCTTGCCGCGCAACCCCGGAAGGTGCACGAAGGCATCGGGGGTCGGGGCGGGTGGCTGCTGCATCGGTCAAGGCGAGTCCGGGTTGTCGGTGCCCGATTTGGCCACGGGCTTCGGCCCGGTGCCGCGAATGTTGATTGCCTTGGTCAGCAATCCGAACCAGTAGCCCGCCCCCAGCGTGCCCGCAGCCGCGGTGAGCAGCCAGCCGAGCAGCTTCAACACGCCGTTGGCGGGCGAGCCCGACGCGACGGCGCGCTGGGCCTGCTGCAGGCAAGCCGTCCACACCGTGCGCTGGACGCCGGCATCTTTGTTGTCGTCCGGCAGCGCGAAGGCGGCGCCCAGGCACTCGTAGCCGATCGGCAAGTTGCCCGGCGCGCTGCGCAAGCCCTCGAGCACCGGCCGCATGCTCTGCCACTCGGCGGGCGTGGGCGCACGATCGCGCAGCTCGTCGATCTTGACGTCGCCGACCTTGCCGCTGCTGACGATGCCGCTGGCGGTGTCGACCAGCGAACTGCGCAACGCCGGCGAACGGTTCAGCGTGGCGGCGATCTCGATGGCGTCGACGTTGCACAGCGCGGCCAGCGCCAGGCCGACCCAGAACAGCAGCACCCGCGTGCGCGCCTTGTACCAGCCCGACACACGGTCCATGCCCGAGTTGAACCAGCTCTGGATGCCCTGCATCGCCGCATCCAGGTCGTTGCCGGCACGGTCGATGATGGGGCCCAGCGAATACGCCACCGGCGAGGCCGCCAACGCGGGCGTTTGCAGCGCCTTGCGCAAGGCGTCGATGGTGAGCGCCGGATGCGCTGCCGCGCCCTCGGGCTGCGACACGCGCGCGCGGGCGAGCAGCACGTCGGCGATCGCCATCGCGAAGGTGTTGGCGTCGATATACGACGGCGGCTTGCCCTTGGCGGCGCGCTCCTGGTACAGCGAGCCCACCAGCGGGTGGTGCAGCACGCGGGCGTAGACCGCGCCGTCGCCGATCAGCCGCTGCAGGCCCAGGCGCAGGAATTCGCCGCGCCGCGCGAAACGTTGCGCCACCCATTCATTGACGCCGCTGACCACGATCGAAAAGATCAGGAACACCGTGACCAGGCCGATGGCGATTTCGAGCACAGCCCACATGGATCGCTCCTATTCGTCGAGCCGCGCGATGCGGTAGCTGACGTCGAGCCGCCCCGCCTGCGACAGGTTGGGCGGGCGATAGCCCGGGTCGGCGGTGATCTTCATGTTCGCCGTCTCGTCGATGGTCTGCACGATGCCGTCTTGCCCGACCAGCATGCGCCGGTAGGTGCGGCCGCCCGCGCCGGGCAGCGAGCGCAGCGCCCGGTAGCCGCCGCCCATGAACTCGGCATACGAGTCGTGCACCGCCGACAGGTACTCGCGGCCGTCGAGCTCGAAGGCCGCCGGCATGCGCGCCAGCGACGGCAGCCGCGCCTGGGTCGCTGGGTCGATCACGCCGCGGTCGTTGACGAAATGCAGGCCCTTGGCGGCGGCCTGGGTGGCGATCCACGCCAGCGGCGGATCGGGCAGCAGGTCGTCCTCGTAGCCGCCGCCGACATCGGCGTGCGCACCGGCAAACCAGCGCTGCTCCACTTCCTCGGTGGTGTCCTCCTTGTCGGTCCACAGCGTCACGCAGTAGGGCTCGCGGTGTTCGTCGATGGCCACTGCGTGGTAGGCGTAGCGCACGCAGCGGCCGAGCTTGGTGTCGTGGAAGCGGTACTTGCTCGACGGCCGCAGCAACGTCCAGCTGTCGAACACGCGCGGGATGCCGAGCGCACCCACCGTGTCCCACACCCCGAGGAAGTGGATGCGCACCGGATGGAACGCGTGTTCGGCGCGGTGCTTGGCCACCGCGGCATCGTGCTCACGGATGCGTTGCGCAATCGTGGCATCGGCGCCCGCGGCCTTGCGCTCGTCAGCGCTCGGCCGCGCTTCGTACAGGCGCCACGCATCGAGCACCACGATGTCGTCCTGCAGCGATTGCGCCGGCGACTGCTGCGGCTTGGAGCCGAGCTTGGGCAGGCCCAGGTAGTTGATCAGCCCGCCCAGGCTGCGCGCGGTGAATGCGCCACGTGAAAAGCCGAACAGGAAGAGGTCGGGCCCGACCAGAAACTGCTCGGCGTCGAGCCCGGTGCCGGCGGCCAGCTCGAACTGCGAGCCGAGCCACGCGTAACCCTGACGGATGTTGCCGTCCAGCCCGATGCCGAACATGCCGCCGCGCACACGCTCGCCGAGCTTGGTGCCGACGCCTTCGTCGTAGAAGTGCCGCTGCTCGGGGCAGCCGGTGTTCTCGTCGGCGATCAGCCGGAACAGCCGCGACACGTTGGTGTTGGACTTGTCGGTGTTCCAGGTGCCATCGAAGCAAGCCACGATGCGCCGGATCTTCACTGCCATGCACGCCTCCCTCGGCATTCGCCCCTCGGCACCCGACCTTTGGCCGTTGATGCCACCGCGATGCTAGCCAGCGATCACGAAACCACGATCCCTAACCTCGCTGTCCTGGCGTGCGCACCACCGGGGCGGCACGCCGCTTGCCGGGTCAGGGTTCAGCGTCGCGCGGCGACGAAGGAGCCTCCATGAGCATTGGCCTCATCCTGTTGATCCTCTTGATCCTCATGCTGGTGGGCGCGTTGCCCACCTGGCCGCACAGCAACACCTGGGGCTACTGGCCGAGCGGCGGACTCGGCCTGGTCGTGCTGGTGCTCGTGGTGCTGCTGCTCGCCGGCCACATCTAGGGCCTGCTCGCGCTGCGGCGCTCGCGCCGCTGCCGCAGCGGCGCCTCGGCGAGCGCGTAGCCGAGCAGAGCCAGCGCCAGCGGCGCGAGGTAATACACCGCGCGATAGCTGAGCAGCGCCGCCAGCACGCCGGTGGCACCCAACTCGGTGCCCAGGCAGGCCACGAACACGGCCTCGATGACGCCCAAGCCCGCCGGCACGTGGGCGGCAACGCCGGCCACCGCGGCCAGCAGCAGCACCGGCAACACGGTCGTGTACGGCAGCGCGCGGCCCAGCAGCATCCAGACGATCAGCCCCATCAGCGCCCAGTTGGCGAGCGACACCGCCAATTGCCACCCCGCCACGCCCAGCCGCGGCGGCGCGAAGCGCAGGCGACCGCAATTGCAGCGTCCGCCCACGTCGAAAGGCGCACAACGCCAGGTAGGCCGCGGCCACCGTCAGCATCGCCGCGCCGATGGCGCGCACCGCGCCAGGCGACAGCTCGATCTGCGGCGGCAACTCTGGCGGCGCGAGCGCCAGCACCAAGCCGCCCAGCGTGAGATAGCCGAGCCAGTTGGTGACCACGGCGACCACGATGATGCGCGCCACCTGCTGCGCCTGCAGGCCGGCGCGCCCGTACAACCTGAGCTTCATCGCCAGCGCGCCGACCAGCGAACCGAAGTTCAGGTTGAACGCGTAGCACACCGCAGCGATGCCCAGCGTGCGCGGCGCCGACAGCCGGTGGCCGGTTTCGTGGCGGGCCACCAGGTCGTAGCTGCTGACCAGCGCATGGCTGAGCAGCGCCAGCGCCGCGGCGAGCGGCCAGTGCCGCCGGCGACTGTTGCAGCAGCGCCTGCCCGACGTCGCGCCAGTTCACCGTGCCGGCCTGGCGGGCCAGCAGCGCCAGCACCAGCAGCGCCAACGCCCACGGCGCGATCTGCTTGGCGCGAGCTTCCACAGCGCGGGCCAGTGCGGCCACGCCCGCAGCGCGGCCACGGTCATCGTGCCCCCGCCCCTCCGGCTGCCGCCGCATGATCGCGCTGCGACTCCGCGCGCGCCCGTCGGGCCGCAGCGGCTCGACCTTGGGGGCGCCGCGGGGCAGCCACTCCACCCAGGCCGGAAAGCGGTGCAGAAAGTGGAACACGAAGAAGCCGCGCACCTGCGCCAGCGCCGACGACAGCGGTGTCGGCGGCGGCAACTTCACGTGCCGACAGGCATCGTCGATCAGCGCGTCCAGGTGCTCGCGCAGGTGCGACGCAAAGTCGCGGTCGCGCACGATCACGTTGGCCTCGAGGTTGAGCGCCAGGCTCAACGGGTCGAGGTTGCTCGAGCCCACGGTGGCCCACTCGTCGTCGACCACCGCCACCTTGCCGTGGAACGGCCGCTTGCAGTACTCGTGCACGCGCACGCCGGCGCGCAGCAGGTGCGCGTACAGCATCGACGCGGCGAAGCGCACGATCGCCATGTCGGGCTCGCCTTGCACGATCAGGTCGACCCGCACGCCGCGGCGCGCGGCACGCCGCATGTCCTGCAGCAGGCGAAAGCCGGGAAAGAAATACGCATTGGCGATCACCACGCGCTGGCGCGCGCGCCGCAGCGCGGCCCGGTACTGCAGCTCGATGTCGCGCCGGTGGTGCTCGTTGTCGCGCGTCACCAGCGCGGCGACACCCGGACGCTGCGGGCACCGCTGGCGGCTGTGGCCGCGCTCGCGCCGCCAGCGCCAACCACGGCGCCGCGGCTGCGGCGTGTGCAGCGCCTCGCGGCAGAAAGCGCGGATCTGTCCGACACCAGCGGGCCGGCGATTTCGATCGCGTAGTCCTGCTTGGCCATCGCACCGAACTCGGCGAGGTGGTCGATCGAGTAGTTGATGCCGCCGACGAACGCCACCGTGTCGTCGACCACCACCAGCTTGCGGTGCATGCGGCGAAACACGTTGAGGCGGCGACCGAACAGCGCGTGCACCGGCTCGTAGGCGCGCACCTGCACGCCGGCGTCGGCCAGCGGGTCGAGCATCTCGGCGCCGAGGTCGGGCGAGCCCCAGCCGTCGACCAGCACGTGCACTTGCGCGCCGCTGCGCGCCGCCTGCAGCAGGGCCTGCTGCAGCTGCGCGGCCGACCTTGTCGTCGAACAGGATGAAGGTCTCGAGCAGCACCTCGTGTCGCGCCTGCGCGATGGCTTCGAACACGCGCGGGTAGTACGCCTCGCCGTTTTCCAGCAGCGCGATGCTGGTTGCCGTGGGTCCAATCGAGGCTCATAGCTGAATCTCAGCGGCCAGCGGCGCGTGATCGGACAGCGTCGCCCAGGGCCTGCGGGGTAGCGGCAAAGGCCGTGCCGCGGCCACCTGCCGCACGTAGATGCGGTCCAGCCGCAGCAGCGGCCAGCGCGCCGGAAAACTGCGCGCATGCTCGCCATGCGCCTCGCGGAACACCTCGACCAATCCGCAGCTGCGCAACGCCGCGTCGGCGCGGCCGCGCCAGTCGTTGAAGTCGCCGGCCACGATCAGCGGCACATTCGGCGGCACCTCGCGCGCCAGCAACGCCAGCAGCCGATCGAGCTGGCGGCGGCGATGCGACTCGCGCAGGCCCAGGTGCACGCACACGCGCGTGCAACAACTGGTTGCCGCCGTCGGGCAGCATCACGCAATGCAACAGGCCGCGCGCCTCGTCGCCGGGCTGCGACACGTCGTGGTTGGTGAAGCCGATGATCGGGTAAGCGCGACAGCAGCGCGTTGCCGTGGTCGAGGCCGTCGATCACGGCATTGCGGCCATACGCGTGCTCGCTCCAGATCTCGTCGGCCAGGTATTCGTAGTGGGCACCTTGCACGTCGTTGCGCCACGCGGGCGGTGTCGGGTCGCGCGAGCCGAGCCCCGCACCTCCTGCAGGAACACCAGGTCGCTGCCGACCGCACGCACCGCTGCGCGCAACTCGCACAGCATGAAACGGCGGCGCAACGCCGTGTAGCCCTTGTGGACGTTGACGGTCAACACGCGCACCAGCGGCGGCGGCGCTTCTTTCAGCATGACGCATCGTGGCGCAGCAGCGGGCCGCGGGCGATCGGGCAACGCTGCGGCCCGCTGTAGGACAAGGCCTGCAAAGTCAGGCAGCCGGCCTGCGCGATCGCCAGACGGTGCCCAGTGCTGCTGCAGCGGACGCGGGCATCAACCAGGCCTCGGACGAGCCCATCGCCCACAGCGTGGCACCGCTGGCCAGGCACCACAGCAGCGGCACGCACCACGACAGCACGCCAGCACGCGCGCTGGTGCGCTGAGCGTATGGCTGACAGGCGCAAGCAGCAGCAAGCCGAGGGTGGCGAGCACCGTGGGGTCGGGCGCGATGCCGAACCACTCGGCCTGCAGCGACGGCCGCCCCAGCGCCGGCGCCAGCAGCGGATGCAGCGCCAGCGCAAACAGCCACAGGCCGCAGCCGACGCGACGCCGCCACGCCGCCAGCGCAGCCCGCGGCGCCCCGGCGAGCGCCGGCACGCGCCAGCAGCAAAGCGGCTTCGAGCACGAACAGCATCGCCATCACAGCGGCGGCCCAGTTGATCGGCGCGTAGCGTTGCCACAGGAACGCCCAGCCCACCCACAGCCATGGCAAGGCGAGCAGCGCGCAGGCCACAGCCTCGCCATGGCGCCAGCGCGGCCACGCCAGCAACGCCAGGATCGCCGCGCCGATGGCCAACGCCAGCAGATGCAGCGGCCACTGCTCGGCGTTGGCGAGCTCGAACAGGCGGTAGTAGGTGCGCGGCGCAAACATCAGAAAGTCTTGCAGCCGATAGGTCCACCACTCGGTCATCGCAGCACTTGCCTCACGCGGCCACTCGAAGGTGGGCGCTCAGGCGGGCGCGCTGCGGCGGGCGTGCGACGACTACAGCGCCGCCACATGGCGCGCCATGCGCTCGCGCAGCGCGGCATCGGGCATCACGCCACGCGCGGCACCGAGGTTCTGCCGCACGTGCGGCACGCTGCTGGTGGCGGGAATCACGCAGGTCACCGCCGGGTGCGACACGATGAACTTGAGCACGAACTGCGCCCAGCCGTCGCAGCCGAGCTCGGCCGCCCACGGCGGCAACGGGTGGCGCTGCAGCGTGCGCAACAGCGCGCCCTCCTGAAACGGCCGGTTGGCGATCACCGCGATGCCGCGCTCGCGCGCCAGCGGCAGGATGCGCGCCTCGACCTCACGGTCGACGACGTTGTAGGTGATCTGCACGAAGTCGATCGCCTGGCTGCCCATGACGGCTTCGATCTCGCGGTGGCGTCGCCCTTCCGACGTGGTGATGCCGACGTAGCGCACACGGCCCGCGGCTTTCATCTGCAGCAGCGTGGGCAGGTGCTCTTGCCACGCCAGCAGGTTGTGCACCTGCATCAGATCGAAGCGCGCCACGTTCCACAGGCGCCGCGACTCTTCGATCTGCGCCGGGCCGCGGGCGCCCGACGAGATCCACACCTTGTCGGCGGCAAACACCGCGCCGGCGCGGCCGATGCGCGCGAGCCCGTCGCCGATGACGCCCTGCGACGAGCCGTACATCGGCGACGAATCGATCATGCGCCCGCCCGCCTCGAAGAACGCCCGCATCACGTCGGCACAGCTGTCGCGCGCCGCACGGTCGTTGCCGACGTTGAACGTGATCCAGCTGCCCAGGCCGACCACCGGAAGTGACTCACCGGTGGCGGGGATCTTCTTGGTAGCCACCTGCGCCGACGCAGCCAACTGCGCCTGCGACCCAGCGCTCCCGAGCAGCAGCGGCCCGAGGGCCGACAGGCGCCTCAGAAAAACGCGGCGCGGCGCATCGATGCACGGTCGAGATGAAGCCATCGCCTACCCCAAGGCTGCCGCCAGCACCCGCGCGTAGTTGCCGTACGCCACACGCTCGAACGTCTCGCTCGGCAGCTTCATCTGCTGCAGGTGGTCGAGCACCGCGCGCACGCCGGTGTAGTCGTTGACCGACCAGTTGGGACCGACCCCTTCGATGTCAGTGCCGAAGGCCACGTGGTCGCGGCCGACCTTGTCGACCAGCGCGGCGAGCTCGTTGGCGTAGGCGCGGGTGTCGCGCGCCGCCACGCTCCAGCCGGCGCGCGGGTTGACCAAGCCCAGGCCCCACAGGCCGATGACGCCGCCCTTGTCGGCGATCGCCTTGGCCTGGGCAAGCGACAGCCGACGCTGCAGGAAACCCAACGGGTCGGTGAAGCGCCCGCCGGCACGATCGACCCAGCCGTGCGACCAGACCAGAGGCGCGCGGGCGATCTGCAGCGCCTGGTCCACCGACTGCGGGGTGCTGTGCGCCAGGTCGACCAGCACGCCCTTGTCGTTGCACGCCTCCACCAGCAGCCGCCCGAGCGCGCTCAAGCCGTTGTACACCGGCGGCACGGTTTGATAGTCGCCCACCGGCGTGCGGATGTAGTGCACCAGCTGCAAGTGGCGCAGACCCTTGTCGTACGCGGCTTGCAGGTTGCCGAGCCGCCCTTCGAGAAAGTCGGCCCCTTCGCTGGCGAGCACGATGCCCGGCTGGCCATCTGCAGCGATGCACGCCTGCACGTCGGCGGCGCTGAGCACGGTCTTCAGCCGGTGTTGTGCGGCGTAGGCCTTCATGCGATCGAGGCGTGCATGAAAGTACGCGATCAATTCTCCCGGCGCAGGCTCGCTCTTTTGCACGATGCCCGCCGGTGTGCGGCCGATCCAGCGCCCGTCGGCCACCAGCTTCCACGCCATCAGCGCCAGGCGCTGCTGGCGCAAGTCGTCGGCGAGGCCCGAACCGGCGAGCGAACGCGTGATCAGGCCGTAGTGGCTGTGCAGATCGGCGATCGGCGTGCGCACCTGCGCGCGAACGGCGTGGTGTCCGAACGTGAGTAGCGCCGCGGCCGCTTGCAGAAACTGCCGTCGCGGCAAAACGTTTGTGGTGACTTCAGCGCCCCTTCCACTGCGGCTTGCGCTTCTCCTGGAAGGCACGCACGCCCTCGTCGGCGTCTTCGGATTGCAACGCAGCCACCAGAGCCGGCAGCCGCAGCGCCTGTGCCTGCGCTGCCGGCATCGATGCGGTGGCGCGCACCACTTGCTTGATGGCCTGCACCGACAACGGCGCGCAGGCGAGGATCTGATTCACCCAGCGCGAGACCGCGGCATCGAGCTCGGCACGCGGCACGACCTCATTGACGAGGCCGATCTCCAGCGCCCGTTTGGCAGTGATGCGCTGGCCGGTGAGCAGCATTCCCATGGCCAGCCTGTGCGGGATCTGACGTTGCAGCAACGTCATGCCGCCGTCGAGCGGCATGCGCCCCACCAGCGGCTCGGGCAGGCCGAAGCTCGCTTCTTCGCAAGCCACGACGATGTCGCAACCGAGCACCATCTCGAAGCCGCCGCCCAGTGCGTAGCCGTTGACTCGCGCGATCACCGGGATGTTGAGCGTCTCGCGCAGCGCGATGCCGCCGAAGCCGCCGGGCCGCGCCGCGGCCCAGTAGTCGACGCCTTTCAACGTGGGGGATCCCGACGGCTTTTTCATGTCGGCCCCGACGCAAAACGCGCGCTCGCCCTCGCCGGTGAGCACGATCACGCGCACGTCGCGGCGTTGTTCGAGCTCGCTCCAGATGCGCTGCAGTTCGGCCTCGCTGGCGAGGTCGATCGCGTTCATCACCTCGGGCCGCGCGATCGTGACCGTCGCCACGTGATCGGCCACTTCGAAGCGCACGGTCATGTTGCCCCCTTGGCGCTGCGCGCCGTCCCCCCGAGGGGGAGCGAGCGCCTTGGGAGCGGCCCGGCGGCGCTCATCGCCTCGCTCTCGCTGCTTCGCTCAACACCTCGTCGGTGTGCTCGCCGAGCTTCGGCGGTACGCGCCGCATCGTCGCCGCGGCGGCCGACATCTGAATCGGGCTCGCGATGAAGCGATAGGCTGCATGCTCCGGCCCGCTGCCATTCAAGATCATCTGGTTGTGCAGCGTCTGCGGGTCGACCAGCACCTCGCGCATGTCGCGTACCGGCGCGCACAACAGGTCTTGCTCCTCGAGTCGCTTGAGCCAGTGCTCGCGCGTGTTCGTCTTGAAGCGCTCGCGCAATTGGCGCTGCAGTTCGGGCTTGTTGGCGAACTGCGCCTCCAGGTCGGAATAGCGTGCATCGAGCGAGAGATCGGGCAGCTCGAGCGCCGTACAGATGTCGCGCAGCGGGTTGGCCTTGAAGGCACCGATCATCACCAGCGGATCGTCGGCGGTCTCGAACACACCCGACAGCGGCATCGCGGCCCAGTTGACCTCGGCGTCGCGCATCAGGATCATCGCCGCCTCCTGCATCTGCATCGCCAGCATCGAGTTGTAGAGCGACACGCTGATCTTCTGGCCCACACCCGTGTGCGCGCGCTGCAGCAGCGCCATCAGGATGCCCTGCACCATGTGCATGCCGGCCGAGTAGTCGGCCAGCGCGATCGGGTAGGTGGCCATCGGATGCGACGGGTCGGCCTTGCGCGCCATCGCGCCGCTCATCGCCTGCGCCAGCACGTCCTGCCCGCCCTTGTACGCATAGGGCCCGGTCTCGCCGAAGCCGGTGCCCACCGCATAGATGATGCGCGGGTTGAACTTGTGGCAATCGTCGTAGCCGAGGCCCATGCGGTCCATCACACCGGCGCGGAAGTTGTTGACCACCACGTCGGCATCGGTGATCAGCGACTTCACCGCCGCCATCTGCTCGGCGTTGCGCAGGTCGAGCGCGACGCTGCGCTTGTTGCGGTTGAGGCTGCAGAACACCGGGTTGTCGATGCCGTCCTTGGGCGGGAACGTCGAGCGGCTCAGGTCGCCGGCCCCGGCGCGCTCGATCTTGATCACGTCGGCGCCGTAGTCGCCGAGCATCTGCGTGCACACCGGCCCCATCATCACCTGCGTGAAGTCGATGACACGGATGCCGCTCAGCGGCAGATCGCCTGAAGCGGAGTCACGCGCGTTCATGCCACCTCCTTCTGCGCGACGCTGGCCGCGATCGGTGGCACGTCGGCGTTGGGCCCGCTCTGGTCGCCGGGGTCGGCGCCTTGTGCGCGCAGCTTGGCCTGCAGGCGCTTGACGTCGACGTCGCGCACGTTCACGCCGGCATCGAGCGCCATCGCGGCGGCCACACCGGCCGCTTCGCCCATCGCCATGCACGGCGGAATTTCGCGCGACATCTTCTGCGCCGACGAGGTGGCCGAATAGTGGCGCCCGGCCACCAGCAGGTTGTCAATGCCCTTGGGCACGATCGCGCGATACGGCGTGGTGTAGTCGCGCCCGCGCGCCACCGCGTCGGGGAAACGCGTGCGCGCCATCAGGTCTTCCTTGGTGATCACGTATTCGCCTTCGAGCATGCGCGTCTGGCGCACGCCGGTCTGCGGCGCGACGTCGATCACCACGCAGCGCTCGAACCCCGGCATGTGCTTGCGGATGTAGTCGACGGTCTGGTGGATGTGGTGCCGTCCCTGCACCTCGGCGCGCGTGAGGTCCTCGACCTTCAGGCCGTCCAGGCCGGTCATGTGCGGGCAGTTGCACCACACCACGCCGGGCAGCGGCGTCCGTAGCCACCAGTGGGCCCAACTGCCACCGATCAGGCGCTTGACTTCCTTGTCGAGGCGCAGGAATTCGGCCGGATGCTCGTGCTCGAATCTTTCGGCGGCGTCGCAGTCGACGTTGCCGAGGCGGAACACCGTGGTCAGCATGTAGGCGCCACCGATGTGCGGCGCGCCGGCCGAGGCGGCGACGTCGAGGTCGCCGGTGGCATCGATCACCACATCGCCGAGCATCGCCTCGCGCCCGCTCTTGGTGTCGCACACCACGCCAGTGATGCGGCCGTCTTCGACCAGTGCGTGCGAGAACCACGAGTGCAGCCGCAGGTTCACGCCGTGCTCGGCCACCATCTCGAGCGACGACGCGCTTCCAGCCGTCGGGGTCGAACGCCGCGGCAAAGACGATCGGGTGCGGCTTGTCCTGCGTGTGGAAGTCGAATGCGCCCCAGCGCGTCCAGCGCTGGATGGCATTCGGTGCGACGCCCCACTCGTCCTGGCGCGGAAAGATCGCCAGCCCGCGCGTGCCCAGCCGCTCGATCAGGTTCAGGCACACGCCGCGCACCGAGATCTCGCCGAAGGTGCTGTCCCACATGTCGTCGAGCACCAGCACCATGCCGCCCGACGCCAGGCCGCCCAGGTGGTTGTAGCGCTCGAGCAGCACCGTCGACGCGCCGTTGCGTGCCGCGGCGAGTGCGGCGGCCATGCCGGCCGGCCCGCCGCCGACCACCAGCACATCGGCCTGCGCCACCACCTTGACGTCGCGCGCGGGCTCCCGCAAGGAACTGCTGTTCATACTCGCCTCTCGCTCAAACATTTTCGGGATGCCAGCGGATGATCGCTCGCTCCAGCGCCACCACCACCATGAAGGCGGTGCCCGACAGCGCCGCGCTCATCACGATCGCCGCGTACAGCAGCGCCGAGTCGAAGTTGTAGGTGGCCTGGATGATCATCGCGCCGATGCCCTGGGTGGCGCCGATCCACTCGCCGACCACCGCACCGATCACCGACATCGAGGCCGCGATGCGCAGCGCCGAGAACAGATACGGCAGCGCGCTGAATACCCGCAGCTTGAAGAAGATCTCGCGCTTGCTGGCCGACAGCACGCGCATCAGCTCCATCGCCTGCGGGTTCACCGCCTCGAGCCCGCGCACGCTGTTGACCAGCGTCGGGAAGAAGCACACCAGCGCGGCGATCGCGATCTTCGGCTCGACGCCGTTGCCCATCAGCAGCACCAGGATCGGCGCCTTGGCCACCACCGGGATCGAGTTGAACATCACCACCACCGGAAAGAAGATCTCCTGCAGCCGCCGGTTGTGCACGAACAGCGTGGCCACCGCGATCGCCACCAGGTTGCCGAGCAGGAAGCCGCCGAGCGCCTCGCCCGCGGTGGGGATCAGGTTCGACAGCAGCACGTCGCGCTTGACATACAGCGTCTGCAGCACCGCCCACGGCGACGGCGCGATGAACGGCTTGACCTGGAAGATCTCGACCACCGCCCACCACAGCGCGATCAGCCCGATGATGCCCAACGCCGGCAGCAGGCGCCGGCGCCGCCGCTCGCGGCGCTGCGCCGCGCGGTAGCGCGCCTCTTCGTCGTCGATGCGCGGCGACGCTTCGACCAATGCGTCAGCTGGCGTGCTCACATGAGCTCCCTTGGCGCTGCGCGCCTTCCCTCCGAGAGGGAGCATTCGCGCTTGGGGCGGCCCGGCGCGCTCATCAGCAGGTCTCCAGCAGCCGACGCAACTCGCTCGTCAGCGCCACGAACTCAGGGCTCTCGCGAGTGGTCAGCGTGCGGTCGGCCGGCAGCGTCACCGGCACGATCGCGCGCACACGCCCGGGGTTGGCGGCCATCATCAGTACACGCTGCCCCAGGTACGCCGCCTCGTGAATGCTGTGGGTGACGAACAGCACCGTGATGCCGAGCTCGCGCCAGACGCGGCGCAGCTCTTCGTTCAAGCGGTCGCGCGTGATCTCGTCGAGCGCACCGAACGGCTCGTCCATCAACAGAATCTTCGGGTCGCTGGCCAGTGCGCGTGCGATCGAAACGCGCTGGCGCATGCCGCCCGACAGTTCGTGCGGATACGCCAGTTCGCTGCCCTTCAGGCCCACCAGCTCGAGCAGTTCGCGCGGCGTCGCCTTGGCGCGCCGCGCGTGCTTCACCGCCACCTGCAGCGGCAACTCGACGTTCTGCAGCGCGTTGCGCCACGGCAGCAGCGCCGGATCCTGGAACACGAAGCCGATGTCGCGTTTCAAGCGCGCCGCCTCGGGCGCGGCGCCGAAGACGCTGATCTCGCCGCCGTTGGGCTGGATCAGGTCGGCCACCACGCGCAGGAACGTCGACTTGCCGCAGCCCGATGGTCCCAGCAGCGTGAGGAACTCGCCCACCGCCACCTCGAGGCTCAGGCCCTGCAGCGCGGTGATCGCGCGGCGTTCGGTGAAGAAGCGCACCTGCAGGTTGCGGCAACTCACCGCGAGGCCACCGGCGACAGCGGCGATGCACCTGCCGCCAGCGGCGGAGCCGCCACGGCAATCGCCATCGTTCAGGCCTTGCGCGCGGCTTGCGTCGCCTTCAGGATGTCGAGCGTGATGACCTCATCGACCTTCGGCGTGCGCGCAGTGAACTGGCCGAGCTCGCTGTACAGCGCGATCTGCTCCTGCCAGTTGGCCGGGTCCATGCTGCCCCAGCCTTGCGCGCGCGCAACATCGCCGAAGGCGTGGGCCAGCATCACGTCGGCGGCCACACGTTCATCGGCGCGGTTGAGGTTGGGGTACTCCTTGACCAGCATGTCCACCGCCTGGTCGCGGTTCTTGTCGGCCCAGGTCCAGCCCTTGGCCGCCGCGCGCACGAAGCCGGCCAGCGCATCACCCTGCGACTGCAGCGTCTTGGTGGTGGCGTAGTACGGCAGCGCGTAGAGCTTGACGCCGGTGTCCCACAGCGCCAGGTCCACGCGGTCGGGGCCGAGCACCTTGAGCGCGGTGGTGTTGGTGGTCCAGCCGGTCACCGCATCGACCTGGCCCGTCATCAGCGGCATCATGTCGGCGCCGATGGTGACGATGGTGACGTCCTTTTCGGGGATCTTGTTCTTCGCCAGCAGCGCGCGCAGCAGGATCACGCCAGTGGCCTGGATGCCGATCTTCTTGCCCACCATGTCCTGGCGCTGCGGATCGGGCTCTTCTTCAGCGAGAAGAAGCAGTACGGATGCTTCTGGATGCCGACCGCGAAGCACTTGATCGGCAGCCCTTGCGACACCGCCAGCATCAGCGACGGGCTCGACGACACCTGGCCGAGCTCGAAGCGACCCGACGCGACCACGGCCACGCCGTCGATGCTGGGGCCGCCGGGCTGGATCTGGAAGTCGATGTCTTCCTTCTCGAAGTAGCCCTGCTGCTTGGCGACGATCTCGCCCAACTGGTTGCCGCCGATCAACCAGCCGAGCTGCATGTTGATCTTGGTCTTGCCCGCAGCCCGCGCACCGATCGACAGCAGGCTGCCGCCGGCCATGAGGCCCCCTGCAGCCAACGAAGCGCCCAGCAGGCGCCGACGATCGGAATGGATTGGCTGCGTCATGTCATTCCCCAGACTGGATGCGATGCATTCTGTTGGCGCGCTGGCGAACCCGCAAGTAGAGGTTCCTGCATTGCGTGGCACACCACGGTCCGCCGCCGTCTCGCAGCGGCACCGCGCTGCCCGACCGCAGTCGGCCGCGTCGGGCATGCTACATCGCCGCGGCACCACGCAAAAACAAGTCCAAAGTGAACATCGCACCGATTGCATCTGAAACGGCGCGCACATTGACGCGACACCGTGGCTCGGTAACCTGCTCGGCATCGGCAACACAACTCACCGCCGTAACCAGGAGATCCCGGATGAACACCGCTTACACCCACCGCACCCTGACTCGCATCGCGGCCCTCGCGTTCGCAGCGACCGTCGCATCGGTCGCCCAGGCCGGGCCCCCAGTCATGCACGGCGAGCTGGTATTCACCGAGCCGGCGATGCCCTCGGGACCGTCGACCGTGTCGCGGGACGACCGTCAAGGCCGCGACGCGCGCGGCCAATCGTCGACGGCGGGCTCGGCAACAACGGCCAGGCGACGTACAGGCCTTTCTACTATGCGACGCGTGACGGCGTTCCCGCGTATCACCGCTTCGACCAAGACACGCGCCGAGCGCAAGGCTGAAACCGTTCACGCCATCAAGGCCCACCAGATGCTGCATGCAGGCGAAGTGATCTGACCGCGCGCGCGGCGTCAGCGCACGCTGCCGCCGCGCCAGCAGTCGACCAGCGTGCGGGCGCGCCGCGTCAGCTCGTTCAGCGCGACGCCCGGCGCATACAGCGCCGAGCCGGCGCCCACGCCCGCTGCGCCGGCGGCCTTGTAGGCAGCGATGTTGTGCTCGCCGACGCCGCCCACCGCATAGAACGCGGTGCTCGGCTCGAACACCGCGCGCCACGCTTTCATCACCGGCGGCCCGAGCATTTCGCCGGGGAACAACTTCAACCCGTGCGCGCCGGCAGCGAGCGCGGCGAAGCCTTCGCTCGGCGTGGCCACACCGGGCATCGAGAACACGCCGCGCTGGACCGTGCGCCGCACGACATCGGCATCGAAGTTCGGCGCCAGCACGAGCGTCGCTCCGGCATCGGCGGCACGGTCGACATCGGCGGCGGTCAGTACCGTGCCGGCGCCGACACGCACCCCCAGCGCGCTCGCTTCGCGCGCGAGGCGGGCGATGCTGTCGAACGGCTGCGGCGAGTTGAGCGGCACTTCGATCACCGCGATGCCACCGTCGGCCAGCGCACGGGCGACATCGAGCACCTCGTCGGGCTGCACGCCGCGCAGGATGGCGATCACGCCTTCGATCATCAATCATCGTCGACCCTCCTGCTGACGCAACCACCGCGGGCGGCGTCAAGCCCGCGGCCGCGGCCAGCCGCCACTGCCCGCGTGTGGTGGCGTCGGGCGCGGCGCGTTGCACCGCGACGCCGGCCAGGCCGAGCGCCCGCGCGTAACGATCGCACAACGCGCCATCGCCCAGCAGCGTGACGCCACTGCTTGCCGACAGGCCGGCGCGCGCGCCGGCGACCTCGGCGCCGATCAACAGCCCCGACAGGAAGTCGGGCAGCTCGTGCGCCGCACGCTGGCCCATCAGCCCCGACGTGCGCGCGGCGAACAGCGTGTGCAACAGGTGCGCGTGTTGCGCCAGCCCGAGGCGAACACCGTCGTCGAACGCCGCCGGCTCGAACGCGCCGCCAAACGCCATCAGGCGCCCGAGGATCGAGTGCTGCGTCAGCACCGCATAGAGCTCGCCGGTCATGTGCGTCTGAAAGGCGAGCACACGATCGCCATCACCGAGCCAGGCCCACTTGCTGTGGGTGCCGGGCAGCACGCAGCAGCTGCCGGCGGGCAGGTCGGCACCCCACAGCTGCGTCTCTTCGCCGCGCATCACGTCCACCTGGCCGTCGCTGCCGATGCAGCGCAGGCCCGGCACGATGTGCAGTGCATGACGGTCGCGGTCGCCGAACGTCACCCGCGTCAATCGCGCGGCCGCATCGGACAGCGCCGCCGGGCACGCGACATACGGCGCCTCGACCCAGCCCTGGCGGCTGCCGATCATGCCGCTGGCGATGCACGCGCACTGCGGATGCGCGTGCATCCAGTCGCCGCACAGCGACGTCAGCGCCTCGGCGAAGCGCCGCTCTGGCACCGCCATCACGCCCGCGGCGGCGCTGCGCGTGTCGAGCACCGCACCGTGCGGGTCGAGCAGGCTCGCGCGCAGGTTCGAGGTGCCCCAGTCGATGGCGATCAGGCTCGCGCTCACGATGGTGCGCCGCTCACTCCGGCTCGATGCCCGCGGCCTTGATCAACTGGCCCCAGCGCGCGGTGTCGCTCTCGACCAGCTTGCGCAGCGACTCGGGGTCGCCCGGCAGCGGCTCGGCGTGCAGGTTGGCGAGATAGCTGAGCATGCCCGGGCTGCGCACCACCTCGTTGGTGAGGTCCGACAGCCGCTTCACCACCTCGGGCGGTGTGCGCGCCGGCACGAACAGGGCCAGCCAGGCGTTGAACTCGTAGCCCGGCAGGCCCGCCTCGGCGATGGTCGGCAAGTCGGCTGCGCTCGGCACGCGGCGCGCCGAGGTGATGCCCAGCGCCAACACCTTGCCGCCGCGCCACTGCGCGATGCCGAGTGCCGCGTCGGTGATCATGAACTGCAGCTGGCCGCCGATGAGATCGGTGATCGCCTGCGCCGACGTGCGGTACGGCACGTGCACCGCGTCGATGCCCGCCATCTGGCGAAACGCCTCGCTGGCCACGCGGCCGGTGGCGCTGGAGCTGCCGTAGTTCAGCTTGCCGGGCTGGCGCTTGGCCAGCGCGATCAGCTCGGGCAGGTCTTTCACGCCCAAGCTCGGCGACACCACCAGCACCTGCGGGATCGTCGCCAGCGTCGTCACCGGCGCGAAGTCGGCGACCGGGTCGTACTGCAGCTTCTTGAACAAGTGCACGTTGGCGGCGTGCGTGGAGTTGGCGCCGAACAGGATCGTGTAGCCGTCGGCCGGGGCTCGCGCCACGTACGACGCCGCGACGCCGCCGATCGCGCCCTGCTTGGCGTCGACGATGAACGGCTGGCCGGTCGCGGCCTGCAGGCGCTCGGCGAGGTAGCGCACCATCTGGTCGTAGGCATTGCCGCCGCCGAACGGCACGACGATGGTGACCAGCTTCGACGGGTAGGCGGCCTGCGCCCACGTTGCGGCGCCGCTGCCGCCGAGCGCCACGCCGGCAGCCAACGCGCCCAGTTGCCGCACCGCACCGCGGCGCGTGATGTCGTTGTCGAAGATCGTCATCGTGTCACTCCAGGTGGCCGTGTTCGCGGTAGTAGCGCTGCGCACCGGGGTGCAACGGCAGGTCGACGCCGCGCGCCATCTTGCGCGGGTCGATCGGATACGTCATCGGGCTGTGCTGCACCGGGATGTGCCGAAAACGCGCCTCCAGCTCGGCGCGCTCCTCGACCATGATCGACGTGATCTCGTAGGCGATGTCGTCGGGCATGTCGTCGCGCACGATGGTGGCCCAGTGCGACCAGTCGACGCACGGCACCGCACGCTCGTTCAGCACCCGCCCCGGCTCGACCACCGCCTCGCGCACGCCGTAGTCCGCCACCAGGCGCTGCATCGCATCGCGCTCGATCGGGATGAATGCCAGCGGCGTCTTGCGTGCCCAATCCGACCACAGCGACAGCATGATCGCCTCGTTGAACACGGCATTGACCTCGCCGTCGATCGCCGCCTGCAGGCACACGCGCGGGCTGTCGTGGTCGAAGAACGAGCCGCCCCAGCGAACGATGTCTTCGCGGTTCGATGCCGTGCGCGCGCAGGATGAGGTCGATCACGTAGCTGCACAGGTTGTTCTCGTCGCGCAGCGGCGTCGCGATGTGCAGCACGGGCTTGCGCTCGCGGATGTCGGCAAAGCTGCCCAAGCCCAGGTCGGCGCGCACGGCAAACGTCAGGCGGTCGTCCTGCGGCAGGCGGCCCAGCGTGCGCAACTGCGTCAACGGACGGCCGGCGTAGAAATGCTTGCCTTCGTAGGCCCAGCGCACACCCAGGTGCACCGGCGTCGTGATCGCGAGGTCCGCCTCGCCGCTCGCCACCAGCTCGATGCCTTCGCGGTACGCGCTGCCGGTCTTGACGGTGAACTTCGAGCGCGGGGCGCAGCGCCAGCGCATGTGCGCGGCGATCCAGCCGAGCACGGTGTGGAAGTTGGCCGTGCCCCAATCGCCCACCATCGTCAGGTCGACGCGGGGCCGCTTGTGCGGGTGCTTGTTCAGGCTGGTCTCCTCGTGTGATGCGCTGTCGAACGTTTCGCCCGCTGGCCCCTTGGCGGACTCTGCGGTCCGTACCATAGCCGAGCCGTGCGGCGTCGGCATCAACCGCGCCGCAACGGCACCGCGAAGCCGCGCGCCACACCCGGCCGCGCCATCATCACCCGGTACCAGCGCTGCACGTGCGGGAAGTCGGCCAGGTCCACCCGGTGGCGCGGATGCCGCCAGGCCCAGCCGACGACCGCGAAGTCGGCGATCGAGATTTCGGCGCCGGCGAAGAACTCGTGCTCGCCCAACCGCCGATCCATCACCGCATAGAGCCGCCGCGTCTCGTCCATGAAACGCTTGAGCCCATAGCGGCGATCGGACTCGTCGTCGAGCGCGATGAAGTGATGCACCTGCCCGGGCATCGGCCCGAAGCCGCCCATCTGGAACATCAGCCACTCCATCGTGGCCACGTGCGCCGCGGGCTCGTCGGGCCAGAAGCGGCCGGTCTTCTCGGCGAGGTGGATCAGGATGGCTCCCGACTCGAACACGCTGATCGGCCAGCCGCCCGGCCCGTCGGGGTCGACGATGGCCGGGATCTTGTTGTTCGGGCTGATCTTCAGGAACGCGGGATCGAACTGCTCGCCCTTCGTGATGTCGACCACGTGCACCCGGTAGGGCAGGCCCATTTCTTCGAGCGCGACGCTGATCTTGCGGCCGTTGGGGGTGTCGAAGGCGTGCAGTTCGATGGTCACCGGATGTCCTCTTGAAGTGGCGAGGACCGATCGTAGGTGACCGAAGCGGGCCGACCCCGGCGGCGCCGACGCGCCAGCGGCGCGACGATGTGTTGCAGGCGCAGCGAGAGCCGCTGCGCCCGCGGCGCTCAGCGTGCGCTGGGCGGGAATCCCATCTTGCGCGCGCGCTCTTCCCACACCGGCAGGCGCGGCGACGGGCTGCGCTGCGTGGCGTCGACGGCGGAGCGCTCCGGCGCGCCGCGCAGCACGGGTGGCTGCCTCACGGCTTGGGGGGCTCGGGCGATGGCGATGGCATTCATGGCGTTTGAGTTGCAGCGGGCTCGCTGCGGGTTCATCGGTTCAGGAGATCTACGCACCCGGCGCGCGGTCGGACGCAGGGGCCTGCAGGACGGATTTTCAGTTGCGGTGAATCCGCCGTATCGTGCCCGGCGAGGCTGCCGAGCCGGGATCAGCAAAACGTCACGGCCGGCGTGTGTCGAAATCGCGCCAGCCGGCTCGTCGTCGGAACGAGGCGCAAGTTTTTGCAAACCGATGCAAGGAGACCGACATGCGATTCATGGTCATCGTCAAGGCCACCGCCGACAGCGAAGCGGGCGTGATGCCGAGCGAGCAGCTGCTCGCCGAGATGGGCCGCTACAACGAAGAGCTGGTCAAGGCCGGCGTCATGCAGGCCGGCGAGGGCCTGCACCCGAGCGCCAAGGGCGCGCGTGTGCGCTTCTCGGGCAAGGACCGCCGGGTGATCGACGGGCCGTTCGCCGAGACCAAGGAGCTGATCGCCGGCTTCTGGCTCTGGAAGTGCGCGTCGCTGCAGGAGGCGATCCAGTGGGTCAAGCGCTGCCCCAACCCGATGCCGGGCGACTCGGAGATCGAGATCCGCCAGGTCTTCGAAGCCGAAGACTTCGGCGAGGCCTTCACGCCCGAGCTGCGCGAGCAGGAAGAGCGGCTGCGCGCGCAGGTGGCGGGGCAGGCCAAACCGAAGTAGACCCGGCGCCCCCGGGCGTCAAGCCTCGCCACTCGCGTGCCGCGCAAACCTCAACGCGCGCCGCCAGCCCAGCACCGGGAGGTGCAGGTTCTGCACGTAGATGCGGTCTGCGGTTTCGGTGACGCCGGTGGTCTGCGGGTAGCTGCCTGCCGGGTCTTGCAGGTCGGCCACCACCTGGCCGTCTTCGGTGAACGCCATCACGTGCCCGTAGGCCTTGGGCAGCGGCCACAGCGCGCGCGGCAGGCGCAGTGTGAGCTCGCGCAGGAACGGCTTGCCGGCCATCGCATCGACATCGGGGCTGCGCGGCCCCGAGAAGCCGAGCCAGATCTTGCCGCCCTGGCCGCGCATCAGGTTGTCGGGGTAGCCCGGCAGGTTGTCGAACAACACGCTCGCCTGTGGCGAGCCCTGGGCCACGTCGAGGTCGCTGGCCGCCACCGCGATCTTCCACACCCGGTACTTGCCGGTCTCGGCGATGAACAACGCCTGCTCGTCGGCGCTGAGCGCCACGCCGTTGGCAAAGCTCAAGCCCCTGGCGACGATGCGCGTGGTGCCAGCGGCGGGGTCGTACTCCAGCACGCGCGAGGTCGAAGCCTGCTCCAGGATGTCGAGCACCGCGGCCTCGAAGGTGCCGCCCCACTGCGCCGGCGCGAAGCGGCCCGAGGCGTCGCTGAAGTAGACCTTGCCGCGTGCGGGCAACCACCACCGCATCGGCATAGCGGATCGGGTCGCCGCCCACCTTGTCGGTGAGCAGCGCCACCTTGCGGTCGGGGCCGATGGCCAGCAGCCCCTTCACGGCGTCGGCGGCGATCAGCCGGCCGGCGGCGTCGAAATCGAAGCCGAGCACGCGACCGCCGGTGTTGACGAACACCTCCTGCGCCGTGCCATCGGGATTCATGCGCACGATGTTGCCGCTGGCCATCGCGGCGTAGAGCTTGCCGTCGCGCGCCAGCACGACGTGCTCGGGCCCCGCTTCGGCGCCGAGCTTGATGAGGTTCAGACCGGCCAGCTTGCTGTTGACCGCGTGCACGCCGCTGTAGCCCGGCACGGCAGGCGCCTGCCAGCTCACGGCGCGAATCGGCACTGGCCACAGGCTCAGGTAGGCCGCCAGCGCCAGCAGCACGAACACGACGGTCCAGGCGATCTTCTTCATCGTGCCTCCCATCGAGACCCAGGCACCGCCGTGCCATCGCTCGATGCGGCGGCGCTGCCGACTGTCAATTCTTCGGCGGCGGCGGGTCGGGCTTCTTCGGCTTCACTTTGGCGTAGGTGATCTTGCGAGTGCCGCCCTCGCAGGAGCCGACCACGGTTTCGCCCTGCGCCAGCTCGTTGGGAACGATCTCGAGGCTGTAGTCCTTGACCCCTTTGGCATCGAGCTTGGCGGCGATCTCGAGCGCCAGCTCCTCGCACGGCTTGGCAGCGTGCGCCACGGGAGCGCACAGCAGCGCGACAACGAGCAGCGATGGTGCTGAGCTTCACAGGACCTCTGATCATCGGGCCATGGCCCGCGCACGATAGCAGGCCCGGCCGCTGGCGGTTCGGCGTCGTATGGGCCCGGTGGCCGTCACCGTCTGACACCATAACCCGGCTTTGTCCTACGGGCCGCGCACTCGCGACGATTGAACCGGAGCCGACAATCACGTGGCCAATCGGCGACAGAATGGCGCCGGTCGGGAAAGGACAAGACGATGGACAAGTCAATGATGAAGGGGCTCGCGCTCGGCGGCGTCGCGATGGTGGTGCTCGGCGCGGGTGCCGTCACTGGCTACCAGACGCTGAAGAAACCGAAGCTCGCCGAAGTGGTCGCGGCGAAAGAGGTCTTCGAGACCGTGGTGACCCCGCGCGAACAGTGCGAAGACGTGCAGGTGCAGCACCAGGCGCCGGTCAAGGACGAGCACCGCATCGCCGGCACCGCGATCGGCGCGCGTGGCGGGCGGCCTGCTGGGCAGCACCATCGGCGGCGGCAAGGGCAAGACCTTGGCCACGGTGGGCGGCGCGGCCGCCGGCGGCTACGCCGGCAACCAGGTGCAAAAGAACATGCAGGACAAGGACGTCATCACCTCCACCGAGCGCCAGTGCAAGACCGTGCAGGACAAGTCGCAGAAGCTGGTGGGCTACAACGTCACCTATCGCCTCGAGGGCAAGGAAGGCGTGGTGCGCACGTCGTTCAAGCCCGGCGCCACGCTGCCGGTGCAAGGACGGCCAGGTGGTGACGACACCCCCCGAGACCCCACCGAGGTCGTAGCCGCTAGGGCTGCAACTGCAGCTCCATGACCACCAGCCAGTCGCGCATCACCTCGGGCACCTCGTAGTACGAACGCGGCGTAGCGTCAGCGCGCCGGTGCCGGGCTCAGGACGCCACCGGCGCCGCGTCGGCGACTGCGCCGCTGCGGGTGCGCAGCGCCTTGATGCCCTGCTCGATGCGCTCGGCCACCTCGCGCTCGCGCTGCAGCGCGCGCAGCGTGTTGTGCGCCTCCTGCAGCGTGAAGTCCAGCCGCGCCAGCTTCTCGCCCACGTGGTCCACCACCGCGCGCTGCTCGCCCAGCATCTCCAGGTTCACGTTGATGTCCTCCAGCATGTGGATGATGCTGTTGGCGCGCGACTGCACCTCTTCGACCATCTTGCGGCGCGTCTCGATCATCTCGATCTTGCCGTCGGTGTCTTGCACCCGGCCCAGCAGGTCTTCGACCTTGGCGCGCAGCTCGCTCACGTCGTTGCGGTGCTCGCTGACGAACTGCAGGTCGGCCTTGCTGCGCCCGCTGATCTGGCGGATGTTCTCCACCTCGGCCTTCACCGCCTGCACCAGCACCTCCTGGTCGGCCAGCGACTGGATCTTGTGCTGCACCCCGTCGGCGCTGCGGTCGAGCTCGTCGAGGCGCCCTTCCATCGCGGCGACCTTCTCCTCGCCGTGCAGCACCTGCGTGCAGCGCTGCTGCAGCTGCTTGACCATGGCGTCGGCGCGCTGGATCTGATCTTCGGCCACCTCGGTCTGCGCAACGGCGTCGCGCTGCCTGGTCTGCACGCGCGCGAGTTCGGCCAGCAGCTCTTCCTTCAGCGCCGTGGCACGGCCCAGATCGTCGCTGACGCCGCGCACCTGCTTGAAGCGCTCGGCGGCCTCGGCAGCCAGCGCCTTGCCCTGCTCGACGAGCTCGGTCAGTTGGGCGCGTTGCTCGTGGACGACCGCTTCGTCGGTCTGCAGCGTCTCGACCAACTGCTGCGAGCGCTCCAGCGTCTGCAGCAGCGTCGCCACCTGCGAAGCCACCGGCAGCACACGCCCCTGCAACGAGGCCACGCCGTCGAGCTTCTGCTGCGCGTCGACCACCTGCGTGAGCAAGGTGTCGCACAGGTTCTTCAGGCTCTCGACCTCGGCGCGGCGCGCCAGTTGCTCGGCGAGCTTGTGCTCCACCTCGGCAGTGACCACGTGCAGCCCGTTGACGCGCTGCTCGAGCTTCTCGACGAACTGCTGGCGCGCCCCCACGCGCGACACCTGCGCATCCAGCTCGGCCGTGAGTTCGCCCAGCCGCGTGACCGACTGGTTGCCCGCGTCGACGAGGGCCAGCTTGCCGAGCACCGCATCCATGCGCGCCTCGAGGTCCGGCGTGCGGCTCAGCATCGCGGCTGTGCGCTCGCCGAAGGCATCGAGCGCGGCACGGTCGACGGCCAGCCGGTCGCGCAATTGCACGGCTTCGGCATGCGCCTTGTGGAATGCGGCCAGCTCGAGGCGAACCGCCTCGACATCCTTCTGCGACTGCAGCAGGTTGTCGTGCTGAGCGGCCGTGCGCTTGCCGAGCGCCTCGACCTGCGCCAGCTGCGAAGCCAGGAAGTCGAGGCCGCTCTGCTTGTGCGCCAGATCGTCGGCCCGCGCCAGCAGCGTCGCAAACGCCTTGTCGATCGCGTCGGTCTTGCGTTCGATCGCGGCCAGCGCCTGCTGCTTGGCCGCCAGGCTCTGCACGCTCGCCTGGGTCTCCTCGACCGACCTCGACATCGCCTGCAGGCGCTGATCGAAGGCATCGATCTCTTCCTTGTCGACCGTCAGGCGTTCGACGGTGGCCTTCAACTGCTCCGACAACGCGCGGCCCTGGTCGTCGATGCGTGCCGACTCGCGCACGAACTCCTCGCGCGCCGCGCTGGCCACGGCCAGCTCCTGCGCGGTGCCGCGCGCCACCTCTTCCATGCGCGCGACGGTGTCCTCGGCCTGCTGGATCTGCTCGCGGCCCTGCGTGAGCCGGGCGATCTGCGCATCCATGTTCCACACCATCTCGTTCAGGCGCGTGGCCTCGACGACGGCACGCTCGACGGTGTTCTTCTGGGTCTCCAGCGCCTTGGTCTTGTGCGACACGTGCTCGGCCAGCGCGTTGAGCGCGGCCAGCCGCTGCTCGGTGTTCTCGCTGAGCTCCTGCAGCCGCGTGAACGACTGCAGCTTGTCTTGCACACCCTGCACCGCCTGGGTGGCCGCGGCCGAGTGGTCGCGCGCTTCACGCGCACCCTCGCGGATGCCCTGCAACTCCTGGTTGAGCTGCGACTCCGATCGCCGCAAGCCTTCGAGGTCGCCCTTCAGCGCGGCCACGGCGCCGGCCGACTGCCCCACTTCCGCCGTGGCCTGGCGCAAGCGGGCGCGTTGCTCTTCGAACTTCGCGGTCTCCTCGCGCAAGGCGGCCACAGTCGCCTGGGCCTCGCGGGCACTGGGCATTCAGCTCGTCCACCGCCTGCCGGCATAACGCCAGCGCGCCGTTGGGCGCAGTCAGCGCTTCCGACGACTGCTTGGCTTCGGCCACCTGACCGAGCAGACTGCTCATGCGCGCCTGGAGCTGTTGGAAGCCCTTGGCACGCTCGTCATAGCCGCCCACCATGGTGGCGAGCGTCTCGCACTTGTGCAACAAACCTTGCGCGTTCATCTTCGCCAGCATGGCGCCCAGCGCTTCGCGTTCGTCGCGCGCCTGAGTCACCAGATCGCGCAACTCGTCGTTGGCTTGTTTGCGGCCTGCGCCATTCTTGAAGATCGTGTCGAGCATGGTGGGTCTCTCTCCGGTAAGACTGAAACAGGGCCGGCGCCGCGGCCGCATGCACCATCTGCGTGAGCGGCTCGTCAGCAAGTTGCGCGCATCGTGCAGCCGATGCTCTTGTTACCGCTGTGACGTAATCCCCGCGGCCCGCTCGCGCTGGTGAATCCCGTGTGACTGTTGCCGACTATGCGTCTTGCAACACTGTGACTGCACCGGCGCGAGTGCGAAGATGGTCAAGTTGCGGCGCACGCGAGTGCACCGTCTGTGTGCTCGCGTGCATCGGTGATTCATGGAAGCGCCCTTTCAAATCGTTGGCTGCCTGCTGTCGTCGAAACCGGCCGATCAACTGATCGATGGTTTCGTGACGGGTGTGCGTCGCGAGCGCGCGGTGGTCACCGCGCGCAACGCTCAACAAGCGACCTTCGTGCGGTTCAACGCGCCCGATGCCAAGCTGGTGGCGATGGCCTGCGCAGCGGCCGCCGGCCCCGACGGGTCGTCGCTGCGTTTCGGGTTCGCCTGCGCTTTGAAAGACCGTGCACGGGCCGGCCAGGACGCCTTCAGCATCAGCAACCGCTACATCGCGCTGGCGCACGACTTGGCTGTAGCGGCCCGCGATGGCGAGGTGCTCGTCACGCCGCAGCTGGCCTTGCTGCTGGTGGAATCGGGGTTCACCTTCGACGCCCGCGAGGTGCGCGTGGGCAGCGGTCGCAAAGTCATGGCCTGCGTGCTCGACCCCACCCCTGCCGCCCCAGAGGGTTCGACGCCCGACGAGCCGCCGGCGCGCCCCGCCACTTCACAAGACGACACTGCCGCCCCTGCGGCGATCCACAAGAAGGCCGGCGCGCTCGGCAGCGTCTTTCAGGTGCTGATGGCACAGGCCGAAGAGATCGCGCGCACGCAGAGCGACATCGAGGCACGCCAACAAGCCGCGCCGGGCCAGGCGGCGCTCGCAGAGGCAGGCGCCGCATCGCGTCCGGCCGGACTGGAAGCCGACCTCGACGCCCAGCTCGCACGCCTGGAAGCACGCTTCGCTGCGATCGACCAGATCGAACAGCGCTTCGATCGGCTGGAGCGCAAGTTCGATGCGCTGGCCGACCAGGAGGCGTTGGTGCAGGCGGTGCAGGCGCAGGTGGAGGACATCCGCCAGATCAGCGGGCGCAGCAAGGCCGACCTGCAGTTCGTCAGCGAGCACCGCAACGACGTGAGCGAGCTGCGCGCCAAGGTCGAAGACCTGCTGGGCCGGGTGCAAGACACCGACGGCAAGATCGAGATGATCGAGACGCGCCGCAAGATGGTCGAAGAGGTGCAGTCGCGCGCCAACAGCATCATCCACATGCTGGAGGACATCAACGTGAACCTGGAGATGCTGGGCGAGCAGCGCGCGGTGGTCGATCACGTGGGCGAGAAGCTGGCGCGGCTGGACTTCACGCTGCAGGAGGCGCACAACACGCTGCGCGCGCTGCAGCGCGAGCGCGAGGTGGCCGAGCGCATCGAGCAGAGCCTCAAGGCGTTGCGCACCCGCAGCGGGGCCCACAACGGCGGCAGCGCGGGTTCGCGCAGCGATTCGATGAGCGTGGGGCCAAGTACCACGACGCCGACCGGCGAACCGGCAGTGACGGCGAAGCACGAAGCCAAGCCATAGGTCCGCCCAAGCGTGGCGGTGTCGGTGAACACCGACGACCCGGGGCAGACACCACCGCAAGTCAATAGTGAACGACCGGGCCGCGTCGCGCGGACCTTCCTGCCGTGAAGGTCGGGGGCCGACACTGCCGATCACCCCCAACCCAGGAGTGAACTCGATGCACACCGCCCCACTGACCCGACTCGTCGCTTTCGCAGCCGTGTTTGCCGCCGCCGCGGCCACCGCATCCACCGCGCTGGCTCAAGACGACGGCAGGCCGCTCACGCGCGACGAGGTGAAGCAGCAAACCCGCGCCGCCATGCAGGCCGGGCAGATGGTGCCGGCCGGCGAGATGAGCGCGCCGATGCACATGGCCTCGACCAAGAGCCGCGAGGAGCGCAAGGCCGAGACGCTCGCGGCCAACCGCAATGGCGCGTTTGCGACGCGGTACGAGGGCTACAGCGCCACGCCCGCCGAGGCGCTGGCGCGTTCGACCAAGACCCGGGCCGAGCGCAAGGCCGAGACGATGGACGCGATCCGGAACCATCAGATCATCCCGGCCGGCGAGGCCGCCTGATCCCGCCAAGAAGTAGGGCCCCGCAGACCCGAGCGCCGACCCAGGCGCTCGGGTTGCACTCGCGGCCGTCCCGCGCGCGGCCGCGATCGAGGCCACCCCGGTGATTGGTGACGCTTGTGCGCGGACACCCGCAAGGCTTAAGCTTTGCGCAGGTGACTCTCGCCATGGGCGACTTCCCGCAACCCGTTCGTTTCACCGCCGGTTTCGACGGCATGCGGCTCGCGTACACGGTCAGCGGACGCGGCCACCCGCTGGTGCGCGTGCCCATCTGGCTCAGCCACGTCGAGGACGATCGCGAGAGCCCGGTGATGCGCCACCTGGTGGCCGAACTGGCGAGCCGGCACAAGCTGGTGAGCTACGACTGTCGAGGTGTCGGCATGTCGGAGCGCGACGTCGCCGACATGTCCTTCGACGCCTGCATCCACGACCTCGAGGCGGTGGTCGAGGCGGCGGGGCTGGACACCTTCGCGCTGTTTGGCCTTTGCGGTGCGCCGGCGGTGGCGATCGGCTATGCCGTGCGACACCCCGAGCGCGTGAGCCACCTCGTGCTGTGCGGTGGGTTCTGCCGCGGCAGACTGCGCCGCAACTCGACGCCGGCGACGGTGGAGAAGGCCCGCGTGATGCTCGAGCTGATCGAGCAGGGCTGGGGCACAGAGGAGCTTGCGTTTCGCCAGGTGTTCACCTCGCTGATGGTGCCGGGCGGCACGGCCGAGCAGTGCCGCTGGTTCACCGAGAAGATGCGCCGGGCCACGTCGCCCAAGACCGCGCAGATGATGTTGCGGCTGTGGCAGGAGATCGACGTCTGCGATCTCGCGCGCCAGGTGCGCTGCCCGACGCTGGTGCTGCATGCGCGGCACGATGCGATCGTGCCCTACGACGAAGGCAAGCTGATGGCCTCGCTGATCCCGGGCGCCGAGTTCGTGACCCTCGACAGCGAGAACCACCTGATCCTCGAGGATGAGCCGGCCTGGCCGCAGCTGGTGGCCGAACTGCGGCGATTCTTGCCCGCCCCGCACGGGGTGGAGGACCCCGAAACGGGTGACGGCTTCGACGATCTGACCGATCGCGAGCGCGAGGTGCTGGAGCTCATCGCGCGCGGCCTTCGCAACGAAGACATTGCCCGCCAGCTCGCGATCACCTCGAAGACGGTGCGAAACCACATCACCAGCATCTTCGGCAAGCTCGACGCGAGCACCCGCGCGCAGGCGATCGTGCGTGCGCGCGAGGTCGGCTTCGGCCTCGCCACGCAGTAGGGCCACGGCCCCGCGCAGCACGCGTTGCCTCTGGGGCGCCGGCCTCATGACGGCAAGCCGGCATCTCGCTGCAATGGCCTCGCCGGCACGGTGCCGGATCGGAGGCTGTCATGCAGGCACATCGTTTCATCGAGCGGACCCATGCGGGGCTGGTTGTCGTCGGCACGTGGCTCGTCGGATTTGTCTGTGCGGCGTCGGCCGCAGCCGCGGCACCGCCATCGATGGAGCGGGCCGTGGTCGAGCCGGGAGTCGAACTCGAGTACCGGGTGCAAGGTGCCGGCGAGCCGGTGGTGCTGCTGCATGCCGGCCTCTTCGCTGAATGGTTCCAGCCGTTGATCAACGAGCCGGTGCTGGCCATCCGCTACCGCGTGGTGAGCCTGCATCGCGTCGGCTACGCCGGCAGCAGCCGTGTCAACGGGCCCGTGAGCATCGCGCGGCAGGCGGCGCAGGTGCGCGCGTTGCTGCAAAAACTCGGCATCGAGCGCGCCCACATCGTCGGCCACTCGTCCGGCGGCAACATCGCGCTGCAACTCGCGCTCGATGCGCCGCAGCTGGTGCGTTCGCTGGCGCTGCTGGAGCCGGCGCTGCCGGTGGGCACCACGGCCGACCGCATGCTGTCGACGCGTCAGGACGCGATGGCCTCGATCGTGCAGAGCTGGCGCAACGGCGACAAGGCGAGCGCGGTCGACGGCTTCATGCGCATGGTGTCGGGGCCGGCGTACCGTGCGCCGTTCGATCGCGCGCTGCCGGGTGCCTTCGAGCGCGGCCTGGCAGACGCGGAGACGTTCTTCAACCAGGAGCTGCCGGCGATTCAGCAGTGGCAACTCGCGCCTGACGATGCCCGCCGCATCACGCAGCCCGTGCTCGCCGTGATGGGCGCCAAGAGCCCGGAGGTGTCGCCGATCTGGAGCGCACGCCAGCAGTGGCTGTTGCACTCGCTGCCGAATGCCGAGAGCTTCGTGCTGCCGGACGCGACGCACCTGCTGCACGTGCAACACCCGCGCGCCATGGCGCAGGCGCTCGCCGCCTTCTTCGCCCGCCACCCGATGGCCAACGGGCGCTGAGCGAAAGCGCGTCGAATGGTTTGTCGGGCTACCGGTCGCTGACGGCAACGATGGCCACGGCGTAGGGTTCGAGCGTCACCTGGTCAGCCATCGGTTGCCAGGAATTCTGGAATCGCACCGGGTGCGCAGTCGCCACGTCGAAGCTGTGCTCATCGAGCAGCGCTCCCACCATCGCGCCGAGCGTCGCACCCTGGCTCGCTGCGATGCGCACGTTTTGCCGTTCGGCGGTCAGATTGGCCAGCCACAGCGTGGTGCCGCCGCCCTTGGCACGATACGCGAGGCATTGCACCTTCTGGTCGTCGGAACAGGCCGCGTCGACGAGCTTCGCGCCGGCGCCGCGGGTGAGCCCGCTGATCACATGGAACACCGGATACACCGCTGGCGCGGCCAAGTCGTCGTAGTACGGTTGTGCGTAGTCGGCCTTGCGGTAGATGATGCCCAGCGGCCCGGTGGGCGCGCCGATCGTCAACGCATCGATGCCGGTGCGCGCCAAGGTGGCGATGTAGCCGAGGGTCCACGCCGCGCCGAACAGCCCGCGCATGCGCGGATCCATCTTCGCCAGGCACACCCGCAGGTTGTCCGGGTTGGGCGTGAACGTCGCGCCATGCGGGTTGTCGCGGCAGCCGATCGCGCTCGGGCCCACGCGGTAGCCACACTGGCCGAAGTAGGTGCGCGCCGTGCTCACCTGGAACGGCAGCGCCTCGAGCGTTTCCATCACCGAGCGGTCATCGGCCGCGTGCACGATCGGGCACGTCGTGTTCATCACGAAGTCGAGCTCTCGCGTGGGCGGGCGCTTGCGGTTCAGTTCGGTGAAGAACGAGAACATGCCGCCGCCCAGTTTCACGCCCGGGAACGCATGGCGCGCCGCCACGTAGAGGTCCTCCAGCGCCGGCGCCGGCGGGCGCTCGCCGCCAGGCAGCACCGACTTCAGGTCGCCCACCGGGCACACGGCCACACCTTCGAGCGCGAGCCCGGCTTGCTTGACCTGTGCGGCCAGGCGCTGCAGTTCGGCTTCGTATTGATCGAGGCTCTCGACCACCACCTCGAGCACGACGCTGGCGCCCGCGTGTTCGGCCAGCTTGCGATAGCCGCTCAACTGCGCCAGGCCATGCTGGCGGCGCGGGTCGATGTGGCATTGCAGCGTGCGCGGGGCCGCCAGCTTCAGCAGCCCGGCGCGCTGCAGTGCGGGTTCGATCTCCTCCGCAGGCACGCCCAGGCCCAGCGGCAGCAGCGTCTGCGCTGGACACCGCACCGAGCTTCACTTCGATGCCCGCGCCGGCACGGGCCCGAGCGACGGCCCGTGCGACGCCGGTCAACGTGACCTTCACCGACTGGCTCACCGCCTCGCCGGCGGGCAGCGTGTAGGGCCAGGGCAGCGCGAGCGGGCGCACATAGGTCTTGAACGACGCGTCGGTCCAGTTGCGGTGGTCTTCCATCTCGAACGTGTCGCCCTCCATGCGCACGGTCGCCTTCAGCCCTGGGCTCACTTCATGCGTGAGCGCGCGGACCGCGAGAAAAGGCTGGATCGGATCGACCAGCGGCGGGAACTTCGAATTCACCACCTTGCCGTCGACATGCTCCACCGTGACCGGGCACCCCGCCACGCCCTTGAGCGGATGCAGCACCACGAAGCCGGTGCGCGCGGTCAGAAAGTCGGTCTTCGGCACGGCGATGCCTTCGAACTCGAGGTCGCCGTTGGCGTGGCCTTCGATCTTGGCGTCGTACGCGATTTCCTGGCCCGGCCGGCTGCACACCGCGTGGAACGACACCGAAAAGCCGTCGGCGCGCTGGTCGATCAGCAACTCGCTGATCCTGGGCGTGTAGGTTCCCCAGTTCTCGTCGCGCACCAGAAAGCCCAGCACACGCAGCACCTCGACGCCACCCACCTTCAGGTAGCGCAACTGGCCGTTGCCGAACTCCACCTGCATCGGGCCGGCTTTCAGGATGCGGCCCGTCACGTCGGGCTCGTCGGTTCCGCAGAGCTTGATCGCGCGTGAGATGTTCGTCACCGGCGTCTCCTCAAAGCACCGCTTCGCTCTGCGGATCGATCAGCAGCGCGCGGTTCATGTCGATCGAGAGCTCGACTCGCTCGTGCACCTTCGGCACGTCGTGGGCCTGCAGTTCGGCAATCACTTCGTGCCCGGCGAGCTCGAGGGTTCCGTAGGTGCGCGACCCGGTGGGCTGCACCAGCTGGACCGTGGCCGTGCAGCGCGCCAGGCCGGGGCGCGCATCGAACTCGCGCGCGCGGCCGATGTGCTCGGGCCGCACGCCCAAGGTCACCGCGCGGTCGCGCTGCGCCGCGTAACGATCGCTGCGCGACGCCGGCAAGGCCAGCAGCGTGGCGTCGGCCAGGCGCACCGCAAGCCCGCCGCCCTCGGCCACCAGCTGTGCGGGAATGAAGTTCATCGCCGGCGAGCCCAGAAAGCCCGCCACGTACTGGGTGGCCGGCCGCTCGTACAAGTCGAGCGGCGCACCTTGCTGCTCGATGCGGCCGTCGCGCATCAGCACGATGCGATCGGCCATCGTCATCGCCTCGATCTGGTCGTGGGTGACGTAGATCATCGTCTTGCCCAGTTCCTGGTGCAGCCGCTTGATCTCGCCGCGCATCTCGTCGCGCAGTTGCGCATCCAGGTTCGACAGCGGCTCGTCGAACAGGTACAGGCGTGCGTTGCGCACGATGGCGCGTCCGATCGCCACGCGCTGCAACTGGCCGCCCGACAGCTCGCGCGGGCGCCGTGCGAGCAGGTGGTCGATGGCGAGCATCTTGGCCGCCGCCCGCACCTTGGCGTCGACGTCGGCCGGCGGCGTCTTGCGCGCGCGCAGGCCGAACGCGATGTTGTCGTACACCGTCATGTAAGGGTAGAGCGCGTAGTTCTGGAACACCATCGCGATGTCGCGCTCGCGCGGCGGCAAGTCGTTGACCACCTCACCGGCAATCGCGATGTCTCCGCTGCCGATGTCCTCGAGCCCGGCGATCGTGCGCAGCAACGTGCTCTTGCCGCAACCCGACTGGCCGACCAGCACGGTGAACTCGCCGGCCGGAATCTCGAGGTCGACGCCGCGCACCGCGTGCACCGCGCCGTAGTACTTGTGGAGTGCGGAGATTCTCAGGTCAGCCACGTTGTTTGCCCATCAGCCCTTGACCGCGCCGAGCGAGATGCCGCGCACCAGATAACGCTGCAGGAAGCCCACGACGATGAAAACCGGCAGCGTGCCGAGCACCGACATCGCCGAGATCTTGGCCCAGAAGTTCGACTGGCCGCCGAAGTAATGCGTCACCTGCACGGTGTAGGTCGTCACCTCGGTGCGCGTGAGCACCAGCGCGAAGATGAAGTCGTTCCAGGCGAACACGAAGGTGAACACCGCGGTCGCGAACAGGCCCGCGCGGCACATCGGGAACACCACTTTCCACAGCACCTGCCAGCGCGTGTAGCCGTCCACCAGGGCGGCTTGTTCGAGCGCGATCGGAATGTCCAGGATGTAGCCGCGCATCATCCAGATGACGTACGGCAGGTTGAATGCGGTGTACAGCAGGATCAGCCCGAAGTAGGTGTCGACCCCGCGGAACCAGACGTACAGCAGGAAGATCGGGAACACCACCGCCACCGGCGGCACCATGCGCTGCGAGATGATCCAGTTCGCCAGATGTTCGCCGCCGGTCTTGTGGCGCGCCAGGCTGTAGGCGCAAAGGCTGCCGATCAACATGGCCGCCAGGTGCTCAGGCTGGCGACGATGAGGCTGTTGGCTACGCTGCGCGCGTCGCCATCCTTGAACAGCACGAGGTAGTTGTCGAACCTCAGGCCCGCCGGCCACCACACCGGCGGGTAGGCGTAGATCTCGTCGGCCGTCTTGAACGACATCATGAACAGCCAGTACAGCGGGAACAGGAAAAAGACGATCAGCGCCAGCGCCGCCGCAAAGCGCAGCGCGAGCCGGATGCGTTGCCGTTGGCGCGCCTTCATCGCGACAGCTCGACGCGGCGCAACGCCAGCGTGACCACGACCGACAGCCCGATGATGATGAGCAGCGCCACCGCCGCGGTGTAGCTGGTCTCGAACTGCTGGAACCCCTTCACGTAGGTGAAGATCGACAGCGTCTCGGTCCGGGTGCCGGGCCCGCCGCGGGTCAGCACCCACACGATGTCGAACAGCCTGAACAGATCCAGGCCGCGGATCAGGATCGCCACCGCCATCACCGGCCAGATCGCGGGCAGGACGATGCGCCAGAACGTGCGCCAGTAGCCGGCGCCGTCGATGGCCGCCGCTTCGAGCTGCGACGGGTCGACCGCCGACAGCGCAGCGAGCAGCAGCAGGAACATGAACGGCGTCCACTGCCAGACTTCGGCGGCGAGGATCGCCGGATACACCAGCTGCGGGCTGATCGTCCACAGCAGCATCACCTCGTGCCCCGCGAACCAGCCGATCACCTGGTTGATCGGCCCGAAGCGGTTGTCGAACATCAGCGACCAGGTCGCGCCGGCGACGATGGGTGAAATCACCACCGGCAGCACCAGCAGCGCGATGAAGATCGGCCGGCCGGGCAGGTGGTCGATGAACAACTGCGCCATCCACAACCCGAGCACCAGCTCGATCGGCAGCGCGATCGCCGTGAAGATCAGCGTGTGCAGCAGCGACTCCCACAGGCGCGTGTCGTTGAACAACAGCGCGTAGTTGCGCAAGTCCCTGAAAGCTCGCGTCGTTGTTGGTCATGGTGATGCCCTGGAAGCTCACCACGAGCAGGTAGACGAGCGGGAACACGCCGATCAGCAGCAGCACGAAGATCGACGGCGCGATCAGCGTGTATTTGAAGTGGCGGTCTCGTGTCATGAAACGACAGAAGGCGGGCAACGGCCCGCCTTCGCCTGCATCGTCGTCAAGACTTTACTTCGGGTAAGCGCCCGACTTTTCAGCCCAGGCCGAGTAGACCGCCTTCTGCTTGTCCACCCCGACCTGCTGCGTCACGGCGTCCCAGTCGGCCGCCACCTTGTCGAGGATCTTCTGCGGGTCTTCACCGGCCCACAGCTTGCTCACGCCTTGGCGCAGCGCCTCTTCGTACTTGTCGGTCTGGATCAGCGACAGGTCGAGCAGGCCCGTTTGCGCACCCTGGCCCAACGCGGCCAGATAGTCCTTGGCATCGGGCCACAGCGCCAGGTAGCCCGGGTCTTTGAAGTGCGAATCGCGGAACGGGTCGCGCAGCGCGTAGGGCAGCTTCACGCGCTGGCCGCTGATCTCTTCGCTGTTGAGCCACTGGATGAACAAGTAGGCCGCTTCCTTGTTCTTGGAGGTGGACGCCACCGAGAGCGCAAAGCCCGCTGCCAGCTCGGGGTGGCCGCCCGGGGGCAGCGCGTATCCGACCTTGCCGGCGATCTGCGACTTGGGCACCCAGTCGAGCGCCTTCTCGTTGGCCAGGTAGCCCGCGGCGAAGCGGCCGTACGGCGGCCACGAGATCGTCATCGCGCTCTCGCCCTTGAGAAACACCGCCAGGTTCTCGACGAAGCCGAACTTCTCCACGCCCTTGGCCATGAACTTGTTTTCGTCGAGCCAGCCCTTGAACACCTTCAGGCCGGCAGGGCCGTTGACGGTGGCCTTCATGTTCGCGTCGAAGAACTTGCCGCCCTCGTTGCGAAAGCGCTCCTGGAACATGAAGTTGCCGTAGCCCGGCTCGCGGAACATCGACGCGCCGTAGATGCCCTCGCTCTTGAGCTTGTCGGTGAAGAAGCTGCCGACCTGCTGGAACTCGTCCCAGGTCTTGGGCACCGCGAGGTCGGCCTTGAACTTTTCCTTGTAGGCCTTTTGCAGGTCTTCGCGCGCGAAGAGGTCCTTGCGGTAGTACATGACGAACACGTCGCCGTCGTCGGGGAAGCCGTAGATCTTGCCGCCCACGGTCATCTGGTTGTCGCGGTAGGTGGGCGCGATGGTCTTCAGCTCGTCGCGGAAGCCGTACTTGTCGACCAGCGCGTCGAGCGGCTCGAGCGCACCGGCTTGCGCGAGATCGGGCATCCACGCCGGAATCACGTTGAGCGCGTCGTAGGCACCGGTGCCGGCGCGGAACTCCTGCATGATCTTGGTGAACATCTCGGCGGTGGGCACTTCGACCACGCTCACCTTGCAGCCGGTGGCCTGCTCCCACTTGGGCCCGGAGAAGTTCTTCGGGTCGAGCGATTGCAGGCCGGCTTCCCACACGATCGTGATCGTCTTGCCGCCCTGGCACAGCGGCTTGGCCGCGTCCACCGCCACCTGCGCGGCGCTCTTGCCGGCAGTGGGTGCCGCCGCTGCGGGTGCCGCGGCCGGCTTGGCGGGCTCTTCCTTCTTGCCGCAGCCGGCCAGCGCGAGCGCACTGGCGACGAGCGTGGCCCCAAGCAGACCCTGCGTGGACGATGGTCGATCACGGAGCGAAAGCAGTTTCATGATGTTCCTTGTCTGCGTGGAGCGTCGCGGCTGCGCGGCCCCTGCCGCCGAGGGATTCTCTGGAGGCGCATCGGCCGCGTCAACAGCAATAGCCCCTGCGCAGCAAACGTCACCGATCGCCTCGAGAGCAACGCGCCCGCGGCTCAGGCCCGCACGAGATGAGCCTCCACGCCGCGCCGCGGCGCCGGCTCGACCGGCGGCGCGAAGCCCACGCGCGCCCACATCTGAATGGTCTGCGCCGGTGCCGGCGCTTCGAGCAGTTGCCGGATGTCGGCGTACGGTTGGGCCTGCTCGCGGTACTCCTGCAACGCCTGCTGCAGCGGCTGCATCGCCACGCCGTGCGCAGTGGCGGCGAGTTGCACGCGCGCGTAGGCGCGCCCGGCGTTGACTTGCGTGACGCGGTCGTTGCCGTCGCTCACCATCCACAGGAAGCCGGGCGTCGACTCGATCTTGGCGTTGAATTCCTTGATCTGGCTGGTGGTGGCAAAGTCGTCGGGCCCCGGGGCCTTGCTGCGATCGAACAGGCCCAGGCGATCGAGCCACACCACCATCGGGTCCATCAGCGTCAAGCCGTCGCGGTGTTTGGCCACTTCGGCTGCACCGACGCGCAACACCTTGAAGCTCTCGAGAATCGCCGCCGGCGTGGTCAGCTCGATGCGCCAGGCCTGCGCGGCGATGGCACGGTGCCGCTGCAGCGCCTCGGGCTGATCGGCGCCCACGAAACCAAAGCGCAGCGCGTGCGGCTTCACGGCCTGCGCCATCGCTGCCCAAGCCTCGGCCGGCACCGGGCGCGCCGGGTCGTAGGCGTTGCGGTTGGTGTGGCGCCGCAGGATCTGCGCGAACAGCGCATCCTTGGCCACCGCCGCGTCGGGCACCAGGCGGATGCGCGCCACCGGGCGCTGGTCGATCTTGTCGGGCCCGAACACACCCTCGGGAAACAGCGCCACCTCGGCGCGTTGACCCCTCTCGCGCGCGGCGATGTCGAGCAGCTCGATGAAGGTGCCGTGGCTCATCATGATCTGGCGCGACAACGGGTCGGTCTCGGGCAGCAGGCGCTCGAGGTCGCAGCGCAGCAGCATTCGCCGGGCGTGCGCAGATCGACCAGCCACGACTGCAGGTTGTGCGAGTGCGGCGCGAGGATGGCGTGCGCCAGGATCCAGCGGCGCACGTCGGGCTCGGTGGCCGATGGGCCCTTCCAGGCCTCGATGGCTTCAGGTGGCAGCTGCCGGCTGCAGCCCGCACCGAGGCCGCTGGCCGCGAGGATGACGCCGCCGCCTGCGAGGCGCACGAAGGCGCGGCGGCCGACCAGAGGATCGTGGTGTTCGTGCATGCTCGAGCTTATTCACCGTCGTTGACGGTTGAGATCATGCCTGCCGCGGCGCTTGGCATTCCCTCTATCCGTTGAGCGATTGCTTCATCCGCTCGATCGAATCGCCGCGCACGCACGCAGCCACGCCCACCGCCGCCTGCTGCTTCAGTGGCCAACGATCTCGTACGCGATGGCGTCGAAACCATTATGCTGCACCGCAGCACAACGAGGGTTTCGCATGTCCATCCACAGCATTTCGAAGACCATCGACCAAGCGCTCACCGCGGCCGGACTCGACACACGCACCGGCACCATGAAGACGGTGATGGAGACCATTCGCAATGCCTTGGAGGCCGCGCGAATCGCCCAACATCCCCAGGCCGAGAGCTCGTCGAACACTGCCAACAGCGCAGACATCGTCGACACCGTCGACATCGAAGCGCGTGTCGTCGTCGAAGACGAGCCGCCACCGCCCGTCGATCTCGAGCACCCCGCAACGCAACGCGGGCGGTTCCTGAGTTTCGTGTACACGAGCCCGATCGGCAGCCGCGCGTACAAGTTGTACGTGCCTGGCGCATATCGCGCCGAGGCGATGCCGCTGGTGGTGATGCTGCACGGCTGCAAGCAAGATCCCGACGACTTCGCCGCCGGCACGCGTTTCAACGAAGTCGCCGAAGAGCAAGGCTTCCTGGTGGCCTACCCCGCTCAGGCGGCCAGCGCCAACGGCTCCAACTGTTGGAACTGGTTCGAGCCGAACGCGCAGGCGCGAGCCGGTGCCGAGCCGTCGATCATCGCGGGCATCGTGGGCGAGATCGGCGAGACCTACCGTGTCGACGAGCGGCGCGTGTTCGTGGCCGGCTTGTCGGCCGGGGCCGCCATGGCCGTGGTGCTGGGCGAAACCTACCCCGATGTCTTTGCGGCAGTGGGCGCTCATTCGGGCTTGCCGTACGGCGCCGCGCACAGCGTGGCCTCGGCGTTTGCGGCCATGCATGGCGGCGCAAAAGTGGCGCCGAGCGTGAGCGCACGCGGCATCGCATCGTCGCGGCGCGCAACTGCAGCATCGCGAGGTGTGGCGACCATCGTCTTTCATGGCGATGTCGATGCCACCGTGGCGCTCAAGAACGGTTCGGCAATCGTCGATCAGGCGGTGTCGAACCTCGAGCGCGAACGAGGCCCGCTCACGCGCGAGGTGCAAGAGCGCACGGCACACGGACGGCGCTGCACTCGAACCACCTACTTGGCCGGCGATGGGCTGCCGGTGGTGGAGCAGTGGACCGTGCACGGCGGCGGGCACGCATGGTCCGGCGGCAGCGCCGCCGGATCTTTCACCGAACCCCAAGGGCCCGATGCGTCACGCGAAATGATGCGATTCTTTCTGCTGCACGAGCAGCGCGAATCGTCCGTGGCCGGCCGTCGACACCAGCGCGTAGCCGGCTGCGCCAAAGAGAGCGCACCGCTGCTGACCCAGTGCCGCCAGTGTTGAGCATCTCTGCGTCTTGCTTGGTTCGAGAGTCAGGCTCGCGCGTGACCGGTCATGATTTCGGTCAGCGAGTGCGGTCTGAATTCCTGATCTCCGTTGGTCGGTGCAGTCTGCACACCAAGCTGCGACAGCCGCTCGTTGACCGAGCGAAACTCGGTGGCGATCAATTGATGCAGCGCTTCGATGCGCGAAGCCTCCGCCTTGTCGGCGAGGTCTTGCACACGCTGAATCTCCTTGAGCAACTTTCTGGCCTCGAGCATTGAACCAATCTGGTTGAACAGGTAGGCAAAGAAGAACAGCGCCGCCAGCACGGCGGCCAGGCCCAGCATCACCACACCCAACGGGGCCTGGACCCGCACAAGCAGCAGATCCAGCGGCGCCGGGGCCATCAGGGTCGACCAGTTCACCACCGCCAATACGGCCACGATGGCCGCTGTGGCCCAGGCCACGACATTGCTGAGTCGATTCATGTTGATCTCCTTGGCGCCATGCCAAGCGCTTGCGTGAGGCACGGCGCGGCGATGCTGCTGTGCGACGGCGTTATGGCTTGGCGACCGGCTCGACGACCTCGATGGTCACCAGCTCACGATAGATGCCACCGGCCGCCACGCTGCCCGTGGTGGTGCCCTGCCCTTGGGTGCGCAACACGCAGTCCTGTCGATCGGGTTCGCGCAGCGGTTCGCAGCGCTTGAGCGCATTGCGCATCAGCTGTGCGGGGTTTTCGTCGGGGTTCGACGGCTGGGTGCCGGCATACAGGGTGCTGGCTTCGCTGAGGCATTGGTCGCGGTCGCCTTGATCTCGAATGCGCGAGCAAACTACACGATCGCTCTGCAGGCGTGCCTTGGCACTGATCGTGGCGGCGTTGTCGGCGGCGACCGCGGCAGCTGTGCCCAGCAGCGAGGCAGCGGCGAGACACAGCCCCCAGATCGGCAGCGTTCGCGGTGCGAGGCGGGTGTTCATGTGGGTTCCTTTGGTGACTCCATGAACATATCCTCGCTTCTGGCTCGCGCGTCTGTTGGACACCGAACGCTGCGCTCGACCACGGGCTGGACACGGCAATTGGCTGAGCGCATTCAAGATCGAGCCGAGGCTGTCGCCGCGCTTCACGCAGCTTTACCGCCGTTTGACGTTCCTGGGTGGTCGGCGCGGTGACTCTCACCGTTGTCTCGATGCGGCCAACGAAGGTCGGCGGCGCGCACGATGTGCACCGCTGGCAGGCCCGCTGACACGCGCGCACGCGCGGCGGCCGCCCGCGCTGCGCGCCTCAGCTCGAGCGCACCTCAGCCGCCTGACACCCGCTGCCTCAACTCCGGAAACACCTTACCCACCTTCGCGGTCACGTAGTCGCCATACGTGCCCTCGAAGGCTTGCAGGTTGGCGCCGTCCCAGCGGCGGCCGCTGTCGTCGGAGCCTGCGCTCGCGCCCGGCACCGGCGACACGCGCCAGGCGAAGTCGGGGTCGAAGAACAGCGGGATCGAGATGCGGTCGCGGCCGCTCGTGTTGATGGCCACGCGGTGCGGCAGCGAGCGGTAGCGCCCGCCGGTCATGCGGTCGAGCATGTCGCCGACGTTGCAGACGAAGCTGCCGGGCAACGGCGGCGCATCGATCCAGCCCGCGTCGGTGCGCACCTGCAGGCCGCCCACGTCGTCTTGCCACAGCATCGTGAGCAGCCCGTAGTCGGTGTGTTCGCCCACGCCCCACTGCGCGGGCGTGCCCGCGGGCACCGGCCGGCTCGGGTAGTTGAACAAGCGCAGCAGGATCAGCGGGTCGGCCGTGCCGCCCGAGTCGGCGAACCAGCGCTCGGGCAGGCCCAGCGCCAGCGCGAAGCCACCCATCAGCGCGTGGCCCAGGCGCGTGAGCGCATCGATGTAGGCGAGCACGGTGTCGCGAAAGCCGTCGATGCCATCGTCCATGCCCGGGGGCCACAGGTTGGCGCCGTGCAGGATGGTGCCGGCGCGCACGCGCGGATGCTCGGGGCCGAGCTCGCTGCCGAGGTACAGGCCTTCTTTCCAGTCGGGGCGGTTGGACGTGAGCTCGCCGCCCAGCGGAAAGTAGCCGCGCCACGCACGGCCGCCGGCCGACATCGGGATCTGCATCTTCGCGGCCTCGCTCTGCGCGAAGAAGGCGCGGGCGTGCGAGACGAGGCGATCGATCAGCGCGGCGTCGACGCCGTGGTTGACGGCGTAGAAGAAGCCGTGGGTGCGGGCGGCGGCGTCGAGGGCGTGAGAGGCTTGGGCGCGCCGAGCCGGCGGGGTTCGCGAACTGACGAGGGTGGCAACGTCGATGACAGGCAGTGCGGCTTCGTGGTTCATGGCAACTGGGTTACGTGCTCGCTGTTCGCAGCCAAGTCGTGGGTATAGATGAAGCGTGGACCGCCGACTGCTAGTGTGCGGAAGTGAACGCGAAAGGCCAGTTGCCCAAAGAATCGCACTTGAACGCGCGTGTAGGGACTACTGCCTTCGAAGACGAGTCCATGAATCGGACGTGGCTCCGGAGCATGAAGTCGCTCGACAGAGAGGTGATGCGAGTCGAGCGCCCCACCAGCAAGCGCTATTCGAGCTGCGGCTAACGTCGGCACATCCTCATACACAGCGTTGTTTAGATGGAGTGCCAAGAACTCGTATGCAGACTTTAAGGCGACTAGTGGGTTCAGAAGCGGTCCGTCAAGAGTCGGACGAACTTGCTCAATACTCCATTTGACTATCTCGATACCACCAGAAAGAGAAACCCGCGTGTTGTCTGGGGCCTGCTCTAGCAAACGAAGCGATTCTGAAATCGCATCCTCGTCGTGACCACTGCGTTCAAGCATCCGCCGAATCGAACCGACAGCATCGGACGTCGGCTGAATGAGCGAACCATCCTCCAGCTTTCGAGTAGCAATGGCGAAGTCACCATTTGCCATCCAACCGAGACGCTCCCCTCCGGGTCCGTGGGACACGTACTCTTGTCCCTCAGAAAGCTGCGCTGCGAGTTTTGGTAGGCGGTCCACAAGCTCTGCAACAGCGAGGCGAACGGTCGGATCTGCTTTTGCTTCTGACTCAACAAGATGACCAAGCCGGGAGTTGCAACGCCCGCACAGAAAGCGGCATGTCAGAGTGCCACCCAACGCCTCCGGTATGACGTGCTCAAGTGTGAAATCTTCTGAACCAAGGCAACGATGCACGTCGTACCCGACCATGGCGCTTCGATGTTGCACCTCGCTCGCGGCGTTCTCTAAATCTCGCTAAAGCCCCGGCAGGTAGTTGATCACCCTTTCTTCGCCACCAACGTCAAGATGTCGTAGCTCGCCACCAGCTCGCCGAGCTGGTTGGTGACCTCCACGTCCCACGCCACCACGCCCTGCCCCACGCCCTTGGCGTCCTTGCGGTTGCGGTCGATCTTGCGCTTGCAGGTCAGGCGCGCCTGGATGGTGTCGCCGATGCCCACGGGCTTGACGAAGCGCAGCGTGTCGAGCCCGTAGTTGGCGAGCACCGGGCCCGGCGCGGGCGAGACGAACAGGCCCGCCGCGGCCGCGAGCACGAAGTAGCCGTGCGCGATGCGCTTGCCGAACGGGCTCTCCTTGGCCGCGATCTCGTCGAAGTGCATGTAGAAGTAGTCGCCCGAGATGCCGCCGAAGGCCACGATGTCGGCCTCGCTCACGGTGCGGCGGTGGGTGAGCAGCGAGTCGCCGACCTTGCAGGTCCTCGAAGTGCTTGCGGAACGGGTGGATCTCGCCCTCTTGCCGCGCGGCGCCGCGCACGTATTCGCCGGTGACCGCGGCCAGCATGGTGGGCGAGCCCTGCACCGCGGCGCGCTGCAGGTAGTGCTTGCACCGCGCGCACGCCGCCCAGCTCTTCGCCGCCGCCGGCGCGGCCCGGGCCGCCGTGCTTGAGCTGCGGCAGCGGGCAGCCGTGGCCGGTGGATTCGACTGCCGGCTTCGCGGTCGAGCACCAGCAGGCGGCCGTGCCACGCGGCGATCTGCGGCACCACGCTGGCCGCGGTGGCGGGGTTCTTCGTCACCAGCGTGCCGACCAGGCTGCCGCGGCCGCGCGCGGCCAGCGCCATGCGCCTCGTCGAGCGTGTCGTACGGCATCAGCGTGCTCACCGGGCCGAACGCCTCGACGTCGTGCGCGGCGTGGTTGGTCGGCGTCGCTTGGCCAGCAGCAGCGTGGGCGCGAAGAACGCGCCTTCGCCGACGCTCTCGCCGACCGGCGCAAAGCCGTCCTTGGCGCTGAACACGACCTCGGCGTCCTTGCTGCAGCTCGGCCACGCGCTCGGCCACGTCTTTGGCTTGCGCGTGCGACGCCAGCGCGCCCATGCGCACGCTCTCGTTCGGCGGGGTCGCCGACCACGGTCTTGGCCAGGCGCGCGCGCAGCTTGTCGGCCACCGCGTCAGGTGCTGGCGCGGCACGATGGCGCGGCGGATCGCGGTGCACTTCTGGCCGGCCTTCACGGTCATCTCGCGCGCCACCTCCTTGACGAAGAGGTCGAACTCCTCGTCGTCGGGCGTCACGTCGGGCGCCAGGATCGCGCAGTTCAGCGAGTCGGCCTCGGCGTTGAACGGGATCGAGTGCTTGCACGATGTTCGGGTGCACGCGCAGCTTGGCCGCGGTGTCGGCGCTGCCGGTGAAGGTGACCACGTCCTGGCCGTCGAGCTGGTCGAGCAGGTCGCCGGTGCCGCCGATCACGAGCTGCAGCGCGCCGGCGGGCAGCAGGCCTGATTTGTCAATCAAGCGCACCAGCGCCTCGGTGAGGTAGCTGGTGGCGGTGGCCGGCTTGCCGATGCACGGCATGCCGGCCAGAAAGGTGGGCGCAAACTTCTCGAGCAGCCCCCACACCGGGAAGTTGAACGCGTTGATGTGCACGGCCACGCCGCGCGCGCGGCACCAGGATGTGCGTGCCCGCGAAGCCGCCCTTCTTGCCCAGCGGCATCGCCGGCCCTTCGTGCACCACGTTGCCCGACGGCAGCTCGTTGTTGCCGACACCCGAGTACGCGAACAGCGTGCCGCTGCCGCCTTCGATGTCGATCCAGCCGTCGTTGCGCGTGGCGCCGGTGTGCGCCGACACGGCGTACAGCGCTTCCTTGTGCTCGGTGAGGTACTTGGCCAGCGCCCTCAGGATGCGCGGCGCGCTGCTGGAAGTCGAGCTTCAGCAGGTTGGGCAAGCCGACGCGTGCGCGCGTAGTGCACCGCCTCGCCGAAGTCGATGGCCTCGGCGTGCGTGCTGGCCACCGGCGCGCCGTTGACGGCGCTGCGCAGTTGCGTTGCGGGCTTGGTGCCGACCCAGCGGCCGGCGATGTGGCTTTGAAGGACGGCTGTCATGAGCATGGACTCCGATCGAACGGGGGTCGTCGCACGGAGTATCGCGCCACGGCACCCGCGGTAGCTTGGCACGAGCGGCCCACCATCAGGCCGCTGCCCGCTCGAAACCATCGCTAGCATCCACCCCCATCGCAACTCGCGGGCGAATCGATGGATCTGAGACTGGCTGTTCACCAACTCGCCGTCGAGCACCGCCTCGATGCCCGGGCCAAGGCCCGTCTCGAACACATCGCCGGCCTCGAGGCCGAGCCGGCTGCGCTGCACCGGTCGCTGGCCATCGGCGTGGCCGTGCTGGCCGGCGCGCTGCTGGGCCTGGGCCTGATCTTCTGGATCGCCGCCAACTGGGACACGCTGGGCCGCTTCGGCCGCTTCGCGGTGCTGCAAGGCACGGTGCTCGTGATGGGCCTGGCCGCGATCTGGCGCGCCAACCAGCGCGTGCCGTTGGCGCTGGTGGTGCTGCTCGCCACGGGGGGCCTGTTCGCGTATTTCGGCCAGACCTATCAGACCGGTGCCGACCCCTGGCAGCTGTTCGCGCTGTGGGCGGCACTCGCCCTGCCGCTGTGCCTGGCGCAACGCTCGGACGTGCTGTGGGCGCCCTGGGTGCTGGTGGCGATGGCGGCGGTGTCGCTGTGGGTCCATGCGCACAGCGGCCACCGCTGGAGCGTGCGGCCCGATGACCTGGCCGTGCACCTGATCGGCTGGACGGTCGCGCTGGCCATCGTGGTCGGCACGAGCGCGCTGGCGCGCGCCTTCACCGGGGCCGGCGTGTGGGCCCTGCGCACCGCGGCCACGCTGGCCGTGGTGATGATCACGCTCACCGCATTGGGCGGGCTCTTCTTCGACAAGGTCTCGGCCCAGTACGCGCTGGGGTTGCTGGCGCTCCTTGCCGCGGCGTGGGTCTTCATGTCGCGGCGCGGCTTCGATGTCTTCGGCTTGAGTGCAGCGGCGCTTGGCATCAACACGCTGCTGGTGGCGGGCCTGGTGCGCGTGCTGTTCGAAGGTCACCAAGGCGCCAACTGGATCGGCCTGACGCTGATCATCGGCCTCGTCGCCGCCGGTCTGCTGGCCGCCACGGTCAACGGGGTGCTGAAGCTGGCGCGTCGCCACAGCGCCGAGGAGAACGCGTGATGACCCAGCCGAACATTCAGGGCGTGCTGCACGCCGCGATCGAAGAACGCCTGCTGCCCGCGACCACCGTGGTCCCAACGGTCGAGGCGGCTCGCCCGTGGCCCGTGGTGCTGCTCACCGCATTGGGTGCGTGGCTCGCGGCCATCCCGCTGCTGCTGGTCGTGAGCTCGCTGCTCGGCGACATGATCACGCGCAGCGCAGGCCCTTACATCGTCGGGATGCTCCTGCTCGCCGGTGCAGTGGTCGTGCTGCGCTCGCGCGACGTGCCGCTGTTCGTGGAACAGCTCGCGATACCGGCGCTGCTGGTGGGCGCAGGCACGTTGGGTTATGGGCTGTCCAGGGATCTCGGCCACCACGCAGCGGCCGCGGTGCTGGCCGTGGTGTCGTTGGGCGTCGGGCTGGTGGTGCGCGGCGCGTGGCTGCGCGTGCTGCTCGGCGCGGCGGCGGCCTGGCTGTTCGCGCTGGCCATCGTGCCCAAGGGCGCGGCCGACAACTGGGGCCTGGGGCAGCTGCGCTGGTGGTGGCCGTGGCACGGGGCGGTGCTGGTGTGGCTGCTGGCGTTCGCCGCGCTGCGCAAGGCCGCGGCCACGAAGATGACGCTCGCCGCGGAGGCGCTGGCCAGCGGCTGGTTGCTGGCCACGCTCGCCGGCCTGGCGCTGTGGTCGGGCATGACCTTTCTGGTGGGCGCCGGCATGGGCGGCGGCATCACCGGCGAGATCGCCAACGAGTTCACCCGCCGCAACCTGGCCACCAACCCGTTTGCGCAGCAGCAGGTGATCTCGGCAGTGCTTGCCGGTGCTGCCGCGCTGTGGGCAGCCCGCCAGTGGCCGGGGTTGCGTCGGCCGTGGCTGGCCGGCGTCGGCCTGGTGCTGGTTGCGGTCACCTGGTTCATGCCGACGCTGGGCGCGGTCTGGCTGGCCATCTCGGTGTGCAGCACCACGTCGCGTTGGCGTCTCGCGCTGGCGGGCGCAGTGGCTGCCGCGTGGATCATCGGCGCGTTCTACTACCAGCTCGATTGGCCGCTCGCCACCAAAGCCCTCGTGCTGGCGGGCGCGGGCGTGATGCTCGGTGCGCTGGCGGGGTTGGCGCGGGCGGCGAGCCAGCCGCCGATGCGCGCCGCCTCGCCCGAGCCGCACGCGCGCGGGCGCTTCGCGCACTGGGGCATCGTCGCCAGCATGGCGTTGGTGCTGGCTGCCGCCAACCTCGGCATCTGGCAGAAGGAACGGCTGATTCGAGACGGCCAACCGATCTACGTCGAGCTCGCGCCGGTGGACCCGCGCTCGTTGATGCAGGGCGACTTCATGCGGCTGAACTTCCGCGTGCCCTTCGATCGGCCTGCTGATGCAGAGAAGCTGCTCGGCGCGCGCCGCCCGCACGTGATTGCGCGCCGCGACGCGCGCGGCATCGCGGCGTTGCTGCGCATCGACAACGGCACGCCGCTGGCGGCCGACGAGCTGCGGATCGAGCTCACGCCCAAGGGCGGTGGCTGGATCCTCGTCAGCGATGCCTGGTACTTTTCAGAAGGCAAGGCGGCGCGCTGGGAACGCGCGAAGTACGGCGAGTTCCGCGTCGGGCCCGATGGCCGCGCGCTGCTGGTGGACCTGAAAGGTCCCAACCTGGAAGCGCTCTAGTCCGGCTTGCAGCGCGCGCAGCGGCGCGAGACCACGCTACATCGACAACGAGCCCTCGCGGAACTCGGTCTTGTCGAGCCACACGTTCACCAGCACGGCGCGGCCCTGGCGCGCCAGCTCGCGTGCGCGCTGCAGCGCGGGGCGCACCTCGTCGGCACGGCGCACCAGCAGGCCCTGCGCGCCGAAGCCGGCGGCCACCTCGTGGTAGGCGCTGCGCGCGAGCACGGTGGCCACGTCGTCCTTGAGCATCTTCACCTGCTCGCGCGCGATCTGCGTCCAGCCCGCGTCGTTGCCGACCACGGCGATCACCGGGATGCCCTGGCGCACGAAGCTGTCGAACTCGCTCATGCTCCAGCCGCAGGCGCCGTCGCCGAACACGATCCACGACTCGCGGTCCGGGCGGGCCAGCGCCGCGCCCATCGCGAAGCCGGCGCCGACGCCCAGGGTGCCGAACGCGCCGGGGTCGAGCCAGGTCAGCGGCGCGCGCGGGTGCAGCACGTAGCTGGCGGTGGCCACGAAGTCGCCGCCGTCGGCCACGAACACCGCGTGTTCGCCGGCCTCGGCCTCGAGCGCACGAAAGAACGCCAGCGGATTGACGTATTCGCCGCCGGCCGCGGCCTGGGCGTCGATCTCGGTCTCGCGCGCCTGGTCGCGTGCGCGCAAGGTGCCGATCCAGCCGGCCCATTCGGCCGGGCGCTGCGGCGCCGCCGCGGCCAGCGCCTCGATGAACAGGCCGGCGTCGCCGATGGCGGCGATGTTGGGCCTGCGGTTGAGCTTGGCGTCGCGCGCGCTGCGGTTGGCCGCGATCAGCGTGGCACGGCGCCGCACGTGGCGGCCGTAGTCGAGCCTGAAGTCGCACGGCACGCCGGCCAGCAGCACGCAGTCGGCCTCGCGCAGCGCCTGGCGGCGCGCGTGGCGCAGCTGCAGCGGATGGTCGCGCCCGAGCAGGCCGCGCGCCATGCCCGACAGGTACACCGGCACGCCGAGCTGCTGCACCGCCTGCGCCAGCCGATCGGCCTGGTCGGCGCGCACCACCGCCTGGCTGCCGATCACCAGCAGCGGCTGCCTGGCCTTGGCCAGTGCCTTCAGCGCCGCCTGAGTGGCGCCGTCGCTGGCGCGCGGCAGATACACCGTCTGCACGCCCGGCACCACCACGTGCTCGCTGCCGGCGAACATGCGCTTGGCGTGGCGGTTCAGATACCAGCGCAGCGCACGCTCGGCGATCGAGTTGCCCTTGCCCGCGGCCTCGGCATACCACTGGCGGATCGAGGCCTCGTCGTACAGCAGGTCGACCGGGCATTCGATGAACACCGGCCCGGGCACGCCCGAGCGCGCGAGCGCAAACGCGTCGGCCACCGTGGGCCCCAGGTCGCGCAGGCGGCGCATCTTGAAGAAGCGCTTCACGTGCGGCTCCACCAGCGGCCGCTGGTCGATGTCTTGCAGCGCGCCGCGGCCCTGCAGCGCGGTGGGCGCGGCGCCGCCGAGCAGCACCACGGGGCTCTGCGCGAGCTGCGCGTTCTTCAGCGCGGTGATCGTGTTGGTGATGCCGGGCCCGGCGGTCACCGCGGCCACGCCGGGCACGCCGGTGAGCCGCGCGGTGGCGTCGGCGGCGAACACCGCGGTGACTTCGTCGCGCACGTCGACCACGCGGATGCCGCGCGCCTTGGCCGCACTGAGGATCGGCGAGATGTGGCCGCCGCACAGCGTGAACAGGCGCTGCACGCCGTGGGCCAGCAGCGCCTCGGCGATGCGGTCGCCGCCGTGGCGCACCGGCTCGCTCATATTGCTGCGCTCATGTGGCCCCTTGGCCCTGCGGGCCGTCCACGGCCGGGCCTGCATGCCCGGCCGCTTCGTGAGGCGTTCGCCCGTGCGCAGGCACGGGCTCACGACCGCACTCAGCCCCCCGAGGGGGAGCGAGCGCCTTCGGAGCGGCCGTGCGGCACTCATGCCCACAACACGCGGCTGCCCTGCGCGTACCAGCGCTCGACCATCGGCTCCACCGCGGCCTCGATGCGGCTGCGCTTGATCTTCATGGTCGGCGTCAGGAAGCCGTTTTCGATCGACCACGGTTCGCGCACGACGACGATCATCTGCAGCGATTCGTAGTCGGCCAGCGCGCGGTTGACGTCGGCGAGCAGCTGTTCCATCGCGCGCTGCACCTCGGTGCGCACGGCGGCATCGTCCAGCCGCGGGCGCAGCGCTTCGGCGGGCACGACCAGCGCATAGGCCGCCGCCTGCCCCACGCCCGACACCAGCGAGAGCTCGACCATCGCGTGCGCGTTGAGGCGGTTCTCGATCGGCGCCGGTGCGATGTACTTGCCCTTGGCGGTCTTGAACAGCTCCTTGGTGCGGCCGGTGATCTTGAGCAGCCCGTCGGGGCGGCGCTCGCCGCGGTCGCCGGTGCGAAAGAAGCCGTCCTCGGTGAACGAGGCCGCGGTGAGATCGGGCTGCTTGTAGTAGCCGCTGCACTGCGCCGGTGACTTGATCAGGATCTCGCCTTCGGGGCTGAGCTTCACCTGCACGCCGGGCATCGGCACGCCCACGTAGCCGGCCTCGCTGGCCTGCTCGTTGGAGCTGTGCGAGTACGAGTTGTCCTCGGTCATGCCGTAGCCCTCGAACAGCTTGAGCCCCAAGCGCCGGTACCAGCGGATCAGCTCCGGCGGCAGCGGCGCCGAGCCGCTGCCGGCCTGCCTGACCGCATCGAGCCCGAGGCCCTTGAGCACCTTGCGCGCCACCAGCTTGCCGAGAATCGGAATCGACAGCAGTCGGTCGAGCTTGGCCGGCGGCATCTTGGTGAACACGCCCTGCTGGAACTTCAGCCACAGCCGCGGCACCGAGATGAACAGCGTGGGCCGTGCGCGCTGCAGGTCTTGCAGGAAGGTGTCGAGCGACTCGGCGAAGTAGATGTGCGAGTGGCCGTCCCATAACGAACCGGCCTCGACCCACGAGCGCTCGAAGCTGTGCGCCAGCGGCAGGTACGACAGCATGCGGCTCTCGATGCCCTCGCCGACGCGCTTGCGCGTGTCGGCCACGATGCCCTCGGCCGCGCGCGAGATGGCGCCGAACGAACTCATCACGCCCTTGGGCTGGCCGGTGGACCCCGAGGTGTAGATCAGCATCGCCAGCTCGTCGGCGCCGCGTTGTAACCTGCCCGTCAGCGGCGCGGTGCGCGCGGTGATGGCGTCCCAGGTGTCGAACTCGGTCTTCGGCGCCAGCGGGAAGGCGATGCACGGCAAGCCCGCTGGCACGCCGGTGCGCTGCTGCGGCCAGCTGTCGAGCTTGCCGACGAACAGCAGGCTCGCCTCGCTGTGCTCGAGCACGAAGCGCACGGTGTCGGCGGTTTCGGTGGGGAAGATCGCCACCGTGGTGTAGCCACCCAGCCAGATGGCCAGCTCGGCCATGAAGAAGTGCGCGCAGTTCTTCGACAGGATGGCGATGCGCGCACCACGCTCGAAACCGTGGCTCTGCAGGTGCGCCGCCATGCGGCGCGACTGGTCGAGCACCTGGGCCCAGGTGTAGTCGACCACCTGCCCGTTGCCGATGGGCTGCGTGAGGTACACGCGGTCCGGGTGGTTCGCCTCGTGGTCGAACACCTGGTCGAGGATCAGTCTGCTTTCAGTCACGGTGATGTCCCGGCGATTGCGCAGCCAGCCGGCTGCGGCGCGCAGGCTACTGTGCCGGCGCGCTGCGGGCTACTGGTGGATTCCTGCCGTGCCTATGACGCGCGCTCCAGCGCGAGTGCGATGCCCTGGCCGACGCCGATGCACATGGTGGCCAAGCCGCGGCGGCCGCCGGTCTTTTCGAGCTGGCGCAGCGCGGTGAGCGCCAGCCGCGCGCCCGAGGCGCCGAGCGGGTGGCCGATCGCGATGGCGCCGCCGTTGGGGTTGACGCGCGGGTCGTCGTCGGCGATGCCGAGCTGGCGCGTGACCGCCAGGCCCTGCGCGGCGAAGGCTTCGTTGAGCTCGATCACGTCGAGCTCGGCGACCGTCCAGCCCAGGCGCTTGAGCAGCTTTTGCGTCGCGGGTGCGGGGCCGATGCCCATGATGCGCGGCGGCACGCCGGCCACCGCGGCGCCGATGATGCGGGCTCTGGGCTTGAGGTTGTATTTCTTCAGCGCGGCGTCCGATGCGATCAGCAGCGCGCACGAGCCGTCGTTGACGCCCGATGCGTTGCCCGCGGTCACGGTGCCGTCGGGCCTGACCACGCCCTTCAGCTTGGCCAGTGCCTCGAGCGTGGTGGCGCGCGGGTGCTCGTCGGTGGTGAACTGCGTGGTCTCGCCCTTCTTGCCGGCGATGCTCACGGGCACGGTCTCGCCGTCGAAGAAGCCGGCCTTGCTGGCGGCCTGCCAGCGCTCTTGCGAGCGCAGCGCGAAGGCATCCTGATCGGCGCGCGACACCTTGTATTCGGCGGCCACGTTCTCGGCGGTCTCGGGCATCGAGTCGATGCCGTACTGCGATTTCATCAGCGGGTTGACGAAGCGCCAGCCGATGGTGGTGTCTTCGACCTTCACGCTGCGCGAGAACGCGCTGTCGGCCTTGGCCAGCACGAACGGCGCGCGCGTCATGCTCTCGACGCCGCCGGCGATCATCAGCTCGGCCTCGCCGCTGGCGATCGTGCGCGCGCAGGTGGCCACCGCGTCGAGGCCCGAGCCGCACAGGCGGTTGAGCGTGGCGCCGGCCACGTCGGTGGGCAGCCCCGCCAGCAACGCGGCCATGCGCGCGACGTTGCGGTTGTCTTCGCCGGCGCCGTTGGCGCAGCCGTAGATCACGTCGTCGACCTGCGTCCAGTCGACCGCGGCGTTGCGCTGCATCAGCGCGCGGATCGGGATGGCGCCGAGGTCATCGGTGCGCACGGTGGCCAGCGCGCCGCCGTAGCGGCCGATCGGGGTGCGCACGCCGTCGACGATCCAGACCGGGCGGGGCAGTGACATGGTGGGTCTCCTTCAGGGTGCGAGGCGCGTGGCTACGATAACCTAGCGCGCTTCAATGGGTGCCCGTTCGGCGCGATGGTGCGCGCCGCGCAGGGCGAATCAATCTGCCGATGCTGCTCGAAGCCGCGGAAGAAATTGCTCAGCTCGCGCTCGCCGTGGTCGCGATGTACTTCGGGCTGCGGCTGGCGCTGCGGCTGCAGCGCTCGCCCTGGGGCGAGCACGTCGACCGCCGCCGCGCGGCGGTGGTGTGCCTGCTCGCGCTGATGGCCGCCGCGGTGATGGTGGCCGAAGACACGCTGAAAGGCCAATCGGGCCCCGTCGACACGGCCACGCTGCTGTGGATCCGCGAGCACATGCCGGCGGCGCTGACGCCGTGGTTCGAGGCGATCACGTTCACCGCCTCGTCGACCGTGCTGACCCCATTGACGATCGCCGCTACCGCATGGCTGCTGGCCATGCGCCGCCGCAACGCGGCACTGCTGGTGGCCGGCTCGGTGGTGTGCGCGGCGCTCGTGGTCTACGGCATGAAGGTGGTCATCGGGCGCCAGCGGCCGGCGCTGTGGGAGGTGCAGTGGTACTGGGGCTCGAGCTTTCCGAGCGGCCACACGCTGGTGATGGCGGCCTTCGCCACGTCGGCCGCGATGGTGATCGGCCACGTGTGGCCGGGCTTGCGCGTGCCCGTCATCGTGCTGGCGTTGGCGTGGACGCTGCTCGTCGGCCTGTCGCGGCTGGTGCTCGGCGTGCATTGGCCCACCGACGTGATGGTGGCCGCCTGCCTGGGCATGGCGATCCCGCTCGGATTCGGCCTCGCGCTCGAAGCGCGCAAGCGGCTGTGGAAGCACGATCGAGCCGGCGTTCAAGCGAACTCAATCCACGGTGGCCGCTGACTTGCGCGGCAGCTTCACCGCCGGCAGGCCGCCGAGAAACAGGTCGGCCACGATCGGCGCGATCGACGCGTGGTCGAGCGGGCCTTCGGGCTTCATCCAGGTGAACATCCAGTTGATCATGCCGAACAGCAGCATGGTCAGCGGCTTCGGCAGCTTGGCCTTCTTCAGGTCCGGGCGCAGCGCGGTCACCGCGCGCGCGAAGCCGGCCACCACCTCGCGCTCCTTGCCGAGCACGCGCTCGCGGTCGTCGTCGTTGAGGAAGCGCACGTCCTCGGTGAGCACGCGGTGCGCGTGCTGCGCGCCGGCGTACTCCTCGACGATGCGGTCGATCAGCTCGCGCAGGTGCGCCTCGGGCGCCAGGCGCTCGGCGCTGACTTCGGCCACCAGCGCGTGCAGCCGCTGCACGTGGCCCTCGGCGATCGACACCAGCATCGCGTACTTGTCGTCGTAGTAGTGGTACAGCGTGGCCTTGGACAGGCCGCAGGCCTGCGCCACCTCGTTCATCGACGTGCCGGGGTAGCCGCGGTTGGCGAACAGCGTCGGCCGCGCGCGCGAGGATCAGCTCGCGCTGGTCGTCGTAGTTCTTGGCGCGGCCGCGGGGCATGCGGGTCTATCTCTCGTCGAAGGACAAGCACGACGCGCTCGGTCAGTCGGGTGCGCCTGGCAGGTGAGCACGAAGCCGGCGGCGACCTCGTTCTTGTCGAGCGCGAAGTTGCGCTCCATGCGCACCTGCCTTCGACCAGCTTGGCGCGGCAGGTGCCGCACACGCCGGAGGTGCACGAGAACGGCACTTCCAGGCCGGCGGCCGATGCGCAGTCGAGGATGCTCGGCTGGTCCTTGCGGAACTCGATCTCGCGGCGCAGGCCGTCGCGGATGATGATCATCGTGCGCGTCTCGGCGTCGCCGGGCTGCGGCCTCGTGCATCACCGCGCCCACCGCCTGCGCGGCCTGCGGCGCGATGCCGAAGCGCTCGATGTGGATGCGCTCCTCCGGCACGCCGGCTGCCGAGCAGCGCGGCCTCGGCCTCGTCGTTCATCTGGTACGGGCCGCAGACGAAGGCGTGGTCGATGCCCTTGGCGGGCACCAGCGCGCGCAGGAACTCGCCGATCTTGTCGCGGTTCATCAGGCCCATGTTGAGCGGCGCGTCGGTGTGCTCGTCGGAGAACACGTGGTGCAGCACCAGCCGCGTCAGGTAGCTGTTCTTCAGGTCCTCGATCTCTTCCTTGAACATCGTGCTCGCAGCGCGCGGTTGCCGTAGATCAGCGTGAAGCGCGCGTGCGGCTCGCGGCCGAGCACCGTCTTCATGATCGACAGGATCGGCGTGATGCCGCTGCCGCCGGCGATGCCGAGGTGGTGGCGGCGCGCCGCCGGCTCGATCGGCACGAAGAAGCGGCCCTGCGGCGCCATCACGTGGATGGTGTCGCCGGGCTTCAGGTGCTCGTTGATCCAGTTCGAGAACACGCCGCCGTTGACCTTGCGCACGCCGACGCGCAGCTCGCCGTCGTCGACGCCGGCGCAGATCGAATACGAGCGGCGCAGGTCCTGGCCGTCGACCTCGCGGCGCAGCGTGAGGTACTGGCCCTGCGTGAAGCCGAACACGTCGCGCAGGTCGGCCGGCACGTCGAAGGTGACGATCACCGCCTCGGCGGTGTCGGGCTCGATGCGGCGCACGCGCAGCGGGTGGAAGAGCGGCGTCGTGCTCATGCGCTCATATCGGCTTGAAGTGTTCGAACGGCTCGCGGCAGGCCATGCAGCGGTACAGCGCCTTGCAGGCGGTGGAGCCGAAGGCCGACAGGCGCTCGGTGTTCGTGCTGCCGCAGCGCGGGCACTCGATGGCCTGGCGCGCGGCACGATGCGGATCGGCGCTCCTGCGCGATCGGCCGGCATGCCGCTCGGCGGCGCGATGCCGTACTCGCGCAGCTTGCGCTTGCCGTCGTCGCTGATCCAGTCGGTGGTCCACGCCGGCGCGCGGCGCAAGGTCACGCGCGCGGGGCCGAGGCCGGCGGCGTCGAGCGCCTCGAGCACGCTGCGCTCGATCACCTCGGTGGCCGGGCAGCCGGAGTAGGTGGGCGTCAGCACGACCTCGAGGCCGTCGTCGTGCGTCGATCACGTCGCGCACGATGCCCAGGTCGCGCACCGACAGCGCCGGCACCTCGGGGTCGAGCACGCCGTCGCAGCACGCGCCCAGGCGCGCGTCGCTGCTCTGCGCCGTGGCACGCATCGCCGTGCTCACCGCATCACCACGCGCCCCCGGGATACGCGCGCTGCAGGTACTGCATCTCGGCCAGGATGTAGCCCATGTGCTCGCTGTGCACGCCGCGCTTGCCGGTGCTGCGGAACGCCGTGTCGGCCGGCAGCGCGAGCTCGGCCTCGTCGAGCACGCGCCGCATCTCGGCCAGCCACGGCTCGCGCAGCGCGTCCCAGCGCGGGCCCAGGCCGTTGGCCGCGGCCGCGGCATCGACCGCGTCGGCGTCGAACAGCTCGGCGCGTGTAGCGCCACAGCGCGTCGAGCGCGGCGCGCATGCGGCGCGCCGATTCGTCGGTGCCGTCGCCCAGCCGCACCACCCAGTCGGCGGCGTGCTGCTGGTGGTAGCGCGCTTCCTTCACCGCCTTGCCGGCGATGGCGGCCAGCTCGGCGTCGCTCGACTCGCGCAGCCGCTCCCACATCAGCTGAAGCCAGGTGGCCATCATCGCGTTGCGCAGCACGGTGAAGGCGAAGTCGCCGCGCGGCAGCTCGACGAGGGTCGCGTTGCAGGTAGTCGCGCTCGTCGCGCAGGAAGGCGAGCTGGTCTTCGTCGTAGGCCCTGGCCGCTCGAGCTGGCCGGCGTGCGTGAGCAGCGCGCGCGCCTGGCCGATCAGGTCGAGCGCCGATGTTGGCCAGCGCGATGTCTTCTTCGAGCACCGGCGCGTGGCCGCACCACTCGGCCAGGCGCTGGCCGAGGATCAGGCAGGTGTCGGCCAGGCGCAGCAGGTACTGCACGGCGGGCGCGTGCTCGACTTCGATCGAGGCGGTCATGCTGCGGCTCCATCACATGTGGTCGACTTCGCTCGGGCAGCTCGTAGAAGGTGGGGTGGCGGTACACCTTGTCTTCCATCGGGTCGAAGTACATGTCCTTGTCGCCCGGGTCGCTGGCCACGATCTGGTCGCGAGCGCACCACCCAGATGCTGCGCCTTCCTGGCGGCGCGTGTAGACGTCGCGCGCCAGCTGGATCGCCATCTGCGCGTCGGCCGCGTGCAGGCTGCCGCAGTGCTTGTGGTCGAGGCCGGCCTTGCTGCGCACGAACACTTCCCACAGCGGCCATTCGTTGATCGAGCTCGCTCATGCGGCCTCCTTCGTCTGGCTCTGCGGCTCTGCTTGCGCGCATGCGCCAGCGCCGGCGTCGCGCACCCAGGCGCCGTCGTCCCAGGCCTTGACGCGCGCCGCCAGGCGCTCGCGGTTGCACGGGCCGTCGCCGCCGACGACGCGCCAGAACTCGTCCCAGTCGATGGCGCCGAAGTCGTGGTGCTCGCGCTCCTCGTTCCACTTCAGGTCGGGGTCGGGCAGCGTGACGCCGAGCACCTTGGCCTGCTCGACGCGTGGCATCGACGAACTTCTGGCGCAGCTCGTCGTTGCTGACGCGCTTGATGCCCCAGCGCATGCCTTGCGCGCTGTTGGGCGCTCTGGTCGTCGGGCGGGCCGAACATCATCAGCGACGGCCACCACCAGCGGTTCACCGCGTCCTGCACCATCGCCTGCTGCGCGTCGGTGCCCTTGCGTCATCATCGTCAGCAGCGCGTCGAAGCCCTGGCGCTGGTGGAAGCTCTCCTCGCGGCAGATGCGGATCATCGCGCGCGCATACGGCGCGTAGCGAGCAGCGGCAGATCGGCACCTGGTTCATGATCGCCGCGCCGTCGACCAGCCAGCCGATGGTGCCGATGTCGGCCCAGGTCAGCGTGGGGTAGTTGAAGATCGAGCTGTACTTGGCCTTGCCGCGTGTGCAGCGCGTCGAGCATCTGGTCGCGGCTGGTGCCCAGCGTCTCGGCCGCGGCGTACAGGTACAGGCCGTGGCCGCCTTCGTCCTGCACCTTGGCCAGCAGGATCGCCTTGCGCTTGAGCGTCGGCGCGCGCGTGATCCAGTTGCCCTCGGGCAGCATGCCGACGATCTCGCGGTGCGCGTGCTGGCTGATCTGGCGCACCAGCGTCTTGCGGTAGTGCTCGGGCATCCAGTCCTTGGCCTCGATGAAGTCGCCGGCGTCGATGCTGGCGTCGAAGCGCCGCTCGAGCTCGGCCTCCTCGACCGAGCGCACGGCTTGCGCTTGCGCTCTTCCTTCGGCTGCGGTGTCCATCGCTTGCGTGTACATCGCGTGCTCGCTTCGTTCACTTCGGGTCGCTTGTCGATCACGCGGCGGGCCTTGCCGACCAGCGTGCGTTCGATCGATTCGGGCGCGCCCACGCTGCACCGTGGTGCTGACGCCGATCAGGGTCTTGATGCGCTGCTGCAGCGCGCCGGCGATCGCGGCGCGGTCGGCGCTCGCGTGCGTCCGGCAGCAGCTCGCACAGCACCTGCACCTCGTCGAGCGTGCCGTCGCGCGTGACCACCAGCTGGTACTGCCCCGACAGCTGGCCGTGCTGCAGCACCAGCTCCTCGATCTGCGTCGGGAACACGTTGACGCCGCGGATGATCAGCATGTCGTCGCTGCGGCCGACGATCTTGCCCATGCGGCGCATGCTGCGCGCGGTGGGCGGCAGCAGGCGCGTCAGGTCGCGCGTGCGGTAGCGGATCACCGGCAGCGCTTCCTTGGTCAGCGTGGTGAAGACGAGCTCGCCTTCTTCGCCGTCGGGCAGCACGTCGCCGGTCTCGGGGTCGATGATCTCGGGGTAGAAGTGGTCTTCCCAGATCACCGGGCCGTCCTTGGTCTCGATGCATTCGTTGGCCACGCCCGGGCCCATCACTTCGCTCAGGCCGTAGATGTCGACCGCGTCGATGCCGGCGCGCACCTCGATGTCGTGGCGCATCGCCTCGGTCCACGGCTCGGCGCCGAAGATGCCGACCTTGAGCGCTCATCGCGCGCGGGTCGATGCCCCTGGCGCTGCGAACTCCTCGATGATCACCTGCATGTAGCTCGGCGTGACCATGATGATGTCGGGCTGGAAGTCGCGGATCAGCTGCACCTGCTTCTCGGTCTGGCCGCCCGACATCGGGATCACGGTGCAGCCCAGCCGCTCGGCGCCGTAGTGCGCGCCCAGGCCGCCGGTGAACAGGCCGTAGCCGTAGGCGACGTGCACGATGTCGCCGGCGCGGCCGCCGGCGGCGCGGATCGAGCGCGCCACCAGGTCGGCCCAGGTGTCGATGTCGCTTTGCGTGTAGCCCACCACCGTGGGCTTGCCGGTGGTGCCCGACGACGCGTGGATGCGCACCACCTGCTCGCGCGGCACCGCGAACATGCCGAACGGATAGTTGTCGCGCAGGTCCTTCTTGGTGGTGAACGGGAACTTCGCCAGGTCGGCCGAGCGTCTTCAGGTCCGACGGGTGCACGCCCTTGGCGTCGAACGCGCGTGCGGTAGTGCGGCACGTTCTCGTAGGCGTGCTGCAGCGCTCCACTGCAGCCGCTGCAGCTGCAGCGCCTGCAGCTCGTCGCGGCTGGCGGTCTCGATCGGCTCCGAGGTCGCCGGGCGCGGGGTGCTTGACGGGCATCGATGGCTCTGCCTCCTCGACGTCAGCCGCGTCGACCGCCGGCTTGCCCTTCATCGTGTACGAGCGGCCGCGGAACACCGCGACGCGCTCGCCGCGCTGGTTGGTGACCTCGGCAGTCGTAGACGCCGGTGCGGCCGGCCTTCGACTGACCTCGTGGCAGTGCGCGGTGAGCACGTCGCCCAGCCGCGCCCGGCGCGAGCGAGGTCGATCGCGAAGCCCGAGGCCACGGTGAGCTCGTTGTAGGAGTTGCAGGCGAAGGCGAAGGCCGAGTCGGCCAGCGTGGCGATCAGCCCGCCGTGGCAGATGTCGTGGCCGTTGAGCATGTCGTCGCGCACCGTCATCGTCAGCATCGCGCGCGCCGGGGCGCGACCTCGACGATCGTCATGCCGAGCGCCTTGGACGCGCGGTCGTTGGCGAACATGCCGTCGCGCACGTGTTCGGCGAGTTGCTGCGGCGTGCGCTGCGGCGGTGAGGTGGCTTGATCCATCGCAAGTATTATCGACCGTCCGGTCGGTAGATTATACGAGGAAAGCTCGCCCGCAAGAGTCACCCTGGCTGACCTCAGGGGCTCGGGATATGTCTGAGCAGGTCGATGCCGACATGCAGGGCTTGAGCCTGCGCGCGGCTGTGCGCGGCTGCACGCTGCTGTGCGCGGCGGCGCCGAGGAGCGCCAAACGCTGGACAAGTGTGCCGCTCCATCACGCGCCTGGGCGCTGGCCAACGAGCGTGTGCAGTGCAATGCCGCCCGGCAAGTGGTGCTGAAGCTGAAGACACAGCGTGGCGCGACCGCACCATCCATTTGGCCTGTGTGCGCGATGCCTAGGCACGCAAATTGCCCGACGGCGACACAGGGGGGCACCGCGTGTTTGCGGAGGCCGCCATGGGCGTGGCAAGCGACAGGATTCCGACCCGCCTCATCTGGGCTGGTCCGGCGGCCATGCTGCGCGCGTGCTGCGTTGCACTGTTTGTCTGCGTGAGCGGCTGCGGCGGAGGCGACGACGAGCGCACCGCCGCCGAGTTCCCTGCCGACGCCGGCGCCGTCGCCTGCTCCGGGCTCGACACAGCCGCCGTCGGCACAGGCGCCGCTGGTCGTTGGCGCGGCGCTGTCCATCGACGGCGGCGCGAGCGGCAATCCTGTCAGCCTGCGCGTGATACGCAGCGCCAACGGCGATGGCTTCGCGGTCTGGCGAGCCGACGACGGCACGCTTCACAACCTCTGGGCCAACCGCTACGCCGCCGCGACGGCCGCGTGGGGCAGCCCGATCAACATCGAGGCGAGCAGCGCCGACATCGACGACTTCGATCTCACGGTCGACGCCAGCGGCAACGCGGTGGTCGCATGGCACGAGGTGACGCCCGAGCGGGGGTTCCGGTGTGGTGATGAGCGCGCGCTTCGACGCCGGCGCCGGCACGTGGGCCACGCCGGTGGTGCTGAACACCGACGCCAACCAGCCGCGCGTCGCCAGCGATGCCAGCGGCGCCGTGCTAGCCGTGTACGTCGGTCGATCGATTTTTGTTCGCGGGCGCTTCTTCGACCCTGTCAGTGGCACCTGGCAGCCGGAAGCTGCGATCGAGCAGAACAACACCGGCACCGGCTTCAGCTACGGCCCGGCGGCATTGCTGGACGGCATTGGCAATGCGCTCGTCGCTTTCACAAATGCGCGCGCCAGCGCGGGGATCGTTGCGGGAAACTACTTCTCAAGCAGCAGCGGGGGCTGGGCCCAGTTGCCCCCCGAAGAATTCGGGGTGCTCGGCGATGTGCCCGGCAGCTTCACCTTCTCCGGCTCCAACGACAACGTTCAGCTGGCCGCTTTCGCCGGAGGCAACTTCCTGCTGGCCTGGGAGATGACGTCGGCTTCGACGAGCCGGAGAGCAGTTCCGAGATCCGCATCGCGCGTTTCACGAGTCGCACCCGGGCATGGAGTGCGGCGCAGACGCTGGTGCCGGGCAACGGACAGAGCAACGTCCTTCAGCGCATCGGCGGCGATGGCGGCGGCAACGCGCTCGTGCTGTGGAGCGAGGAGCGACGGGCATGCGCACGGCGCTCAAGGCGATCCGCGTGGGCAGGCCGGCGCCGCCTGTAGCGCGGTGCAGGTGATCGACAGCGTCGTGGGCGGGGGCGCCGCGCGGGCCGATCTCGGTGTCGATCCGCAGGGCCACGCCATCGCGATCTGGCAGCAGTTCGAAGGAGGCCGTCCCGACGATGGCTCACGCAGCAACATCGCGATCAACCGTTTCGACGGTGTCGCCGGCGCCTGGGCAAGCGCGGTGCTCGCCGAGACGCAACCCGACAACGCGATCAGTCCGCGCGCGAGCGCCAGCGGCGGCCAGGTGCTGCTCGGGTGGATCCAGGCCGAGGGCGGCGCCAACCGCGTCAAGGCGCTGCTGCAACCAGTGGCCAACACGCCCAGTCGATAGCCGCACCACGCAGATGGTCGAGAGCGGCGTCATGGTGGACCGCAGGCGCGGCTGTTGGCGCTGGCCAGCGGACCAACCCGGTTGTGCATTCACTCCTGGCCGATAGCGCACGATCGCGGACGCTCACCGCTGGTCACTATCGACGCAGCGGACGCTCAAGAGCACCTGCACTGAACTCCAGCGCGGCCGGTCGACAAAGACCCTTTAGGAATACGAATCCGGCGTGCTGCCGGACTGCTCGATCCAGCGTTCGCGCGACGCCTTGAGGTGGCCGCACATGGCTGCCGCAGCCTCCTGAGGATCGCGCAGTTCGAGGGCACGGAAGATCGCATCGTGCTCCTCGAATGCCGTCTGCCACGAGCGCGCGTTCTCGGCGCGACGACTCATACGCGAGGTGATCGCGCCGTGGCGAGCATCGAACAACTCACCCACTAGACGCACGAGCAGCGTGTTCCCGGTCAGTTCCGCAATCGTCACGTGGAAGCGGCGGTCCGCCTCCAGCGGCGGGTTGCCGCGCCGGATGTCGCTGCGCATCGCGTCGAGGCAGCCCCTGACGCGATCAAGACCTTGTCGGGTCACGCGCGCGGCCGCCAGGGCGATGACGGCACTCTCGAGCACCGAGCGCGCCTGCATCAGCTCCGACGGGCTTTCACCGAGCATCGGTGACTCGATCGCTGCGGGTGCGGAGGGCGGCGTACAGACATAGACGCCCGAGCCCATGCGAGTCTCGACGATGCCCTCGATCTCCAGCGCAATCAGCGCCTCGCGCAGCGACGGTCGGGAGACGCCAAGCTGCAACGCAAGCTCGCGTTCCGGCGGCAGGCGGGTGCCCGGTGCAAAGCGCGATGCTTCGATGACCGAGCGGATCTGGTCCGCCACCTGCTGGTACAGCCGACGCGAATCGGTCGGCTTGGGAACCGCGGGCTTGGGCAGGGTCGACAATTGGTCAGGCCACTCTCTCGGCGTGCGGCGGGCATACATCACGCGCCGATGACCCGTTTTGGACTCCCAGCCCACTCGCCGTACCAACGAGAGGTTTGTATGGTCAGGCCAAAATAATTTACTCTATATTGGCCTCGCCAAGTGGCCTTACCAATGAACGCTGTGCCAGCCCTGTTCCTGCCGGCAGGTACGGCACACCCGATCAACCGACGAGGAGACGCACATGATGGGCACGTGAGGAAAGGCCTTGTGTTCTGGGCCGCAGCGGCGAGCGTTGCTGAGCATGGCTTGGACAACCACGGCGCGCGCGACAGACGGTGCCGATGACCGGGCGCTACGCGCTGCGGTCGAGCATGCCGAACGCAGCGCCGCGCCCGGCAGGCGGCCCATCGTCGACACCCACATTCACTTCTGGCAGGTGACGCGGCCGGGCGGCGTGCCGTGGCCCACGCCGGCGGAAGGGCCGATCTTCCGCGACATCCTGCCGCCCGACTACACCGCCATGGCCCGGGCCAACGGCGTCGTGACGGCCGGGATCGTGGAAGCGAGCGGCATCGTCGAGGACAACCAGTGGATCCTCGACCTGGTCAGACACGACCGGTTCTACTCGTTCTTCGTCGGCAACCTCGAGATCGGCGCGCCGACCTTCGCCCGCGACCTGGCGCGTTTCGCGCACGACCGGCGCTTCGTGGGCATCCGCGGCTATCTCACCGGCCCGGCCGAAGGCATCACGCTCAGCCCGGCACAGCTCGCCAGCCTGCGCGACCTGGCACGGCGCGGCATGACGCTCGACATCATCAGCCGCGGGACGAAGAACCCGAAGGATCAGGTGCAGGCGCTGTGCACCGCGGTGCCCGATCTGCGCATCATCATCGACCACCTCGGTGGCGCCAAGGGCCCGCCGCCGGTCGACCCCACGTGGGAGCTCGAGATTCGCCGTCTCGCCGACGTCTGCCCGAACGTGTACATGAAGTTCTCGTCGTACTACGACATGTACGCCCCCGGCGACGTGGTCTTCCCGTCGCCCACGGACCTCGCCTCCTACAAGGCGCACTTCGACGTGCTGATGACCGCCTTCGGCGCCGACCGCCTGATCTGGGGCAGCAACTGGCCGGTGATCACCCTGCACGGGACGTTCGAGGCTCAGATCGCCATCGCCGAGGAGTATCTCGCCCCGTTCGGCCACGAGGTGCGCGACAAGGTGATGTTCCGCAATGCGCTCGCGTTCTACCGTCGGCACATGCCGGAAGCCACCACCACGACTGATCGGCGGCACCCGCGCTGTCCACTGCGGGGTTAGTGGGCCGCCAGTGTCTGCTCTCGAGGAGTCCTCTGGCTGACTGCTTGTGGCCGAGGCTGTGTGAAAACACTCTGCGCCCGTATGCTTCGCCAACGCGTTGGATGGGGGCACGGGGATGGGCCGCTTCATCGAGGGCGATGACCGGCAGCAGGTGACGCTGTTACCGAGTGTCTGGACGACTTCATCGGCAAGGACAACCCGGTGCGGGTCATCGACGCATTCGTCGGTGAACTCGAGTTGGCCGAACTGGGCTTCGAAGGTGCGACGCCGGCGGCCGCCGGACGCCCGTCGTACCACCCGGCGGCGCTGCTGGGGCTCTACATCTACGGCTACCTGAACCGCATCCAGTCCAGCCGCCGGCTGGAACGCGAATGCCAGCGCAACGTCGAGTTGATGTGGCTGACCGGCCGCCTGGCACCGGACTTCAAGACGATTGCCGACTTCCGGCGCGACAACGGAGCCGGCATCCGCAACGTGTGCCGCCGCTTCGTCGTGCTGTGTCGCGAATTGAAGCTGTTCTCGCAGGCCATCGTGGCCATCGACAGCAGCAAGTTCAAAGCCGTCAACAGCCTCGACCGCAACTTCACGCCCGGCAAGATCGACAGGCGCCAGCAGCAGATCGAAGAGAGCATCCGGCGCTACCTTGATGCGCTGGAGACGGCCGACCGCACGCAGCCGGCGGAGGTCGAGGCCAAGACCGAGCGGCTGCGAGACAAGATCAAGACGCTGCGCGAGCAGATGCGCCGGATGGAGTGGATCAAGGATCGCCTGACGCGCGAGCCTGACGCGCAGCTGTCGCTGACCGATCGCGATGCGCGCTCGATGATGTCGCAGGCCAAGGGCACCGGAGTGGTGGGCTACAACGTGCAAACGGCGGTCGATGCCAAGCACCACCTGATCGTTGCGCACGAGGTCACCAACGTGGGCAGCGATCGAGCGCAGCTGAGCAAGATGGCGCTGGCCGCGCGCCAGGCCATGGGCAAGACCAAACTGCAGGCCATTGCCGACCGCGGCTACTACAACGCCCCCGAGCTCAAGGCTTGTGACGACTCTGGGATCGCGGCTTCGTTCCCAAACCCATGACCTCCAACGCGAAGGCCGATGGTCGCTTCGACAAGAGCGACTTCATCTACATCGCCCGCGACGACGAATACCAGTGCCCCGCTGGGCAGCGCGCCATCTACCGCTTCACGCGAGAGGAGAACGGCCTGCAGCTTCGTCACTATTGGAGCAGTGCCTGTCCGCAATGCCCCATCGAAGACGAAGTGCACGCCGAGTCAGTACAGGCGCATCTAGAGCTGGGAACACGAAGCAGTGCTGGAGGCCGTCCAACGCCGGATGGACAAGCACCTGGAGGCGAT
>CAWHBZ010000042.1:0-126947 GCA_963827645.1 uncultured beta proteobacterium | reverse complement strand
GCACGAAGCCGCCGCCGAGTGCCTTGTAGAGCTGCACGTCGGCCAGCACCTGCTGCAAGGCGGCTGTCCGACAGGGCAAGTTCGCTGGACAGCACCGATCGCTGCACGTCCAGCAGCACCAACAGGTCGATCTGTCCTTCACGCTGCAGCGACTGCGCGCGCTGCAGCGAGCGGCGGCGATGGTCGACAGTGGTGGTCAGCGCGGCGGCTCGCTCCGCCTCCTGGGTGCGCACGAGCAGACTGTCTTCGACCTCTTGCACGGCGACCAGCACCGCCTTCTGCCAGGCCAACAGCGCCTCCTCGGCCCGCGCCGACTGCACGCGGATGCCGGCATCGATGCGTCCGGCATTGAAGACCGGCATGGCAAAGGCCAGTGCGACGTTCGAGAAGCGCACCGGCGCGAGATCGAGCGCGTTCAGTCGCAGGTCCTCGCGACCCAGCAGGGCGCTCAGGAAGAGCTTGGGCCACCGCTGGGCTTGCGCCTCGGCGCCGCGAAGCGTCTCGGCCGCTACGCGCGCCTCGGCGGCGATCAGGTCGGGACGGCGCCTCAGGAGTTCGCTGGGCTGGCCGGTACCGATCTCGCGCGCAGCAGGCCATGCAAAGCCTGCGTTCTCGCCGACGACGGCGGCCGACGGGTTGCGGCCGAGCAGTACGGCCAGCCGCGTCTGCGAGATGCCGGCCAGCATCCGTAGCGAGGGCACCTGTGCGTCGAGCGCGTCGGCCTCGGCGCGCGCGCGGTCCAGATCGAAGGCGCTGGCCTCACCTTCGCGCAGGCGGCTGGCCACGCGGACCGCCGTTTCGCGCTGGGCCGCGGCGAGTGCTTGCACGATGCGCAGACGCTCTTCGGCGCTGCGCAACACGAAGTACTGCCGCGCCACCTCGCTGGCCACCAGCAGCCGTGCTCCTTCCACACCGGCCGCTGCGGCCGCCGCATCGGCCTGCGCCGCGTCGCGCGCCGCACGCACGCCACCGGCAACGTCGATCTCCCAGGCCACGTCGACGCCGGCGCGCAGCGCACGTATGTCCGGCATGACTACCTTGATCGGTGGGGGCAGCCCGCTTTCGCTGCGCGAGGCGGAAGCCTGCACGCCCACCGTGGGCCACAGACGAGAACTCTGGGCATCGCTGCCCGCGCGCGCCTGAGCGACGCGCTGCAGCGCGATCGCCACATCCTGGTTGGCGACCAAGGACTCCTCGACCAGTGTGGTCAGCGTCGGATCGCCATAGCCGGCCCACCAGGCGCCATCAACGACTGGGACAAGGGCTGCAGGCCCGCCCTGCGCGAATGCGGCCGGCAGAGGAACCGATGGCGCCGGGGGCTGCATTGGCGGCACCGAGCAGGCCGCCAGAACTGCCAGCGCCGCGGCGGCTGGCACGACGCGGATCGGCCGAGCCCCGGGGCGGGGACCGCGGCGCGCGGCGATCGTTGTGAAAGGCTTCATTTACTGTACCGTTGAGTCCAGTAAGTGTAGTGCCATATAATGGACTGTCAAGTACAGAAATCAGCCGATGCCCAAAACCGAGGACGACGTCGTGCCCCAACCGCGTCGTGGCCGGCCGCGCGACCCCGAGCGCTACCGGCGCGTGATGGAAGCCGCGCGGGGCCACTTCGATGCGCACGGGTTCGAGCGGGCCAGCGTCGACGCCATCGCCGCCGAAGCCGGCGTCTCGAAGATGACCATCTACAGCCACTTCGCTTCGAAGGAAGGACTGTTCGAGGCGGTGGTTCGCGATCGCACCGATCGCGTGATGGGCGGGCTGGCCGGCGTCGAAGCGCTGGACCCGAAGCAGCCTCAGAGGGCGCTGCTGGCCATCGGAGAGCAGTTCCTCACGCTGGCGCGTGAGGAGGCGACGCTGGGCCAGTTTCGTTCGATCTACGGCGCCGCCGGCACGCAGCGCGAGGCGTGCCGGGCCTTTTACAGGCAGGGGGCCGACAGGCTGATCGGCGACTTGGCTGCCTATCTGCGCCGCGCAGATGCGCAGGGCACGCTGAACATACGGCGCCCGCGTCAGGCGGCGGACCTGTTCCTGTCAATGTTCCTTGGTGATGGCCACATCCGCGGGCTGATGATGCTCGACATGCCCGACGCGCGGGAAGACAGGGCGCTGCTGCGGGAAGCGGTGCGGGTGTTCATGGCGGCCTATGCAAAAGCACCGTGACGGGGGGAGTACCAGCCTGAGATGAACTCACAGGCTGCGACAGACCGAGGCGTTCCACTCGACTAGCAATCTGACCCGTGTCGGCATCAGCAGACGTTCGACCGGTCGCGTCTCAACCGTCGGCTCTTGGCCTTCCATCCTCGTTCGCGGACGACCGCTCCTGACAGTCTCGACTGGCGGCGTATCCGTCCGGCCAACCCATCTTGAATCGAGCCGTTCGACCCTGAAGGATCGTGTCCACGAAGAACCTTTACGTGGACACGATGGCAAGCGACAAGGTAGTGAGACGGCGGCGCTACGGCGATGAGCTCAAGGCGCAGGTAGTAGGCGAGTGCGACGCACCCGGTGCCTCGGTAGCCAAGGTGGCGATGGCGCATGGCATCAATGCCAACGTCGTGCACCGCTGGCGGCAACTGGCTCGCGAAGGCGTGCAGGTGACTGTCGCCAAGCCAAGCGAGTTCGTACCGGTGGCAATAGCGGCACCGACGGTCCAGGGCCGCCGCGACATCGAAGTCGAGCTGCGCCGCGGTGCCGTGACGATGAAGGTGCTCTGGCCGAGTTGGGCCGCTTCCGACTTCGCGGCCTGGACGCGCGAGCTGCTGCGGTGATTCGTGTGGACTCGGTGTGGCTGGCAGTTGCAGCCGCTGGACATGCGCGCCGGCACCGAAGCCGCACTGGCGCGCGTGGTCGGCGTCTTCGGCGCCGCGCGGCCGCACCATGCATATCTCTTCGCCAACCGCCGTGCCAACCGCATGAAGGTGCTCGTGCACGACGGCATCGGCGTGTGGCTGGCCGCGCGTCGGCTGCACAGCGGCAAGTTCGTCTGGCCGCGCGACGCCGGTGCGACGTTGACGCTCAGTCGCGCGCAGTTCGACGCCCTTGTGCTGGGCCTGCCGTGGCAGCGCATCGGCGAAGCCGGTGTCATCACGGTCTTGTAGCGCGCTGCAATTGCCGAATGTGCCGATGCGCGAGCAGCGTATCGTTGGCACGATCACGATCCGTGATCGCCACGGACAACCTCGACGGCCTCGATGAGACCCAGCTGCGCCAGACGGTGCAGCGGCTGCGCGTCGAGTTGCATCACAAGAACGCGTTGGTCGACAAACTCACGCACGAGATGGCCGTGCTCAAGCGGCTGAAGTTCGCGGCCAAGAGCGAGGCCTACAGCGCCGAGCAAACGAGCCTGATCGAAGAAGCGCTGGATGCCGACCTGGCCGCGCTGGCGGCCGAGATCGAGGTCCACCAACCGACCAGACCCGAGGACAAGCAGCAACCCAAGCGCGAGAAGCTGCCTGCACACCTGCCGCGCCGCGAGATCCGCCACGAACCAGAGGACACCACCTGCGGCTGCGGCCAGACGATGAAGCGCATCGGCGAAGACGTGGCCGAGAAGCTCGACTACCAGCCCGGCGTGTTCACCGTCGAGCGCCACGTGCGCGGCAAGTGGGCCTGCGCCTGCTGCGAGAAGCTGGTGCAGGCACCGGTGGCGCCACACATCATCGACAAAGGCATCCCGACGACCGGCCTGCTGGCCCAGGTGCTGGTGGCCAAATACCTGGATCACCTGCCGCTGTACCGACAGGAAGCGATCTTCGAGCGCGCCGGTATGGCGATCGCGCGATCCACGCTCGCGCAGTGGGTCGGCGAATGCGGCGTGCAGTTGCAGCCGCTGGTCGATGCGCTCGCCGCCGAGATGCTCCAGCACCGCGTGCTGCACGCCGACGAGACGCCGGTGGCGATGCTCAAACCGGCGAACCAGCGCGACGGCAAGACGCACCGCGCCTACCTGTGGAGCTACTGCACGACGAGCTTCAACCCGATGCGCGCCGTCGTCTTCGACTTCGCCGACAGCCGCGGTGGGCAGCATGTGCGCGAGTTCCTCGGCTTGCCCGGCACCGAGCACAAGCCAGGCTGGCGGGGCTTGCTGGTGACCGACGACTTCAGCGGCTACAAGGCCTGCTTCGAACTCGGGGTCACCGAAGTCGGCTGCATGGCGCACGCACGGCGCAAGTTCCACGAGTTGTGGGCCAACCACGGCAGCCAGGTGGGCGAGCAGGCGCTGAAGTTCTTCATCCAGCTGTATGAGATCGAGCGCGGGGTGCGGGACTTGGCCGCAGGCCAGCGCAAGACGATCCGGCAGGAAAAGACCAAGCTGATCGCCGATGCGTTGCACCAGTGGTTGACGCAGCAGCGGCAGAAGGTGCCCGACGGCTCAGCGACCGCCAAGGCGATCGACTACAGCCTCAAACGCTGGAAGGCGCTGGTGCGCTTCATCGACGACGGGGAGCTGCCGATCGACAACAACTGGGTCGAGAACCAGATCCGGCCGATTGCGATCGGAAGATCGAACTGGCTGTTCGCCGGCAGCTTGCGCGCGGGCAAGCGCGCAGCGGCGGTCATGAGCCTGGTGCACTCAGCTAGGCTGAACGGGCACGACCCCTACGCGTACCTGCGCGACGTGCTCGAGCGCTTGCCCACGCAGCCGGCCAGCCGGATCGCCGAACTCCTGCCGCATCGCTGGCAAGCGCCGTGATCAGCGAGCTGAGCAACATCGCAGCGCTCGTCGAGGACGGCGGCGAGATCACGCTCGGCCGGCTCGAGGCCATCGGCAAGTGCGTCGCCACCGCCTGCGACGAGGCGCAGTGCCTGGCCATGCTTGTGCGCCGCAAGGACGAGTCGCTCGACGCCTTGCTGCAGCGGCTCGACGCTGCGATCGCCGACGCGTACGAGAACGATCGCTTCACCGACGAAGTCAACGCCCCAATCGTCCCGGACTCGAAGCGGCGACGCTGAACTCGTCAAGACGGGTTCGCCGGACGCTTACCTGGCGGCTTAGGGTCGCGACGAGGCATTCGCCGTCGCAATCAAGTTGCCCGAAAGCGGACGGCCCAATCTCGCGGCGACGCCAGGCCCCGTGTAGTCGCAGTTTCCCTTGGCGTCCGAACTTGCAATGACCGGGATGCCCACGCTGGCAAAGCACGCGCTCAGCAAGAGTCCTGCACTGCCCGGTCATTGCCTTTCGGCCTGTGTCGATCAACGAGCATGCACGCGCGAAGGCAGGTGCCGGCGTGTTGGCTTGGTCACACTGGCCGCCCTACCCGTTCGCTTGGGCTGAAACACGCACAACCGAGGCCACCTGAGCTGTCTGATATTCGACCCCCAAACTGGCTAGAACCTGGGTGAACTTTGGCGAAACTTGGCGGAAATATCAGACAGCCAAACAGCGCAAACCCAGCATTGGCGCGGCCTAGCGCCCGATGCGGGGGTCGGACTGTTAATCCGTATGTCCCTGGTTCGAGTCCAGGTCGGGGAGCCAAGAATCAAAGAAAATCAACATGTTGCGTGCGAATTCGGCCGGTTTGTTCGCCGGACAAATATCAGACAACTGTCTGATATCCGCAGACGCAGGGCCAAGTCGATGGGTCTCCTGCACGAGGGAAGATGAACGGCTATCGCGCGTAGTCGAGCGTCGGACTCCGGTGTGGACCTGGCAAGTTTTGAAGGCCGAGCCCGCGAGATGCCGAGGCCGCCTTCGGAGGTTTCTCGCCTCGATGATCGCCCGCTCGGTGGGCGCTGAGCCGCTGCGGTGTCCTTGTTGACCAGGGCGAGCTGCGCAAAGGCGCGGCAACCCATGGTCTTCTCCGCAACCCTTCGCTGGCACCCTGTTCGAGCGTCGGACAATTTGAGTCCGGCGGTCGCGGCAGCGACCGCTTTCGGGAAGCTTTCCATGCGAGTCGGAATTCGCTTCGCGACCCTCTGCTGACCTTCGACGTCGCTCCGCCAAAGTCAGCAGTGCAGCGGTTGCTGTCGGTGACGGCCGCGCCGTGCATTCACGGTCTATGCCGGATTGCGGTCATGGAGCTACTACGGTCGGGGGCGGTCCCAATGACGGCTATCGAAGTTGCTGCGGACCTAGCGTGCGTCTGACTTGATCGCGCGACGGCCGATCGTCCGGTTGCCGATGGCTCGAACTGGTACCCACGACCCATTGCTGAACTTCGACATCGCTTCGCCAACGTCAGCAGTGCAGCGGTTCCGGCCCCGATGGCAGGCTTCAGGGTACTGCTGACTTTGCCGGCAAGCCAACTGGTTGCCGCCGCCCGAACGTCTGCTGATCGAGGGTACCAACTGGACCTCTCGACCCCTTCCTGACATTCGCACAGCTGAACACCGGACGTTCATGCCTCTGCGTAGCCAGCGAGCAGAGCTCGAGTGCGAACCGTTGCAGACAAGCAGCCCGCTGATTTCATTCGACACGTTCGAGCACCGCCCGGGCGCGCACCAGATCCGGATAGTCGAAGCCTTCGGTGAATCTCTCGTAGATCGGCCGCAGCACCGCGTCGGCCTCGTCCGCCCGGCCTTGCTCGCTGGCACAGGCGCGCCAGCGCGGTGGCCGCGCGCAGCGAGTACAGCAACGCCCCCTGCTGCTCGGCGATTGTTATCGCCTGGCGGTACGCGGTCTCGGCTCCGGCCGCGTCACCGTCGAGTTCGCCCAGGCGGCCGCGCAACGTGAGGAACCGGGCGGCCTGGTACTTCTCCTCGGTCTCCTGCTGCGTCCTCTCGCCGGCCAGCATGAACTCGGTGGCCTCGTCCCTGCGCCCGGCGTCGAGCAGCACTTCAGCTGGCGTCCGCAGCGAGCGCGGTGCTGAAGAATCTGCCGCCGAACGTCTTCCATGCCGAATAGCCATCGCGAAGCACTCGGGTGCCCTCGTCGAGCTGTCCTGTCGCGACCAGCGCCCGACCGAGACCAGACGTCGCCAGGGCGCCGCGTGCCTTCACGCCATAGCGTTCTGCCAGCTCGATCGCCTGCGTGAAGCGCGTGATGGCGTCGCTCCAGTGGCCCTTCAAATCCGACACGGAACCCGTCCGTATACAGCGCCCAGACCCGACTGTTCAAGTGTTGTCGCTGCTCGGCAATGCCGAGCCCCTCGCGCACGCAAGCCTCGGCCGATGACAAGCAGACCTCGGTGTATCAGGTTCAGACTGAGGTACATCAGAATCGCGACCCGCGGATCGGCCCCGGCCAGCGGCTGCCAGTCTTCAGGCCTCACGTTGTCGAGTTCGCGCCTGGCCTCGGTCAGGTGGCTCAGCGCCTGCACCAACTCGCCGCGAAGCGTCTTCGGGTAGCCCATGCGCATCAGTCGATTGACGCGGCCCATTGGCTTCACGCGCGCCAGTTCCGCTGGCCCGAACCGCTCGAGCAACGCGATGGCCTCGCCGAATCGCCCCGCGGCAGTCAAGCCTGTCGGCCATCCCGCCGCAGGCCTGAAGGTGCTCATCGGGCCGGTCGAGCGATGCAGCGAGATCGCGGGCTGCTCGCATAGCTCTCCTTGGCGCGAGGCGAGGTGAACCCCTCGGTCTGGACCAACGCGTTGCCGAGTCGGATGCGCAAGCCAAGCTCGACGTCGGCGCATGGCTCGACGGCCTGCACGCTGGCGAGCAGCGCGACCGCCGCCTGGTAGTGCGTCACCGCCTCGCGCACGGCCGATCGTGCCATCGCCTGATCGCCCGCCGCCTGCCAATAGCGCAACGCCGCCGCCGGGTTGCCACCTTCCTGATGGTGAGTGGCGAGCAACTCGGGCTGTGTCGTCGCGGCGTCGCGGTCCGCTTGTTCGAGGGCCGCCGCGATCTGTCGATGCCGCAGCACGCGCTGGCTCTTGAGCATGCTGTTGTAGGCCGTGTCGCGCACCAGCGCGTGCTTGAAGCTGTAGGTCGCGTCGGGCGGCGTGCCGCGGCGGAACACCAGTTCGGAGCGAACCAGATCGTCCAGCGCAGCGTCGAGCTTGGGCGGCGGCATCGCGCTCAACACCTTGGCCATGAGCCGATGCCCGAACTCGCGCCCGATCACCGCGCCGACCTGCGCCACTTCCTTGGCCGGGGCGAGCCGGTCCAGGCGCGCCATCAACGAGTCCTGCAAGGTGGCGGGAATCGCCAGCGCCGACAGCGGGCCGCGCAGTTGGTAGCCTGGTGTTAGCCCGACGGCGCGTCTTCCAGCAAGCCCGACTGCAGCACGGTCTTGGTCAACTCCTCGACGAACAGCGGAATGCCGTCGGTCTTGCGGATGATCTCGGCCAGCACCTCGGCCGGCAGCGCCTTGCCCGCGGTGAGCGCATTCACGAGCGCCGTGCATTGTTTGTTGGACAGCCGGTTCAGGCTGTGGCGGGTCAGTTGCGACGCGTTGCTCCACGAGGGCGTGTACTCGGACCGGCAAGTCACCAGCAACAGCACGCGCGTATCGCGCACGCGCTGGGCCACCTGCGCGATGAACTCTTCGGTGCTCGGATCGATCCAGTGCGCGTCTTCGACCAGGAACAGCACCGGCTGCTGCTCGGACAAGCGCTGCAGCAACTCGATCAGCGCCTCGAGCGTGTGCGACCTTTTCTTCCTGGGGCGAGCCGCCGCCTGGCCTGGACCGGCCGCCATCGGGCAAGCCCATCAGCCGCAGCAGGCAGCCCAGAGAGGCTGGTGGCAGCACGCCGGCCAGGCGTTCGAGCTTCTCGGCGCGGACCTCGGGTGAATCGGCCGGCACCATGCCTGCGGTGCGCTCCAGATGCTGCACAACCGGGTACAGCGCGCTGCTGCTGAAGTAGGGCGAGCACTGCAGCAACACCGTAGCCACCGCTTCGCCTGCCAGCCGATCGCGCAAGGTCTGGCAGACGCGCGACTTGCCGATGCCGGCCTCGCCCGACAGCAGCACGACCTGGCCTTCGCCGTCGCGGGCGAGCGCCCAGCGCTCGAGCAGCAGCGCGACCTCGCTGTCGCGGCCGATGAACTCGACCAGCCCTTGCATGTGCTGGGCCTCGAAGCGCGTCGCTGCGGTGCGCTCGCCGAGCACGCGCCACGCCTCGCACCGGCGCGGCGAAGCCCTTGAGATCGAGCCTGCCCAGCGATTCGAGCGCGAACGACTCGCCGACGCAGCTTGCGCGTGTCGTCGGCAAGCACGATCTCGCCCGGCTTGGCCTGCGCCTGCAGGCGCGCGGCGAGATTCGGCGTCTCGCCGCTGGCCGAACGTTCAGCCGCCGCCGTGCCGGTGCCGATCTCGCCGATGACGACCCGGCCAGTGGCGATGCCGATGCGGGTCTGAAGTTCGGTGTCGCCGTGGAAGCGCTGCGTCTCGAGCGCCTTGACGATGCTCAGTGCCGAGCGCACGGCGCGCGCCGCATCGTCCTCGTGCGCCTGCGGATAGCCGAAGTAAACCAGCACGCCGTCGCCGAGGAATTGCGCGATGTGGCCCGCGTAGGGTGCGACCGCCGCCGCCACCGCGTCGTGATAGCTGCGGATGAGTTGTTGCAGGTCCTCGGGGTCGAGCCGGCCCGACAGCGCCGTCGAGCCGACCAGGTCGCAGAACATCACGGTCAATTGCCGGCGTTCGGCAGTTGAGGCCGGGGTGGGAGCGTCGGCTGCTGCTGGCGTGGAGGCGCCGACGTCAGGCGCCGCGTCCAGCAAGGCGATCGCCTCCAGCAGCTTCTTGCGGTGGCCGAGCGCCGCAATGCCCATCTCCTTGAGGTCGTCGCCGCTCAGTCCGCGCAGCAAGCTGGCATCGATTTCATTCGAGCGGAACGTTGCCGCGTACTGACCCAGCCCAATTCCGTGGAGCCAGGTTTCGATGTCCAAGATCATTCCTCTGGGCTTTCGTTGCCGGATGGAAGATCAATCGTCTGGACAACCCGGGGGGCGCGAGCGGCCAGAACCAGATGGTTCAGGATGCGCCCAATCACTCGCGCCATCGGGGATTGACGTGATGATATTCAACTCTCCTCCGCAGTTCGGCCAGAGCTGGAGATCGATCTTGACGATGCGCTTGAGCAAACTGGCCCGACATATCCACGCTGGTCGATGTGCGCGCAAGTTGGCTCGGTCCAGGCCAACCGTCAAGTCTCTTTTGAGCGTCCGGTTTGGAGTGCGTGGCCGGTGTACCGCTCATGGCCGGGACTGCGAGTTCGCGGTCGATCTCGACAGCGGTCCTTCGACGCAAACGCTTGGTTGCCCAGCGGCAGTTGTCGGCGGGCTTAGGGAGCAGACGGTCCAGGCCATTAGCCGCCATTCGGCGGGTACGCTCGAAAACGGTCATTGCGCCTTGCGTTCCCAAGCCGCCACACCGTCGGACGCAGACCTATGATGTGCGCCCATGCCTACGGAGCGGGACCAACTTCTGGCCGGCATCGCCGCGCTCGAGGCCCAGCGGGCCTTGCTCGGCGATGCGGTGGTGGAAGTCGCGGTATCCGGCCTACGTAGCCAGCTCGCTGCCGTCGCCACCGCTCAACCCCCACCCGAACAGACCCTCAAACAAGTCACGATTGTTTTCCTCGACATCGTTGGCTCGACGCAGCTCGGTCAACACCTCGATCCCGAAGACATCCACGCGGTTGTCGACGGCGCCCTCGCGCGCTGCACGGCGATCGTCGAAGCGCACTACGGCAGGGTCTTGCAGTACGCCGGCGACAACCTGCTGGCCGTCTTCGGGGCCGACGAAGTGCGCGAAGATGACCCTGAGCGAGCGCTGCGCGCGGGCTTGGCATTGCTGGCCGAGGGCCGGCAGATAGGCGATGAAGTGCGAGGCCGGCATGACCATACCGGCTTCGACGTCCGCGTCGGCGTGCACACGGGCGAGGTGCTGCTGGGCGGCGGCGTCGACGCCGAAGCCAGCATCCGCGGCAGTGCCGTCAACATCGCCGCCCGCATGGAGCAGACCGCCCCGCCCGGCGGCCTGCGCATCAGCCACGACACCTACCGCCATGTGCGCGGCGTGTTCGATGTTGAGCTGCAGCCCCCGATGGAGGTCAAGGGGGTGGACCAACCTGTCGTCACCTATCTGGTGCAGCGCGCGAAGCCGCGCAGCTTCCGGGTGCCGACGCGCGGCGTCGAGGGCGTCGAGACACCGATGGTCGGACGCGACCGCGAACTGCGGTTGTTGCAGCAGGCCTTCCTCGCGGTTGTTCGCGAATGACGATGCGCGATCCAGGCTGTGCGCCGTCACCGTGGTCGCGGATGCTGGCATCGGCAAGAGTCGTCTGCTCTACGAGTTTCAGAATTGGGCCGAAGCGCGGCCTGAGGGCTTTCTGGTCTTTCTCGGCCGCGCGCCTTCCCACGCCCAGGCCCAGCCCTACGGCCTGCTGCGCGATACGCTGGCCTGGCGGCTACAGATCAACGAGAGTGACTCGGGCGCGGTGGCCCGCGACAAACTCGTCGCCGGCGTTGCGCCCTTGTTCGACCACGACGGCGAATCGCACGCCCACCTCATGGGCCACCTGATCGGGCTGGACTTCTCGGCCAGCATGCATGTGCGCGGCATCCTGCACGACGCGGGCCAGATTCGCGCCCGCGGCTTCCACGCGGCCGCGCAGTTCATACGGCGCCTTGCGGAACGTGCGGCGCTGCCCGTGGTGCTGATGCTTGACGATCTGCACTGGGCCGACGACGGCTCGCTGGACTTCGTCGACCATCTGTTTCGTGCCAATCGCGACATGCCGTTGCTGGTGCTGGGCCTGGCGCGACCCGAATTGTTCGAACGCCGCCCCGATTGGGCGCTTGTCTCGCCGGATCCACCATCGGATCGACCTGCAGCCGCTGGACGAGTTCGACAGCCGCGCGCTGGCGGGCGCACTGCTGCAGCGCATCGACAGCGCACCGGCGATCTTGCGCGAGTTGATCACCGGCGGCGCAGAGGGCAACCCCTTCTACATGGAGGAGCTCCTCAAGATGCTGGTCGACGAGGGCGCGATCCTGACCGACAGGCAACCTTGGCAGGTCGTGCCCGACAAGCTGGTAGCGACCCAGGTTCCTTCCACGCTCAACGGAGTGCTGCAGGCGCGCCTGGACACGCTGCCCGCGCGCGACAAGCGCGTGCTGCAGCAGGCCTCGGTCATCGGGGCAGTGTTCTGGGACCAGGCGCTGAATATGCTGTCCGTCGACACCCCGACGCCCGAGAACCTGGTGGCCGCAGCGGCAGCCACCGCAGGCGCGCTGGAGTCGCTCGCACGGCGCGAACTGATCCATCCACGCCGTCCGAGCGCATTTGCCGGCACGCGCGAATTCGCGCTTCAAGCACCAAATCCTGCAGCAGGTCGCCTACCACGGTCTGCTCAAGCGCCAGCGGCGCCAGTTCCACGCCCGGGCGGCAGCCTGGCTGGCCGGCTTGACCGGGGACCGTTCCACCGAGCATCTGGGCGCGGCGGCCGATCACTACGAGCGCTCGGGGACCACGCCAACGCCTGCCGACTGTTCGCGCGGGCGGCGCAATGGGCGGCCTCGCGCGGCGCCAACACCGCAATGCTCGCCTACGTGCAGCGGGCGCTCTCGTTGGCACCGGTCGACGACCACGCGATGCGCTGGCAATTGCTCGCCACGCGCGAGCGTTTCCTGGTCACCTCCGACGATCGTGCCACGCATGCCGCCGAGCTCGACGCGTTGCAGGCGCTGGCCGAGGTGCTGGACGACGATGCAAGACGCGCCGACGTGCTCTGGCGCCGCGCTTTCGCGCTCGACGACAGCGGGGACTTCGCGGCGGCAGCGCTGCTGGCCCGGCGCAGCTTGGAGCTGGCACTTGCGGCTGGTGCGACCACGGAGGCCACCAAGGCCTACGCCGGGCTGGGCTACGACATGATGCGCCTGGGCCGCTTCGAGCAGGCGCAGCAGGCGATCGAGGCTGGGCTGGCGCTGGCGCGAGCCAGCGGCAATCGGCCACTGGAGCCGCACTTCCTCACCGACGCCGGCGGACTTGCCCGGTCCCAAGGCGACCTCGCCACGGCGATGGCGCACTTCGCAGAAGCGCTGGCCGTCACCCGCGAACTGGGCAACCGCGGCAACGAAGCCGTCATGCTCAACAACCTGGGCGACATTGCGCTGCGGCTCGGCGACTACCCCGCGGCAGGGCGGCACCTGCAGGCGAGTCTGGAGGTAGCGCGCACGACCGGAAACCGCACCGTTGAATCACTGGCGCTGCAGAACCTGGCTGCCGTGGCCAACCAGCAGGGCGATCATGCCGAGGCCTTGGCTCGGGTACAGGCGGCGCTGGACATCCAGCGTGCGATGGGGTTGCGCGAGCAGGAGGCCATCTCACTGCTGGTGCTGGGCCACGCCCATCTGGAGCTCGGCCACCTGAGCGCCGCGCGCACCAGCTATGAACAGGCGCTCGCGCAATTCCAAGCGGTCGATGTCCGGGCGATGGCGATGGAGGCCGTTGCCGGACTGGCGCGCGTGTCGCTGGCGCAGGGCGACATTGCGCAAGCCCAGTCCCACATGCAAGTGCTGTTGGCTCACCGCGAGAACGGTGGCACCTTCGATGGGAGCGAAGAACCGCTGCGAATCTGGTTGACCTGTTGGCAGGTGGCCCGTGCCGCCAACGATACTCGCGCCCCGGGGCTGCTGACCGAGGCACACGACGAGTTGCAGGCCCAGGCAACGCGCATTGCCGAAGCGCGGTTGCGACATAGCCTGCTGCACGCCGTTCCCCACCACCGTGCGATCCTGACGGCCTGGGCCAGCCAAGAACAAGTTGTGTGAACGTTCTCGCGCCCGTTGGTCGTCTGCAGCAATGTTCGAGAAAAATCGAAGCTGCGCTGCAACGGTCTGCTATCGACTGCCTTTTATGGTCTCCAGAGGGTCGAGAGTCGCTGTTCGCGGCCAACGGAGCAGCCATTTGCGCGCCCTCGTCGCCAGAGAACATAGTTGACAGCGACGCGCCCGCCGGTGACCGGGCGGTTCGGAAGTACAGCAGACAGCCGGCCCGTGGGTCGATCAGGGTCCAGTTTCGGCGACAGCTGTCGTTGATCCGCCGAAGTTGAAAGGCGGCAGCCAGTCTTGAACCGTCGTTCGGCTTGGCTGCGCAAAGGACCGTTGATGGCCGTGGGCCCTCCACGACCGTCTCGTTCTGCAAATACGTTCGGCCAACGGATGGACGATCCGTCGTCCGATGGCTACTACAGAGGCGCCTTTGCAATGCCCTCCAATCCAGACTGTCAAGTTCGACTATCGACCCATTGTGGACACCTGCGCGCTTACAAAGCAGCCGTTCCCCCGTGTCAGCGGGATTCCCAACGGTGGTACTGAACCGACCCCGGCGATTGGGCCCCGCGGCACGGATGATGGAACAGTCATGCAGCGCAAGCTGCGATTCGGACGAAGCCCAGCGTGCGGCTCCGTACTGGAATCATGTGACCGACGTGTTGGTTTCGGGGAAGGCCACCGGTAGTGGGACGGCCGAGGAGACAGCCATAGGCAGAGTTACGACGAATTCGCTGCCCTGGCCCAATGTGCTATGGACGTCCACCCGGCCTCCGTGCATCTCTACCAACCCTTTTACCAGCGCCAGCCCGATACCCAAGCCGCCTTGTGAACGAGCCAGCGACCGCTCCGCTTGTGTGAAGAGATCGAATACACAGGGCAAGAGGTCGGGTGGGATGCCAATCCCGGTATCCCGCACGCGCAATACGCAGTCATTGCCCTTCCGCTCGACGCTCAACCAGATGTGGCCGCCCTCCTCAGTGTATTTGGCGGCGTTGTTCAGCAGGTTCACGACAATCTGTTCCAGCCGGGCTGCATCGGCGTGGAGCCGGACGGGGTGCGGGGGCAACGACACCGTCAACTCATGCTCGCGCTGGTCGATCAGATGACGGGCGACGTCTACCGCACGCTCCACAACACCACTCACGGCCACGTCATTAAACTGAAGGTGGACCCTTCCAGTGTTAACACGGGAAACGTCCATCAGATCATCCACCAGCCGGGTCAGTTGAGCCACTTGACGCTCAATGATGCTGCGGGTGCGCTCGTAAACGGGCTCCATGTTGGTACTGGATCGCAGGATATGCGCAGCATTGACGATGGATGCAAGGGGGCTACGAAGTTCGTGACTGAGCATCGCCAGGAATTCGTCCTTTCGGCGGTTCAGCTCGGTCAAGGCTTCAGCGTGCTGTTGCCGTTCTCGCTCTAGTCGGTGTCGTTCGGTGATGTCGTAGAAGCAGTTGATCGCACCCGTGATGTCGCCGCTTGGCCCTCTCAGGGGGCGAATGTTCACGACGACGGTAATCTGCGACCCGTCGGGCCGCTCAATGATGACTTCCGCGTCACGCGCCTCAAGGATCTCGCCGCTCACTACTTGGGCCATCGGACACTGCTCGTGCGGCATGTAGGTGCCGTCAGGACGGAACAGCTTGAACGAGCCACAAAACCGCTCGTCGGTGTCACCCAGGGCTGGTTCGCGGCCCCACAGTTCGGCGGCGACGCGATTGAAGTCCTGGATCACACCCGAGGCATCAATGGAATAGACGGCTACAGGGCTCAACTCGAATAGGACGCGGTAGCGTTCTTCGCTGTTGCGCGCGAAATCAGACATGAGCACGCTCCCTATCGAAGGCAGACACACAGGCGAAGGAGCCCAACCACCACGCGACTCCGATCTCGACGTCGGCGTCGTCGGTCAACAGGCGCATGGCGACGCCCGAATGTACGCGCGCTTCGGCCCAAAACGAGCAACCCGCCCGAGGCTTGCACCCCGGGGCGGGCTGTTGATCATTCGGTGGCAGCGTAGAAGGCGCTCGCGGGCCGATAGGAACGTAAGTGTGACCCTGCCGCCTAGCGTGTCGTGAATGACCGAAATCAGTATATGCCTATGCGCAGACAGCAGGGCCACAGCGACACCGTCGTAGGGGCACTCAGGCACAGCGCTGTTCGTGACCTGCTGGAAGTCTGAAAACCCACAGTTCGACGAAAGCGGTACCGCGTGAAATCGCCTCGAAAAGGAGCCTCGATGCTGTTCTGCTTCGCGGCTTCAGGTTCGAATCGAGTCATGCGGTTGCTTCACATTGCCACGCGTACCACATGCGCTACGCCGTCGTCGACCAGCGCGACGGCGGGTCCCGACTGCAGTTCACCGTCGACGGTGACCGACGGTGTGGCCTCGCCAGTTTGGACGATGTCGATGCGGTAGGTGGTCTCGCGGAAACGATAGTCCACGTGATAGCCCGGCCATCCGGCCGGCAGGCACGGCCGGATCAGGAGTCGGGCCCCGGCGTCGTCGACGTGCAGCGACAGGCCCGAGCAGCGATTCGACGATGAGCCGGTACATCCAGCCGGCCGAGCCGGTGTACCAGTCCAGCCGCCGCGTCCGGTGTGCGGCGCGAACCGGGAGACGGTGATGGGCCGCTTGCAGAACCGGTGGCGATCGTCACACGAGTTGGCCTTCAGCACGAAACGATCACCTTGGAATGCCTCTCATTCTGTGAGAAGTCGGGCTCGACGAGTGTGCGCGGGATGCGAGCCGACAACTACGACGAGCGCATGTCCTACGGTGCGATCGGACGGCGCCCACTCTCGGCTTGATCGCGCGGTCCCACACTCGCGCATCCTCAAGGAGTCACCATGCCGAACAAAGCCACACCGCAGGAAGCCACCGCGATGCTACGCGCCGACCACGCCAAGGTCAGCAAGCTGTTCACGCAGTTTGAAAAGTCACGCTCGCTCGCCAAGAAGAAAGAGCTCGTGGCGACGATTTGCAAGGAGTTGCTGGTCCACACCGAGATCGAGGAAACGATCTTCTATCCAGCGGTGCAAGCGGCGCTCAAAGACCACGAGTTGGTTCCGGAGGCGAACGTGGAACACGCCAGCATCAAGACCCTCATTGACCAGGTGGACGGCGCTAATCCCGGCTCTGACGAGTACGACGCCAAGGTCAAGGTGATGGCTGAGTACGTGAAGCACCACGTCAAAGAGGAACACACCGAGATGTTCCCCAAGGCTCGCAAGACCAAATTGGATATGCGCCTGCTCGGCGCTCAGATGGCCGATCGCAAGGCTGAACTCATGGCGCGGTGACGCGTCACGCGCATCCCAGACGTGGTACCGACGTCGAACTCGCACTCGGTATGAGCTAAGCATTCCGTGTCATGGAGCGACGTCATCGTGCGAGACGCAGAGAGTCTTACGGCAGAGCACGCCACTGCAACCAAGGACGCATCCGCACAAGTGAGCCCTCGATCGCGACTGTTCGACGTTGACTGCAAACTGTCCTACACGCTGGCGAGCACCACCGACTTCGTGTTCCAGGTCCATGCGCTGCAGGGCCTCGACCAAGAGGTGGTGACCGAATCCCTGCGGATCACAGCGGGGTCGAGTTTTCGCACCTACGAGGATCCGTACGTCGGACACCGTTTCCTGCGGGTGCACGCAGCACCGGGTGCGTTGAACCTGCGCTATCGCGCGCGGGTGCGGGTGGCGAGACCGCGGCGAAACATCCACGCCGAGGAATTGCCGATCGCCGCACTGCCCGACGATGTCTTGCACAACTTGATGCCCACACGCTACTGCGAGTCTGATCTGCTCGGGCCGGCCGCCATCAAGCTCTTCGGTGGCCTGGCGCCGGGCTACTCGCGTGTGGCCGCGATCTGCGAGTGGATTCAACGCAACGTCGACTACCGCACCGGCTCGAGCGACACCACCACCACCGCTTGCGACGCATTCCTGCGCCGCGCCGGCGTCTGTCGCGACTTCGCGCACCTGGGTGTCACCTTCTGCCGGGCGCTCAACATCCCTGCGCGACTCGCTGTCGGCTACGCCATCTTCGGCACGCCGCCGCCTGACTTCCATGCCATGTTCGAGGCTTTCGTCGGCGGCCGCTGGGAGCTGTTCGACGCGACGCACATGTCGGACCCGCGCGACTTGGTGCGCATCGCCGTCGGGCGCGACGCGAAGGACGTTGCCTTCGCGACGATTTTCGGGGCCGCGCAGACCCGACTACTCGCTCCGATCGTGAAGCGAGTCGAACACGACTGACCCACTCTTGCATCGTCTGCAGCGGGCGATGCCCACTCGAAAGGACCCATGAACCGCATGACTTTGCGAGCGCCCAATACCGCACCGGACTGGACCCTGCTCGGCACCGAGCCAATTCGTGCGGCATTCGAATACGCGCGCATGCGCTTGATGGACAAGACGACTCTGCCCCGCGGTGACGGCCACCCGGTGGTGATCTTCCCGGGCCTCGCGGCTGACCATCGTTCCACCGGCCCGTTGAAGGATCTTTGCGGACAGCTGGGCTACGCAGCCTACGACTGGGGCCGCGGCTTCAACACCGGTCCGCAGGGTGACGTCGACGCCTGGCTCGACGCACTCGCGTCGCACGTGAGCGAGATGACCGCGTCGCATCGCCAGACGATCAGCCTGATCGGCTGGAGCCTGGGTGGCATCTACGCCCGCGAGATTGCCAAGAAACTGCGCGCGCGCGTGCGCCAGGTCATCACCATCGGGACGCCGTTCGCCGGAACGGCCCAGCAGACCCACGCCGCCTGGGTCTATCGCCTGTTGAACGGGCAGCATCCCGTGTTTGGCGAGGCGCTGATGGCGCGCCTGCGCACGGCGCCCAACGTACCCACCAGCTCGGTGTTCAGCCGCAGCGACGGCGTCGTCGCGTGGCAGTCGTGCATCCAAGGCGGAAACCGCGCGGATACAGAGAACATCGAAGTCGACGGCAGCCACTGCGGCCTGGGCTGGAACGCGCACGTGCTGTCGGTCATTGCCGACCGGCTGCAGCAACCCGAAGACGGTTGGCAACGCCACGCCTCGAGCATCACGCCGTCGGAAACCCGCCGAAATCTCGGCCACACCCCGTCAAGGACAACCGAATGTCGAATCCCTGGTTGAAGAAGAACCCGTTCATGAGCATGTGGTTGAGTGCGTTCAACTCCGCCGCGGGCTCGATGCGCGGCCATGCCATCGGGCAGGCCAAACGGCAGGCGAAGACGGCAACGACGAATGCCACGAAGACGATCTTCGATGCTTGGCTAGGCACCATGACACCGGTGCCCGCGAAGAAGAAACGGCGCAGACGCTGACGCCAGCGTAATGGATCGCGCCGTCACAAGGCACTCAAAGCTGACTGCCGAACCACGACGCGGTGTGCTCAAAACACCTTCTCGTGCCACGGGCGCTGTTGCCATGCTTGCAGGGTGATCGGCTGCGACCGTTGCAGGTCGCGTTGGAAGACCTCGATCTGCTGCCGGGCGAAAGGCGCGCTGAGCACGTTCAGGTTGGCTTCGTCGTTGAGCCGGAACGACCGGTTGTCGAAGTTGGTCGATCCGGCGGACACCAGGAGCCCATCGACCACCAGCACCTTGCAGTGAAACATCGTGGGCTGGTACTCGGCGATCAGCACGCCGGCTTCGAGCAACGGCCCCCAGCGCGCGCGCGAGGCGCGACGCACCACCTCGGTGTCGATCTCGCCACCGGGCGTGATGATCTGCACCTTGACCCCACGCTGCGCGGCGGCCACGAGCGCCTTCACTGCCAATTCGTCGGGCACGAAGTACGAGCTGGACAGGTGGATGCTGTGCGTGGCGGCAGCAAGCGCCAACAGGTACATCAGGTGCATGCTCTCGCTGCCCCCGGTGGGTGAGCTGCTGAACATCTGCGCGGCCTGCTCACCACGGGGCTTCAGCACGGGAAAGTACTGGTCACCGTGCAACACCCGGCCGGTCGCCTTGATCCAGTTGTCCATGAACACTGACTGCATCTGCGCGACCACCGGGCCTTCGACGCGAAAGTGGGTGTCGCGCCAGTGCTCGGCGTCCTGCGCGTCGCCGCGCCACTTGTCGGCGATGCCCACTCCGCCGGTGAAGCCGATCTGGCCGTCCACCACCAGCACCTTGCGGTGGGTGCGATTGTTCATGCGGAACAGGCCCGACCAATTGGGCTTGTGGTATCGCTCGACTTCCACGCCCGCCTGCTTCATCTCGTCGAGATAGCGCTGCTCCATCTTGGCGCTGCCCACCCAGTCGAGCAGCACATGCACCCGCACGCCAGCGCGAGCGCGCGCCACTAGCGTATCGGCGAACTCGCGGCCGATCGTCTCGGACCAGTAGATGTAGGTCTCGAAGGTGATACTGTGCTGAGCTTGGCCGATCGCCTTGAGCATCGAGGCGAAGATCGCGTCGCCGTTGAGCAGCACGTCGACCCTGTTGCCTTCGACGATCGGCGGCCCCAACAGCGCGCCCAGGGCGCGGCGGAACTGCGTGTCTTCAGTGGCGTACAGGCGCTCGACCTGGTGCTCGATCTTCTTCTCGCCGCTGGCCAGGTTGAGCGCCAGCCACACGGCCCCCAATGTGAGCAGAAAACTTGCGATCGCGACCCACAGGGGTTTGGTTTTCATGCCGGCGGCTCGGCGAGATGAGGCACCGCTCAACGAAGCTTTGTTCGAGAGAGCCGCTTGGCGTTCGCTACAGCTTTGCGATGAACTGGCGCCATGCCCTTTTCGAGAACAGCCAACGCAGCGCGTTGAAGCTGCGCGGTGACTGCGGTTGCTGATGGCCCGCGGCGAAGCGAAGGTGCCCAGAATGCGCGGAACCACGATGCAGCCAGTGCTTGGTTTGCCCGAATGGTTTGCATTGCCATGGCGCTCCAAGCTTCACCAAAGGCAGACGTTTTCTCCGCAACCATCCGCTTGAACTCTTTGCGATCGCGCGCCGATGGCACGGGCCCCGCAATGGCCATTCGGGTGACCCGATGCGTGACCACCTGCGGCACCGTGACTGCAAGGTCGGCGGATTTTGCGAGCACTGACAGTGACCTTTGCGTGCGGCGAGAAAGCATGCGGCTCCTTGGTTGCGTGCCGACTGTAGCCGCTGCGGCGCAACGTTTTGGCCGCGCCTCTCGCGTGAGATGCGTACACAGACCCTCTCGCGATGGAACGGGCTTGCTCTGCGCGCGGTCTCCACAGCATCGGACCACACGAGCCCGGCGGGCACAACGATTGCTCTTGGACTCGATTCACACGGAGAGTGAAATGAGTGATCTCAGCTCGACAGTTCCAGTGACCGGTGCGGTGCCGATTCGTAGCCAGGCCACTGACACGCTCAAGGCGAGCAGCGCGACCTCCTGGGGAGCGATCATGGCCGGCGCCTTGGGTGCCTCGGCGCTATCGCTGGTACTGCTCACCCTGGGCAGTGGGCTGGGCCTGACTGCGGCCTCTCCGTGGTCCTCGCAAGGTGCGAGCGCCGCGAGCTTGGGGGTCGCCGCCATCGTGTGGCTCTCGTTCATGCAACTGGCTGCCTCTGGGATGGGCGGCTATCTCGCCGGACGGTTGCGCGCTAGCTGGCCTGACGCACAACCCGACGAGGTCTACTTCCGCGATACCGCCCACGGCTTCCTTGCCTGGGCGCTCGCCTCGGTGGCCACCGCCGCGTTGCTCAGCGGCGTGGTGGCCTCCATCGTGGGCTCAGGCGTACAAGGCGCCGCCAACCTCGCCGGGGGGGCTGCGAATGCCGCGGTCACCGCAGGTGCCTCGGTCGCGACCCCTTCCTCTGATGCCGGGACGTCGCAGTCCAGGGAAGCGACAGGCTACTTCGTCGACTCCTTGTTGCGCCGGAGCACCGCCGCACCCAACACGTCGAGCGCCGCCCCCGCCGCGCCAAGCGGCGCCGCGTCGGCACCCATGCAACCCACTGCCGATGGCGGCCGAACCACAGCAGAAGCATCGCGCATTCTTTCAATTGCACTCGCGGACGGCACCCTGCCCGCGGCCGATGCGCAGTACTTGGGAGGCGTCGTTGCCCAGCAAACTGGGTTATCGCAGGCGGATGCAGAGAAGCGTGTCACCGACACGTTCGCGCGCATGCAAGCGAAGGTGAATGCCGCACAAACCTCCGCTCGCGAAGCGGCCGACAAGGCGCGCAAGGCGTCGGCCTATGCATCGTTGTGGATGGTGGTGTCGCTACTGCTGGGCGCTTTCGTTGCTTGTCTCACAGCAACTTATGGTGGTCGGCATCGCGACCAATACTGAACCTGCTGCTTCACACCGGAGACCGCTATGCGATCCCTGCTGCTGTTTTTTCTCGGGATACCGATTCCGATCATCATCCTGATCGCGCTGTTCACGTAGTTCGCCAGACGAACGCCAACCACGCACGTCAAGCCGCTCATACCCCCGAGCCCAAGCGCGGCGCCGGTCTGCCGTTGCGACCCTTGCACAACGATGGGCGCAACGTCGCACTCACGACCGTTGTCAGTCAGGCGGCGCACCAAAGGACACGCCGGTGGCCGACATCATGTCCAGCCCTGTGATGTACGTGCGTCCACACCGGACCAGCGATGAGTGCATGGCGCTGATGACCGAGAACCGGCTGCGCCACCTGCCGGTGATGGACAGCGGCCAGTTGATCGGACTCATCTCCATTGGAGACCTGGTCAAGGCGACGATCTCCGAGCAGCAGTTCATCATCGAACAACTCGAACACTACATCACCGGACAGCACAGCTGAACACGGCGGCGTGAGCCGCCATTCGTCCTCAAGCCGTACTGCGGATTCGGCCATGTGACAACCGCCCATAGCATCAACCGAACCAGTCAAGCGCCGTAGAAGCGACACCTGCCACGTCCCGCGCTCAGGGGAACGACGGAGACATCACGGGTGCAATCAACTGCTCTTACGACATCACCGAACGACACCGACTAGAGCGAGAACGGCAACAGCAGGCTGAAGCCTTGGCTGAACTGAACTGCCGAAAGGACGAATTTCTGGCGATGCTCAGTCACGAACTTCGTAACCCCCTTGCGTCCATCGTCAATGCGGCGCATGTCCTGCGATCCACTACCAACATGGACCCTGTTCAGGAGCGCACCCGCAGCGTCATTGAGCGTCAAGTGACTCAACTGACCCGGCTGGTGATCTGATGGACGTTTCCCGTGTTAGCACTGGGAAGGTCGGCCTTCAGCTTGATGACGTGGCCGTGAGCGGTGTTGTAGAGCGTGCGGCAGGCGTCGCCGCCATCTGATCGACCAGCGCGGGTATGAACTGACGGTGTCGCTGCCCCCGCAACCCGTCTGGCTCCACACCGATGCGGGCCGGCTGGAACAAATTGTCGTGAACCTGCTCAACAACGCGGCGAAATACACCGAGCAGGGTGGCCACATCTGGTTGAGCGTCGAGCAAGGGGGCAATGACTGCGTGTTGCGCTTGCGGGATACCGGGATCGGCATCGCACCCGAACTCTTGCCCTATGTCTTCGATCTCTTCACACAAGCGGAGCGGTCGCTGGCTCGTTCACAAGGCGGCCTGGGTATCGGTCTGGCGCTCGTAAAAAGGTTGGTAGAGATGCATGGAGGCCGGGTGGACGTCCATAGCACATTGGGCGAGGGGAGCGAATTTGTCGTGACTCTGCCACTAGTGGGCCGTAACGATTGAATCGGGAGTGATGCGCCGTGTGGGATCGAAGTACTTCCACTTCACGGGCTTTGGTTGTTCGTTGTACTTGCGGATGTAGCGCATGAGTTTTCTCTTGAGGTCCGGCACCGAGGTAAACACGCCGCGCGCGATCACGTCACGCTCGATCTTGGCGAACCATAGCTCCACCTGGTTGAGCCAGGACGAGTAGGTGGGAGTGAAGTGCATATGAACCCGCGGATGCTCGGTCAGGAACGCATCGACCTGTTTGGTCTTGTGAGCCGAGAGGTTGTCGGCGATGACGTGTATCTCCTTGCCACGAGGCTGGTTGGCCACGATGTCGGTGAGGAAGGCCACGAACTCCGCCGAGGTGTGGCGGGTCGCGGTCTTGCCGAGGACTTCGCCGGTCTTGGTGTTGAAGGCAGCGTAGAGCGACAGCGTGCCGTGCCTGAAGTATTCGAACCCATGACGCTCGGCGCGTCCGGGCGACAACGGGAGCACAGGATCCTTGCGGTCCAGCGCCTGGATCGCAGTCTTCTCATCGACACTGAAGACCGCGGCATGTTGCGGCGGGTTGAGGTACAGCCCGATGACGTCGGTGGCCTTGGCTTCGAACTCCGGGTCGTTGGAGGCGAGATAGCCCTCGAGCCGATGCGGCTTGATGCCATGCTTGGCCCAGATGCGTGCCACGGTCATATGCGAGATGTCGCCGCCCAGTTCTGCGGCAAGCTTGCGCGTGGACCAGTGCGTCGAGCCGTCGGCGGGCTTGTGCTTGGTCGTACGGGCGAGCACGCGCGCCTCGATGCGATCGGTCACCTTGTAGCGCTCGCGCCCAGCATGACGAGCAAACAGTCCAGCGAGCCGATCGGCGGTAAAGCGCTTGCTCCAGCGATCGATGTAGCTATCGCTGCAATCGAGCTTGGCGCGAATCTCGGCCCACGTCCGCCCCTCAGACAACAGCAGGATGAGTCGCGCATGTCGCGCCGCATCGGCTCGACCGTTTCTCGCACTGGCTTGTCGCTGCAGTTCCATGAGTTCGGTCTCGGTCAGTTCCATCGCGCCCTCCACAGGCTCGATGATACTTCCTATTTAAACGTTACAGTCCACTAGTTCACTCCTCCGACACCGCACTACCCGCGGCCCTCCCCGAACCCAATACGTTGGTCACGTGATCCTTGCGGGTTCTGGCGGAATGGCCGGGCCAGGCGCTGAGTGGTGCTCTACCGTGCCGCGGTTACTAGATCGGGTGGAGTTGCGAGCGGGGGAGCGCGAGCGTGCTCAGCGGCTTTCTGCATCGCGCCGTTCGCACGAGCCGCCGGCACCCCCAGGACGCCGTTCGACCCCGAGGCGTCCGCGAGCGACGTAACCTCTAAGCTTGGCGCGGGCGCCTTGCCTGCCTTCGTTCAATCAGGACTGGGCTCCGCTTGGCGACGGCGCCGGGGAGACGTTCTTACTTCGCCTTCGCGGTCCCCGGCTTCCGTCCGGCTCGTTCATCGATATCAACGGCGCCCGCAGCCTCCAGCGCACGACAAGCTCGTTCAACGTCAGCGTCGGCATTGACTTCAACTTTCACAAAGGCACTGCCGCGTCTGAGTGCTTCTGCGTAGGTTCTCGCCTCCTTGTCGCCCTCCGCACCGAGAAGGCCTCTGAAAAACTGACGCACCCGCGCAAGGACGCCATCCTTGTCGGCGGAGTCCTTCGTCTGCGTTCGCGCGTCGCCGAGGTGGCCCAGGTGGCCGCCAGTCACGCATACGCTGTCCCCAAAGCCGGATTCGCGAAGGTGACGTGCCGCCTGTTCAGCGGTGGCGTACCCTTCAAAGGTACCCACTACGGTCTGTCTCATGTCTGTCTCCTGGTCGGTGCATGCATGGAGAACGGTGGCCAGGCTAAGTTCACATTGACGCAGGCGCCGTCGGACGCGCCCTAGCAGTCTCGGGCATCGCGGGCGCAGACTGCCTCAACGCGCTTTTTCTGCTTCCTGTTCTGCTCTGGCCGCCCCGATCGCCGTCTTCACCTGCTTTTCTTCCTCGGGAGGCGGCAGCACGGCCTTCATGCCTAGCGACTGAATCCACAGCTCCCGGCACCATCCCCGGGTGTGATAGAGGTGCTCGTCCTCCTGGTCCTCGATCTCCTCGTAGGCTTTCTTGAATGCCGCGGCCGCCTCGCCCTTGAGGACGCCTTTGGCGCACTTTCCGATCAGTTCCCAGTCGAGGTGGTCCTTTGTTTCTGCCAGCACGACGCATTCACAAGCGACCAGTTCGGCAGCCGCTGGCTTGCCGGCTTGCAGCGCCATCTCCATCGCTTTGACTAGCGACTTGCCCAAGTGGGTGACGACTGAAACCCCCGGGGTCTGCGCATTCGGATCGATGCCGACCACTGTGCACAGTTCGGTGAGCACCTCGACATGGTGCGTCGTCTCTTCCAGGTACTTGTCCCACTCGCCACGCAGGTCGTCATTTACGGCGCACTTCAACGCCGTCTCATAGACCTGCACGCCCCCTTTTTCATGCGCCAACGATTGCAAAAGGAGTTCGACGACTTGATCATTCAACTGCTGCTTCATGGGTTTCTCCAGGCTAGGAGTTCAGTGCAGCAAGCGAGAGACCCTCGGCACACGCGGGCGTCCAGGCGGCGCACACACGAAGAGTCGTGCGGCTTCCGCCCGGCGTCGGCTTCTCAGTCGACGCAGCGATCTGCGCGTTCGCTCGCCGCAGTCCAGGCACCCGCGCAGCGATTGCTGCAAAAAGGGCGCACTCCAGCGGGTCTTGCGATGCAGCGCGCGAGGCAGCGACGGCCCCTGTCGAGGTGACCAGTCAGACCCGAGGCGGATCGCGCTCGCGATCAAAGTTGCGCGGGGCGCCGAACGCACCAACGAACTGCTCGACGACCCCGCCGGCTGCCGCGGCGGCGATAAACACAGCGGCGTCGCGCGCTTGGATGTCCACTCCTGCTGCGCTCAGCAACCTCGCGCCGGTCCCAAACGCCGCGATCGGTTTGCAGTGGCGGTAGACGCCTCGGATGGCTGCAAGGGCGTTTCCGTCCGCTGCCAGCGCCGAATCCACGCCGTCGGGCAGCACCAATGCATCGAACAAGAAACCAGGCTCGTTCTCGAGGGATGCGTCGGCGTCAACCGGGTCGCCGGTGCTCGACGCCATGGGGCCGATCTGAGGGCCGACGCACCGAAACACCGCACCGCCTGCGGCCAACTTGGAGCGTAGCGTTTCGAGCGCGGCCCAATTGACACCGGGCGTACGAGAATCGCCACCTTGCGGGCGACGACCGACCCGTCTCCAGGGCGATGGCGCAACGAAAGGGCCGGCGAGTGTTTCACCTCCGGCTTGACCGGTCGCTCCAGTGCGAGGGGGAGCGGTTCGGGCAGCCGACTCATCCCGAGCTTCTTGCCCACCTGGCGGGCTAGGTCTTCCGAGACGTTGCGCAGCGACGCGACCATGCGCTCGCGTATGGCGGGGACGGTGACCTTGCTCAGCTCGAAGCGAAAGGCGGCAGCGATATGGGCTTGCTCTGCCGGCGTCTGGCTGTCGTAGAACAGCTTGGCTTGAGTGTAGTGATAAGCAAAGAGTTCGGGCTTCGCCCGCACCTTGGCCACCTCCTCACGCGCCCGCAGCCGCGCGATGCAGTACCTCGTTGTGGCAGCTGCAGCGGCTCTTGTAAGCGGTGGCACAAGGCTTGCCCATTCGGCGCACGGCGGCGTGGCCAGATCGCCGTTGAGCACACCGATATCACTTCAGACGGACCGCAATGCCCACGAGCGAGAGCGCTCCAACGTTTCAGAAAAGGAGATTCAAATGACTTCATCCATCCTCAGCCATGACGTGATCTCTTCCGACAGGGTGGAAGGCACCAAGGTCTACAACACAGCCGGCGAAAAGCTGGGCTCCGTTGATGATCTGATGATCAACAAGGTGTCGGGTCAGATTCGTTACGCGGTGTTGGAATTCGGCGGCTTTCTCGGCATGGGTACTGACAGGTACCCGTTGCCTTGGAACATGCTGAAGTACGACACCTCCAAGGAAGGCTACGTGGTGCCGCTCGACAAAGACAAACTCGAAAGCGCGCCGCGATACGCAGAGACCGAAGTGCCCGACTACAACGACGAGTACGGCAAACGCGTCTACGACTACTACGGCGTCACCTGGTAAGACTGCCCTATTCGCCGGCCCCAACCGGGGCCTGCAAGGCAGAGGTTCCGGCCACCAGTGGGCCATGCTCTCGGCAGAGATGGATCATGTGGCATTCAATGTGCACTGGTTAGACGCCATTCAGTGGCCCGCGATGGCCGTTACTGTATGGGCAGCGTGGCTGGTCGGCTCCCAGGGCAAGAGGCGTCGCGAATGGGGGTTCTGGGTTTTCCTGGCCAGCAATGTGTTGTGGATTGCGTGGTCGTGGCATGTCCACGCTTGGGCGCTGCTGGTGCTTCAGGTGTGCCTCGGTGCGATGAACATTCGGGGCGTTAACAAGAACGAGACCTGATGCCCTTGATGGCATTGCGCGCCATCGCCTCAGGAGCTTCGGGTCAGCGACCCGAGCCAATGCGAGCCCCTGCTGGCTAGAACCTGACGCCGACGCGAGGCCGGCTTTCGCGGTCAGGGGAGAAGCAACAGCAACGCCAAGAAGCCCAGCGCTATTGCCACCATCAGAATCGTCTGAGCGACCTCATTGCTGCGGCTGTCTGGCCCGTGTGGGAACTTCATGCTCGTCCTCGCAAGCCGTGCTGCACACTGAGAGCGGCAAGATTAGTGCCCAGACTCAGCGTGCCTGCCCGGAGAACATGCTCTGACTCTGCCCCAGCTGGAATGTTTCGTTAGATTCAACATCAAGGCGGGTCCATTCCTGCTCACCATGCCGCTTTGTCCGCTGCGTTGCGCCGCGCCGCAATGCAGCCCGAAGTGATGGCGTGCTAGATGCGCGGTGGGTCGGTCTCGCGGGTGAAGTCTCGCGGCCCACCCAGTGCCTGGATGAAGCGGTCGATCTGGCTCGAGGGTTCAGTCGGAATGGCGACGATCAGCCCGCCATCGGTGGCATCACCCGGGATGCCGGCGCGCGCCAAGAGCTCGGCACCGGAGCCGAGAGCGTAAATCGGCTTGCAATGGCGGTAGATGTCGCGCACCGATTCGAGTGCGCGCGCGTCATCTGCTGCGCTGTCGCAACCGTCCGGCAGCACCAGCGCATCGAACAAGAAACCCGGCTCGTTGGCGAACGTGGCGTCCGCGTCCACGGTCTCGCCATCGGCTAGTGGGCCGTAACATTGAATCGAGTGATGCGCCTGAGATCGAAGTACTTCCACTTCACGGGCTTTGGTTGTTCGTTGTAATTGCGGATGTAGCGCATGAGTTTTCTCTCTAGGTCCGGCACCGAATTAAACACGCCGCGCGCGATCACGTCACGCTCGACCTTGGCGAACCACAGCTCCACCTGCTTGAGCCAAGACGAGTAGGTTGGGGTGAAGTGCATATGAACCCGCGGATGCTCAGTCAGGAACGCATCGACCTGTTTGGTCTTGTGAGCCGAGAGGTTGTCGGCGATGACGTGTATCTCCTTGCCGCGAGGCTGGTTGGCCACGATGTCGTTGAGAAGGCCACGAACTCCGCCGAGGTGTGGCGGGTGGCGGTCTTGCCGAGAACTTCGCCTGTCTTGGTGTTGAAGGCAGCGTAAAGCGACAGTGTGCCGTGTCTGAAGTATTCGAACCCATGACGCTCAGCGCGTCCGGGCGACAACGGAAGCACTGGGTCCTTGCGGTCCAGCGCCTGGATGGCAGTCTTCTCATCACGCTGAACACCGCGGCGTGTTGCGGCGGGTTGAGGTACAGCCCGATGACGTCGGTGGCCTTGGCTTCGAACTCTCCTAGGCGCACGGGCCCGATCCTTGAAGCGACACAACGCACAACAGCGCCTTGGGCGACCAAGCGCTCTCGAAGCGGCGAGCAGCCCTTTTTCCAGGCAACCTGGGGTCCGACGAACATCGCCACCTTGCGCGCGGTAATCGATCCGTCGCCGGGCCGGTGCATCAGTGACAACGCCGGCGACCGCGTGACTTCGGGCTTGCGCGGCTGCTCCATCGCCCGCTGCATGGGCGCGGGCAGCTGCGCGATGCCGAGCTTGTCGGCCACAGCACGCGCCAGCGTTTCCGACGCGTTGCGGAGTGAGGCCACCATGCGCTCCCGGAGTGCCGGCACGGTGACCTTGCTCAGCTCAAACGCGAACGCAGCCGCGATGTGAGCTTGCTCGGGGTTCGACTGGCTTTCGTAGAACAGGCGCGCCTGCGTGTAGTGGTCGGCGAACAGCTCGGGCTTGGCGCGCACCTTGGCTTGCTCCTCGCGCGCTCGCAACCGCGCCGGCACGGTCATGAAGCCGTGCGCCGCTCCGGCTTGGAACGGGCATCCTCCGGCGAGCGAATTCGGCTCGTAGGCCACCGCGCCGCGATGGATCGCCTGGCGGTGGATGCCGTCACGCTGGTTGTTGTGGACCTGCGCGAGCGGCGCATTGATCGGGATTTCGTGAAAGTTCGGGCCACCGAGGCGCGACAGCTGGGTGTCGTGGTACGAGTGGATGCGTCCGGCCAGCAGCGGATCATTTGAAAAGTCGATGCCGGGGATGACGTTGGCAGTGCAGAAGGCCACCTGCTCGGTCTCGGCGAAAAAATTGTCCGGGTTGCGGTTCAGCACGAGCCGGCCGACCGTCTGCAGCGGCACCAGCTCCTCCGGCACGATCTTCGTCGCGTCGAGGATGTCGAAGCTGAATCGATCGGCTTCTTCCTCGGTGAAGATTTGCACCTGCAGTTCCCACTGCGGGTAGGCGCCGGATTCGATCGCCTCCCACAAGTCGCGGCGATGGAAGTCGGGGTCGGCGCCGGAGATCTTGACCGCTTCGTCCCACACCAACGAGTGTGTGCCAGCGGCCGGCTGCCAGTGAAACTTGCAGAACACCGAGTCGCCGGTATCGTTTACCAGACGGAAGGTGTGCACGCCGAATCCTTGCATCGTGCGGAAACTGCGTGGGATCGCGCGGTCGGACATCACCCACATCAGCATATGAGTCGACTCCGGCATCAGCGACACGAAGTCCCAGAAGGTGTCGTGCGCGCTCGCTGCCTGCGGCATGGCGTGGTGCGGCTCGGGTTTGACCGCATGCACGAGGTCGGGAAACTTCATCGCGTCCTGGATGAAGAACACGGGCATGTTGTTGCCCACCAGGTCCCAGTTGCCTTGATCGGTGTAGAACTTGACGGCAAAGCCGCGCACGTCACGCGCGGTGTCCTTCGAGCCCCGCTCGCCGGCCACGGTAGAGAAGCGCACGAACACAGGCGTCACCTTGCTCGCTTGCTGAAATGGCGCGGCGCGGGTGTAGCGCGTGAGCGGTGCCGTGCATTCGAAGTAGCCGTGCGCCCCCGAGCCGCGGGCGTGCACGATGCGCTCGGGGATGCGCTCGTGGTCGAAGTGCGTGATCTTCTCGCGCAGCACGAAGTCCTCGAGCAGGACTGGGCCGCGCGTTCCGACTTTCAACGAGTTCTGGTTATCGGCGATGAACACGCCCATGTTCGTGGTCAGAGCGCGCCCCGTGGCATCGGCGCGCACGCGGTCGAGCGACTCGATCGCGGCATTGACGCCCTCGACGGCGACGCTGCCGGACTTGTCGGTGCCATTGACTTCCGACACCGTGCTGCCCGTGGCCACGCCCGAGGCGGCTTCCACGTGGGTGCCGGGGGCGGTCTCGAGGCCGTCGTCGAAGCCGTGTTCGCCGGCTTTCAACTCGTTGTGCCGCATGGCGGCGGCGAGTTGCTGCAGCTGCGATTTCTTCAATCCAGCCGTGTGCTTGAACGTCTCGTGGGCCGGATCAGCCGGTCCGCTGTCCGTGCGTGCCGGCGCTGAACCGGTAGGGGGTGCCTTCTTGGCCATGTCGACTGCTCCTGATGCAACGCGATCAGGCGAGCAATCGGTATTCCGGCCTTCGAAACCGCGCGGACGTCAAGCGTGCGTCGGGCGCGTCGGGATGATTGCGCTCAAGCGGGCGCCGCCGCACTTTGGAGCTAGGCAATCTCGTTCGCTCGTTCTCTGCTGGCGATGCTGCCGCTCAGGGAGCCCAGCCGGTGCGCATAGACGCACGTGAACTCGGCGCCGAGGAGGAAAATCTGCGCAGAGTAATAAACCCACAACAGCAGGACGGCGAACGCTCCTGCAGCGCCGAACACCGACGTGACGCCGCTGGTGCCAATGTACAAGCCGATCAATAGCTTGCCCACGGCGAAGAGTCCCGCCGTCACCACTGCACCGATCCAGACGTCGCGCCATGCGATGTGCACCCGGGGCATGAGCTTGTAGATCAGCGCAAACAAGCCCGATATCAGCGCAAAGCTGATGATGAGGTCGACCACGCTCGCCACCGCCTGCCATGCCACGAAGACCGGCCCGAGCTTGCGGCTCAACGCCGCCATCGCGGCGGTGAACAGCAATGAGACGAGGATCAGAAAGCCGACCGCAAGAACCAAACCGACCGACAGCAGGCGCGCCCGCAACAAGTTCGAGACGCCACTGTGCCGAGTGCGCTCGGGAGCGCGCCAGATGCGGTCCAGCGCGCTCTGAAGCTCGGCCAGCACGGTGGTCGCACCTACCAGCAGCAGCGCCGTACCAATGAGCGTGGAAACCAGACTGGTGCCTGGTTTGTTGGCACTCTCAAGCATGCCTTGAATCGCCTGCGCCGCCGGCTCCCCCATCAGCCCCTGAAGTTGCGCCACCACTTCGCCACGCGCCGCCTCGACGCCAAACGCCATCCCGGCCACCGAAATCGCAATCAACAGCAGTGGCGCAATGGAGAAGATCGTGTAGTACGCGAGCGCAGCCCCCGTGCTGGGCGCGTCGTCCTCAATCCAAGCGCTGACCGTCTGCTTGACGAGGTCGCGGATCGTCTGCAACTGCACCATCCAGTCGTGGCCTGTCCGAGTGCTGTGGGTCGTCACGCTCTTGCTCGCCTCGCCCGAGCCGGCTTGGTTAAGTCGGTGTCGTCGGGTTCAGCCGCGGCAAACGCCATGCCGCGCTTGAGCCCAGGGGCTCCACGCGCGCCGTTAGACGGACGGTCTCGTCGCCATTCGACCAGAAAACGACGTTGGCGCTTGTGCCACATGGTGGCCATTCAGCCGATGAACTCTTTCGCTACCGTGGATCAGGAGCGGCGTGAACGGTGTTGTGGCAACGCGTGAACCTGCGGCCTATCGGCCAACCAGATTGGCCACTAACAGCACCAGTTCGCCCACATCAAAAGGCTTTGCGATATGAGCCTGATACCCGGCGAGCAAGGACCGCTTTCGGTCCTCTGCGCGGGCGAACGCAGTCAATGCCAGCGCGGGCGTGCGGGCACCTTGCGCTTCGCTGGCTCGCAATGAGCGCATGAACTGATAGCCATCCACCTGCGGCATGCCAATGTCGCTCACGATGACATCGGGTTTTGTGTGCTTGAGTGCCTCGAGAGCACTGTGGGCGCAGTCATAGACCTCGACGCGTGCGTCCTGCGCTTCCAAAAGTCGCTTCAACAGATCGCGCGCGTCTGGCTCATCGTCGACGACCAATATTCGGATGCCATCTAGCGGAGGCAGCGGCAAATCATCGCCGGGCGTCGATGCAGTGGGGTGGACGCGCTCTGAGGTCTCATCCTCCAGCTGCACAATCGAAAGCGGCAGGCTCACGAAAAACGTGGCGCCTTTGCCTTCGCCCTGGCTGGTGACGCGAATCGACCCGCCGTGCAACTCGACCAACTGCTTTGAGATCGCCAACCCCAGGCCGAGGCCTCCATACGACCGGCTCACCGAGCTGTCGCGCTGCGCGAATCGGCGGTGATGACCACGTTGGCCCAAAAATGAGAGTTGCTTGGCGGAGTTGACCCTGCGAACGAGGAGACGGCGCCAGCCGTTGGCTAGTGAACTTCGGTCTGCTTGAGATAGTCCAGGCCGACACATTCAGAGCTACCCACCAGCGCGCAGCTCGCCCGCGCGCCCAAAACATGCCCGGTATTGCCGCCGTTCGATCGCTCGGCAGACGCGACGTCGCGAAGATTCTGGCGAGCCTAGAACGCAAAACCTGACAAGCAGGCCCCTTGTAATCCGGGGACCTCGCAAATCGGCTGAGCGATCGTTTGCCAGTCCGTCAGAGGGCGTGCCAGGTATCGATGCAATGCGCAGCCAACGCCGTCACCCAGCAAGGACATGACGGGTCGAATGCCAGTCCAAACATCGAACTGACGACGAAGCCGGCTCGTTCGAACGCCATGTCGTCGTGCTTGTGAACGAATAGGGCCAGCGAAGCGAACGGGACGGCTATCTTGCCCAACGTGAGCACACTCGCTTGCTGGGTGACCTCCTCCAACCGACCACTGTCCTGGAAGCGAAACACCACCGACCCGTAGTCGAGCTCGTTCAGGCCCACGTCGTTTCGTTGGGCCAGTCGAGGCTGGCCCCAGGCACGCACGATGTCCTCGCGCGATGCTGTGAAGGGCGTGTCGTCGACCCGATGAAACGGCTGCAGTCGCATGCGCTCCGTCAGTATCAAGGTGTATGCCGGCGACAATACGCCCATGAGCAAATCTGAATCATCGACCAGAGTTTCCGACGACGGCTTGCGCTATTCGACAAAGGTCTCCGGGTCACCCTTCACAGGTGTCGGCAACACACGTTCATGCTTCCTCTGCGGAACACATCGACTGAGCTCGGCACTGAAATCCAAGCGTGTCCTCGGTCGTGTCGAGATGGTGTGTGCTCCAACATGCGGTAGCCCCATCTGACCAAGCGATGGAGATCGCTAGCGCCGTACGTCGCGATCCACTCCGGCGACGTTGCTGCGCTTGGGCTCGCGCCCGAAGTGGGTGAATTGCCGGTCAATGGCAGCAGCGATCTCGCGATCGCGGTTGTCCGTCGACCCAGCCAAAGCCGAGGCAATGTGTTTCCAGGACGTTTGTGCCGCCTGCCGTGAAGCAAGTGCTGCAGCTCCAAGTTTCACCCGGGGACGCTCGCTCCTGAGACGGTCGGCCGCCCTGGCTTTGGTGCGCCAGATCGGGTCGTAGGTTTCGAGTGGCACCGCGAGTGGCCTGCCGGGTCGCTTCCGCATCGATGCCCCAGCCCCGCAGCTTCTCGGCGAATGTCTCGCGCCAGCGATGCAGGTCGGCCTTGCGCGGGATTCAGCCGCTTGCCGCGCTTTGACTCCGCCCGCACGCTGATGTGAACGTGCGGGTTGGCCTGGTGGTCGTGCAGGACCATGACGTACTTGTGGTCGGCCAGCTCGGTCTGCGCGAACTCTCGCGCGGCCCGCTGCACGATGAGCGCATCCGCGCTGCCACGCGGCATCGACAGCATGATGTTGAAGGCCTCGCGCCGAGCGCTGACGTCTTCGATCAGGCTGCCGCCGAAGCGCCAGTCGTCGGCCAGCTCCCGGATGGCGTCCTTGCCGCGCACCGTTTGCCCGCGATCGTCCTCGATCTCGAGCCGACCGTTCTTGCTGATGTAGCGGAAGTGCGCGGCGATGGCCTTCATGCCGCGCCCTCCGCCGGTCACCTTGACCATCACCTGCGGCGCCCGGCGCACCACGGTCGCCTCGATGCGCTGCCCGGATGCCGCGGCACGCTGGCGCCGCTCCAGCGCTGATCGAAGCCGAGGCTCGCGGCTTCGCTTGCACGATGCGGTTGCCGGGGTAGAACAGTCGGTCACCCCACTGGACGAGCACGCCATCGACGTCGATTCGGACATGGCCTACTCCTCTCGAGTCTCCGTAGTCGGAACGGCGCTGCCGGCCCAGCCGCGACCAGCGGCTCGCAGATCGGCCAGCGCTTCGGCGGCCAGCTTCAAGTGCGCGCGCACGTCGCCATGGAGCGCGATCGAGCAATCCCGGTGGGCGCAGCGCAGCTCGGACCGATCCTTGGCGCAGCAAGCGCGCCAGGTGGTGGAGATTGCGGCTCAGGTCGAGAGCGCGGCAGCACGAGCGTTGAGCGCCAGCAGGCTAGTCCGGGGACTCGCCGAGCTCGCCGGTCAGGCACTTGGCCAACAGGCCAGCGAGCGAACACGCCGGCGAGAGAGACCAGCCCGCTTCGCGCCGAGTCGAAGCTGCTCGGCGTTCGGCACCGTCAATGCGGAGGCGACAAGCTGCACGTCGATCGCGCAGGCGCAGCTGGACACGCTCGAGCGCTCGCGTCGGACGCATGCTCGTCGAGCCCAGCTCGCGCTCGACCGCACGTCGCACCACGACCGACGACGCTGACGCCGTTCGGCCGCGCCCGCGCCACGAGCGAGGCCTTCAGGCCGCGCATGTCGACCGTGATGCGAACTCGTGAGACGAGGTGTTCATCGACCGAGCGATCGATCCGGAGGCAAGCGAAGCGTGTCACAACTCGGCGGCAGGCCGCCTATCCTGCACTCATCTACGCATTCAGTATTGACTCGATCGAGGTCGCAAGACCGATGATTTCCAGCTCCGAATCATCGATTCGCACCCTCGTCGTGCACGAGCCTCTGCTCGCGAAGCGACGCAAAGCCGACGCAAGATGCGCCGAGCCGTCTGCAAGGCGACGTTTAGCCGACGCGAGTGAGATGGTGCCGGCGCAAGCCGACCCCCAGGCATCTGCAAAGCGTCTCGGCCGACGCGCAGCCGACGCCTAGCCGACGCAAGCCGACGCCAAGCCGACGCCGAGCCGATGATTTGGCGACGAAAGTCATCGCGCGTCCGCCGCCCTGCACGCTCTAGATTGGCGCCTCGCCACCGCGCGGCACCATGCAACTGCAGCCCAGACGCCAGCCCGGACGCACCGACCGCAAGGCCGCCGCCTATGCGTCGGAGATCCTGCGGTTGCGCGCCGAGGGCTACAGCGTACGAAGCGATCCGTGAGGCGCTGGCCGACGTCGGCATCGAACTGAGCACGAGCGCGCTGCGGCGCGAGTGCGCAGACGCCGGCACGCAGGCGCCGAACGAGAGTTCGGGCATGCGATCGCTCACCGACTCCCGTGCACGGCGGTTCGTCCATCGCCGCTGCCGCCGCCGACTCGCCTGCCGTCACTGGCCGGCACCAGCGGCCGCGAGATCGCCGAAGCCTTCTTCAACGCCCACCCCAGCAACCCGCTGCTTCGTGCCAAGGAGGCCCCATGAAACTCGCCGTCATCAACTTCTCCGGCAACGTCGGCAAGACGACGGTGGCGCGCCATCTGCTCGCGCCCCGCATCCCGGGCTGCCAGGTCGTCTCGGTGGAGAGCATCAACGCCGACGACGGGCGAGCCGATGACGATTCGCGGCCGCCAGTTCGCCGCAGCTGCAGGAGTACCTGCAGACGGTCGACCGACCTGGTGGTCGACGTCGGGGCGAGCAACGTCGAAGACCTGCTCGCGCTGATGCAGCGCTACCGCGGCAGCCATGAGGACTTCGACGGCTTCGTCGTGCCCACCGTGCCGGCCCGCAAGCAGCAGCAGGACACCACGGCCACACTTGCCGAGCTGGCGCGCATCGGCGTGCCTGCGACGCGGATGCGACTGGTCTTCAACCAGGTCGAGGACGACAGCCCGATCGAGCAGACCTTCGAGACGCTGCTCGCGTACTGCAAGGTCTCCGGCGTCGTGCAACCGCGGACCGCGGCCTGCATGAGACACAACGAGATCTACGCGCGGATTCGTGGCGCCGGCCAGTCCCTGGTCGAGCTGGCCGCGGACCCGACCGACTACAAGGCCGAGATCGCCAAGGCGACGTCGGCATCCGACAAGCTGGCGCTGGCACAGAAGCTCGCCACCCAGCGCCTGGCCCGCGGTGTCGTTCCCGAGCTCGACGCCTGCTTCGCGGCGCTGGACCTGCAGTCGGTGCCGCCGCGCGAGCCGGACAAGGCCGAGCCGGCAGCATGAGCCAGCCGGCCACGGCGCGCGAGGCGCTGATCGTCGAGGCCATCGGCGACGTCGCGCAGCTGCTACAGCGTGTCGAGGCTCTGAGCCGGCGCTGGACGAGACGCTGCCAGGCTCTGTTGCAGGCGAGCACAACGCTTCGCGATCGAGCTGGTCGGCTTCGAGCGTCAGATCGCGGCGATCACAGAGAACGCCAAGACGCAGACGGTCAGGCACATGGCCGCGCAAACCGACGAGGCGACGCGGACGATCCATCGACCAGCAAAGCCGGGCGATGGCCGACGCCGCGCGTGTGGCATTTGGCGCCGAGCTCGGGGCCACGATGCAGCGGCTGCAGACGACGTTGCAGCCGCTGCTCGAAGCACGTGAACGACCGTGGGAGCGTTGGTTGATCCACGCGGCCGCAGCATCGGCCTCGGCTGCGGCGACCTGGGCGGTTGTGCTCTACGTGTGGCCGCGTTAGGTCACGGACCCGTTGCCGGGCCCGCGATCTGGGTCAGGCGGCGACCTGCCCCGTCTTGAGCTTGCGCATCTCCTCGGCCAGCACCCAGAGCGCCCGGTTCAGGCTCACGCCCCGATCGATGCTCGAGACCTCGCGCGTGCGCATCCGGCGTCCCTTGGCCGTGCGGCCCTCCAGTCCGCCGCGGATCGCGTTCTCCTGGATGCGCTGGAAGGCGTTCCAAAGCGATGGCCCCGCGTCCTCAGAACGCCGAACTTGGGTCAGTTGGTCAACGCTCACTGGTACAGGGCACTGCCCCTCACCGCGTTCACCAAAGCGCAGCGCCAGCGCCGCGGTCGCCAACGCACGCTCTTCGTCTGGCTTCAAGGTCAGCGCCTTCATTGCGTCAACCGAACCGTCGACCAGGCTGAAATCCTCCAGCACCCGAAACGCCCCTTCGATCACCTCGTGCTGGATGTTGCCCTTGTGCGGCACGCGGATGTCGTTGGCGACCGTGCCGCAGACCAAGCCGTTGCAGCACACAAAGCGGAACACCCCGGCCAGCATCTGGTAGCTGCTCGCGCCATCGTGGCTGTTGATGAGGATGATCTCGTTGGCCTCGGCACGGGCCGTGACTTGCGCGGCATGGCGCAGGCGGATCATGTGCTTGGTGTAGTCGCTGCGGCCTTCGACGCGGCTGCGTCCCTGCGCCACCATGAACGGCTCGAAGCCCTCGCGCTGCAGACCGCGCAGCACGTCGATGGTGGGGATGTAGGTGTAGCGCTCGGAACGGCTGGCGTGCTTGCCCGCCGCAAAGATCGACGGAGCGCACGCGCGCATCTGGTCTTCGCTCAAGCGGTGCGTCTGCGCGCAGAACGCGCGTGCTGTTGGCGAAACGGGTAGCCAATGTGGGGGTCATGTCGAACTCCTGAAAAGGTGGAAGCGGGAGCAGCGCACTCGATGCGTCTGCTCCACGTGTCGATGCCTAGCGGCGCGAGGCGCCGGCGGGCGCTGAAAGGCCCTGCCCTTGCGCGGTGCCGTCGGCCGCGTTCATCTGGTCGACGAACTCATGGCGCGACCTGCGCTCGGCGGCCCGGGCCTTGCTGTCGAGGAAGTCGATCTCCTCGCAGGTGAACGCCAGGCCGTAGACCGTCTGGCCGTCCTTTTCGTAGTTGTTGTTGCGCACGCGGCCCACGATGTTGACGTGACTGCCCTTGCCGAGGTACTCTGCGGCGTGCTCCGCCTGCTTGCCCCAAAGCGTCCACAGGATCGCGGTCGCCTCCTCCTCTCGCGCGTCTCCCGAACCCCAGCGCACATTGCTGATCGCCGTCAGCGTGGCCTTGGCCACTTGTCCGTCGGGACCGTTGACGAACTCCAGGCGCACCGCGTCGGCCAGGTGCGCATTGCGTTGAATCACCAGAACGTTGGCCATGAAAGCCTCCTTGGCGGAAGACCGGCCGGGTTCCAATCCGGACCCCTGAAAACCGATCCTCTCGCTCGGACTCCCTCGCTCCCGCCCTGGGGCGGGCGGGGGGTGGGGTGGCTGTTCAGCAGTTCAAGCAGACGAGAAGCGGTGAGCCGTTCGGCCCACCGCATTGAAGATCCCCCCACAAGTCCCCCTCACCCAGTTGACGGGGGCGCGTGGGGGGAGCGCGGTGGGCCCGCTTCGGCCTGCGCGCGCCCAGAAGCCCGAAGCGTCCGCGGGTGGCGTGACAGCGCAGCTGGCGCGACACCTGCAGCGCAGGGCGTCAAGTGTGGCGAGGGACGGCGTCGATAGCGACCGACGTGACACCAAGCGGCAGCGACTGGCGCGGCGGTCGAGCCGGCCCGATCACTTGTCAGCGGCGGCCCGGCTTCGGGAGTGGCGGGTGGTCGGGGCGACGATCTGGCGGCGGACAGCGAACGAAGCGCAGCGCAGTGAGCGCAGCGACCGTCAGTTCGTCAAGCGGGTGAGCGGTTCACGAAGGCTTTCGCGCAGCGAATGCCTGAGAGCGAGCCCGCGAACCCCGGCCACGGGAAGGGCCGCCTCTCTCTTCTCATGGCCAGCTCGCCACCCGATGAATTGTGATCTGAAGTCATCGTCATCGAGGCGGCTTCGGTCGTCTACGCTCGCAGCGTCGGCACTGCGTTGCTGCGGGCATCCCGCTCAGCCACCGATCGCACTATGAACACGCTCACGCTTGCTCAAGCGGCGGCCTTCCTCAAGATGCATCCTGAGGAGGTGCGGTGCCGCGCGAAGCGCGGCGCGATTCCCGCTTCGAAGCCTGGCCGCCGATGGGTGTTCATCGACGACGACCTTGCCGCATTCCTGCGCGAGCGCTACGCTCCTCAGCGGCAAGCGTTGCGAGTGGCCTCCGAGAAAGGAAGGACAACATGGCCATACGCAAACGAGGCGTCGTCTGGTGGATCGATTTCACCACCCCATCGGGCGAGCGCATACGAAGAAGCGCTGAAACCGGCAACAAGGCCGAAGCGCAGGAGTACCACGATCGGCTGAAGGCCGAGGCGTGGCGGCAGGACAAGCTCGACGAAGCACCTCGACGCATCTGGAACGACGCAGTCGTTCGATGGTGCGCCGAGCAAGCGCACAAGGCCACGGCCCGAGAGGACAAGGCCAAGCTGCGCTGGCTCGACCGATACCTCGGCAACATTTCATTGGACAGCATCAACCGCGACATGATCGAGCGCATCACGCGAGCCAAGCAGGCCGACGGCTGCAGCAATGCCACCGTCAACCGCACGCTCGCGCTTGTGCGCGCGATCCTGCGCAAGTGCGTACGGGAGTGGGAGTGGCTGGACCGAGCTCCATCGGTGCGGATGTTGAAGGAGCCGACGCGGCGCGTGCGTTACCTGACGCACGACGAAGCCGCCCGACTCCTGGCCGAACTGCCTGAACATCTCCGCGACATGGCCGCGTTCAGCCTCGAGTCTGGGCTGCGCGCTGCCAACGTGTCCGGGCTGCGATGGTCGGCTGTGGACCTCAAGCGCAAGCTGGCCTGGGTACATCCCGACGAGGCGAAGGCGCGCAAGGCGATTCCGGTGCCGTTGAATGGCCAAGCCATGGCGATCCTGCAAAAGCAGATCGGCAAGCACCGCGACTACGTGTTCACGTTCAAGGGCCAGCCCGTCGAACAGTTGAGCACGGCTGCCTGGTACAAAGCCCTGAAGAGGTCAGGCATCGAGAGCTTCCGCTGGCACGACCTACGCCATACCTGGGCGAGTTGGCACGTTCAGAGTGGCACGCCTCTGCACGTGTTGCAGGAACTCGGCGGCTGGGCAAGCTACGCGATGGTGCAGCGCTACGCGCATCTTGCAGCCGACCACTTGGCACCGTGGGCAGAACGTCTTGTACAGGCACGCGGACACCGCGGCACGAATCCGTCACAACCGACGGACGCGCAGTCGACGACATGAGTCGTCGATCAACGCAAGTGCTTGTCGCGAAAGGGAGATTTTGGTGGGCCCTGCAGGATTCGAACCTGCGACCAACGGATTAAGAGTCCGCTGCTCTACCAGCTGAGCTAAGAGCCCTGAAGTGTTTGCGCCGCGATGACGCCGGACTTCCGGATCCGGTGGTGGGTCGTGCAGGATTCGAACCTGCGACCAACGGATTAAAAGTCCGCTGCTCTACCGACTGAGCTAACGACCCCGGGGGTAGAGCGCGCGATTCTAGCACCGGGCATCCGCGCGTTTTTCGTCAGCAGCAGTTGCCGCGATGCGCTGCATCAGTTCGCCGGCGGCCACCATGCCGAAGGTGGCGGTCACCGCCACGCTCGAGCCATAACCGTGGCAGTTGAGGCTGCCGTCGGTCGGCGGCTCGTCGGCGTCGCACGCGGCAGCGTCGGGCCGCACCACCGTCTCGCGCGAAAACACGCAGCGCAAGCCGATCGCGCCGCTGCGTGCGGCACCGGCCTTGCGCAGGCGCTGGCGCAGTGCCGCCAGCAGCGGGTCGTGCGTCACGTCGGCCAGGTCGGCCACCTCGACGCGCTGTGCCGCGCGCTTGCCGCCGGCCGCACCGGCACAGACGACGGGCACGCGCGAGGCGCAGCGACCACGCGGCGATCGCCTGCTTGGCGCGCACCTGGTCGCAGGCGTCGATCACGCCGTCGACGACGTGGCCCTGCAGCAGCCCGGGCCAGTTGCCCGCCTCGACGAACGCCTCGACCGCATGCACCTCGCACGCCGGATGGATCTGCGCGATGCGTTCGCGCAGCGCCAGCGCCTTGGCCATGCCGAGCGTGCCGTCCAAGCGCCTGCAACTGGCGGTTGATGTTCGACTCCGACACGTGGTCGAGGTCGATCAGCGTCAAGCGCAGCCACGCCGCTGCGCGCCAGCGCCTCCACCGCCCACGAGCCGACCCCGCCCAGGCCGACCACGGCGACGCGTGCGTTGCGCAGGCGCTGATATCCGGCGTCGCCATAGAGCCGCCGCACGCCGCCGAAACGGCGTTCGAGATCGACCTCGTCGGCGCGGGCGGCGGTACCCGCAGCCGCCGCGGCGGTATCGATGTCAGGTGGCACGTTCCAGCTTCCACATCTGCCAGCGCAGCGCCAGCACGCCGCCGCCCAGGATGCCGGCCAGCGCGACGAAGCTGCCGAGCGACAGCGTCGACAGGCCCGACAGGCCCTGCCCGATCGTGCAGCCGAGCGCGGTGACGCCGCCCACGCCCATCAGCACGCGCACCGACCAGATGATTGGCGGTGTCCTCGGCATCGCGAAAACCCTCCCAGTGGAAGTTGCGCGTGGCCAGTGCCACGACAGCGCTGCCGAGCACCACGCCGACCGTGCTGACGATGCCGATGGTCAGCGCCTTGCTCGCGTCGCTGAAGAAGAGCAGCCAGTCGATGGTGTAGGCGAGCGGCGACACGAAGCTCAGCGACTCCATGCGCTGTGAGTTGGTGGCGAGAAAACTCTCCTGCAGCGTCAGCGGATGTTCGGCCACGTGGCCGAGGCGCCCCGACACCCACCACAGCGCGGCCACGACCAGTCCGATGCCCACGCCACCGAGCAGCACGTCGCCGCGCCGCCCCTCGGGACGCGCCAGCGCCCACGCCAGCAGCGCGCCGCCGACCAGCAGGCCCAGCAAAGCGGCGGACGTGGCGGGCGCCACGCCGCTGCCTTGCGCCAACAGGGTCGGCAGGTCCTGCCCCGTCGGCAGCGTGGCGGCCACGCGGTCGACGGTGGCGACGCGCCACACCGCGGTCAGGCCCTTCAGCGTGGCGAACGCGCTGACTGCCGAGCACCACGAACACCACCAGCGACTTCAGGTTGCCGCCGCCCACGCGCACCAGCGTCTTGCTGCCGCAGCCCGAGGCCAGCACCATGCCGAAGCCGAACATCAGGCCGCCCAGCGCATGGCTGAGCACGATGACGCGCGGCCCGGCGTAGATCGAGTTGCCGGCCTGCAGCCAACCGAGCGCCACCATCGCGTTGAAGCCGAGCATCGCCACGCCGGCGGCCAGCGCCCACATGCGCATGCGCGACCAGTCGCCCATCGTCGACGATGTCGGACAGCGCGCCCATCGTGCAGAAGTGCGTGCGCTGCGCGATGGCGCCGAACGCCAGCGCGAGCACGAACGCCGCCCACAGCACCTGCGTGGTCAGCGCCTGCAGTTGCGCTTCGTTCAGCATCGTGGTCGTGCGCTCACGGCGAGTTGTCTCGCGGCGCCGTCAAAGCTGGTTGGGCACGCCCACCGCCACCGGGCGCACCGCCGCGCCCGCCGCACCCTGGTCGCGCGTGGGCAGCACCATCGCGCAGGAGGTCCACACCTTGTCCTTGGTCATCGCCGCCAGGTTGAGGTTCTCCAGGTGATGGATGCCGAACTGCGTGATCAGCGTGTGGTGGATGCCGAACGGCAGGCCCTGCGGCGTGCCCGCGGCGGGCGGCGCCTTGCCCTGCAGCATGCCGCCCGGCACCGCATCGATGAACGGCGTGTCCAGGCCGACCGCCACCACGCGCTTGGCACCGAGCCAGTTGGCGGCGTCCATCGACAGGCCCGGCGCCATCGAGTAGTAGCCGTCGTCGAACGGATCCTTCCAGCGATCGCTCCAGCCGGTGTAGATCCACACCATGTCGCCCGGCAGCACGCCGCGCTGCCCGAGGCCCTGCGCCTTCAGCATGGCCTCGATGTGCGCCGCGGTGACGAGTTGCCCGTCGGCCAGCGCCTGGCCCTTGCCGACCAGCGTGCGCGCATCGAGCAGCACCGCGGTGGTGATCAGCGGCGGGATCTTGTCGATGCCCATCTTCAGCAGCGGCGACTCAGGCGTCGGCTTGACGTCCTTTTGCGTGTAGCCGCCGTAGTACTTGGCGTCGTCGGCGGGGAACGGGTCTTTCGGATCCCACGGCTTGCCGATGGTACCCGAAGTGGCCGAGCGCATCGATCTGCGTGCCCTGCTGGCCGGGCTCGGCGTTGGCCTGCATCACCTCGCTGTTGAACGCATGCGCCGAAAACGGCACGCCCGCGGTGCCCTTGTATTGCGTGCCCGCGGGGCTGGCGAACGGCGACTTGGGCATCGTGTTGCTGCGCACGTACGAGGCCTCGTAGACCTGCGAGCGCGGTTGCGCCATGTGCCAGGCGCAGCGTGCCAGCGTGATCGGGCCCAGCGTGTTGGCCATGCCCCGCTCGTCGCCGGCAGCCCACGGCGGCGCCGGGCTGCGCTTGGCCGTCTGAATGAGCACCGCCGGCTCGGCGGCGCCCGCGGGCCACGACGCGCCAAGCGACAACACGGCGGCAACAGTGCAAACGCTCGCGCGGCGCGAGCTCAACGATCGGTTCATCAGCGGGCCTCCAGGTGGTGGATGTGCATCGCGCGCGGCCGCGTCGCGTCAGCCCGAGGAGGGCTGGACGGATCGCGACCACGCGCGTGCTGCGCGCCAAGGACCGCTCGGCGACGCCAGGCTCTTCGAGAAGCCCGGCGCCTGAGCGCGCCCCGGCCCGCGGCGCGCTACTTTAGCGCCGCCAGCCGTTCGCGGCCGGCCTGCGCGGCTTCGGACTTCGGGTAGCCTTGATCAGCTCGTCGATGGTGGCGCGCGCGGCCTTGGTGTCCTTCATCTCGACCTGGCAGTTGGCCATCGCCAGCAGCGCCTCGGGCGCGCGCGGATGGTCCGGCGCGTTGTTGACCAGGCTGCGGAACGAGGTGATCGCCTCCTTGTACTCGCGCTTGCCGTACAGCGCGTTGCCCAGCCAGAAGCGCGCGCTGTCGGCGTAGCCGCTGGCGGGATAGCGCCGCAGGAAGCCGCCGAACGACGCCGCCGCCTTGTCGAAGTCGCCGTTGCGCAGCACGGCCAGCGCGTCGTCGAACTGGCGCTTCTCCTCGGGGTCGGCCAGGAACTCGCGGCCGTCGACCGACACCTTCTGCGGCTCGAGCTTGCGCATGCGGTCGTCGACGCCCTGCGCGATGTCCTTCTGCCGGCGCTGCAGCTCGGACAGGTCGCGCGTCAGCTGCTCGTCGGTGCCGCGCAGCCTGGCGATCTCGCCGCGCAGCGCCTCGAGCTGGCTGTTCAGCTCGAGCAGGCTGCGCTTGAGCACCTGGAGCTGCTCGTTCAGCTGCGCGTTGGTCTTGGCCGCCTCGCTGGCCTGCTGCGCATTGGCCTGATCCATCTGCTGGATCTGCTGGCGCAGGTCGAGGATCGCCCTGCGCGCCTCGTCGTCGTCGAACAGCGCGGCGTGCGCCGGCAGCGCCAGCAGCACGAACAGGGCCGCGGCGGCGGCCGCGCAGCGGCATCGACGCGGCGCGGCATCAGCGGTCCTTCAGCTCGGCGCGGCGGTTCTTCGCCCAGGCCGCCTCGTCGCTGCCCGTGCACTGCCGGCCGCTCCTTGCCGAAGCTCACCGCCTCGATCTGGCTGTCGGTGACGCCCAGCAGCGCCAGCGACTTGGCCACCGCCTCGGCGCGCTTCTGGCCGAGCGCCAGGTTGTACTCGCGGCCGCCGCGCTCGTCGGTGTGGCCCTCGATCGACCATCTTCTTGCGTCTTGGTCGGCTCAGCGCGCGCGCGTAGCCCTCGACCAGCGGCCGGAACTCGTCCTTCAGACGTAGCTGTCGTAGTCGAAGTAGACGACGCGGCCGAGGTTGCCGGCGGCCGTCGGGTCGATCTTGGTGGCGTCGACCGTGGTGACGGCCGACTGCGCGGTGCCGGCGCGGCTGCCGCCGGCGCCGGCCGCCGGTGCCGCCTGCGGTGTTGCGGTTTGGCATCGACCACCGGCGCGGCGTCGTCGAGCTTGACCGACGAGCCGCAGCCGGCGAGCCAGCGCGCTGCATGCAGCGCCGCACACAGCGAGGTTCGGAAGTTGGTTCATGGTGGTTCTCCTTGCGGTGTGATGAACGGCCGGCGTTCACCGGCCGAACGGTCCCCAGACCGGCTCGCGCACGTCGGCGCCCTGACGACAGCAGCCGCGTCTTGATCTTGCCGTCGAGCGTGGTGGTCATCAGCACGTCGCGCCCCTGCGCGCGCGTGGCATAGATGATCAGCCTGCCGTTGGGCGCGAAGCTCGGGCTTTCGTCGTCGCTGGTGTCGGTGAGCGCGCGCACCGTGCCGCCGCCCGAGGTCCAGCGTCGTGCACGCTGGAACGCGAGCCGTTGCGCGTGATGTAGGCCAGCGTGCGCCCGTCGGGGCTGAGCGCGGGGCTGATGTTGTAGCTGCCGCTGAAGGTGACGCGCTCGGCGTTGCCGCCGCCGGCGGCCATGCGATAGATCTGCGGGCTGCCGCCGCGGTCGCTGACGAAGTAGATCTGCTGCCGTCGGGCGCGAACACCGGCTCGGTGTCGATGGCGCTGCTTTGCGTGATGCGGCGCAGGTTGCCGCCGTTCGCGGTCCATCAGGTAGAGCTGCGAGCCGCCGTCGCGCGACAGCGTCACGGCCAGCGTGCTGGCCGTCGGGCGACCACGCCGGCGCGCTGTTGCTGCCGCGGAAGTTGGCGATCGCGCGGCGCTCGCCGGTGGCCACGTCCTGCACCCACACCACCGCCTTGCCGCTTTCGAACGACACGTAGGCCAGCGCTTGCCGTCGGGCGACCAGGCCGGCGAGATGATCGGCTCGCGGCTGTTCAGCGCCACCTGGCCGCCCTCGCCGTCGGCGTCGGTGACGCGCAGCGTGTAGCGGTTGGCCGCCCGCGTGACGTAGGCGATGCGGGTCGAGAACACGCCCTTGTCGCCGGTGAGCTTCTCGTAGATCGCGTCGGCGATGCGGTGCGCGGCCAGGCGCAGGTCGGCCGGCGAGCACCGCATATGCTCTGGCCGCCGAGGTCGACGCCCTTGACCACGTCCCACAGCTTGTAGCGCACGTCGAAGCGGCCGTCGGCCAGGCGCGCCGCCGAGCCCGCCGACCAGCGCGTCGGCGCCGCGGCCGCGCCACTCGGTGTAGTTGCGGCTGCGCGGTCTCGTCGAGCGTCGCCGGCGGCATCGACGCTGCGGAACACGCCGCTGCGCTCGAGGTCGGCCCGCACGATGCCGCGAGATCGACTGGCCGGACTTGTCTTCGTCGCGGAACTTGGTCACGCCCACCGGCAGCTGGGTGGCGCCGACGCCGGAGATCTCGACGCGGAACTGCGCGCGCGCGACGCTGTGCAACGCCCCGGCGGCGAGAGCCCCGGCCAGCCACCGGCGGCGCGATGGGCCATGCTGCGTCTCGCGGTGGGATCACCATGAAGTGTTGTGGATTCGCTTCGGCCGCGCTGGTTCCGCAGCCAGCTGCCGCTCGTTGACGCCCATTGTAGGCAGGCGCCGCAGGGATAATCGTCAGTTGCTGGTGTCAAACAGGTCGTTCGCATCGACCTCGAAGGCCTGCCGTCCATGGCCACTCTGCTGCAGCGCATCTCGCGCGTCGCTCCCGTACTTCCGCAGCGGCCGCAGGCATCGTGGTGGCGGGCGCGGCCTCGCTCGTGGCCGCGCTCACCGAGCCGGCCGTTGCCGGCGCTGATGAAGCCGCTGCTCGACAACGGCTTCGTCGGCGCCGGCATTCCGCTGTGGCTGGTGCCGGTGGCGATCATCGGCCTGTTCGCGATGCGCGGCGCTGGCCGGCTTCGTCGCGCAGTACGCGCTCGCCTGGGCGGCCAACCGCGGCGTCGCAGGCGCTGCGCCTGGCGATGTTCGACCGCCTGCTGCGCGCCGAGCCGGCGCTGTTCACCCGCCACTCGGCGAGCAGCCTGACCAACATGCTGGTCTACGAGGTCGCAGGGCTCGACCCAGCTCGTCAATTCGCTGCTGACGCTGGTGCGCGACTCGCTGACGCTGGTCGCGCTGCTCGGCCTACCTGCTGTACCTGAACTGGCAGCTGACGCTGTTCGTCGGCCTGCTGTTCCCGGCCGTCGGCTGGGTGATGCGCATCGCCGGCGTGCGCGCTGCACCGGCTCACCGCGCGAGGGCCAGCACGCCACCGACGAGCTGGCCTACGTGGTCGAGGAGAACGTGCTGGCCTGGCGCATCGTGCGCCTGCACGGCGCCGGCCCATCGCAGGCCGAGCGCTTCGAGCGCCTGAGCAACGCGCTGCGCCGCCTGGCGCTGAAGTCGCGTCGCCGCGTCGGCCGCCATGACGCCGTTGACGCAGATGCTCGCGGCCTGCGCGCTGTCGGCGGTGATCGTGGTCGCGCTGTGGCAGACCGCAGCAGGGCGGCGCAGACGGTCGGCGGCTTCGTCGCCTTCATCACCGCGATGCTGATGCTGCTGCGCGCCGATCAAGCACCTGTCCGACGTGACGGCGCCGATCACTGCGCGGCCTGGCGGCGCTCGAGCGCGGCGTCGACCTGGTCGAAGACGGCATCACCGAGCGCGGCGGCACGCACAGCGTGGCTCGAGCGCGCAGGCCGCATCGAGCTGCGCGCGTGACGCTGCGCTACCGCGGCCGACCAGGCGCCGGCGCTCGACGGCTTGTCGCTGCACCATCGCAGGCCGGCGAGACGGTGGCGCTGGTCGGCCCCTCGGGCGCCGGCAAGTCGACGCTGGTCAACCTGCTGCCGCGCTTCATCGAGCCCACGGCGGGCGAGCATCCGGCTCGACGGCGTGCCGCTGCGCGACTGGGACGTCGCAGCGCTGCGCCGCCAGTTCGCGCTGGTCAGCCAGGACGTGGTGCTGTTCAACGACAGCGTGGCGGCCAACGTCGCGCTGGGCGACGCAGATCGACGACACGCGCGTGCGCGACGGCGCTGCGCGGCGCCAACCTGCTCGACTTCGTCGAGTCGCTGCCGCAGGGCATCGACACCGCGATCGGCCACAACGGCAGCCAGCTGTCGGGCGGCCAGCGCCAGCGGCTGGCGATCGCCCGCGCGATCTACAAGGACGCGCCGATCCTGATCCTCGACGAGGCCACCTCGGCGCTCGACAGCGAGTCGCGAGCGCGCGGTGCAGGAGGCGCTGGACGAGCTGATGCGCGGCCGCACGACGCTGGTCATCGCGCACCGGCTGTCGACCATCGAGCACGCCGACCGCGTGGTGGCGCATCGACGGCGGCCGCCTCGTCGAGCAGGGCACGCACGCCGAGCTGCTGGCGCGCGGCGGGCTTGTATGCGCGGCTGCATGCGCTGCAGTTCAGAAGCTGGCGCGACGAGGAGACCGCATGAACCCACCGATCAGCCGCTACCCGGTGCCCGAGCTCAACGACCTGCCCGACGACCTGCGCGCAGCGCATCCTCGAGGTGCAGGAGAAGGCCGGCTTCGTGCCCAACGTCTTCCTCGCGCTGGCGCACCGGCCGGCCGAGTTGCGCGCCTTCTTCGCCTACCACGACGCGCTGCTGCTGCAAGGAAGGCGGCGCGCTGACCAAGGGCGAGCGCGAGATGATCATCGTCGCCACCTCGGGCGCCAACAACTGCCTGTACTGCGTGGTCGCGCACGGCGCGATCCTGCGCATCTACGAGAAGAAGCCGCTGCTCGCCGACCAGGTCGCGGTCAACCACCGCAAGGCCGACATCACGCCGCGCCAGCGGGCGATGCTCGACTTCGCGCTGAAGGTGTGCGCGCGACTCGCACGACGATCGGCGACGCCGACTTCGAGGCGCTGCGCGCGCACGGCTTCGACGACGAGGACATCTGGGACATCGCCGCGATCACGCGCGTTCTTCGGCCTGTCCAACCGCATGGCCAACGTGATCAGCCTGCGGCCGAACGACGAGTTCTACCTGATGGGCCGCGTGCCCCGCACCAAATGACACCAGAGGAGTCCGCATGAACCGCATCGACCTGCACGACCGCGTCGCCGTGATCACCGGCGGCGCGCAAGGCTTCGGCTACGCCACTGCGCTGCGCATGCTCGATTCGGGCGCGTCGGTGGTGCTGTGGGACATCGACAGCGCGCGCCTGGAGCAGGCACGTGCCGAGCTCAGCGCGCGCGGCAACGTGGCGGCACGGTGGTGGAGCTGTCCAGCGAGACCTCGGTGGCCGGCGCGGTGCAGGCCACCCTCGAGCGCTACGGGCAGATCGACATCCTCGTCAACAACGCCGGCATCACCGGCGGCAACGGCACCACCTGGGAGCTCGAACCGGCGATCTGGAAGCGCATGATCGAGGTCAACCTGATCGCGCCGTACCTGGTGAGCCGCGCCATCGTGCCGCACATGATCGCGCGCCGTTACGGCCGCATCGTCAACATGGCGTCGATCGCCGGCAAGGAAGGCAACGCCAACGCGTCGCACTACAGCGCGTCCAAGGCGGGCCTGATCGCGCTCACCAAGTCGCTCGGCAAGGAGCTGGCGCAGCACGGCGTGCTGGTCAACTGCGTCACGCCGGCGGCGGCCAAGACCGCGATGTTCGACACCATGACGCAGGCGCACATCGACTTCATGCTGTCCAAGATCCCGATGGGCCGCTTCCTGCTGGTCGAGGAGCTCGCCGCGATGGTGTGCTGGCTAGTCTCGCAGGACTGCCCGTTCTCCACTGGGGCGGTGTTCGACATCTCGGGCGGTCGCGCCACCTACTGACGCCGCCCGCAAAGGGCAGAATCCACATCCGGGCAAGGCCCGGGCCACTGCCGCCATAGTGCCCGCCGTGGTGATTCAGCAGCGACATCCCTGCCCGACTCGACCGGCTGCCCTGGACGCGCTGGCACTGGCGCATCGTGATCGCGCTGGGCGTGGCCTGGGTGCTCGACGGGCTCGAGGTCACGATCGTCGGCTCGATCGGCAGCGTGCTCGAACGCAGCGACACGCTGGGTCTGAACGCGACGGACATCGGCTGGGCCGGCTCGCTGTACGTCGGCGGCGCGGTGGTGGGCGCACTGGTGTTCGGGCGGCTGGCCGACAAGCTGGGGCGCAAGCGGCTGTTCCTGCTCACGCTGGCGGTCTACATGGCGGCCACCGTGGCCACCGCATTCTGCACCGGCTTTCTCCTCGTTCGCCATCTGCCGCTTCTTCACCGGCCTGGGCATCGGCGGCGAATACGCGGCCATCAACTCGGCGATCGACGAGCTGATCCCGGCGCGCGTGCGCGGCCGCGTCAGCCTCGCGATCAACGGCAGCTTCTGGATCGGCGCGGCGCTCGGCGCGTTGATCAGCCTGGTGCTGCTCGACCCGCGCGTGCTCGGGCCGCAACTGGGCTGGCGCGCCGGCTTCCTGCTCGGTGCCGTGCTGGCGGTGGCCATCCTGCTGGTGCGCCGCCACGTGCCGGAGAGCCCGCGCTGGTTGTTGGCACACGGCCGCGCCGACGAAGCCGAGCGCATCGTGGCGCAGATCGAGCGTGCGGCGCGGGCCGAGCACGGCGTGCCGCTCGATCCGGTGCACGGCGAGGTCGTGCTGGCGCGCCGCGCGACGCCGATCGCTGGCCGAGGTGTGGCACGTGCTGTGGCGCCGCTACCGCGCGCGCAGCGCGGTGGTGCTGGCGCTGATGGTTTCGCAGGCTTTCTTCTACAACGCGATCTTCTTCACCTATGCGCTGGTGCTCACGCGCTTCCACCAGGTCGACGAGGCCAGGGTGGGCCTGTACATCGTGCCGTTCGCGCTCGGCAACGTGCTCGGGCCGCTGCTGCTCGGACCGCTGTTCGATCGCGTCGGGCCGCCGCGTGATGATCGCGGCCACCTATGCGCTGTCGGGTGTCGGCGCTGGCGCTCACCGGCTGGGGCTTCGTCGCCGGTGTGCTCGACGCCACCACGCAGACGCTGGCGTGGTCGGCGGTGTTCTTCCTCGCCTCGGCGGCGGCGAGTTCGGCCTACCTGACGGTGAGCGAGGTGTTTCCGCTCGAGATGCGCGCGCTCGCGATCTCGATCTTCTACGCGGTCGGCACCGGCGTCGGCGGTTTCGCGGCCCCGGCGCTGTTCGGCGCGCTGATCGAAACCGGCAGCCGAGGCAACGTATTCGCAGGCTATGCGATTGGGGCCGTGCTGGTGATCGTGGCGGCGGCGATCGCATGGCGCTGGGCGGTGGACGCAGAGCGCAAGCCGCTGGAGCAGGTGGCGCCGCCGCTGGGGGCGGCGGGGCCGTGACGGCCACAAGTGGCACTTCGCGCCAAGGGCCCTGTGTCATCATTTGTATGGGTGCAACGACACCCAACCCGATGCCCGAGACGCTGAAACGCCGCAGGGCTGCGACGAGCGGCCCGATGCCACCGCCCACAGCCGCGGCCCGGGTCGACTCGGCCGTGGAGGGCGGCCGTCACTACGTCACGCTGCTGTTCTCGGACCTGTCGCGTTCGACTGAACTGGCCGGCGCGATGGAGGCCGAGCAATACGCGGCGCTGCTGTCGACGTTGCGCATCGCCTACCAGGAGACCGTGCCGCGCTGGGGCGGCACGATCGTGCGCGTCCAGGGCGACGGACTGCTGGCCATGTTCGGCCACCCGGTGACGCACGAACACGCCGGCCGCCGCGCCGTCCAGGCCGCACTCGCCCTGCACCAGGCCGTGCGGCGACTGGCACCGCGGCTGCCGGCAGGCTTCGAGCTGCAGTTGCACACCGGCATCCACGCCGGGCTGGTGCTGATCGGCGCCGGCGACATCGAACGCGGCCGCTTCGAATTGATGGGGACGGTGCCCAACATCGCGGCCCGACTGTCGGACGCTGCAGGTCCGCATGAGATCGTGGTCAGCGACGAGACCCTGGGTCCGGCGCGCCGCTTCTTTGGTGCCGGCGCACCCAGCATGCTGTCGGTCAAGGGCCGCGAAGCGCCGATCCTCGTCTACCGCATCGAAGCACTCGCCGAGACGGCCGCCGGCGCGCAGGCCCGCGGCCGTCCGCTCGCGCCGATCGTTGGCCGTCAGGCGGAGTTCGAGCGGCTGGCGCAGGCGCTGGATGCCGCGTGCGCCGGCCAGCCTGCGGGTGTCGAGGTGGTGGGGCCCCCCGGCATCGGCAAGACCCGCCTGGTCGAGGAGTTCCTGCACCACGCTCGCCAGCGCGATTGCCGCGTGCTGCGCGGCAGCTGCGAAGGCGATCTCAGTGGCGCGCCACTGCAGCCGTTTCGCCAGATGCTGCAGTTGCTCGGCGTCGTCGAGCCGCCGTCGGGGCCGCGCGCCTGGGGCGAGTGGTTCGAGCGCCTGGCCACCGAGCAACCGCTGGTGCTCTTCGTCGACGACTGGCAATGGGCCGACGATGCCTCGCACCAGGTGCTGGCCGCCACGCAGAGCCTGTCGGGCCTGCGCTTGCTGATCGTGCTGACGCGGCGGGTCAGCGGCGTGCCCACCGCAGTGACGCAGGGTTTCGAGACGATCGCGCTGGCGCCGTGGGACGACGCCACGGCGGCCCACGCGGTGGCGGCACAGCTGCCGGGGGCCGACCCGTTCGTCGTGGCCCAGATCTGTGCGCGCGCCGGCGGCAATCCGCTGTTCATCGAGGAGTTGTGCCACTCGGCTGCACGCGGCGATAGCGGCCGCCTGGCCGCGCCGTCCAGCCCCGCGGGCTGGATCAATCAGCTGATCGAGTCGCGCGTGCAGCGCCTGAGCCCGGCGCTGGTCGACATGGTGCGCACCGCCGCCGTCATCGGCAACTCGGTGCCCGCCTGGCTGCTGGCCCGCATCATCGGCTGCGCCCCCGACAGCCCGCTGGTGCGCGATCTGGCCGAACACGACTTGCTGTTCCCCGGCGAACACGCGGGCACGCTGCGCTTCAAGCACGGCGTGACGCGCGACGTGATCTACGCCTCGGTGGGCCTGCTCGCGCGCCAGGTGCTGCACCTGCGCATCGGTGCGGCCCTGATGCAGCATGCGGCCACCGCCGGCGGTGATGAAGACGCCGAGGCGCTGGCGTTGCACTTCGGTGCCGGCGGCGACCCCGCGCTGGAGGCGCACTACGCCGAACGCGCCGGCGACCGCGCGCTCGCCGTCTCGGCGCTCGACCGCGCACGGGCGCACTACCGCGCGGCGCTGGCCGCGCTCGAGCGCGGCGAGCTGGCAGGCGAACGCGCGCTGCGCTGGGTCGACATCGTGCAGCGCCTGGCCATGGTGTGCATGTTCGACCCCGAGCGCAGCCAGATCGGGCTGGCCGAACGCGCCGTGGCACTGGCCGAACGCCATGGCGATGCGCAGCGCGTGGCGCGGGCGCGGCACTGGCTGGGCTGCGTGAACTACGCGTTGGGCGAGCCGCGGGTGGCGATCGCGCACGGCGAGCGGGCGCTGCTGGAGGCCGAGCAGGCAGGTGACGAACCGCTGGCGGTGCAGGCGATGGCCTCGCTGGGCGAGGCGTACGCGGCGGCCGGCCAGTACACGCGCGCGACCGCACTGCTGGACCGGGCGATCGACATCAAGCGCAGCCACCGCAGCGGCCGGCGCACGAACATGGGCCTGGCGTACTCGTTGGTGTGCCGTGGCGTGCTGCTGGGCGATCACGGCCGCTTCACGGCGGCAGCCGAGTGTTTCGACCAGGCGCTGGACTGCGTGGTCGGCCTGACGCATCAGATCGGGGCCAGCATCCAGGGTTGGCGCGCCGCGGTGCTGCTGTGGCAGGGCCGCTGGGCGGCGGCGCACGAGGCGGCGGCCGAGTCGGCCCGCATCGCCGAGGCGACGCGCAGCCTGTGGCAGTTGTCGATCGCGCGCGCCATCGACGGCTATGCGTCATGGATGCTCGAACGCAGGCCCGAGGCGGTGGATGGCATCGTCGCCGTCACCGACTGGCTGTTGCCGCGCGACAGCGGACTGTTCCGCTCACTGAGCCACGGCTGGCTGGCCGAGGGCCTGCAGACGCTGGGCCGCCCGGCCGAGGCGCAACGGCATGCCGTGCTGGCCCTGCAGCGCGGCCGCCGCGGCGACCGCATCGGCCTGGCGATGGCCTGCCGTGCGATGGCGCGCGCGGCGCAGGCGGCCGGGCGGCCCGACGCGACACAACGCCAGCTGGCCTGCGCCTACCGCGTGGCGCGCGGGCGCGATTCGGCGCACGAACTCGCCGTGACGCAACTCGCCGAGGCGGAACTCGCGGCCGCTGCCGGCGCGGCCGCGCGTGCCCGCGGATTGATCGATCAGGCCGCCGCGGCCTTCGACACGATGGCGATGCAGTGGCACCTCGGCCAGGCGCTGCAACTGCGCGAACGGCTGTAGTCAGGGCGCAGGCGGCGGCTTCGCCTTCGGCGTCAGCATCAGCAGCACCGGCGAGCCGGTGGCGCGCAGCGTACCGGCTTCGAGCAGCGCGGCGGCCATCGCGAGCATCACGCCGATGCCCATCTTCGAACCTGGGCAGGCATGCAGGCCCCAGCGGTCGGATCCCTTGGCGAAATAGTCGCCACCGAACAGCAGCGCGTCGCGTCGCGGTTGGTCGGCCGCGGGGTCCAGGCTCTCGATGGCCGAAGCCAGCCCCAGCACGACCGGCGGCGCCTTCGGGTCGGGCGCGCCTTTCACGACCGGCCGGCGCCACACCATCGGCGGCACCGGCTCGCCCTGCATCGTGTCGAGCATCGGCCGCAGCAGCGCGGCGCGTGCGGCGGCCAGCAGCGTGTCGCCTGCCTGAATGCGTTCGGCCAGATCCTGCTGCAGCGCCCAGAGACGCTCGCTCTCGATCCAGTTCCTCATCACGGTCAGGAAGTTGCCGTACACGGTGGGCGCGAAGCCGAGCAACAGGCCGGCGACCTCGCGCTCCAGCAGATCGGCGCCGTACGCGGCCTCCAGCTTGTCCAACGGCTCGCGCAGCAGCGCCGTGACCGCGCCAGGTCCCGGTGCAGGACCGGCGGCCAACACATCGCTGACAGCCTTTTGCACCATCGGGCCGTGCAGCTCGCCTTCGGCCCTGACGCGCTCGTGCGGATGGGCGCCGAAGATCATGCGCGAGGGGCCGATGATGTGCCCCGGACAGCGCGGCTGGCCGGCAGGCGCCGGCGGGACCGGCAGCCGGCCGCCGGCCACCATGTGCACGCCGTCGGGCAATCCGAACCAACCCTTCGCGAGCACGCCCGACCACTTGTTCGGTGAAGTTCATCAGGTCCACCGGCAGCCGCAATCGGCCGTCCGGGTGGCGCAGCGCGAAAGCGCCGCCCGAGAGCTGCTCGATCTTGTCCAGCACGCCACGAGCGACGGGCTGCGCGGCCGCGAAGGCCCGGCTCCTCGTCGATCGCCGCGATCAACGGGTTGACCACGTTGCCGACGGCCGTGTGGCCATCGGCCGGATCCATGCCCAGGTGGTTGACGCCCAGGCCGGCTCCTCCATGCGCTCGCCGAAGCCGCGCACCGACACCTTCGCGCATTTGGCGTCGGCCAGCGCATCGAACACACCCGCGGCCGTGCCGACCAGCCGGCCGTAGTGCGGTGCGTCGTAGCTCGCCGCCGGCTGCTCGCGCACCTCCTTCCAGGTGGCGCGGCCGTTGTCGCGGTCTTCGAGCCGGGCGCGCCACCGGTCGATTTCCGCGACCGGCACCGGCATCGCGGCAGGCGCCGGCAGCGGCGCGCTGCGGAAGTCGGCCAGGCGCCTCAGCGCCGGCAGCGCAGGCACGAAAAGGTACAAGCCCCACTGCAACTCGACAAAAGCCTTGGTCGCCGATTTCGGCGCGCTGCGGTGCGCCGGTCGCATCGACCCAGCGGAACATCCGCCGCTCGTCCTCGCGCGGCACGCCGAGCAAGGGGTCGGACTGCGTCGAGCCCACGCCGCTGCTGTTGCCGCCGGCGACCCAGCGCTGCACGGTCTCGAACTGCTCGGCGATGCTCGCGCAGTAGGCCATGAACAGCGTGCCGCGGTCGGCGTCGGCCGGCGCTTCGCGCGGCCGCCGGCCCGTAGCCCATGCCGCGGCGCAGGATGCGCGGCATCGCCGGCCGGCCGTCGCGCGGATTGGTGCGCCGCGCGTGCGACGCGAACGGGCACTGCAGCCCGTCGGCAGCCGCGGAAATCGAAGTCGTTGTGGCCTCCCGGGCCGCGGCGCGACCAGCGGATCGCCGTTCTGCTTGCGGCCCATCATGCGCTCGAGCAGTTCGGTGCGGCGGCCGGCGTCGCCGCCGCTGGCTGCACCGAGTGCCTCGTTCAGATGGTCGAGCCGTTGGCGCAGCTTGCGCACGACCAGGAAGCTGCCTGGTCGAGCAGACCGTCGGCTTCGGCCGGGAACGGGCCGTCGCCGCGGTCGTTGCTGAAGCCCAGCACCAGTTCACCCGGGCGCACCTCGTGCTGGCGGGGGTCGGGCGCGCGATCGGCCACGACGGTCGGCTGGCTGATGCCGTCGGCGAAGCCGAAGTGTTCTCGTCCGTCCGGCTGCGCGGTGCGGCTGCGCGTGACCTCCACCGCCAGCACCGACAGACCCGTGCCGGGCCTGCCGAGCGCGGTCACTTCGTCGGCCAGCAGCGGGTGCAATGCGTGGCCCGGGTCGGCCGCGTCGATCGTGCGCAGCATGACCGCGACGTGCACGACGCCCAGTGAGATGCGATCCTCGCGCGCTGGGTCGACGCCGTGGCGCAGCGGACGGAGCCAGTGGTCGGGGTGGTTGCCGCGCACATCGCCCAGCAGGCCGGCGCGCGGCTCCATGCCTTCGTCGAATTCGGCGGCAGCCGGTCCAGGCGCTCGGGGTGGATCTGCAGCGCGCGCAGCCCGGCCATCGTGAAGGCCACGTGCAGGCGCGCCTGGCCTTCGGCCGCTGCCGGTGCCGCGCAGCGCGGCTCGAGCGAGCTCAGGTGGGCCGCCGCGGCCGCCGGGTCGGTCACGCGCAGCAGCACCAGCGCGCCGTGCGTGGCGCGCGGGCCTTCGTCCAGCAAGGCGGCTTGCAGTTGTCGTTCGCTCCAAACCAGCCGCTCGAGCGGCGCGGGGTCGGCGAGCGGCCGCGCGAGCCAGGCCAGTTCATCGGCGAACAGGGCGTTGATCTTCGGCGCCTCCGGATGGCTGGTGAACGCTGCTTCCTTGATCACCTTCTGGAATCCTGTCGAGCACCAGTTGCGCGAAGCGCAGCAGGATGTCGCCGTCGGAGCCGGCCCAGAAAGCGGTCAGCCGGTACAGGCCCTTGAGCGCGCGCAGGTGCAGCGGAAGGTGCACACCGACGTCGCGCAGCGCCTTGTCCAGACCCTGGCTCATCGCGGTGATTTCGTCGGGCTCGGCGTGGGCAGCGATCGCACGCTCGGCGGCGACCGGGTTGCCGCTCTCGCGCTGCAGGCGCTCGACGCTGGCCAGGTAACGCTGGTCGGCCAGCGTGGCCGGGGAGTCGGTGTAGTAGATGCCCGCGTCCAGCTCGGCCGCACGCACCCATCGGCAGTAGGTGTCGAAGTCGCTGCTGCGCGAGCCCGGGTAGCCCTCGCAGTGGCACAGCAGCGCGTCCAGCAGCGGGCCGATGTCGCGGTAGATCACCCGCATGTACGGTTCCCAGCCGCCGTCGAACGTGACGTTGAGCGACAGGTGCCAGCGCGTGGCGCCGACCAGGTCCGGCGGCACCAGCGCGTAGCGGAAGTGGCTGATGATTCCGAAGCGGCCGATCGCGTCGGGGAACACCGACCCCCGCAACTCGGACTCGCGCGCGTTGCGGCGCGAGGCATGCATCGCGTTGAGCAGGCGGCGCAGCCGCTCGAGGTAGCTCACCGGCTCGAAAGCCGGCGCCAGGCCTTCTCGAACCGGGGCCAGCAGCGCCAGGTTCGTCGTGCCCGCCAGCCCACTGCCACGCACCTTCGACCGCATCACCCGTCCCTCCCTCGGGCCGCGTTAGGCCCGGAAGGGCAAACTTACAGGCCAAGGCCGCGCCCTGCAATGGCAGGGATCGTCACTTGTGATGATGCCCGCAGCGTCGATGCCCGCGCCGGGACGAGGCCGAGGCGCCCCGAGCCCCTCACAGCAGCACGATGTCGTACTGCTCCGGGCCCATCGCGCGGCTCGGCCTGCAGCGAGATCGGCTTGCCGATGAAGTCGCGACAGGCCCGCCAGGTGCTGGCTCTCCTCGTCGAGCAGCATCTCGACCACCGCGGCGCGAGGCGACGACGCGGAACTCCTTCGGGTTGAACTGGCGCGCCTCGCGCAGGATCTCGCGCAGGATGTCGTAGCACACGCTGCGCGCCGTCTTCACCTGGCCGCGTGCCCTCGCAGGTCGGGCACGGCTCGCACAGCATGTGGGCCAGCGACTCGCGGGTGCGCTTGCGCGTCATCTCCACCAGGCCGAGCTGCGTGAAGCCGCTCGACCGTGGTCTTGGTGCGGTCGCGCGCGAGCTGCTTGCGGAACTCGGCCAGCACCGCCGCGCGGTGCTCCTCGCGCGCCATGTCGATGAAGTCGACGATGATGATGCCGCCCAGGTTGCGCAGCCGCAGCTGGCGCGCGATGGCCTGCGCCGCCTCGAGGTTGGTCTTGAAGATCGTGTCGTCGAAGTTGCGCGCGCCGACGAAGCCGCCGGTGTTGACGTCGACCGTGGTCAGCGCCTCGGTCTGGTCGATGATCAGGTAGCCGCCGCGACTTCAGGTCGACCCGCCGCGCCAGCGCCTTGGCGATCTCCTCGTCGATGTTGAACAGGTCGAAGATCGGCCGCTCGCCGTTGTAGTGCTCGCAGCTTGCTCGACCGCGCCGCGGCGTGAACTCGCGGCCGAACGCCGTGCAGCGTGCTCGAACTGCTGCGCGCGAGTCGATGCGGATCGTCTGCGTGTCCTCGCCGACCAGGTCGCGCAGCACGCGCTCGGCAGGCTCAGGTCCTGGTGCAGCAGCGTGCCGGGCGGCGACGCGAAGCGCGCGCTCGCGGATCGCGCGCCCAGGTCTTGCGCAGGTAGGCGATGTCGTCGGCCAGCTCGGCGTCGCTGGCGTCTTCGGCGTTGGTGCGCAGGATGAAGCCGCCGCCGCCGGCCGTCGGCCGCACCAGCGCCTGCATGCGCGCGCGCAGCTGCTCGCGCAGCTCGGGCGAGCCGATCTTCTGCGAGATGCCGATGTGGTCGTCCTGCGGCAGGAACACCAGCAGGCGCCCGGCGATGCTGATCTGCGTCGACAGCCGCGCGCCCTTGGTGCCGATCGGGTCCTTGATCACCTGCACCATCAGCGTCTGGCCCTCGAACACCTGCCGCTCGATCGGCATGCGGCGGCGCTGCGCCGGCGCGTGGTCGCCGCGCGCCGTCGCCGCTGGCGGTGCAGACGTCGGCCACGTGCAGGAAGGCCGCGCGCTCCAGGCCGATGTCGATGAAGGCCGACTGCATGCCGGGCAGCACGCGCGCGACCTTGCCGAGGTAGACGTTGCCGACCAGGCCGCGCTCGAGCGTGCGCTCGACGTGCAGCTCCTGCACCGCGCCGTTCTCGACGACGGCGACGCGCGTCTCCTGCGGCGACCAGTTGATCAGGATGTCTTGCATGCGCCATGGGCTGCGCAGTCTATGGTGAGCGCCGACGGCCGACGCCCGCGCGCTGCGAGCAGCGCGCGCCGTCTCGTACAGCGGCAAGCCCATGATGCCGGAGTAGCTGCCGTCGATGTGCTCGATCCAGGCCGCCGCGCGCGCTCTGGATCGCGTAGGCGCCGGCCTTGCCGAACGGCTCGCCGCTGGCGACGTAGGCGCTCGATCGTCGCCGCGCGGCAGCGGCGCGAAGCGCACGCGCGAGACGCTGAGCGCGCAGCGCGCGCGTGCGCCCGTGCGCACCGCCACCGCGGTGAGCACGCGGTGCGTGCGGCCCGACAGCGCGCGCAGCATGCGCGCCGCATCGTGCGGCGTCGGCCGGCTTGCCGAGGATGCGCGCGGCCGAGCGCCACGGTGGTGTCGGCGCACAGGATCGGCGCCGGCGGCAAGCCGCGCGCGCTGCAGGCGCGCGCGCGCCGCGTGCAGCTTGGCGCGCGTGACGCGCTCGACGTAGGCGCGCCGGCAGCTCGCCCGGCGCGCTCCGCTTCGAGCGCCTCGGCGTCCTCGTCGGCGTCGGGCAGCAGCAGCTCGTGGCGCACGCCGATCTGCTCCAGCAGCTGGCGCCGGCGCGGGCTCTGCGAAGCGAGGTAGATGAAGTCGTGCACGTCGGCAGCGGGCTCACTCGCGGTGGTACGGGATGGTCCGCGCGGTCGACCGACCAGGCGCGGTACAGCGCCTCGGCCAGCAGCACGCGCACGAAGGCATGCGGCAAGGTCAGGTCGGACAGGCGCAGCGTTTCGTCGGCGCTCGCCTTCAGCGCCGGGTCGAGCCCGTCGGGCCCGCCGATAGCAGCGCCACGTCGCGGCCGTCGCGCGCCAGGCCTCGCAGCGCGCTCGGCGAGCTGCGCCGTGGTCAGGCGCTGCGCCGCGCTCGTCGAGCACGACGCGGCGCGCGCCCTTGCGGCAGCGCCGCCTCGATGCGCTGCGCCTCGGCGGCCATCAGCTGCGCCGCGCGTCTTGCGCGCCGCGCGGCTCGGCCTTCACCGCCTTCAGCTCGAGCCGCAGCTCGGGCGGAAAGCGCTTGGCGTAGTCGTCGCAGGCGGTCTCGGCCCAGGCCGGCTGGCGCTGGCCGACCGCGACCACGCAGCAGCTTCATCGCGCGCGCGCGGCGCGCGGCCGGCCTTCTTCGCGCGGCGCGGTCTTGCGCCGCGCGCGCGTGTCTTGCGCCGGCGGTCGCACGGCCTGCTTGGCCGCGCGCGGCCTTGCGTCGGCCGCGGCTTGCTTGCGCGGCGCGCCGTCTTCGCGCGCGGCCTTCGCGGCGGCTGGCGCGCTTCGGCCGGCGCGTCGGCGCTTGCCGCGCGCGGCGCTTCTTCGCGCGGCGCCTTGGCGTCGGCCGGCCTTGACCAGCCGCGGCCTGCGCGCGCCGATCTTCATCTTGCACCGGCTTGTCGCCCCAGATCTCCTCGAGGTGGTAGTACTCGCGGATCGCCGGCTGCATGATGTGCACCACCGCGGCGCCGCAGTCGACGATGATCCATTCGCCGTTGTCCTCGCCCTCGGTGCGCAGCACCGTGCAGGCCGCGCGCTTGACCGCATCGCGCACGCTGGCTGCCAGCGCCTTGGTCTGCCGGTTGCTGGTGCCCGAGGCGACGATCACGCGCTCGAACAGCGGCGACAGGTGCTCGGTGTTGAAGACCACGATGTTCTGGGCCTTGACGTCTTCCAGGCCATCGACGATGGCGCGCTGCAGCTTGCGGATGTCCATTCAGCTCCTGGTCAGCCGGCGGTCCGGTAGAGGCTGGTGTTGGTCAATATAGCGTGCGACCGCGCGGCGGCACCAGATCGGCGATCGACTCGCCTGCGCGCCACGCGCGCGCGGATCTCGGTGGACGAGATCGTCCATCATCGGCAGCGGCACGACGCTGGTGCGGCGCCTGCGGCGCATCTGCGGCGTCGGCCGCAGCGCGGCGCCCGGGCGCGTCGGCGACGGCCAGCGTCACCAGCGCCGAGCAGCTCGCGCCAGTCGTGCCAGGTGTGCAGGCTCGGCGTACTGGTCCTGGCCGATGACCAGGAACCACTCGCTGCCGGGCTCGGCGCGCGCTGCAGCTCGCGCACGGTGTCGAGCGTGTAGCTCGGGCCCGCGCGCTGCGAGCTCGCAGCGCGTCGAGCACGAAGCGCGGCTCGCCGGCGATCGCCAGCCGCACCATCGCCTCGCGGTGCGGCGGCGTCGGCTGAGCGCGCGCGCCTTCTGCCACGGCTGGCCGGCCGGGATCCAGCGCAGCTCGTCGAGCGCGAGCTGCTCGAGCGCGCGCCGCGCCAGCGCGACGTGCGCGTTGTGCACCGGGTCGAAGCTGCCGCCGAACAGGCCGATGCGCCTCATCACGCGCCGCGCTCGTCCAGTCGCCCAGTCGCGCGGCCGCAGGAAGTCGCTGTACAGGCGCGCCTCGGGCGTGCCCGGCTCGGGCTGCCAGTCGTAGCGCCAGCGTCACGAGCGGCGGCATCGACATCAGGATGCTTTCGGTGCGCCCGCCCGACTGCAGGCCGAACAGCGTGCCGCGGTCCCACACCAGGTTGAACTCGACGTAGCGGCCGCGCCGGTAGGCCTGGAACTCGCGCTCGCGCTCGCCGTAGGGCGTGTCGCGGCGGCGCTGCACGATCGGCAGGTAGGCCGGCGAGGAAGGCGTCGCCGACCGCGCGCAGCATCGCGAAGCTGCTGTCGAAGCCGAGCTCGGCGAAGTCGTCGAAGAAGATGCCGCCGATGCCGCGCGGCTCGTTGCGGTGCTTGAGGAAGAAGTACTCGTCGCACCAGCGCTTGAAGCGCGGGTACTTGTCGGCGCCGAACGGCGCGAGCGCGTCGCGGCAGATGCGGTGGAAGTGCGCGCGCGTCCTCCTCGAAGCCGTAGTAGGGCGTCAGGTCCATGCCGCCGCCGAACCAGACGCACCGGCTCGCGGCCGGCCGGCAGCGCCGCCAGCATGCGCACGTTCATGTGCACCGTCGGCACGTACGGGTTGCGCGGGTGGAACACCAGCGACACGCCCATCGCCTCGAACGGCGCGCCGGCGAGCTCGGGCCGGTGCTGCGTGGCCGACGGCGGCAGCGCCTGGCCCGCGCACGTGCGAGAAGCTGCAGCCGCCGCGCTCGAGCAGCGCGCCGCCCTCGAGCAGGCGCGAGAGGCCGTCGCCCTGCAGCGTGCCGCCCGGCTCGCGCTGTCCAGGCGTCGCTGAGGAACGGCGTGCCGCCGTCTCGGCCTCGCAGCGCGGCGACGATGCGCTGCCTGCAGGCCGAGCAGGTAGTCGCGCACTGTCGACGTGTGCCAGTGGCGATCGGCGTCAGCGCTGCGTGATCGCACGGTGGCCGATGTCGCGCCGGTACTGCGCGCCGTCGAAGCGGATGCCGCGCCAGCGCTTCGTAGGCGCGCTGCTGCGCCGCGCTGCACCGTGTCGCCGAGCGCGGTGACGCACAGCACGCGGCCGCCGGCTGGTGACGCAGCTGCGCCGTCGCTTGCAGCGCGGTGCCGGCGTGGAACACCATCAGCGTCGTCGGCCTGCGCGCCGGGCAGGCCGGTGATCGCGTCGCCCTTGCGCGGCGTCAGCGGGTAGCCGCGCGCGGCCATCACGACGCCGAGCGCGACGCGGCGGTCCCATTGCAGCTCGACCTGGTCGAGCGTGCCGTCGGTGGCGTGCATCAGCACGTCGAACAGGTCGCTCTTCAGCCGCATCAGGATCGGCTGGGTCTCGGGGTCGCCCAGGCGGCAGTTGAACTCGACCGTCTTCGGCGTTGCCGTGCGCGTCGATCATCAGCCCGGCGTAGAGGAAGCCGGTGAACGGCGATGCCGTCCGCCGCCATGCCGGCGATCGTCGGCAGGATGATCTCGTGCATCACGCGCGGCGTGCACGTTCGGCGTGACCACCGGCGCCGGCGAGTAGGCGCCCATGCCGCCGGTGTTCGGGCCCTGGTCGCCGTCGCAGCAGGCGCTTGTGGTCCTGGCTGGTGGCCAGCGGCAGCACGTTCGTGCCGTCGCACAGCACGATGAAGCTGGCCTCCTCGCCGGCGCAGGAACTCCTCGATCACGACGCGCGCGCCGCCGTCGTTGTGCTGCACGCCGAGCGTGTTGTCCGTCGAGCATGCAGTCGATCGCCTCGTGCGCCTCGGCGCAGCGTCATCGCCACCACCACGCCCTTGCCGGCCGCCAGGCCGTCGGCCTTGATGACGATCGGCGCGCCGTGTGCGTCGACATACGCATGCGCCGCGGCCGCGTCGGCGAAGGTCTCGTAGCGCGCGGTCGGGATGCCGTGGCGCTGCATGAAGGCCTTGGCGAACGCCTTCGAGCTCTCCAGCTGCGCCGCCGCCTGCGTCGGGCCCGAAGATGCGCAGGCCGCGCGCGCGGAACAGGTCGACCACGCCGGCGGCCAGCGGCGCCTCGGGGCCGACCACGGTGAGCGCGATCTTCTCGCGCTGCGCGAAGTCGGCCAGCGCTGCGGGGTCGGTGATCGCGCACGTTTTCGAGCCGCGCGTCGCGCGCGGTGCCGCCGTTGCCCGGCGCGACGTAGACGCGTCTGCACCTTGCGGCGACTGCGCCAGCTTCCAGGCCAGCGCGTGTTCGCGGCCGCCGCCGCCGATGACGAGGACCTTCATGGGACGTTCCGATCACTCGAGCACGGCGTTGTGGAAGACGTCCTGCACGTCGTCGAGGTCCTCGAGCACGTCGAGCAGCTTCTGCATGCGCTGCGCGTCCTCGCCGGCGAGCTCGATCGTGTTCTCGGCGCGCATCGTCACCTCGGCCAGCTCGGGCTTCAGGCCGGCCTTCGAGCAGCGCCTTCTTCACCGCCTCGAAGTCGGCCGGCGCGCACAGCACCTCGATCGCGCCGTCGTCGCCGGTGACCACGTCGTCGGCGCCGGCCTCCAGCGCGACCTCCATCACCTTGTCCTCGCTGGTGCCGGGCGCGAACACGAACTGGCCGCAGTGCTTGAACTGGAACGCCACCGAGCCTTCGGTGCCCAGGTTGCCGCCGTACTTGCTGAAGGCGTGCCGCACCTCGGCCACGGTGCGCACGCGGTTGTCGGTCATGCATGTCGACGATGATCGCCGCGCCGCCGATGCCGTAGCCCTCGTAGCGGATCTCCTCGTAGTGCACGCCTTCGAGGTTGCCGGTGGCCTTGTCGATGTTGCGCTTGACCGTGTCGGCCGGCATGTTGGCGGCCTTGGCCTTGTCGACCGCCAGCCGCAGGCGCGGGTTGGTCGCCAGGTCGCCGCCGCCCTGGCGCGCCGCGACCATGATCTCGCGGATCACGCGCGTCCAGACCTTGCCGCGCTTCTCGTCCTGGCGGCCCTTGCGGTGCTGGATGTTGGCCCACTTGGAATGACCGGCCATGCGATGCGTGTCCGAGATACGATGTGGGCGATTTTATTCGAGGGCCGGTCGTGCTCTCTCACGGAGGCAACAGATGGCCGATCCGATCCTGCTTGCCAAGCACGGCGACATCGAGTGCTTCCTGCTGCCGGCGCTGGCCAACCGCCACGGCCTGATCACCGGCGCCACCGGCACCGGCAAGACGATCACCCTGCAGACGCTGGCCGAGAATTTCTCGCAGCATCGGCGTGCCGGTCTTCATGGCCGACGTGAAGGGCGACCTCACCGGCATCAGCCAGCCGGGCGTGCTGCCCGACAAGCTGGCCGCAGATCCTGAAGGAACGCGGCCTCGCCGCGCCGACGCCGACGCCGTGCCCGACCACGCTGTGGGACGTGTTCGGCGAGCAGGGCCACCCGGTGCGCGCCACCGTGACCGACATGGGCCCGCTGCTGCTGGCGCGCATGCTGGCGCTCAACGAGACGCAGGCCGGCGTGCTGAACCTGGTGTTCAAGATCGCCGACGACAACGGCCTGCGCTGCTCGACCTGAAGGACCTGCGCGCGATGCTGCAGCACGTGGGCGACAACGCCAGGCAGTTCACCACCGAGTACGGCAACGTCAGCGCGGCCAGCGTCGGCGCGATCCAGCGCGGCCTGCTGCAGATCGAGGAGCAGGGCGGCGACAAGTTCTTCGGCGAGCCGATGCTCGACATCGCCGACTTCATGCAGACCGACGGCGGCCAGGGCGTGGTCAACATCCTCGCCGCCGACAAGCTGCTGAACGCGCCGCGGCTGTACGCGACCTTCCTGCTGTGGATGCTGTCGGAGCTGTTCGAGACGCTGCCCGAGGTCGGCGACCTCGACAAGCCCAAGCTGGTGTTCTTCTTCGACGAGGCGCACCTGCTGTTCAACGACGCGCCGAAGGCGCTGGTCGAGCGCATCGAGCTGGTCGTGCGGCTGGTGCGCAGCAAGGGCGTCGGCGTCTACTTCGTGACGCAGAACCCGCTCGACATCCCCGACACCGTGCTCGGCCAGCTCGGCAACCGCGTGCAGCATGCGCTGCGCGCCTTCACGCCGCGCGACCAGAAGGCGGTGAAGGCGGCGGCCAGCACGATGCGCGCGAACCCGAAGCTCGACATCGACGACCGCGATCACCGAGCTCGCGCGTCGGCGAGGCGCTGGTCAGCTTCCTCGACGAGAAGGGCCGCCCGTGCGTCACCGAGCGCGTGTTCGTGCTGCCGCCGGGCAGCCAGATCGGGCCGATCACGCCCGAGCAGCGCAAGGCGCTGATCGCGCGGCTCGCTGGTGGCCGGCGTCTACGAGAAGACGGTCGACCGCGAGTCGGCCTACGAGAAGCTCAAGGGCCGCGCCGCGGCCAGCGGCGACGCGGCTGCCCAGAGCGGGCGCACGATGGCCGACGAGGCGAAGACGGCTGCGCGCGGCGGCGCCAGCACGACCGGCAGCGCGCCCGACGACGACGGCGGCATGCTCGGCGGCCTGAAGGACGTGCTGTTCGGCAGCACCGGCCCGCGCGGCGGCAAGCGCGAAGGCCTGGCCGAATCGGCTGCGCGCTCGGCGATGCGCACGATCGGCTCGTCGGTGGGCCGCGAGATCGTTCGCGGCGTGCTGGGCAGCATCCTCGGCGGCAGCCGCAAACGCTGAGCTGAGACCTGAGCACTCTGCGCTGGATCCTGGCGGCGTTGGCCCTGCTGGTGCTGCTGGTGTGGCTGGCCGGCCGCTTCGGGGCGTTGCGTGGCCACGCGCCAGCCGACCTGGGCGTGCGCGAAGGCCGCTTCAAGCCACCCTCGCGCACGCCCAACAGCGTGAGCAGCCAGGCCGACCTGTATCCAGACCACGCGATGCGCGAATACGCGCGCATTGCCGCCCTGCCCGGCAGCGGCGGCGCGTCGGCCGCGATGGCGCGCGTGCGCGCAGTGGTCGAGCGCTCGCCGGGCGCGACGGTGATCGAGCAGCGCGACGACTACCTCTACGCGCAGTTCGAAACGCCGGCGCTGCGCTTCGTCGACGACGTCGAATTCTGGTACGACCCGGCGGCTCAGGCGATTGCGGTGCGCTCGGCCTCGCGCATCGGCCGCAAGGATTTCGGCGTCAACCGTTCACGCGTCGAAGCGATCCGCGCCCAGTTGCTGCACTAAGGCGCCACCACAGCCATTGCCGCTCTCAGCGGATCGTGTAGCCGCGTCCTTCGAGGCACGCGCCCTGCGCACGCGCGTAGTCGCTGCGCAGCGTCGACACCGTGTTCTGCCCGCTGGCGGCCGCGGTGGGGTCGAAGCCGGTCTGGCCCACCGCCCAGCGGTGGCACTCGTATTCGTCGCTGGCCTGCTTTTCGGACGACTGGCCGAGCTTCGGGTAGATGTAGGTTCGCGCGACAGTGCTCGTGCCGTCGGGCGCACCGGCGGCCGGCGCGGGCACGACCTCGTAGCCGCCGCCGGCGTACTCGCGGTAGTACACGCCGTTGGCGTACCAATAAGCCGCGCCGCCGAGCACCACTGCGGTGGCAAACGCCGGCAAGCCCCCGATGACCACACCGTACGGCGGCCGCACGACGGCATAGGCGGCCCCGTACGGCGCGTACCAGTAACCGTTGTAGTAGCCGTAGCGCACGCCACCCCAGGGTACCCAGCCCCAGCCCGCCAGTGGCCTGTAGTAGCCGTGGCCGTAGCCACCGCGCCAGCCATGGCCGTGATGCCAGCCATGGCCGTGACCGCCGCCCCATCCGGGGCCGCGCGCCGCCACGTGACCGTGGCCGGAGCCGTGACCCCCACCGCCCCCGCCTTGCCGACCTTGCGCCTGCACGCCGCCCACGCAGGCGACGCACACCAGAGCGACGATCGAGGCTCGAACGTTGCGCATGCGGCAGTCTCTCTCAGAATCGGTTCCGGTGCATCGCTGCGGCCAGGGGGAGCGTCTTCAGCCGACCCGGTAGCCGCGGCCAGTCATGCAGGCGCCCATCGCGCGGCGAAAGTTGCGAGCCGGCTGCTGCTGCATCGAGACGTGCCGCGCATAGGCCTGCTCGGCCGACTGCACGCGCGCTTCGTGTGCCGCCGCGCCGATGAGGGTGCCGAAGATCGCGCCCAGCACCATGCCCTGGCCGCTGTTGTACGGCGACGCGACCGCCGCGCCGACGATGGCACCGGTGGCGGCCCCGGCCACCACCTCGGCGCCGTTGCGCACCGCCGCCGGGGGCGGCGGCGCGTAACGCACCGGTGTCATGCCGGGGTCGACCCCGGCTTCGCGCACCGCCCAGCGGTAACACTCGTAGCGGTCGCGATCCTGCTTGGCCTCGTCCTGCGACAGCTCGGGGTAGAAGTACATCGTTGGCTGCGGCGCCGGCGCCGCCGGCACTGGCGCGTAGGCGCGCGGCGGCGCCACGCAGCCGGCCAGCAGTAACGCCAGCACAACGCCCGCAAAAGCCGGGCGCAGGCGCCAACCACAGCGGGATCTGTTCATGCCTGCTGCAACGGCTCGTACCCCACCGGTGGTGGACACAACCGCAGCGTAAAGGTTTGCAAAGCGACGCCCGGCTTGCCGGTGGCGCCGCCCCGGCGACCGCTCGCGACACCGGCAGGCGGCCGGTCGCAATGCGCTGACCCGTCGGGCCGGCGCCGATAGACTGCTGGACCAGCCGCCTGCGTAGCGCCAGATGGACTCAATCGACCGCTTTCTGCTCCTTGTCGTCACGCCCACGGTGTTCGGGCTGTCGCTGCTCGAGGCGATGGTGCTGGCGCGGCGCCAGCACTACGACTGGGGCGCCTTCGGCGCTTCGGCGTTCAATCTGGTGAGCCGCATCGCGGTGGCGATCCTGCTGCCGCTGTCGATCGCCACGCCGTTCATCGCCTGGGCGGTGACGCATCGGGTCTCGACCTTCACGCTCGACGGCCCGCTGGCGCTGCTGGCCTTGTTCATCGGCCAGGAGTTCTGCTACTACTGGTACCACCGCGCCGCGCATCGGGTGCGCTGGTTCTGGTGCAACCACTCGGTGCACCATTCGCCCAATCAACTCAACCTGTCGGCCGCCTACCGCATCGGCACGTTCGGCAGGCTGACCGGCACGCCGCTGTTCTTCGTGCCGCTGATGTGGCTCGGCTTCCACCCCAAGCTCGTGCTGCAGGCGCTGACGTTCAACCTGCTGTACCAGTTCTGGCTGCACACCACGTGGATCCCCAAGCTCGGCTGGCTCGAAGGCATCGTCAACACCCCGTCCGCGCACCGCGTGCACCACGGTGCGAACCCCGAGTACCTCGACGCCAACTACGGCGGCGTGCTGATGGTGTTCGACCGCCTGTTCGGCACCTATCGCGCCGAGCGCGACGACGTGCCGGTGCGTTATGGCCTGGTGCAGCCGCTGACCACCCGCAACCCGTTGAAGATCGAGTTCAACGAATGGTCGCGCCTGGGCGCCGACCTGTGGCGTGCGCGCAGCCTGCGCGCCGTCTGGGACGCGCTGTTCATGCCGCCGGGCCGGCGCGCCGGCGGCTCGCTGTCGGCGGGGCTGTCCGTGGGCACGCCGGCGGCTCGCCCATGATCCCGGTGCCCATCGGCGCGGGCGACGCCGCGCCGGGGTACCGGCGCGTGCTGGTGTGGTTGTGGCACGAGTTGCGCATCGGTCTGGCGATCAGCCTCATCGCCACCGTTTTCATCAGCACGCTGTTTCGCGACTCCTTCCTGCGCACGCTGGTGTATTCGCTGTGCATCGGCCTGAGCATCCAGTTCCTGATCGAGGCCGGGCGTTATGGCGGCGTCGCGTGGCTGCGCCGGCGCGACCCGCTGTGCCTGCCGTCGCAAGCGCAGTGGCCGGGCTGGGGGTTGATGGGCCCGTGGCTGGTGGTGTCGGCGCTGATCGGCTACTTCGGCGGCTCGCTGCTCGGCGACCTGTTGACCGGCGAGCGCCGCACGCACAACCCGCTCGGCCCCGACCTGCGACCGCTGGCGCTGATCCTGATGCTGAGCCTGGCCTTCACGGTCGGCGCGGTGTACTTCTTGTACTCGCGCGGCCGCCTGGCGACGCTGCAGGCCGCCGCCGAAGCGGCGCAGCGCAGCGCCGCCGAGGCGCAGCTGAAGCTGCTGCAGTCGCAGCTCGAGCCGCACATGCTGTTCAACACGCTGGCCAACCTGCGGGTGCTGATCGGCGCCGACCCGGCGCGAGCGCAGACGATGCTCGACCGGCTGATCGCCTTCCTGCGGGCCACGCTCGCGGCGTCGCGCAGCGGCTCGCATTCGCTGGCCGACGAGTTCGCGCGCATCGACGACTACCTGGCGCTGATGGCGGTGCGCATGGGCGCGCGGCTGGCGGTTCGCATCGATCTGCCCGCTGCGTTGCGCGAGCTGCCGGTGCCGGCGCTGCTGCTGCAGCCGCTGGTGGAAAACGCGATCCGGCATGGCCTGGAGCCCAAGGTCGACGGTGGCCGCATCGAGGTCCGTGCGCGGCGCGAAGGCGACGCGCTGGTGCTCGAGGTTCGCGACACCGGCGGCGGCCTGAGCGCAGACCATCCGGACGACAGCAGCCGCTTCGGGCTGCGCCAGGTGCGCGAGCGGCTGGCGGCGCTCTACGGCGGCAGGGCCTCATTGACGCTGCAGGCCGCGCAGGACGACCAGGGCGGCGTGCTGGCCCGCCTTCGTTTGCCGCTGCCGGATGCGCCATGACGCCGCGTGCATTGATCGCCGAAGACGAGCCGTTGCTGCTGGCCAGCTTGCGCGACGAGTTGCAGTGCGCTGTGGCCCGAGTTGCAGGTGGTGGCCGCGGTGGGCGACGGCGACACGGCGCTGCGCGAGGCCCTGCAGCAGCGGCCCGCGGTGTGCTTTCTGGACATTCGCATGCCGGGCCTGAGCGGCCTGGAGGTGGCGCAGGCACTGGCCGAAGACTGGCCGCTCGGCGTGTACTTCCCGCTGCTGGTGTTCATCACCGCCTACGACCAGTACGCCGTGCAGGCGTTCGACGCGCAGGCGGTGGACTACCTGGTCAAGCCGTTGCACGGCGACCGCCTGGCTGGCTGCGTGCAGCGCCTGCGTGCACGCCTGGCCGAACGCACCCCGGTCGATGCGCTGCCGCAGGCGCTGGAACAGCTGCGCGCGTTGTTGGCCGCACCCGGTGCCGCAACGCACGAGCGGCTCGAGGTGATCCAGGCCGGCGTGGGCAACACCGTGCACCTGGTGCCGGTCGACGACGTGGTCTACTTCGAAGCGGCCGACAAGTACGTGCGCGTCGTCACCGCCGAGCGCGAGCACTTGATTCGCTTGTCGCTGCGCGAATTGCTGCCGCGGCTCGATCCGCAACGCTTCTGGCAGGTGCACCGCGGCACCGTGGTGCGGGCGCGCTCGATCGCCAGCGCGCAGCGCCACGAGTCGGGCAAGGTGACGCTGACCTTGCGCGAGCGCCCCGAGCGCCTGACCGCCAGCCGCCTGTACGCGCATCTGTTCAAGGGTCTTTGAGCGTCGCTCGGGTTCGCCGTGTTTATGCCCGGCTCGGGGCACGGCGCGCCCTCTACAATCGCCCGCAGTTGCAGTTTCGCGGACACATCGTGGCCATCAACGACGGAGCCTCCACCAGCGGACCGGCAGCGCCTGAACGCACGCCGCTGGAGTCTGAGCTGGCGGTGGCGCTGGTGCAGGTGCTCAATCTCGAGCTCCAGGCCGACGAGATCGACCCACGGGCCTCGTTGTTCAACGAGGGCCTGGGGCTCGATTCGATCGACGTGCTCGAGCTCGCGCTGGAGGTGTCGCAGCGCTACGGCTTCCAGTTGCGCGCCGACGACGAGAACAACCACGCCATCTTCCAGTCGCTGCGCACGCTGGCCGCGCACGTGGCGCAGCACCGCACCCGATAGGACCGGCGCGATGCCGAGTTGGCGATTGGTGGCTGCCGGGCTGGCACTGGCCGGCTACGCGCTGCTGTCGCACGTGTTGATGGTGCTGGCCGGCGACAAGCCGTGGGCGGTGGCCGCACTGCTCGGGCCGCTGGTGCTGGCCGTCGCTGGCATCGCCTGGCAACACCGCCACCTGCCGACGCTGCTCGTGTGCATCGCCGCGCTCGGCTGGCTGGCATGGATCGGCGCATCGGGCCAGGCGCAGAGCATCAACCGCCTGTACCTGCTGCAACACGCCGGCATCCACCTTGCGCTCGGCTGTGCATTCGCCTACACGCTGCGGCCGGGCGCAACGCCGCTCATCACTGCGCTGGCAGCACGCGCGCATGGCACGGTGACTGCGGTCAAGGCCCTCTACACGCGGCGCGTCACCGCGCTGTGGGCCGGCTACTTCGGCGTCATGGTGGTGTTGTCGCTGGCGCTGTACGCGTGGGCGCCGTGGTGGGTGTGGTCGCTGTTCGCCAACCTCGCCACGCCGGTGGCAGCGATCGGCCTGTTCGTCGGCGAGCACTGGCTGCGCTATCGCCTGCATCCCGAGTTCGAACGCGCGACGATGCTGCAGGCCCTGCGGGCCTATCGCGACACGCCCATCGTCGAGGCGCACCAGCCGTGACACGCGGCGCGCTGGGGTTCAGCACAACGGCGCTGGCGCGCACGCTGGCATGGCGCGATGGCGAGGCGATCTCGCTGGCTCGATGCATCGCCGAAGCCGCCGCCTTCGCCGAGCGCTTGCCGGCCCTCGGCCAGCCGGTGAACCTGTGCAGCGACCGCTACCTGTTCACGCTGGCGTTGCTGGCCGCGATGGTGCGCGGCCAGACCAGCCTGATGCCGCCCAACGCGATGCCGCACACGTTGCAGCAACTCGGCGACCCGGCGTCGCCCGCCTACGCGCTGGTCGACGAGGCGTTGCAGGACACCGGCGGCCTGCCGTCCATCGTGGTGTCCAGACCGCAAGTCGCGGCCGGCAGCGCGAGCGCCGTCCAGATCGATCCCCGGCAGTGGGTGGCCTGCCTGCTGACCTCGGGCTCGACCGGCGCGCCGCAACCGCAACGCAAGCGCTGGGATGCGTTGCGCTCGAGCATCGACGCCGAGGCGCGCAGCCTGTGTGCGCTGCTCGACTGGCCGATCGATCGCCGGGCTCGAACATCGTGGCCACCGTGCCGCCGCAGCACAGCTACGGCTTCGAATCGTCGGTGCTGCTGGCGCTGCTGGGCGGCGCGGCCTTCGATGCCGGCCGCCCGTTCTACCCGGCCGACATCGCCGAGGCGCTGGCGCGGCTGCCGCGCCCGCGCGCGCTGGTGACCACGCCGTTGCACTTGAAGGCGCTGTTGCTGGCCGGCGCGACGCTGCCGCCGGTGGACCTGGTGCTGTCGGCCACCGCGCCGCTGTCGCCGCAGCTGGCGCAGCAGGCCGAGTCGCGGCTGGGCGGCGCGTCTGGTCGAGATCTACGGCTGCACCGAGGCCGGCCAGGTGGCCGCGCGCCGCACCACAGCGACCGACGTGTGGACCACGCTGGCGGGCCTGGCGTCGAGTCGCAGCGCGGCGACGACGGCGAGCGCTTCGTCGGTCAGCGGCGGCCACGTGCTCGAGCCCACAGCCGCTGGCCGACCAGCTCGATCTGATCGATGGGCAGCACTTTCGCCTGCTCGGACGCGCCAACGACCTGATCCACGTGGCGGGCAAGCGCAGTTCGCTGGCGCACCTGAACTTCCACCTGAACCGCATCGACGGCGTCGACGACGGCGTGTTCTGGCTGCCCGACGGCGTGGCCGATGGCGTGGTGCGGCTGGTGGCGTTCGTGGTGGCGCCGACCTTGAGCGCGCGCCAGATCGTCGACGCGCTGCGCCCGCGGGTCGAAAGCGCCTTCCTGCCGCGCCGCGTGGTGCACGTCGACGCGCTGCCGCGGCAGGCCACCGGCAAGATCACCGCGCAGGCGCTGCGCGAGTTCGCGCTGCGCAACGTTGACGCCGACCGCGCGCCACAAGGCCCGCTGATGCACGACGGCGCCGCAGCCGCGTTCGAGACGACGCATCACATCGAGGCCGACCTGCCGGCCTTCGACGGCCACTTTCCCGGCTCGCCGGTGCTGCCCGGCGCCTACCTGCTGGCGCTGGTGCTGCACGAGCTCGAGCAGCAGCCGCGCTGCGCGCGCGGTTGGGCGCCACGCTGCAGGTGCAGCAAGTCAAGTTCCTGGCCCCGGTGCGGCCCCGGCGCAGACGCTGCGCATCCGGCTCGAGGCACAGCCGTCGGGCATCGTGTTTTCGGTGCACCACGGCGCGACGCTGGTGGCGCGCGGGCAACTGGGCGGCACGCAACGGGCTGCCGCCGCGTGAGCACCGCGCCCACGGACGCCTGGGCACGCAAGAGCGAGCGCGGCAGCCGCCTGGCGCTGCGCGTGATGGCGTTCATCGCGCGTCACGTTCGGGCGCCGCGTCGCACGCTGGGTGCTGCACCCGATCACGCTGTACTTCGTGCTGTTCGCGCGCGGCAGCCGGCGCCACAGCAAGCGCTACCTCGAGCGCGCGCTCGGGCGGCCGGTCCGCGCGCGCGATCTGTATCGCCACGTCTTCACCTTCAGCGCCATGGTGCTCGACCGCGTCTACTTCGCGCGCGGCCATCTGCACGAGTTCGAGCTGCACGCGCACGGCACGGCGTTGATGGACGAGTTGGTCGCGCAGGGCCGCGGCGCGCTGCTGCTGGGCGCGCACCTGGGCAGCTTCGAGGCGCTGCATGCGGTGGGCGCCGGCCGGCCGGGGCTGCGCGTGGCGATGGCGATGTACCCCGACAACGCCCGCATGATCCACGAGACGCTGCGCGCCATCGCGCCGCAGTTCCACCTCGACATCATCACCATCGGCCGCAGCCACTCGACGCTCGCGGTGCGCGACTGGCTCGACGGCGGCGGCCTGGTGGGCCTGCTCGGCGATCGGGTGCTCGGCGCCGAGGGGCCGCGCGCCAACTTCATCGAACTGCCGTTCCTCGGGCACGCCGCGCGCTTCAGCGACGGGCCGCTGGCGGCTGGCGATGCTGCTGCGCCGGCGCGTGGTGTTCATGGCCGCGCTGTACCGCGGCGGGCGCCGCTACGAGGTGCGCTTCGAGCCGCTGGCCGATTTCACGCAGCCGAGCACCGATGCGGCGCAGCGCGACAATCGGCTGCGCGAGGCGCTGCAAGCCTATGTGCAACGGCTCGAGGCGCTGTGCCGCGAGGCGCCTTACAACTGGTTCAACTTCTTTGACTTCTGGAACGAGGATGAGCGCTTGATCGCCGGCAGGCCTGCCTCACCGTGCTGGCGCTCGCAGCGGCCGCGCCCGCGCGGGCCGCCTTCGGCTTCGACGAGCTGATGGCCACGCTGGCGCAGCGCAAGTCGGGCGAGGCGCGCTTCGCCGAGGAGCGCTTCGTCTCGGGGCTCGACCAGACGCTCAACTACACCGGCACGCTGAGCTTCAGCGCGCCCGATCGGCTGGAGCGCCAGACGCTGACGCCGCGCCGCGAATCGATCATCGTCGAAGGCAACCAGCTGACGCTGCAGCGCGGCGAGCGGGTGCGCCGCCTGACGCTCGACAGCGTGCCCGAGCTGGCGGCCATGGTGGCCGCCATGCGCGGCACCCTGAGCGGCGACGCGTCGGTGCTGCGCCGCCACTTCAAGGCCACGCGTCGACGGCGGCGCCGCGCGCTGGACGCTGACCCTGGTGCCGCTGGACCAACGCCTGCTCGGCGTGGTGCGACTGCTGCGCATCGACGGCATGCAGGCCGACGTGCGCCTGGTCGAGCTGCAGCTGGCCGACGGCGACCGCTCGGTGACGACGATCGAGCCGGTCGCGCCCAAGGCGCGCTCCGCCACGCCGTGACCGCCGCGCCGATGTCGCGCCGCGGCTGGATCGCGGTGGTGTCGTGGCTGGCCGCGTTGGCGATCGGCGTGGTGGTGATCGCGCACACACGATTCAGCGCCGACCTGTCGGCGTTCCTGCCGGCGGCACCCGATGCGCGCCAGCGGGCGCTGGTCGAGCAGCTGAAAAGCGGCATCGCGGCGCGCACGCTGCTGATCGCCATCGGCGGCGGCGACGCCGCGCAGCGCGCCGCAGCGTCGCGCGCGCTGGCCGAACGGCTGCGCGCCGATGCGGCTGTTCGAGCAGGTGCACAACGGCGACTTCACCGCCTTTGCCGCGGTCGGCCGCTGGGTGTTCGAGCATCGCTACCTGCTGAGCCCGGCGGTCGACGCGCGGCGCTTCAGCGCCGACGGCCTGCGCGACGCGATCGACGACACGCTGTCGCTGCTGGGCACGCCGGCCGGCGCGCTGGTCAAGCCGCTGCTCGAGCGCGACCCCACCGGCGAGACGCAGCGCATCGCCGAGAGCGCGCTGCCGGCGGCGGCCCGCGCACGCAAGACGGCATCTGGGTGTCGCGCGACGGCGAGCGCGCGCTGCTGCTGACCAGAGCCGCGCCGAAGGCAGCGACCTCGATGCGCAGGCGCAGACGCTGGCGGCGGTCCGCCAGCGCGTTCGCCGCCGTGGCCGCGCCGGGGCTCGAGCTGCAGCTGAGCGGCGCGCCGAAATTCGCGGTCGACAGCCGCGCCCAGATCCAGGCCGAGACCAAGTCACTGGCGCTCACCGGCACCGTGCTGATGGGCACGCTGCTGCTGCTCGCGTTCGCGTCGCTGCGTGCGCTGGCCGCGGCGATGCTGCCGGTGGCCACCGGCATCGTGGCCGGCATCGGCCGCGGTGTCGCTGGTGTTCGGCAGCGTGCACGGCATGACGCTCGGCTTCGGCACCACGCTGATCGGCGAGGCGGTCGACTACGCGATCTACTACCTGATCCAGGCGCGCGGCAGCGGCACGCAGCGTTGGGCGCTGCGACACCGGGCCCCGGCTGGCGGCGCTGGGTGCACGAGAGCTGGCCGACCGTGCGGCTGGGCCTGCTGACGTCGATCTGCGGCTTTCTGGCGCTGGCGTTCTCGGGCTTTCCGGGGCTTGGCGCAGCTGGGCGTGTTCTCGATCGCCGGCCTGGTCGCCGCCGCCTACACCACGCGCTACGTGCTGCCGGTGCTGGATGCCCGACGGCACCAGCGGCCTGGGCCTGCGCCGCCAGCTCGGCCACGGCGCCGCCGTGCTGGTGCGCACGTTGCCGCGGCTGCGGCACGGGTTCACGGCGCTCGGCGTGGCCGCGCTGGTGTTCCTCGTCTGGCGCCACGACACGCTGTGGCGAGACCGAGCTGTCGTCGCTGAGCCCGGTGTCGGCGCAGGACGCTGGCGCTCGACGCGCAGCTGCGCGCCGACCTGCTGGCCGGCGACGAGCGCACGCTGGTGGCCGTGACCGGCGCCGACGTGCAGGCCGTGCTGCAGAGCGTGGAGGCGGTCGGCGCACGGCTCGACGCGCTGGTGCAGGCGGGCCAGCTCGTCGGCTACGACGCGATCTCGCGCTGGCTGCCCAGCGTGGCCACGCAACAGCGCCGCCGTGCCGCGCTGCCCGATGCCGCCACGCTGCAGGCCAGCCTCGCGCAGGCCACCGAGGGCGGACCGCTGAAGGCGAAGCGCCTGGGCCCGTTCGTCGCAGGACGTGCAGCGCGCACGCGAGCACGCCGCTCATCGAGCCGCACACGCTCGCCGGCACGCCGGTGGCCACCCTGGTGTCGGCCTTGCTGGTGCGCGGCGCCGACGGCAGCAGCACCGCCCTGCTGCCGGTGGTGCGCACGCCGGGGCCGGCCGGCGACGGCGCACAGGCCGCCATCGAACAGGCGCTTGCACGGCATCGCCGCGGCGCAGGCGCTCAACATCGCCGATGAATTGCGCCGCCTGTACGGCCACTACCTGCGCGAAGCGCAGGGCCAGGCGCTGCTCGGCGCGCTCGGCGTGGTGCTGCTGATGGCGGCGTGGCTGCGTTCGCTGCCGCGCCTGCTGGCGGTGTGCAAGCCGCTCGCGCTGGCCGTGCTGCTGACGATGGCCGGCTTTGCCGCGTTCGGCGTGCCGCTGGGCATCCTGCACCTGGTCGGCCTGCTGCTGGTGGTGGCGGTGGGCTCGAACTACTCGCTGTTCTTCGACTGGCTGCGCCACCAGCGGCTCCAGCGACGAGGACACGCTGGCCTCGCTGCTGCTGGCCAACCTGACCATCGTGCTGTCGTTCGGCCTGATCGCGGCCTCGGCGATTCCCGGCGCTGGCGGCGATCGGTCGCGTGGTGGCGCCCGGCGCGCTGCTGGCGCTGCTGCTGTCGGCCGCCTACGCGGCGCCGCGCGGTGCAAGGGGCGCCGGTTTCGTCCTGAATCGCCGCGATTCGGCAGCAGGGCCGTGTGGGAAGATCGCTCTGTCCTGGCGCCACTTTCATGCAGCCGCACCAAGCTCACCTGTCGCGCTGGAGCGCACCGCCTGCGGTCACGGCCAGCATCGGGCTGCACGCGGTCGCCGCCGGCACGGCCGTGCTGGTGCCCGAGGCGCTGTGGTGGGCGCTCGGCGGCATCGGCCTCAACCAGGTGGGCCTCACCGCCGCCGGCCTGTGGCCGCGCAGCCGCTGCTCGGGCCCAACTTGACGCGGCTGCCGGCCGCCGCGGCCGCACGGCGGCAGTTCGCGCTGACGATCGACGACGGCCCCGACCCCGAGGTCACGCCGCGCGTGCTCGACCTGCTCGACCGGCACCGCACCGCGCGCCACCTTCTTTTGCATCGCCGAGCACGCGCAGGCAGCACCCGGCGCTGCGTGCGCGAGATCGTCGCGCGCGGCCACGGCGTGCAGAACCACAGCCACTGCGCACCGCCACCACTTCGCGTTGCTGGGGCCGCGCGCGCTGGCCCGCGAGGTCGACGCGTGCGCAGCAGGTGCTCGCCGACCTGTGCGGCGTGCGGCCGCATTGTTTTCGCGCGCCGGCCGGGTTGCGCAATCCGTTCCTCGACCCGGTGCTGCACCGCCTCGGCCTGCAACTGGTGAGCTGGACGCGGCGCGGCTTCGACACCGTCTCGCGCGACGCCGCGGCGCGTGCTGGCGCGCCTGACGCACGGCATGGCGGCCGGCGACATCCTGCTGCTGCACGACGGCCACGCGCGGCGCGGCGCGGCGCGAGCAGCCGGTGCGTGCTCGAGGTGCTGCCGCGCGCTGCTGGCCCATGCGGCAGCGCTCGGCCTGCAGGCCACCACCTTGCGCGACGCGGTGCCGCCACGCGGCAGCGCGCAGCGCTGACGGACCCGCATGCGATGGAACCGCAAGACCTCGGATTCGCCACGGCGCCGATCGTCGCGCCGCGCGGCGACACGCGGCCGGCGCAGGTCTGGCGCCAGCTGCACAGCGCCGCCAGCGCGCCGCTACCGGCGCTGCGGCCCGCTTCGCCTGGCACTTCGCGCGCGGCAAGCTCGGGCGCGACCCGGTGTTTCGCGCGCTGTTGGCCAGCGCGGCGCATCGCGCCGCGGCTCGCGCGTGCTCGACATCGGCTGCGGCCAGGCCCTGCTGGCCAGCCTGCTGGCCGAGTGCGACGCGCTGGCAGCGGCCGCACCGCTGGCCCGCGGCGTGGGGCACGCCGCCGACCGGCACGCCGCTACACCGGCATCGAGCTGATGCCGCGCGACGTCGCGCGCGCCGAGCAGGCGCTGGCCGACCTGCCGTCGCGCCCGCATCTGGTCTGCGGCGACATGCGCGCACACCGCGTTCGAGCCGTGCGACGTGGTGGTCATGCTCGACGTGCTGCACTACGTCGACCTGACGCGCGCAGGACGACGTGCTGGCGCGCATCCGCGCTGGCGCTGCGGCCGCGGCGGCCGCCTGCTGCTGCGCGTGGGCGACCCGGCGCAGCGCGCGCGCTTCTGGATCAGCCAGCTGGGTCGACCGTGCGGTCACGCTGGCTGCGCGGCCATCGCGCGCCGCCCACTGCGTGGCGCTCGCTGGCCGACTGGCAGGCCGCTGCTGCAGCGCCTCGGCTTCGCCGTGCAGCCCGATGCCGATGAGCCAGGGCACGCCGTTCGCCAACGTGCTGCTGGTGTGCGACCTCGAACGCGGGGCGCTGACGATGAAGCCGGTGCCCGTCACCGCCTTCACGCTGGTCACGCGCGCTCGGCCACGGCCAGGCGGCGCATGCCGCGCGCGCTGCGCGAGGGCACGCAGCGGGCTGCGCGCCGCAGGGCTTCGAAACCGCGGCGCTCGACGCCTGGCTCGGCGTGGTCGACGGCGTCGACGACGTGCGCCTGCCCGCCGGCGCTGGCGCGCTACGACTGCCGCAACAACCGGCTCGCCGGCTCGGCGCTGCGCAGCCGACGGCTTCGACGAGCAGGTGCGGCGCGCGGCGGCACGCCACGGGCGCGCAGCGGGTCGGCGTGTTGGTGGGCACCAGCACCTCGGGCATCCTGCAGACCGAGCTCGCCTACCGCCAGCGCGACTGCCGACGGCGCGCTGCCCGCCTGGCTGCACTACCCCGAGACGCACGACACCGCATCGCTGGCGCGCTTCGTGCAGGCCGCGCTCGCGCTCGAGGGCCCGGCGTGGGTGATCTCCACCGCGTGCTCGTCGGGCGCCAAGGCGTTCGCCGCCGCCGCGCGCTTGATCGCGCTGGGCGTCATCGACGCCGCGGTGGTGGGCGGCTGCGACACGCTGTGCATGACCACGCTGTACGGCTTTCGCGCGCTCGAACTGCTCAGCAGCGAGGTCTGCCGCCCGTGGGACGCGCGGCGCAACGGCCTGTCGCTCGGCGAAGGCGCATCGTTCGCGCTGCTGCAGCGCGACGACGACGCGCCGGCCGCCTGGCTGCTCGGCTGCGGCGAGAGCAGCGACGGCCACCACATGAGCAGCCCGCATCCCGAGGGCGCCGGCGCGGCCGACGCGATGCGCGCGGCGCTGGCCGACGCCCAGTTGCAGCCCGATCAAGTGGACTACATCAACCTGCACGGCACCGGCACGCGCAACAACGACGCGGCCGAGGACCTGGCGGTGTGCAGCGTGTTCGGCCGCAGCGTGCCGGTGAGCTCCACCAAGGGCCCCACCGGCCATGCGCTCGGCGCCGCCGGCGCGGTGGAGGCCGCGCTCACGCTGCTGGCGTTGCGCGACGGGCTTGCTGCCGCACGGCCTGCACTGCGAGCAGCCCGACGCGGCGCTGCAGGCGAACTACCTGCGCGCAGCCGCAGCAGCGCGACGCTGTCGGTGGCGGCGAGCAACTCGTTCGGCTTCGGCGGCAGCAACGCCTGCCTGGTCTTCGGAGCGGCGCGGTGACGCACGGCCGCGACGTTGCAAGTGGCGATCGCCGGCGTCGGCGTGCTCGGGCCCGGGCCTGAGCGACTGGGCGCAGGCCGCCGCGGTGCTGCGCACGCCGAGCGACTGGACGGCAGCGGCCACCGTGGTGCCGGCGCCCGACCGGCTGCCAGCCACCGAGCGGCGCCGCGCCGGCGTCGGCGTCAAGGCGGCGATCGTCGTCGCCGACCAGGCCTGCGCGATGGCCGGCGTCGCGCTCGACGCGGTGGCCACCGTGTTCACCTCGGCCAGCGGCGACCCGGACGATCTGCCACGCGCATGTGCGAAGCGCTGGCCAGGCCCGAGCGGCTGGTGTCGCCGACCCGCTTCACGAACTCGGTGCACAACGCGCCGGCAGGCTACTGGCACATCGCGGCGCAGTCGCGCCAGGCCTCGACCAGCCTGGCGCGCCTACGACGCGAGCTTCGTGCGCGGGCCTGCTCGAGGCGGCGGCTCAATGCTGCAGCAGTCGGCGGCCGGTGCTGCTGGTCGCCTGCGACATGCCCTACCCCGCGCCGCTGCACGCGCTGCGGCCGTTGCCCGACGTCTTCGCCTGCGCGCTGCTGCTGGCGCCGCCGGGCAGCCCGGCGGCGTGGCCGCTGGCGCTGTCGACCGCCGCGCGCGGCGAGCCGACGCACTGCGGCAGCGCGGAGCTCGACGCGCTGCGCCGCTCGATTCCGGCCGCGCGCGGGCTGCCGCTGCTCGAAGCGCTGGCCCGCGACGAGTCGTGCACGCTGGTGCTCGATGGCGACGGCCTGCCGCTGGCCGTGCGCGTCGCGCCGCCGACCATGACCCCGGCGACGCTCGATCGCGCCGGCATCGCGGCGCGCATTCCGCACGGCGCGGCGATGTGCCTGCTCGACGGCATGCTGTCGTGGACGGCCGACGAGATCGTCTGCCGCGCCGGCGACCACGCCGACCCGGCGCACCCGCTGCGCCTGGCCGGCGGCCTTGCCGGCCGCCTGTGCGCTCGAGTACGCAGCGCAGGCGATGGCGCTGCACGGCGCGCTGTGCGCGCCGGCGGGCGACGGCGCGACGCCGGGCTTCCTGGCCAGCGCGCGCGGCGTGCAGTCTGCACGTGCCCCGGCTCGACGACGCGCCGGGCCCGCTGCGGGTGCGCGCGCGGCGTCTGGCCGGCGACCCGGGCCAGGCGATGTACGGCTTCGAGCTGCACGACGCATGCGAGCGGCCTGCTGGTCGACGGCCGCGCCACCGTGCTGTTCGGCACGCTGCTGCGGGTGCCGCCGCGGAGCGTTGCGCCATGACGCTGGCCGGCAAAGCGCGCGCTGGTCACCGGCGCCAGCGGCGCGTTGGGCAGCGCGATCGCGCACCGCCTGGCGGCGCAGGGCGCCAGCGTGCTGGCTGCACGCGTTTTCGCGCGCCGATGCGGTGCAGGCGCTGGCGCAGACCATCGCGGCCGCCGGCGGCCAGGCGCAGCCGATCGTGTTCGACCTCGGCGACGACGCCGCCACGCGCGCGGCCTGCGAGCGGCTGCTGCAAGACGGCCCGGTGCAGATCATCGTCAACAACGCCGGCGTGCACGACGACGCGGTGTTCCCGGCGCTGCGCGCCGAGCAATGGCATCGCGTGATCGACGTGTCGCTGCACGGCTTCTTCCGCGTCACGCAGCCGCTGCTGCTGCCGATGCTGCGCACGCGCTGGGGCCGCATCGTCAACATCTCGTCGGTGGCGGCGCTCATCGGCAACCGCGGCCAGGTCAACTACGCGGCCGCCAAGGGCGCGCTGCACAGCGCCACGCGCGCGCTGTCGCTCGAGGTGGCCAGCCGCGGCGTCACCGTCAACGCGGTGGCGCCGGGCATCATCGAGAGCCCGATGGCCGATGCCGCGTTCGACGCCAAGCAGATCGCGCAGCTGGTGCCGGCCGGGCGCGCCGGCAGCGCCGATGAGGTGGCCGCGCTGGTCGGCTTTCTCGCCAGCCCCGAGGCCGGCTACATCACCGGCCAGGTGATCTCGATCAACGGCGGCATGGCCTAGCAAAAAGGAGACCGATGGCCAGCAACGGCGTGCACGCCAGCGAATTGCTGTTGTTCTTCACGCTGCTGCAGCTGGCGATCATCGTGCTGGCCGCGCGCGCCGGCGGCGCGATCGCGCGGCACCTCGGCCAATCGGCGGTGGTCGGCGAGATCCTCACCGGCGTGCTGCTCGGCCCGTCGCTGTTCGGCGCCGCTTTCCCGCAGGCCTTCGAATGGGTGTTCCGCTCGACGCCGGCCGAGCCGCTGAACATCCTGTCGCAGGTGGGCTTGCTGCTGCTGATGTTCCAGATCGGGCTGGAGTTCGACTTCTCGCACCTGGCCGAACGCGCGCACCGGCGCATCGTGGGGGCGGTGGCTGCGGCGGGCCTGGTCGCGCCGTTCGCGCTCGGCGCGCTGCTGGCGCTCGTCATGCCGCGCGAGCTGTCGGGCACCGACAACCGGCTGGGCTTCGTGCTGTTCGTGGCCACCGCGTTCTCGATCACCGCGATGCCGGTGCTCGGCCGCATCATGATCGAGTTCAAGCTGACGCGAACGGCGCTCGGCGTGATCGCCATCAGCGCGGCGGCCATCAACGATGTCGTCGGCTGGTTGATGCTGGCGCTGGTGTCGGCGCTGAGCGTGTCGGCCTTCGCACCCGGCGCGTTCGCGCTGCGTGTCGCCGGCCTCGCGGCGCTGGGCATCGTCGCCTGGTGGGTGCTCAGGCCGTTGCTGGTGGGCTACGTGCGCAAGTGCCTCGGCGCAGGCAACGGCGACGAGCAGGCCGGCACGCTCACCGCCACGTTGATGGGCGTGATCCTGGCCTGCGTCTTCGTCGCCGGCATGACCACCTACCAGCTCGGCGTGTTCGCGATCTTCGGCGGCTTTCTGATGGGTGTGCTGCTGCACGGCGAACACACGTTCGTCAAGGCCTGGAACGCCCGCGTGGGCCTGTTCATCAACGTGTTCTTCCTGCCGGTGTTCTTCACCTACACCGGCCTGCGCACCGACATCGGCTCGCTGCACGACGCCCAGGCCTGGGGCTGGTGCGCGCTGCTGATCGTGCTGGCCACGGCGGGCAAGTTCGGCGCCTGCGCGCTGGCGGCGCGCTGGGCCGGCATCGACACGGTGCGCGCGCGCATCCTGGGCGTGCTGATGAACACGCGCGGACTGATGGAACTGATCGTCATCAACGTCGGCCTCGAGATGGGCATGATCGGCCCCCAGGTGTTCACGATGCTGGTGCTGATGGCGCTGTTCAGCACCGTGATCACTTCGCCGGCGCTGCGCCGCTGGCTGCCGCGCCTGCAGCCGCAGGCCGATGCGCCGCAGCCGGCCACGCTGGGCGAGCGCAGCTGACCCTGACCGCGGCCGCTGACGCGCGTGTCATGCCCGTGATCACCCGCCGCGCCTGGCTGACGTGGCCCTGGCTGGGCGCGGCGTGCACCGCGGGTTGCGCGTGGCTGCCTCGGCAAGCCGTGGTGCCGATGCCGGTGATGCGGCGGCCCGCCGATGCGCAGCGGCAGGCGAGCGTGCTCGTGGTGATGCTGCCCGGCGCCTACAGCGTGCCGAGCGACTTCATCGACCAGGGTTTCGTGTCGACACTTGCGCACGCAGGGCTTTGCGGTCGACGTGGCGCTCGCCGACGCCCACCTCGGCTATGCCGAGAACGGCACGCTGCTCGAACGCCTGCGCGACGATGTGCTGGCGCCGGCGCGGCGCGAGGGCTATCGCCGCATCTGGCTGGTCGGCATCTCGCTCGGCGGCTTTGCGTCGCTGGGGTTGCTGATGCGACACCCCGAGTGGATCGAAGGCGTGCTCACGATCGCGCCCTACGTGGGCTCTGCCGGCGTTGCTGCGGCAGGTCGCTGCAGCGGGTGGCGCCAAGGCCTATGCCGAAGCCGCGCATCCAGGCGACGATCTCGAGGCAAGCCTGTGGACCTGGCTCGGCCGCTCGAGCCCGCCGCAACGCGACCAGATCCACCTGTACACCGGCAGCCAGGACCGCCTGATCGGCGGTCAGCGTTTGCTGGCGACCTTGCTCGCCGCCGATCACGTGGTCGAGGTGCCGGGCGACCACGACTGGCCGGCGTGGAACGTGTTGTGGTCGCGCTGGCTGGCGCGCGCGCCGTGGCCGCGTGCGTGACGCCGGCGCCGCAGCGCCGTCACGCCTGGAAGGGCGGCCGCTTTCGAAGGCGCCGCCCGATCAGCATCGGCAGCCGCAGCACGAAGCCGACCATCAAGCGCGTGTGCATCCACGTCAGCAGTGCGTTGTCGCGCACGTATCGAAAGTGCGACACGCCGCCCTCTTCGGCGCGTCAAGTACCGCACCGGCGCATCGCGGTTGATCGGCTTGACGCCGCGCCACGCCAGCCGCACCACCGCCTCGGTGTCGAAGTCGAAGCGCCGCATCCAGCGCTGCCGCTGCATCACCGCCAGCAGCTCGGCGATCGGATAGACGCGAAAGCCGAACAACGAATCGTCGACGCCGGCACCCAGCGTTTCGAGGTTGGTCCACCAGTTCGACACCCGGCGCCCGCGCACGCGCAGCAGCGGCGCGCTGGCATCGAACAGCGGCCGGCCGAGGATCATCGCATCGGGCCGCTGCAGGCTGGCGCGCATGAATTCGTCGATGCTCGCCGCCGGGTGCTGGCCGTCGGCATCCATCGTCAGCGCATGGCTGAAGCCCGCTGCGCGTGCTTGTTCCAGTCCATGCAGCACGGCAGCGCCTTTGCCCTGGTTGCGCGGCAGCAGCCACACGCGCAGGCCGGGGTCGACGGCAGCCATCGCTTGCAGGCGCTCGCCGGTGCCGTCGCGGCTGCCGTCGACCACCACGTACACCGGCTGCCACGCCGCGCGCGCGCCACGCACGGTCTCGTAGACGGTGGGGCCGGTGTCGTAGCTCGGGATGACGACCACGTGCGTGGTCGACGCCGTTGCCGTCATGACTCCGTGTAGCGCGACAGCGGCCGCACGCTGGCCGCCATGTAGCGCTCGATCTCCTGCACCGAGGCGGCGAGATCGGGCCCCGGCTCGAAGCGTCGCCCCAGGCGCACGGCGAACTCGATGGGCACCGGCGGCAACCGCCACAGCGGCCAGCCCTTGCCGAGATAGGGCGACGTGGTGTCGATGAACACCGTCTGCACCGGCACACCGGCGCGACGGGCGATCAGCGCGAAGCCACCCTGGAACGGATTGAGCGGCGCGCGCGTGGTGCGCGTGCCCTCGGGAAACATCACCAGTTGCCCGCCGGCGCGCAGATCATCGATCGCCAACAGCACCATCTGGCGCGCCGAGTCGTTGCGGATGTAGCGGGCCAGCCGCGCGCCCGGCCCGAGCAGCGGGTTGCGCATCAGGCTGGCCTTCATCACGCACGCGCTGCGCGGCAATTGCGCCACCAGCAACAGCGCATCGAGCAGGCTCGGGTGGTTGGCCACGATGACCAGCCCACGCTCCTCGGCCAACGAGCGCAGCACGTCGACGTCCAGGTGCAGCAGCCCGGAGGCGCGTGCCACCGCCCAGAACACCCGATAACCCCAGGCGATGCCGACGCGCCCGACGCGCAGGCCCAATGCGCGCGGCAACAGCGGATACAGCAGCAGCGCAATCAGGTTCCACAGCAGCGAGATCAGCCCCAGGCCGAGCAACAGCAGTTGCAGCACGAGCCAGGCCAGCGGCATCGGCCATGTGCGTGCCACGAGGCGCTCAGTGCTCATCGGGCACCCGTTCGCTCGACGTGGCGAACACCCACGACATCGCGAAGCCGAACGCCAGGGTGCCGTGCTTGCGCACCAGCGGGCTGTTGTCGTACACCGCGCCACTCACGGTGTCGGCGGTGATGAAGCCGCCCATCCAGAACATGCCGAAGTGGCGCGACGTGCTGGCGATCAGGCGCCAGCCGCCGAAGCCGCCGGGTGCGGAATAACTCGGCCGCGACGGCGTGGCGAACTGCGGGGCGACGTCGAAGTAGTAGCCGTTGAAGCTGCGGCTGCCGAACACCGGACCGGCCAGCAGCGAGGCGTTCCAGCCGTTGACCTTGGTGTCGAGGTTCAAGTTGGGGCTCGCCAGCCAGCCGATCATCTGCGGATTGGACTCCAGCGTCAGCGCCGCTCGCACCGGGGCACGCAACTGCAGCTTCCAGGCGGCGCCGCGTGCCAGCGTGAAGTTGAGGTTGGGGCCGAGCTCGAACGTCGCCGCCAGATCGGGCATGCCCTGGCGCGCGTCGTTTTCTTCGCTGCGGGTGGGCGCGGTGGCGGCCACGCTGACGTCGAAGTCCAAGCGCTCGGTGTCGAACAGCACGGCGCGCGCGCCCTCGCGGTCGGCCTTGATGATGTCGCCGCGGTAGACGGCATAGGGCACCGGCAGCACCCAGTTGCGGCTCTGGTCGGAGCCGCGGTAGTGCGGCAGCCGCAAGAAACCGACACCCAGGCCCGCCTCCCACAGCGGTTGGTCGGCGCGCGCAAGCGGCAGCGCGCCCGCCAGCCCGGCAGCGACCCACACCGCGCGAGCCGGCCCCGCCGCGCCCGGCCTAGCTCTCGACAAGCACGTTCTCCCCTTTGGTCGCGCCCACCTGCTGGATGTTGCGACGGCGCGCGCGCCACGCGCGCCACGCCCGCGCGGTGTTGCCGAGCCAGGTCATGTAGTAGATCGCCTTGAACAGCCACAACGAGACGCCAGATCGGCGTGCGGCCATGGATGTCGCCGGCCAGCAGCGACAGCAGCGCCTCCTTCACGCGCAGCGGGTTGCGCGGGTGCATGAACAGCTCGCGCATCGCGGGGTTGGTCATGCGGTAGATGAACCACGAGAACTCCTGCGGCCCCTTGTTGCGCCAGCTCCGAGTAGGCGCGCCGCGCCGCCGGCGCCCGCTCGGGATGGTCGAGCTCGGTGGCCACCAGCTCGGCGCCGGCGAAGGCGCTGCGCATCGCGAAGTACACGCCCGACGAGAACACCGGATCGATGAACGCGAACGCGTCGCCCAGCAGCGCATGGCGCTCGGCCGCAGGCACGCGTGCTGGCGTAGCTGTAGTTGCCGGTGGCGTAGACCATGTCGTCGATCAACGTCGCCTCGCGCAGCCGCTCTTGCAGCCCCGGCGCCAGCGCGATGGTGTCGGCGAAGAATTCGCGCAGCGGCTTGTCGCGCGACTTCAGGTAGTAGGGCCAGCACACCGCGCCGACGCTGGTGCTGCCATCGGCCAGCGGAATGAACCAGAACCAGCCGTGGTCGAACCAGTAGATGGTGATGTTGCCTTCGAGCCGACCCTCGAGCCTGCGCGCGTTGCGAAAGTGGCCGAAGATCGCCGCGCTGCCGTGGGCGTCGTTCTTGTGCTTGAGGCCGAACTTGGCCGCCGAGCAGCGTGTCGCGGCCGCTGGCATCGAGCAGGTAGCGTGCACGCCAGCGCCGCGGCGTACCGTCTTGCATCACCGCTTGCGCCGAGCACGCCGCTGTCGTCGAACTCCACCTGCGTGACCTTGCAGCCTTCGAGAGCCTGTGCGCCGCTGGCCGCGGCGTGGCGAAACAGGATCTCGTCGAGCACCGAGCGGCGCACCTGCCAGGCGTACGGCATGGTCTTGTCCCAGGCGTCGCCGAACTCCAGGAAGCTCGAGTGCGCATGTTCGGTCGAGACGAACTCGATGCCCCATTTGCGGATGCCGATGCGCTCGAGTTCGCTGCGCAGGCCGAGCTGGTCGAACAGCTTCACGTTGGCCGGCAGCAAGGATTCGCCGATGTGAAAGCGCGGGTGATGCGTCTTTTCCACCAACACGACGTGGCGACCCTGGCGCGCGAGCAGCGCCGCTGCCGTGGAGCCCGCCGGTCCGCCGCCGACCACCAGCACGTCACACGGCACGGCGGCCACGCCATCCCCGCCGCGCTCATGCCAGCCTCGGCTTGCAGGCGGTGTATTCGCGGAAGATGCCGAGCTCGACATGCTGGTCGACCTCGACGAATCCGGCGCGACGCATCGCGTCGAGCACTTCGCTCGGCGCGATGCACGCTTCGATCGTGTCCCAGTAGTAGCGCCACAGCGTGGCCGTGTCGGCGCGGCGCGTGACCAGGCGCGCTGCCACCGGCACCAGCGTGCGCATGTAACCCTTGAGCGCCCATTGCGCCAGCGCGCTGCGCGGCCGCGTGATCTCGAGCATCAGCAAGCGCGCCGCCCGGCCGCAGCACGCGGAAGAACTCCGACAGCGCCAGGTCGAGGTCGCTCAGGTGCCGCAGCGCGTAACCCATGCACAGGAAATCGCTCGTGGCATCGGCGCACGGCAGCGCCTCGGCACGGCCTTGCAGCAGCGACGCCCGCGGCAGACGGGCCTGCGCCATCATGCCCGCGCTCGGGTCGACGCCGATCAGCGAACCTTGCGTGCCGCACAGCTCGAGCGCCTGGCGTGCGAGCAGGCCCGTGCCGGTGCCGACATCGAGCACCTGCATGCCCTCGGTTCAAACCGGCGCGGCGCAGCGCCTGGCGGCGATACCACGAGCCGGTGCCCCAGGCCAGCAGCCGCTCCACCCGCTCGTAGTCGGCAGCCGTGGCATCGAACATGTGGCGCACGAAGCGCTCGTGCTCGTCCTCATTGCCGTAGTACTCAGGCAACGGCGCGTGGGGCGGCAAGCTCGCCGGCCGCGCCCGCTGCGTTGTGATGCCGTCGGGTCGCACCCGCGCATTATCGCCATCGCGAGGTGGTAGCCCGTCGCAGGGCACCGGTGGTACGCTGCGCGCCATGCCCGTCAGCGAGCTGCCAGCCGCGGCGCCGTCGGTGCCCCCAGCGGCCGTCGCAGCGTCTGCGCCGCGCCTGCACGACGCGGCGTCGGCCCGCTGGGCGCACTTGGGCGCGCGGCTGCGTGCGTGCTTCTGGCTGAAGGTGGTCGGCACCACCGACGTTCATGTCGTTGTTCTTCGTCGGCTACTTCCATCTGCTGCGCCATCCCGCGCAGCCCGTTTTCGAGATGCCGCTGACCGCGCTCGACCGCTGGATCGGCTTTCAGCCCTGGGCGCTGTGGCCCTACGTCTCGTTGTGGGTGTACGTCGTGCTGCCGCCGGCTTTGATGCCGAACGCGCGTGAGTTGATTCGTTATGGCTGGTGGATCGGCCGGCCTTTGCGTGGCCGGCCTGGCCTGCTTCTACCTATGGCCGACCGCGGTGCCGCGGCACGTGGTGGACATCGCCCAGCACGCCGGCTTCGAGCTGTTGCGCGGTGTCGATGCGGCGGGCAATGCGTGCCCGTCGCTGCATGTCGCGACCGCCGCTTTCTCGGCCCTGTGGCTCGACCGGCTGCTGCGCGAGCTGGCGATGCCGCGCTGGCTGCGCGGCGCCAGCGCGTCGTGGTTCGCGCTGATCGTGTGGTCGACGCTGGCGGTCAAGCAGCACGTGTGGTGGGACGTCGCGGCGGGCCTGCTGTTGGCCCTGGCAGTGGCCCTGCCCGCGCTGCATGGCGGCGGCGCTCGACGCCGGGGCCATATCATGGCGCACTGATGGCAACGAGCCGAGCGATGGGCGAGCCGACCCACCCCGCGCGTGGCCCTCACGGAGGGAGCCACGTCATGAGTTCGCTCAGCGATCTGCAGAACATCATTCGCGAGAAGTACAACATCGAGCCCGGTGCGCTCGACCCCAACCTGTCGATGCGCGAGCAAGGTCTCGATTCGCTGGCCGTGGCCGAGTTCCTGTTCGAGGTCGAAGACCGCCTGGGCCTCGCATTGCCCTACGAGCACCGGCAGCTCGAGACCCTGGCCGGCCTGGCCGACCTGATCGACCGGCTGCGCGCCAAGCGCGCTGCCTGAACCGCGCCGTCGCGCACGAGCAGCCACGCCACCGGCCTGCACCGCACGACGCCGCGTTCGCCGATGGTTGCAGTCACCGGCATCGGATTGGTTTCGCCCCATGGCGATGATCCCGATCGCGTGTTCGACGCGCTGATGCGCGGCGAGTCGGCCGTGCGTGCAGTGTTTCCCGAACTCGCCAGACCCGCGGCTGCAGCGACAGTTGCGTTCGATGAGTCGCGCTGGTTCACCAAGTTGCAGCTGCCCGGCGTCGATCGGGTCAGCCGGCTCGCGGTGGCCGCCGCCAGCCTGGCGCTGCGTGATGCCGGTGCGCTCGACGCGGCGCCCGATCGGATCGGGGTCTACGCCGGCTGCGGCATGGGGGGTGCGGCGGCACTCGAGGCGGCGTATGCGTCGGGGCAACGCGGCGGCCGGGTGCCGCCGCTCACGGTGCCCGCGTTCATGCCCAACGCGCCGGCCGCACACGTGGCGATGCGCCACGGCGTGCAGGGGCCTGTGCTCACCTACTCGGTGGCTTGTGCCTCGTCGGCCGTCGCGCTGGCCGAAGCCGCACGCGCGGTGCGACGCGGCGATGTCGACGTCGCGATCGCCGGCGGCGCAGAAGCGTTGATCGTTCCCGGCGTGGTGTCGGCCTGGCAGGCGTTGCAGACTTTGGCGTCGTTCCAAGACGGCGAGGCGGCGCACGCGTGCAAGCCGTTCGCGGCCAACCGCAACGGCTTCGTGCTCGGCGAAGGCGCGGCCTTCGTGGTGCTGGAGTCCGCCGAGCGTGCGCGGCGCCGCAACGCGCGCGTGCATGCCGAGCTGGCCGGCAGCGCCATCACCTGCGACGCGACTCACCTGACCAAGCCCGATAGCGCCGGCCAGCAGCGCACCTTGCGCGGCGCGCTGTCGGATGCCGGCCTGGCGCCGCGGGACGTGGGTTATTGCAACGCACACGGCACCGCAACGCAGATCGGCGACCTCGTCGAGTGCGACGCGTTGCGGGCGGTCTGGGGCGCGGCCACCGATCGCCTGCGGGTCAGCTCGACCAAGGCGTTGCACGGCCACCTGCTGGGTGCGGCCGGTGCGCTGGAGGCGGTGGTGACGATCCTCGCGCTGCGCCGCCAGCAACTGCCGCCCAACGCACATTGCGAGACGCCCGATCCGCAGTGCGGCGTTCACCTCGTGCTGCAAGCACAGCAGGCTGCCGCTGGCCTCGATGCCGCGATCAGCAGCTCGTTCGCCTTCGGCGGCACCAACGTCGTGCTGGTGTTCAGGCGCGCCGCGACGTGAGCCAACCGATTCAGTAGCGAACTTCGCGGCCCGGCCTGCGCACGGGCACCGGCGCCGGGCGGTGATCGAACCCATGACGCCACCCGCCGGGGTGCGGATGATGATGATGCACCGGGCCACGCACCCAACGGCCACCCACCCACACGGGGGCGCCATACACGACACGCGGCGCATAAATAGGTCGCGCGTAAATCGGCGGGGCGTAGACCGGCGGGGCGGCGTAGATCGGCGGCGCATAAACCACAGGGGCTGGCCAGTACACCGGGGGCGGGGCCACAACCGGTACCACCACCGGGAACCCATGCTGACTCGAGATCACCGTGCCCACCGAGACTCCTGGGGCGATCGGGGCCTGGATGCCGACGCTCCAGTGAACGTTGGCAGCGTGTGCCGGTCCGGCAGCCAACACGGCGGTCGCGCCAATGACCATCAGGGTGCGTGCAACGAGGCGAGCCATATCGATCTCCTGCGACTGGACAGGCCCGCCAGACGCCGGCCTTCGCACTTCAACGGCACACCGCGCAGTTCGGTTCACGGCAAAGCCGCTGCGTTGGGTAAAGGCTTGTGAAGCGTGCCGATAGAATCGTGACGGTCTGCTGTCGTGCGCGGCGTCCCCGCGCGTCGCCCGATGTCCGCGCCCGCCAAGACCGAAAACCCCGCCAAGCCCGCCAATTTCCTGCGCCAGGTGATCGAGCGCGATCTCGCGGCGGGCAGCTACGCCGGGCGGCGTTTCGGCGGCAGCCCGGGTGACGCGGCGCACCATGCGGCGGGCGCGAGCGACCCGGCGCGCATCCGCACACGTTTTCCGCCCGAGCCCAACGGCTACCTGCACATCGGCCACGCCAAGAGCGTGTGCCTGAACTTCGGGCTGGCCGCCGAGTTCGGAGGCGTCTGCCACCTGCGCTTCGACGACACCAACCCGGAGAAGGAAGAGCAGGAGTTCGTCGACGCCATCATCGAGATGGTGCACTGGCTGGGCTGGAGCTGGGACGCCAACGGCACCAGCCATCTCTACTACGCCAGCGACTATTTCGACTTCATGTACCGCGCCGGCGAGTGCCTGATCGAGGCCGGATTGGCGTACGTGGACGAGCAGACAGCCGAGCAGATGCGTGCCAACCGCGGCGACTTCAACACGCCAGGCACCGACAGCCCGTACCGCAACCGCGCGCGCGACGACAACCTGCGGCTGTTTCGCGAGATGCGCGACGGCCGGCATGCCGACGGCGCGATGGTGCTGCGCGCCCGCATCGACATGGCCTCGCCCAACATCAACCTGCGCGACCCGACGCTGTATCGCATCAAGCGCGCGACGCACCACAACACCGGCGACCGCTGGTGCATCTACCCGATGTACACCTACGCGCACCCGATCGAGGACGCGCTGGAGAACATCACGCACAGCTTCTGCACGCTGGAGTTCGAGGACCAGCGGCCGTTCTACGACTGGCTGCTCGACAAGCTGGCCGAAGGCGGCCTGCTGCAGCGACCGCTGCCCAGGCAGATCGAGTTCGGGCGGCTCAACCTGACCTACGTGATCACCAGCAAGCGCAAGTTGAAGCAGCTGGTCGACGAAGGCCACGTCAGCGGCTGGGACGACCCGCGCATGCCCACGCTGGCGGGCATGCGCCGGCGCGGCTACACGCCGGCGTCGATCCGCAAGATGGCAGAGGACACCGGCGCCTCCAAGACCAACATCTGGGTCGACTACTCGGTGCTCGAGATCGCGCTGCGCGACGACCTCGAGCCGCAGGCGCCGCGCGCGATGGCCGTGCTCGACCCGCTCAAGCTCAAGCTCACCAACTGGGCCGACGTGTTCGGCGCGGCATCGCACCGCGAGCCGTGCACGGCGAGCGCGCATCCGCAGCGGCCCGAGCTCGGCCAGCGCCACTTCACGCTCGGACCCGAGGTGTGGATCGAGCGCGACGACTTCGCCGAAGTGCCGCCCAAGGGCTTCTTTCGTCTGTTCGCAGGCAACAAGGTGCGCCTGAAGTACGGCATGGTCGTCGAGTGCACCGGCTGCGAGAAAGACGGTCAAGGCCGCGTCAGCGCCGTGCTGGCGCGCGTGGTGCCCGACACCAAGAGCGGCACGCCGGGCGCCGACGCGGTGAAGGTCAAGGGCACCATCACCTGGGTCGGTGCACACGCCGCCGGCGAAGGCGGCGGCAGCGTCGCCACCGTGCGTCTGTTCGATCGCCTGTTCACCGAGCCGCAGCCCGATGCCGGAGAGCGCGACTTCCTGCAAGCGCTCAATCCGAACAGCCTCGCGCTCGCGCGGGCGTGGGTCGAACCCTCGTTGGCCGGCTGCACGCCTGGACCAGCGCTTTCAGTTCGAGCGCCACGGCTACTTCGTCACCGACCGCATCGACCACTCGAGTGCGACACCCGTGTTCAACCGCATCACGGGCTTGAAGGACTCGTGGTCGAAGTGACGTTCGGCCGTCGTGCATCGCGCAGCGCCTGACGAGCGCCGCGCGGATGCGTTCGTTGCAACGTCATCCCCTAGAGCGGAGCTGCCGTGCCCCTGAAAATCACCTTGGTTGGCTCACGATTCTTCGGCGCAGCCGTGCTCGACAAACTGGTCGCGCTCGACGTGCAAGTGCTGCAAGTGGTCGCGCCGGCCGCCGACGATCGCCTGGCGCTGCGCGCGCAGGCGCTCGGCATCCCGATGCGCGTGCAGCACGACAGAAGGCACGTACCGGCTGCCGAAATCGCCGACGGCACCGAACTGATCGTCGCGGCGCACACGCACGCGCGGGTCGATGCCGACGCGGTGGCCAAGGCGCGGCTGGGCGGCATCGGCTACCACCCCTCGCTGCTGCCGCGCCACCGCGGCGTCGCCGCCGTCGAGTGGACCGTCAAGTGCGGCGATGCGATCGCCGGCGGCTCGATCTACCACCTGGCCGAGCGCATGGATGCCGGCGCCATCGCGGCACAGGACTGGTGCTTCGTCAAGCCCGGCGAGGGCGCACGCGAGTTGTGGGAGCGTGCGCTGGCGCCGCTGGGCATCCGCCTGCTCGCGCAGGTGGTGGCGCAGGCCAGCGCCACCGGCGCCCTGCCGGCGCAGCCCCAGGACGAGCAGTTTGCGACGCTGGCACCGCGATTGAGCGCTTCCTGAGAAAGCAATGCTCCACCGGCGCGCTGGAATGCTGCGCGCGCTCGCTCCGTAAACTGCGCGACCCGCCGGCGATGCAGCGGCGGCCAACACCCCATCGAGGAGACCCCATGCTTGCCCAATTCCGCTTCGTGGCCGCAGCGTTCGTGGCGTATCTGTTCGCCGGCTCGGCCGCCGTGGCCCAGGTGCCCCAGTACGGCGCCAACGTGACCCTCGACCAGGCGAAGAAGGCGATCGCCGCCGCACAGGCCGAGGCGCGCAAGAACAACTGGCCGGTGGCCGTCGCCATCGTCGACAACGCCGGCCATCTGGTGGCGTTCGAGAAGATGGACAACACGCAGACCGCCAGCGTCGAGGTGGCGCAGGACAAGGCCGTCTCGGCGGCGATCTACCGGCGCACGACCAAGGTGGTGCAGGACGGCCTGGCGAGCGGTGGCGCGGGCCTGCGCTTGCTGGCCCTGCGCGGCATGAGCCCGGTCGAAGGCGGCATCCCGCTGGTGGTCGACGGCAAGATCGTCGGCGGCATCGGCGTCTCCGGTGTCACCTCCGAGCAGGACGGCGTGGCGGCCAAGGCGGGCGCCGACGCCCTGGCAGCGAAGTAAGGCAAGCCGCGGCGCAGCGCCCGTCAACGCGCCTGCGCCAGGCCCGAGGCCCAGCGCCGCGTCGTACACGTTGCGCGCCATCTGCGCGTAGCCGCGTGCGTTGGCGTGGATCGCGTCGGCGCGCAGCGCTTCGTCGGCCAGCACGCTCGACCAGCCGCGTTCGTGCAGCGGCAACTTCAGGGCCGCCGCTGACTTCGGCGTACAGCGGGTGGTCGCTCAACGAGCCGGTGAAAGCGGTCGCGACGCTCGGCCTCGGCACCGCGAGCACCATCACCTGCGCGCCGGCGGCCAGCGCCTGCTCGCAGATGCGCTGCAGGTTGGCGCGGGTGTCGGCCTCGGGCAGGCGGCGCAGCAGGTCGTTGCCGCCGATGCTCACCAGCACCAGCGCCGGCTTGTGCTCCTGCAGCAGCGCGGGCAGGCGCTGCAACGCCTGCGCCGAGGTGTCGCCCGGCACACCCGCGTTGACCACCTGCCAGCCACTCAACCCCGCCAGCACCGCGGGGTAGCTGGTGTCGGGCGTGGCCCCGGTGCCGTAGGTCAACGAGTCACCCAAAGCCAACACGGTGGCGCCGGCACTCACCGTGGTCGCCTGGGGCTTGCGACGGCCACAGGCACCCAGCGCGGCGGCGCCCCCGAGCGCGAGCAGGTGGCGCAGCATGCGTCGGCGTGGTGGCCACGAAACCTGCCGTTGCAACGTCATGCCGATCAGTTTAGGCAGACTGCGGGCGCCGGCTGCGCTGCGAGGCGACAATTCCTGCGATGCACCAACGCCCGTCCACCGTTTGCGCCCTCCGTGCGCCTGCGTCTTTGCCTGTCGTTGGCCATCGCCGGGCTGGCAGCGGCTGGGGCCGCAGCGATCGAGTTGCCCAAGCAACGCGGTGTGCCCGGCGGTGTGGTGGCCGTGGATCTCGGCGCGTCGGCCGCGCGGCCGCAAGCGATGGCGGCCAGCGTGCCGCTGATGGTGCTGGGCGATGCCGTCGCGATGGGTCGCGCTGGTGGGCATTCCGCTGTCCGCCAAGCCGGGTGCCGGCGTGCTGCAGGTGCGGCGCGACGGCCAGCCCGAGGCCACGCTCAGCTACCGGATCGAGCCCAAGCAGTACGCGGAGCAGCATCTGAAAGTGCCGCAGCGCACGGTCGACCTGTCGAAGGAAGACCTGGCACGCCACGAACGCGAGAGAGCGCACCAGAGCGAGGTGGTTGCCACCTTCACCGCGCAGTGGCCGCCGGACCTGCGCATGCTGGCGCCGACCAGCGGGCCGCGCTCGAGCTCGTTCGGCCTGCGCCGCGTGTTCAACGGCCAGGCGCGCAATCCGCACAGCGGCATGGACATCGCGGCCGAAACCGGCACGCCGGTGGTCGCGCCCGCCGCCGCTCGCGTGCTCGACACCGGCGACTACTTCTTCAACGGCCGCACCATCTGGCTGGACCATGGCGCGGGCCTGTTGTCGATGCTGTGCCACTTGAGCGCGATCGACGTGAAGCCGGGCGACACGGTGGCAGCCGGCCAGCGTATCGGCGCCGTCGGCGCCACCGGCCGCGTGACCGGGGCCCACCTGCACTGGTCGGTGAGCCTGAACCGCACGATGGTCGACCCCGAACTGTTCCTGCGCGACGACGACGCCCCGCGTTGATCGGGCGCCTCGATCCCATCCACCAGGAGAGCCGATTGAAGTTCGCCCCGCTCGCAGCCGCGTTCGCGCTGTCGTTGGCCACGCTCGCGTGGTCGCAATCCGATGCCGCAGCCAAGGCCGCCAAGGAGCCCGGCGCCGAGGCCACGCCTTCGGGCCTGGTGTACCGCGCGCTCAAAGAGGGCTCGGGCCCGAGCCCGCAAGCCACCGACAAGGTGCGCGTGCACTACCGGGGCACGTTCCCCGACGGCAAGGAGTTCGACAGCTCCTATTCGCGCGGCCAGCCGGCGGAGTTTCCGCTCGACCGCGTGATCAAGTGCTGGACCGAGGGCGTGCAGCGCATGAAGGTGGGCGGCAAGGCCAAGCTGACCTGCCCGCCGGCGATCGCCTACGGCGAGCGCGGCGCCGGCGGCGTGGTCCCGCCGGGCGCGACGCTGCAGTTCGAGGTCGAGTTGCTGGCCATCGTCGGCCGTTGATCCGCACGACGAGCGGTGGTGCAAGAAAACCCGAACTCGGCCGACTCAACGCAGTCCGAGAATCTTGCCGGCCCCCGAGGGACTGCCCATGACACGTCGTTATCTGTTTTCGCTGCTCGCTGCCGTCGGCTTGGCCAACAAGGCCCAGGCCGCACCGCAAGCCGCTGCGCTCCGACATCGTGCCGCTGCGCCTGAGCGATGCGCAGTGGCGCGAGCGCCTGACGCCCGCAGCAATACGCGGTGCTGCGCCAGGAAGGCACCGAGCGCCCCGGCTCGAGCCCGCTCAACGGCGAGAAGCGCAAGGGCATCTATGCCTGCGCCGGCTGCGAGCTGCCGTTGTTCCTGTCGCAGCACAAGTACGAAAGCGGCACCGGCTGGCCGAGTTTTCACACGCCGATCGCGGGCGCGCTGGGCACCAAGACGCGACTTCAAGCTCTTGCTGCCGCGCACCGAGTACCACTGCGCGCGCTGCGAAGGCCACCAGGGCCACGTGTTCGACGACGGCCCGCAGCCGACCGGCAAGCGCTATTGCAACAACGGCGTCGCGCTGAAGTTCCTGCCGGAGGCGGCATGAGCAGCAGGCCGCATCCACACGGCAGACGCTGGCTGGCGGCCTTGGCGTCTGGGCGTGACTGTCAGCTGGGCGGTCGCGCAGGCCACCCGCGCCGGCAGCCGCCGCCAAGGCCACCTTCGCGGGCGGCTGCTTCTGGTGCGTCGAGGCCGACTTCGACAAGGTGCCCGGGCGTGCTCTCCACCACCTCGGGCTACACCGGCGGCACGGTGGCCAACCCGAGCTACGAGCAGGTGGCGGCCAAGCTCACCGGCCACGCCGAGGCGGTGGAGATCGTGTTCGACCCCAGCAAGGTGAGCTACGAGCAACTGCTCGAGCACTTCTGGCGCACCATCGATCCGACCACCAAGGACGCGCAGTTCTGCGACCACGGCTCGCCGTATCGCACGGCGATCTTCGCCAACGATGCGGCGCAGCTCCAGGCGGCGAAGGCCTCGCTCGACGCGCTGCAAAAGAGCAAGCCGTTCAAGCAGCCGATCGTCACCGAGATCGCGCCCGCCGGCGCGTTCTACCCGGCCGAGGAATACCACCAGGACTACTACAAGAAGAACCCGGTGCGCTACCAGTACTACCGCACGGCGTGCGGGCGCGATGCGCGGTTGAAGCAGCTCTGGGGCGACAAGGCCGCGCACTAGGGCACGGCCCGCGTGCCCGGCGGCGCCGCTTGCCGACGCCGCCGAAGAGGCGTGTCACCCGCGCCGCTGCGCGCTGCTGACGTACAGTCGCGCCCGACAGGAGGGAGCCCGAGTGTCGTCAAGCATCACCGTGCCGTTGTGGCTGGCGCTGATCGTCGCGTTGCTGGCCGTCTGGGCACTGCTCGAGCGCCTGCTGATGCCGAGCGCCCGCTGGTTCATCCGCAGCCGCGCCAACAAGGTGCTCGACGAGGTGTCGCAGCACCTGCCGATCCACATCCGGCCGTTCCAGCAGGTGCGGCGCCAGGCGATGATCGACCGGCTGGTGTTCGACGAGAAGGTGCAGAACGCCGCGCGCGCGTTCGCCGACGCGCACGAGATGCCGCGCGAGGTGGCGCTGGCGCAGGCACAGCGCTACGCACGCGAGATCGTGCCGGCGTTCAACGCCTACATGTACTTTCGGGTCGGCTACTGGATCGGCAAGAAGCTGTCGCAGGCGCTGTACCGCGTGCGCATCGGCTACACCGACGACGCCGGCCTGGCCGCGATCCCCGAGGATGCGACGGTGGTGTTCGTGATGAACCACCGCAGCAACATGGACTACATCATCGCCTCGTACCTGTCGGCCGAACGCGCCGCGCTGTCGTACGCGGTCGGCGAGTGGGCACGGCTGTGGGGGCTGCAGCAGCTGATCCGCGCGATGGGCGCCTACTTCGTGCGCCGCAACTCCAAGGACGAGTTGTACCGTCGCGTGCTCGAACGCTACATCGCGATGGCCACCGAGGCCGGCGTCACGCAGGCGGTGTACCCGGAAGGCGGGCTCACGCGCGACGGCCGCCTGCGCGAGCCGCGCTTCGGCGTGCTCGACTACATGCTGCGCGGCTTTCACACCCACGGCGAGCGCGACCTGTACTTCGTGCCGCTGGGCCTGAACTACGACCGCGTGCTCGAGGACCGCACGCAGCTGCTGTCACCCGACGCCAAGCGCCCGGGGCGCGTGCGGGCGCTCGGCAACACGCTGAAGTTCGTGGCCAATCAGTTGTGGCTGCTGGTGCGCAGCCGCTGGCACCGCTTCGGCTACGCCTGCGTCAACTTCGGCACGCCGGTGTCGGTGCGCGCGTGGGCGGCGGCGCGCGGCATCGACCTCGACCACCTCGATCGCGAACGACGACATGCCGAGGTGGCGGCGCTGGGCCGCCATTTGATGGCCGAGGTCGGCCGCCTGATTCCGGTGTTGCCGGTGCCGCTGGTGGCCAGCGTGCTGCTGCGCGAACCGGCGCAGCCGTACAGCCTGTTCGATCTGAAGTCGGCGGTCGCCACGCTGGTCAGCCGGCTGGAGGCCCGCGGCGCGCGGCTTTACGTGCCGCGGCAGGATTGGGACTATGCAGTGGGCGCCGGCCTGCGTATGCTGACGCAGCGTCATCTCGTCGACGAGGCCGACGGTTTGTACTCTGCGCGTGCCAGCGAGCTGGCTTTGCTTCGCTACTACGCCAACTCGATCGCGCACCTGCTGGCCGACCATTGAGCTTCGGCCCCGATTGCAATTGAAGGAACGTGTCGTCGGGCAGCGCGGCTGCAGCGTTGCATCCACCTAACCGACCGTTTTATGGAGGTGCCAGCCATGCGTTCGATCGCCACCGCCGCACTCCTGAGCCTCGCCGCAGCAGCGGCGAGCGCCGGCGGCACTGTCAACGTCACCTTTGTCGAACCCGACAAGTTCTCCGACGCCGGCAACACTCAGCACGATGTGCCGGCCAACCTAAAAGAGATCGAGTTGTTCCTCAAGGATCTCGGCCAGCGCCACTTGCCCGACGGACAGGTGCTCAACCTCAGCGTGCTCGACGTCGACCTGACCGGCTACGTCAAACCGCAGGCCGGCTCGGCCCGCGGCCTGCGTGTGGCCAGAAGTGCCGACTGGCCAACCTTCAAATTGCGCTATACGCTGGAGGCCAACGGCGCGCCGATCAAGAGCGGCGAGGAAAGAGTGGCCGACGTGAACTACGGCCGCCACGGCCAGATCTACGGCTACAGCACGCGTGATCCGCTGCACCACGAGAAAGTGATGCTCGAGGGCTGGCTGCGCTCGCGCTTTACCACCGACTACTGATCGGCCAGCGCCGGCAGCGGCTCGTCGTCATCGGCGTCTTCGCCGAGAAAGCCGCCGCTCTGATGCGCCCATAGCCGCGCGTACAGCCCGCCGCGCGCCAGCAGCGCGCGGTGGTTGCCCTGCTCGACGATGCGGCCGCGGTCGAGCACGATCAGCCGGTCCATCGCCGCGATGGTCGACAGCCGGTGCGCGATCGCGACCACGGTCTTGCCCTCCATCAGCCGGTACAGGCTGGCCTGGATCGCCTGCTCGACCTCGCTGTCCAGCGCGCTGGTGGCCTCGTCGAGCAGCAGGATCGGCGCGTCCTTGAGCATGACGCGCGCGATCGCGACGCGCTGGCGCTGGCCGCCCGACAGCTTGACGCCGCGCTCGCCGACGTGGGCGTCGTAGCCGCGGCGGCCCTTCGGGTCGAGGAGGCCTTCGATGAACTCGTGCGCCTCGGCGCGGCGCGCCGCCGCCATCATCTGCGCATCGCCGGCGTCGGGCCTGCCGTACAGGATGTTGTCGCGCACCGAGCGGTGCAGCAGCGAGTTGTCCTGCGTGACCATGCCCACCTGCGCGCGCAGGCTGACCTGCGTGACGTGCGCGATGTCCTGGCCGTCGATCAGGATGCGGCCTTCGTGGAGGTCGTAAAAGCGCAGCAGCAGGTTGACGACGGTGGATTTGCCGGCACCCGAGCGGCCGACCAGGCCGATCTTCTCGCCGGGCCGGATGTGCAGATCGAGGTTTTCGATCACCGCGGCTGCGCTGCCATAGGCAAACCGCACCTGCTCGAAGCGAATGTCGCCGCGCGACACCACGAGCGGCTTGGCATCTGCGCGGTCGACCACCGCCTGCGGCCTGGAGAACGTGTTCATGCCGTCCTGCACCGTGCCCACGTGCTCGAACAGCATCGCCATCTCCCACATGATCCAGTGCGAGATGCCGTTCAGGCGCAGCGCCATCGCGGTGGCCGCCGCCACCGCGCCGACACCGACGCGCCCCTGTGTCCACAACCACAGCGTGAGCCCGGTGGTGCCGAGGATCAGGCCCATGCTCAGCGCGTGGTTGACCACTTCGACGCCGGTGACCAGGCGGAACTGCGTGTAGGCGGTGCCCATGAACTCCTGCATCGCGCCGCGCGCGAACGCCGCCTCGCGCCGCGCATGCGAAAACAGCTTCACGGTCGCGATGTTGGTGTAGGCATCGGTGATGCGCCCGGTCATCAGCGAGCGCGCATCGGCCTGCTGCTGCGCGACGCGCCCCAGCCGCGGCACGAACCAGCGCAGGGCCGACACGTACAACACCAGCCAGCCGAGAAACGGCAACAACAGCAGTGCATCGAAGCCGCCGACCAGCAGCACCATGGTGACGAAGTAGATGACCACGAACACCAGGATGTCGCAGATGATCATCACCGTGTCGCGCACCGCCAGCGCCGTCTGCATCACCTTGGTCGAGATGCGGCCCGCGAACTCGTCCTGATAGAAAGCCATGCTCTGGTCGAGCATCAGGCGGTGGAAATTCCACCGCAGCAGCATCGGAAAGTTCGACGAGATGGCCTGGTACTTGACCAGGCACCAGACCATGACGACCCCGATGCTGGCCACCAGGGCGCCCGCCAGCAGCAGCAGGGTGCCACCTTCATCGAGCCACAGCCGCTGCGGCGGCAGGCTGCCCAGCCAATCGACCACGTGCCCCAGCATGCCGAACAGGAACGCTTCGAACATGCCCACCGCGGCCACCAACACGATGATGACCGCCACGTAGCCGCGCAGGCCCTGCGTGCAGGCCCACACGAAAGGCAGCAGGCCACGCGGCAGTCGCGGCGGCGCCTGCTCCGGGTAGGGAGGGATCAACCGTTCGAAGCGCGAGAACATGGACCGGTGCGAAACGCCCAAAGGCCGCCAGCGTAGCGGATCGGCCGCGGTGCAACGATCACCCTGAGACGCACAGGCGACAGGCCGCGGTCACACGCCGACGCAAAACGACGCCCCACGCAGGAATTCAGGCGCCGCAGCCGACGTATGCACCTTCAACCCCGCACGTGGTCATCACGCAGTGCGGTGCCGCGCGCGGGGCCGACACCAGGAGGCCACAGTGAACATTTCGCGCAAACGGTTCATCGAGGCGCTCGCCGGCGGCAGCGCGCTGCTCGTGTTCAGCGGTTGTGGTGGCGGCGGCAGCAGCTACAACGGCGGCAATCCGGCGCCGCTCCCCACCAGCGGCTGCAGCGAGTCGATTGCCGGCAACCACGGCCACGTGCTGACGATTCCGGTGGCCGACCTCGACTCGCAGACCCCCAAGAGCTACGACATCGCCGGCGCGGCCGGCCACAGCCACCAGGTGACGTTCAGCGCCGCACAACTGGCGCAGTTGAAGGCCGGAACGGCCGTCACCGTGACGTCGACCGCGTTCGCCGGCGACGGCCACACGCACAGCGTGACGGTCGACTGCGTCATCGTGTGAGCGGCGGCGCCGCGGCGGGCGACGTGTCGCGTCGGTCAGCGGGCGCGGCGCGTCACTGCGCGGCGACGTACTTGTTGCCCGCCGCCTTGTAGCGCTCGATCGCCTTCTTCAGGTCGGTGTATTCCTCGCAGCCGAACATGCACGCCTTGTCGAGCACGGCCAGGCGCTTTTCGGCGGCGGCGAGATCGCCCTTGATCAGGTACAGCTCGCCGGAGTACTCCAGCGCGCCGCGGTGGTCGGGCTTGATGCGCAGCGCCTCGTTGTAGTGGCGCTCGGCGCCGGCGAGGTCGGGCGTGCTGCGCCTTGCGCAGGCTGTAGCCCATCAGGTTGTTCCAGTCGGCGCTGGCCGGGTCGTTGACGCGCTTGAGTTCGTCGATCGCCTCGACCCACTTCTTGTCCTTGATCAGGCCGCGCGCCTGCGCCAGCTTGTCGGGCGCGGCCGGCTCGGGGGTGTCGGCGGCAAAGGCGCCCTGCTGCAGCGCCAGCGCGATCACGGCGGCCGAGACGAGGTGAACGAGCAGTTGTTTCATGACGATCCTCGAGGTGGGTTGTGAGGGCTTGAAGCACGCCGCGCCTGCAGGTGCCTGCAGGCCACGTACGGAGCCGCCGCAGCGGCGGACGCAGCACGCCGGGGCGGGTCACGATGCCCAGGGCCGCGCATCACCACAGCTTCACGCAGTGCCCGCTGGCGACGAACGGGCCTGCCGGCGCGCGGGCGTCGCCGCCGGCCGGCTCGATGGTCACGCCCAGGCGCGCGACGGTGAAAAAGAGCTTCTCCGCGCTGTCGGGCAGGCCGATGGTCGCCGACCCCTTGGCCGGCACTTCGCCCACCAGGAACGGCGCGCCTTCGCGCGGCAGCGCCCACAGCCGGGCCACCTGCCCGCTCGGCACCTCGATCGGCTGCAGCAGCTTCACGGTGATCGAGCGGCCGTGGCGGCGCGAACTCGCCAGCAAGGTGGCCTGTCCGGCCTCGCTCACCAGCAGGCCGACGTAACTCTGCGGCAACGCCTCGCTGTGCGGCTCCAGGTCCAGCCACTGCGGCTGCAGGCGCAGCACCACGGTGGCCATCAGCACGCCGGCCAGCACGCCACCGAGCACGCGCGGCGCCAGCAGGCCTTGCAAGCGCTGCCAGAAACCGGCGTTCCGCGGCGCGGCGAACAGACGCTGCTGCAGGCCTTCCCACACCTGCTCGCGCGGCTGCACCGCGGGCACGCCAGCGGCCAGCACGCCCAGACGCTCCTGCCAATGCGCCACCACCCGCATCGTGAGCGGCGCCTCGCGCAGCAGCGCGCTCGAAGCGGCGGCGCGCCGCGCCTTGCAGCGTGCCCAGCGCGTATTCGCGGGCCAGGCGGTCCAGGCGCTCGGGTTGCAGCAGGTTCATGTCACGCCCGAGCGTCGCACGCCCGCGCGCGCCCAGGCAATCCTTCAGCTTGTCCAGGCCGCGCCGCACCCAGGCTTTGGCGGTGCCCAGCGGCGCGCCCATCTGTTGGGCGATCTCGCTGTGCACCAGGCCCTTGTAGTAGGCCAGGGCCAGCGCCTGGCGCTGTTGCGGGTTCAGCGCGGCCATGCAGGCTTCGATGTGCGCACGCTGCAAACTGGCGTCGAGCAGCTGTTGCGGCTCCAACTGCGGGTCGGCCCGCACCTCCAGCGCCTCGTCTTCGAGCGCACTGGTGCTGCGGCGCTCGCCGGCGCCCGACCGCAACGTGTCGATCGACTTGTTGCGCACGATGTTGATCAGCCAGGTCATCGGCGTGGCCACGCTCGGGTTGTAGCCGCGTGCGCCGTGCCAGACATTGACGAAGGCTTCCTGCAGCACCTCTTCGGCGCGCTCGCGGCTGCCCAATATACGGAGTGCGACACCCAAGAGATGCGCGCTGGTGGCACGGTACACGCGCTCGAAGGCCGCCCGATCGTGCAGTGCCACACGCGCCATCAGGGCGCCGAGGTCATCGGGTGCCGTCATCGGGTGTCAGTTCGTCACCGTTGCTTCCACAACGCGGGCCGCCATTGTGGCGTGGTCTGCGCGCCTCGACCATCGTGACGATGCAAGCGTTCGTGGCCGACAAAGGCATGCCGTATGCTGCGCATCCATGGGGCACCGGGCGGTGCCCCGACGCGACCCGAGCCCGGTAGGAGCAGCCCTTGGCAACCCCCAACTACGCCTACGAGAAGCGCCAACGCGAGTTGGCCAAGAAGCGCAAGGCCGAAGAAAAGCGCCAGCGCAAGCAAACCGGTCGCGATGACGCGCCGACCCCGGCGCAGCCCGACAACGCCGCGCCGTCACCGGCGCCCAGCTCCGAGCCCTCGAGCTGAGATGACCCCCTTGCTCGCTGCGCTCGCGTCCCCGCGGGGGATCAGGCCCCTTCGGGCGGCCGGGCGGGGCCTGAAGGCCTGTCGGGGCCAGGAAAAGAAAAAGCCACGACACATCGGCCGTGGCTTGGCGTGCAGCGGACACCCTCGGTGCCCGCCCGCGAGGCGTCAGATCACGCGGATGTTCGCAGCCTGCAGACCCTTCTGGCCCTGCTTGACTTCGAACTGAACGCGCTGGTTCTCCTGCAGGCTGCGGAAACCGCCTTCGTTGCGGATCTCGCTGTGGTGGGCAAAAAGATCCTTGCCGCCGCCCTCGGGCGTGATGAAGCCGTAGCCCTTGCCGTCATCGAACCACTTGACGACGCCTGTTTGTGTACCTTCGGTGCTCATGGAATGAAGTTCCTTCGTGTGAACTGTTGGGTTGAACCCCGTACCGGGCGAATACCCGGCGCGGACAGAAGCACTCAAGAAACGTCAAACCGGAAACTCGGGCCGCACTCGGCGCGGTACTGCACGCACTCCGGGGCGGACACAAAGACCTTGTGGAAACGGCCTCTTGTATGTCTGTGCGGCTAATGTACCCGCAAATGGCCGCATTCCATGACTGAGCGAACCCCCCGGTCGGACCGGCGCGCCACCGCGGGGGCGGCTTTGGCCTGCCTGCTCGCCGTGACGCGCCGCGGGGGCCGCGGACCGGCCGCGGGCGAGCGCCGCAACTGGTTCGACGACCCCTTCATCCAGGTCACCGCGGCGCTGCCGGCGTGCCCGCTGCCCGACCCGCCACTGCTCACCGAAGAGCAGATGCGGCGCGAGGCCCACTACCGCGCCGAGCGCGGCACCAGTTGTTTCCAGGCCGGGCGCTGCCGCCTGCCCAACGCCTATTTGTACGACCGGGAAATCGCGCCACGGGTGGTCAAGGCCATCACCGTCGATGGGCGCTTTGCCGACACCAGCGTGTGGATCGAGGGCCAGCGCCGCTGGGTCTGGCTGAAGGGCTGCGTGGCGCGCGCCGAGCAGAAGGCAGGCGCTCGAACAGCTGGTGCGCTCGATCGACGACGTCGAGGCGGTGATCGACCAGTTACAGGTCGGCACGACCGCCGCGCCGCCGCCGTATCGCACGGCGCCGGCGCGCTAAAGCGCCACGATCAGTCGCGATCGGTGCAGCCGTTGTCGTGCACCAGGCAACGCGCGTAGCCGGGGTCGTTCTTCAGCTTGAACATCACGCGCGCCGCCACTGCGGTGTCGGCGAAGTCGGAGAACAAGCCGTCGACACCGAGCTCGAAGAAGCGCAGGTACTCGTTGACCGGGTTGTTGCGGTCGTCCAGCGGATGGCGTGAGATCTCGTTGCGAAAGGTCCAGGTGTGCACGATCAGGCCGAGCGCGTGCGCGTTGGCGATCAGCTGCGTCGGCGGCAACACCACGCGGTCGGCCTCGTTGACCGCGCCGTCACCGTTGGCATCGGCGCACGCGGTGCCGCTGGGCGCCAGGGTCTTGCAGGCCGTGCTCTGGATGTAGTACTTCCACGGCCCGATGCCGTCGGCATAACGGCGCACCTCGGCCAGGCCGGCCGGCGTGACGAGGTCGCCGAAGGTGCCGTTGCGGCCCGGGGATCACCCAGTCGTAGGGCTTGTCGAACGGCTTGGCGTAGGTGATCGTGCCGTCGGGCGCGATGTCGTCGGCGTCGACCAGTTGCACCAGCCGCAGCGACGTGCGCTTGTTCAAGTACTTCAGGTTCGCGGTCTCGAACGACTGGATGATCACCGGCGCGTGACGATGGTTCCAGCCGGCCCGCGTCAGCACGCGCAGCAAGCGGTCTTCCAGCGCCAGCCCGATGCTCTGGTGGTAGGTGGGGTGCTTGGTCTCGGGGTAGATGCCGATCTGGCGATCCTTCTCGCGCGACTTGCGCTTCACGAAGTCGATGACTTCTTCCAGCGTCGGGATCTTGAAGCGGCCGTCGAACTGCGTGCCGCGCGCCGGCACCGGCTGCACGGCGCCGAGCTGCTTGATCTCGGCCAGCGTGAAGTCGCTGGCCCAGAAGCCGTCGGTGGGGATGCCGTCGATCTCCTCGGTGCGCCGCCGGTCGGCGAACCGCGGCAATGTCGAAACGTTGGTGGTGTCGATCAGGTTCGGTTCGTGGCGTGCGATCAGGTGGCCGTCCTTGGTGGCCACCAGGTCGGGCTCGACGTAGTCGGCGCCCAGCTCGATGCCCAGCGCATACGCCTCCAGCGTGTGCTCGGGCAGGTAGCCGCTGCCGCCGCCGCGGTGGCCGATCACCAGCGGTGACGGCTCGTTGTGGTTGCCGTGCGAGCGCCCATCGTGGGCTTGTACGAGCGAGCAGCCGAACAGCAGGCCGCCGAACGACAGGCCGCAGGCGATGCGGCGCAGTGCGGACGCGAGCTTCATCAGTGGGTCTCCTGTGAATCCGCCATCGTGCAGCGCACGTGTGACGTCGACATGACGCGTGCGCCGCCGAGCGGGTGTTGTTGCAAAGGGCGGCAACGATAGCCTCGCCACGCGCGCCGCGGAAGTGCGACGGCGCGAGACCCTACCGCGCTATTCGACCTTGCCGATGCGTCGCACCACGTCGGCCATCAGCGCCGCATCGGCATCCCAGTAGGCCTGGAACTGCGGCGCGTCGAGGTACAGGACCGGGCTGCCGGCGGTGCGAATGATCTGCTGCACCTGCGGGTCGGCAGCCACCTTGCCGGCGGCCGCGCGCAGGCGCTGCACCACCTCGTCGGGGGCCGCGGCGGGCACGAACAGACCCGACCACTGCGCAAAGCGCACCGGCACGCCGAGGCTGGTGAGGCTCGGCACCTCCGGCAGCGACAGCAGCGGCTGCTCGCCCCAATGCGCCAGCGCGCGCAGGCGGCCGCCGCGCACGTGCTGCGCCACCGTGGCCGGGCCGCTGGCGATGGCATCGACCTGGCCGCCGAGCAGCGCCACCACCGCCGGCCCGGCGCCGGTGAACGGGATGTGGACCATGCGAAAGCCCGCTGCCGACTTGAGCATCTCCATCGGCACGTGCATCGTGCCGTAGTTGCCCGAGCTGCCGTAGTTGAAGACACCCGGCTTGCGCTTGGCGTCGGTGACGAACTCGTCGAACGTCTTCCACGGCGCATCGGCGCGCACCACCAGCACGGTGGGGTCGGCCGTGAAGCGCGCGATCGGCTTGAACTGGTTCAGCGTGAACGCCGGCTTGCGATCGAACAGCTTGTCGGCTTCGGGCAGCACCGAAATCGACGACAGCGCCAGCAGCACGGTGTAGCCGTCGGGCGCCGCACGCGCCGCCAGCCCCATGCCGAGCCCGCCGCCGGCGCCGGGCTTGTTTTCGATCACCACCGTCTGCTTCAACTCGCGTGCCAGCGCCTCGGCCACCGGACGCGCCACGGTGTCGGCCACGCCGCCCGGCGGAAACGGCACGATCATCGTGATCGTGCGCTCGGGGTACTGCGCCAGCGCGCCCGCCGAGCCGGCGACGAGGCCCAGCCACAGCAGCCAACGCCAGCGCATCACCACGCGCCCACGCGCACCGTCTTGTCTGCAGGGGTTCATCGTCGAGTCCCTCGTGTTGCTGTCGCCGCGGCGCACTGTAGAGGCGAAGCTCCAATTCGGCCATTCGGGCCATCGATATCATGCCCGCCACCTGCTGCAAGCCTGCAGGCCACCATGACAACCGTCGGGACACCACCACCGTGCAATCGTTCGACTACCTGATCGTCGGCGGCGGCTCGGCCGGCTGCGTGCTCGCGGCGCGCCTGAGCGAAGACCCCGGCGTGCGGTCGCGCTGCTCGAAGCCGGCCCGCCCGACACACAGCGTGCTGATCCACTGCCCGGCGGGGCTGGCGCGTGCTGGCCAAGAACGGCCAGGCCAACTGGGCCTTCGAGACCGTGCCGCAGCCGGGCCTGAACGGCCGCCGCGGCTACCAGCCGCGCGGCAAGGTGCTCGGCGGCTCGAGCTCGGTCAACGCGATGATCTACATGCGCGGCCACCGCAGCGACTACGACCACTGGGCCGCGCGAGGGCAACGCCGGCTGGGGCTGCGACGACGTGCTGCCCTACTTCAAGCGCGCCGAGCACAACGAGCGCGGCGCCGACGCCTGGCACGGCACCGGCGGGCCGCTCAACGTGATGGACCTGCGCACGCCCGCATCGCTTCGGCCCGGTGTTCGTCGATGCCGCGCAAGCAGGCCGGCCATGCCGCACAACCCCGACTTCAACGGCGCCGAGCAGGAGGGCGTCGGCCTGTACCAGGTGACGCACCAGCAACGGCGAGCGCTTCAGCGCCGCCAAGGCCTACCTGACGCCGACGCGCTCGCGCGGCCAACCTGCACGGTGATCACCGACGCGCGCGTCACGCGCATCCTGCATCGAAGGCCGGCGCGCCAGCGGCGTCGAGTTCATCCAGGCCGGCGGCAAGCACGCGACTGCGCCGCCGCGCGCGAGGTGCTGCTGTGCGCCGGGGCGCTTGCAGTCGCCGCAGCTGCTGATGCTGTCGGGCATCGGCCCCGGCGACGCATCTGCAGCGCCACGGCATCGCGGTGCGTGCACGACCTGCCCGGCGTCGGCCGCAACCTGCACGACCACGTCGACGTCGTGCAGGTGTTCGACGCGCCGCAGCTCAAAGACCTGTTCGGCCTGTCGTTCACGCGGCGTCGTGCGACGCCTTGCAAGGGCATGCTCGAGTGGCGCCGCCAGCGCAGCGGCATGCTGACCACCAACTTCGCCGAGGCCGGCGGCTTCATCAAGAGCAGCCCGGGCGAGCCGATCCCCGACCTGCAGCTGCACTTCGTGATCGGCAAGCTGGTCGACCACGGCCGCAAGACCGTGTTCGGCCACGGCTACTCGTGCCACGTCTGCCTGCTGCGGCCCAAGAGCCGCGGCAGCGTCTCGCTGGCCAGCGCCGACCCGACTGGCGGCGCCGCGCATCGACCCCAACTTCCTGGCCGAGCGCGACGACCTCGAGCGCCTGGTGCGCGGCTTCAAGCTGATGCGCACGATCCTGTCGCAGCCGGCGCTGGCCGGCCACGGCGGCGCGCGAGCTGGCAACCTCGGCCGGCGCGCAGACCGACGCAGCAGATCGAGGCCTTCGTCCGCGCCCACGCCGACACCATCTACCACCCGGTGGGCAGCTGCCGCATGGGCACCGGGCCCGCTCGACGTGGTCGATGCGCAGCTGCGCGTGCACGGCATGCAGGGGCTGCGCGTGGTCGACGCGTCGATCATGCCGCGCATCGTCGGCGGCAACACCAACGCGCCGACGATCATGATCGCCGAGAAGGCGAGCGACCTGATCCGCGCCGCTTGAATCGGGGCGCGCGCCGCCTCCCTAGCCGGCGCAGCGCAGCTGCGCGGCCTGCACCGTCGCGCCGCTGGCGGTGTCGGTGACCACCACGACCACGCGCAACACGCGTCCGCCCTCGCCGCGTGCCGGCACCGCGATGCGCTGCGCGAGCGGCCCGCTCCACGGCGCGATGCTGCCGTAGTGGCGCACCACGTGGTCGTGGCGCAGGCGCACGCCGCTGTTCTCGCCCGCCTTGACGTCGCTGTCGTGGCCGTCTTCGAGCGCTGCCCACCACAGCGACCAGCGCCGCGCGGCATCGGTCGTCGGCTGCACGCTGACGTCGACCTGATCGCCGTCGCGCTGCAGCACCAAACGCAGCGGCGACGATCTCACGGCGCTCGGCAGCTCGGGCCAGCGCCGCCAATCGGCCCCGTTGACCAGCACCTGCGGCGTGTAGCTGTAGCGTGCGCCCGCCGCCGCTTGCAACAGCGCCTGGCGCTCGGTGAAGCGCGGGCTCGCGAAGCGATCCTTCCAGCCCAGGCGGTCCCAGTAGTCGACATGGAACGCGGCCGCGAGCACGCCGGGCTTGTCTTTCAGCGTCGACAGCCAGCGGTCGGCCGGCGGGCACGAGTTGCAGCCCTCCGACGTGTAGAGCTCCACCACCACCGGCACCTGCGCGCCCGACTCGGCCTGGCACGCTTGCGCAAGCGCGGCGCCTGCGCCGAGCGCCAGGAGCAGCCCCGCGATGCAGCGAGCCGGCAGTTGGGGAAGTCGCGTCATCTCGGGCCCTCGGACAGTGAGCATGCAACGTGCGACGGCCGCGCACAGCATGCACCCGCTGGGTCGCGTGCGAGCCTCCCCTCTTACAGCGTGGCCGGCAACATGTGCCACGCGGCGACACTTCGAAGCGGGTATCCTTGCCGCCCTCACGCCATGGCGGCCATCCACATCACCGACATCGAGGCGGCCATCAACTGGTGGCGCGAGCGCTCGCCCTCGCCCGACGGCATCACGGCGTGCGCCGAGGTGCGTGCGCTGGCCGAGGTCTACGCGCTGCTCGTCTACTACCACGAAGACGCAGGCCGACGAGTCGTCGATGCCCGAAGCCGCGCGTGCCGCGTGGCTGCGCTGGTATGCCGACACGCCCGACGCGCCCTGCATCGCGATCTGCTCCACCGCGCAGGGCGACCCGGTGTGCAAGGGCTGCGGGCGCACCGAGCACGAGGTTCAGCATTGGCCGGTGATGTCGCCTGCCGAAAAGCGCGTGGTGTGGCGCCGCATCACGCTGCAGGCCACGGCATGGCGCTTCAACCGCTACGCCGAGCGCGCGCGCACCGCCACCGGCGTCGATCATCCGCAGGCGACGCCGGCGGCGCGCGAGCGCGTTCGGCCATGACGGATCGGCGGCCGTGAGCACCCCGGCCCCGCCCGGGGACGCGCTTCACGTCGCGGCGGCGCCTGCAACACCCGGCAGCGTCTGGCGCGACGATGCGCGGCACATCGCCGTCACTGGCGTGGCCGGTGCTGGTGGGCCAGCTCGCGGTGCTCGGCTTCGCCACGGTCGACACCGTCCTGGTGGGCCGCCACGCGTCGAGCGACCTCGCCGCTTTCGCGGTCGGCGCGGCCACCTACATCACGGTGTTCATCGGCTTGATGGGCGTGGTGCTGGCCATCGGGCCGATCGTCGGCCAGATGTACGGCGCCAAACGGCTGCACGAGGCGGGCCACCAGTTGCACCAGGGCGTGTGGCTGGCGATCGTGCTGTCGCTGCTGGGCAGCTCGCTGCTGGCGTTTCCGGCCCCGTTCCTGGCGCTGGCGCACGCCACGCCCGAGATGGCCGACAGGATCCGCGGCTACCTGCTGGCGCTGGCGCTGGCGCTGCCGGCGTCGCTGCTGTTCACCGTGTACCGCGGCTTCAACATCGCGGTGTCGCGGCCGAAGGCGGTGATGGTGCTGCAGCTGGGTGGCCTGGCGCTGAAGGTGCCGTTGTCGGCCGCGTTGATCTCCGGCGTGCCGGCGCTCGGCGTACCGGCGCTCGGGGTCACCGGCTGCGGCCTGTCGACCCTGATCGCCATCTGGGCGCAGTTGCTGGCCGCCGTGGTGGTGCTGCGGCGCGACCCGTTCTACGACCGTTTCGCGCTGCGCGGCCACGGCCTCGCGCCGCCGCACCGCGCATCGCTGCTGGCGCTGCTGCGCCTGGGCGTGCCGATGGGGCTGACGATCCTGATCGAGGTGACCGGCTTCGCCTTCATGGCGATCTTCATCGCGCGCCTGGGCACCACGCCGGTGGCCGGCCACCAGATCGCTGCCAACCTGGTGTCGATGATGTTCATGATGCCGCTGGCGCTGTCGAATGCCACCTCGACGCTGGTGGCGCAAAGCATCGGCGCCAACGAGCTACGCACGCGCGCGCCGGCTGGGCTGGCACGGCCTGCAGGTGACGATGGCGATGGCCGCAGGTGGTCGGCGCGCTCGTGTTCCTCACCCGCGAGGCCATCGTCGGCCTGTACACGCGCGACGCCGCGGTGGCCGCCGCCGCGCTGTCGCTGCTGAGCTGGGTCGCGTGGTTCCACCTCGGCGATGCGCTGCAGACGTTCTCGCAGTTCGTGCTGCGCGCCTGGCGCATCACGGTGATCTCGCTGGTGGTGTTCGCGCTGGCGATGTGGGGGCTGGGCCTGGGCGGCGGCTACGTGCTGGCGTTCGACGTCTGGGGCATCACGCCGGCGCCGTGGCGCAGCGCCACTGGCTTCTGGATCGCCTCGACTGCGGGGTTGTGGAGCGCCGGCGTCGTGCTGACCGCGTTCCTGCTGTGGATGCACAGCCAGCGCCTGCGCGGGCCCGAAGATCCGGCGATCAAGCCGGCAACGTGATCACGAAGCAGCTGCCGCCGTCGTCGCGCGCCTCGCAGCGCACGCTGCCGCCGTGGCGCTCGGCGATCTGCCTGACCAGGCTCAGGCCGAGGCCGACACCGCCTTCGCGCTCGGCATGGCCGGGCAGGCGGAAGAAGGCCTCGAAGATGCGCTCGCGGTAGGCCTCGGGCACGCCGGGCCCGCGGTCGCACACGCGCAGCCGCGCCGAAGGCGCCGTCGCGCTCGACGAACACCTCGATCTCGCCGGCACCGTAGCGGCGCGCGTTTTCCAGCAGGTTGCGCAGCGCGCGGCGCAGCAGCCGCTCGTCGCCCGACACCGTGCACGGCGCGCCGCTGACCTGGCGCATCGACGCTGCGCCGCCTCTTCGGCGGCCAGCGCCAGCAGCTCGACGCCCTCGCGCTTGAGCGACCAGGCGCCGGCATCGAGCCGGCTGGCCAGCAGCACCTCCTCGACCAGCGCGTCGAGCTCGGCGATGTTGGCTTGCGACCTCGCGGCGCAAGGTGTCGCGCTGCGCGTCGTCGGCCTGCGGCAGCATCGCCAGCGCCATCTTCAAGCGCGCCAGCGGCGAGCGCAGCTCGTGGCTGGCGTTGGCCAGCAGGCTCTGGTGCGAGCGCAGCAGCGTCTCGATGCGCTCGGCCGCCCGATTGAAGCTGCGCGCCACCGCGGCCACCTCGTCGCGCCCCGATTCGTCGACGCGCTGGCCGAGCGACCCCGGCGCCGAAGCGCTTCGACGCCCGCCTGCAGCGACTCGAGCCGGCGCGTCAGGCCGCGCACCACCGGATAGGCGCCGGCAGCCACCGCCACGAACAGCAGTGCCAGCAGCGCCAGCAGACCGACGCCCGGTGGCCATTGCGGCGGCATCAGCAACGCCGGCCAGCCCTGGTTGGGCCGTGGCGGCGGTCCCCGCTCGCCGCCCGGCCCGGCAGCTCGATCGCCGTCCGCGGCAGCGCCGCGCGGGCCGGCGGGGCCAAAGCCACGCGCCAGGCGCGGCCGCACGACCCACAGCGTGCGCCCGTCGTCCAGGCGCACGGCCAGGCCGCGCCGACCGGTGTCCGCTTCGATACGCAGGTAGATATCGGAGGCCCCGATGCGCCGGCCCGCGGCGTCGTCCAGCGCCATCGGCAGGCGCAGGCGCTGCGACCACTCGCGCAACGCCGCGGCCTGCTGATCGGGCGCGGTGTCGGCCGCGGGCAGCGAGTTCTGCACCAGCTCGGCCCAGGCGCCCAGCCGCTCGGTGGCGGCGCTTTCGATGCGCTGACGCTCGCCCTCGAGGTGGCGCTGCACGAACCAGCCCGACACCAGCGCGAACAGCGCCGAGCACGCTCACCACGGTGAGCCAGATGCGCAGGTACAGCGAGCTCATTGGTGCCGGCCTGCGGTGGCGCCGAGCGCCCGGGTCGGCATCAAGTCTCGGCGTCCTGCTTGCGCGCGAACACGTAGCCGACGCCGCGCACGGTGAGCACGCGCTTGGGCGCCTTGGGGTCGTCTTCGATCGCAGCGCGGATGCGCGACACGTGCACGTCGATGCTGCGGTCGAACGCCTCCAGCGGATGGCCCTTCAGCCCGTCCATGATCTGGTCGCGCGACAGCACGCGGCCGGCGCCTTGCGCCAGCACCACCAGCAGATCGAACTGGTGGCTGGTCAGGTCGCACGGCTTGCCGTCGACGCGCGCCTGGCGCGCGCCGAGGTCGATCTCCAGGCGGCCGAAGCGCAGCACCTCGTCGTCGCCGAGCGGCGCCGCTGCACGGCGCAGCAGCGCCTTGACGCGCGCCAGCAGCTCGCGCGGCTCGAAGGGCTTGGGCAGGTAGTCGTCGGCGCCGACCTCCAGGCCGACGATGCGATCGGGCGGCTCGCCGCGCGCCGTGAGCATCAGCAGCGGCAGGCGCCGCGTGCGCGCGTCGGCGCGCAGCTCGCGCGTCAGGTCCAGGCCGTCGCCGTCGGGCAGCATCAGGTCGAGCAGCAGGGCGTCGAACACGCCGTGGCGCAGACTCTCGCGGCCGCGGCCAACGTAGCCGGCGGTGACGACCTCGAAGCCGTTGGCCTGCAGGTAGTCGACCACCATCGCGGTCAGGCGGGCGTCGTCGTCGATCAGCAGCAGGCGCGCGGGCATGGCAGGCAAGGCTCGGGTTGAACGCGGCGTGCGCCGGGGCGCACCGTGGAGACACGGTGCCCCGGCGCGCGGGCCGTGATTCGCGGGAGCTTAACCCTTGGGTTGCTCCAGCGCGCGGCGCTCCTGCTGGTGGCGCTGCATCATGTCGCGACGCTGCTTCATGCGCTCGCCCAGCTGCGCGCGCTGCTCCGGCGTCAGCACCGCGCTGGCGTCGAGCATCGCCTGCATCCAGCGGCGGCTCGACTGATCGTGCTGCTGCAGCATCTGCTGGCGCACCGCCTCGACGGCGCGGGCGTCGACGACGGGCTGCGCGAACAGCGTCATCAGTTGCTCGCGCTGGCTGCGCGAAGACTGGCGTTGCGCCTGCTGGTCGGCCCTCGCCGACTTCATGATCTCTTGGATGCGGCTGCGCTGCTCGGCGCTGGCGTTCACGCTGTCGAGCATGCGCTCGAGCATGCGGTGGTCGCCGGGCCCGCCGTGGCCGCCGTGGGCGTACGCGCGACCCGCAGCGGCCTGCGGTGCGCCCGTGGTCTGGGCCTGCGCGACGGCGACGAACGCGCCGGCCAGCGCCAGCAACAGCCCGGCGGCAAACAACCGCATGGCAGGCATCGGGGTGGCGAACAACGGTTTGGCTTGCATGGCGTCCTCATGACAACGATTCAACATGGTCGCCATGGTCGCGCCGGCACATTGCCCCGCGATGGGCCGGTCGTAAAGCAGCGTAAAGCGCAGACCTCAGCTGGCGGCCGATTCCACCCGCGTGAGCCGCCTGCGCATCGCGAACTCGGGGTTCGAACACGACAGCTCCAGCCGCAGCAGCAGCCCGCTGGCACGGTCGACCGCCATCACACCGCTGAGGCGCACGAAACCGCCGTCGCTGGTGGGCGCGTCGCCGAACAACTCGATCACCGCCACGTCGAACGAGCGGCCGACGATCTGCTGCACGCCTTGCGCCACAACTTGGCCACGCACGCGGGCAGGCCCCACGCTCGCCGAATCGGCCGAGTACAACTCACCAGTCAGCACCTGCCCGAGTTGCAGATCGGGCTTGAGCAGGCGGCGCCACGACAGCAGCGGCGCGCGGCTGTCGGGCCGCGTGTTGCCCGCCAGATCCTGCGACCACACGCCAGGCAGCGCCTGACCGGCGAGGTCGGGCGCGAATTCGACGTGATCGCGCTTGAGCGCGACCACGCGCATGCCCAGTTCCTTGGCCGGCGCCCGGCGCCCGGCGCGCTCTTCGTAGACGAAGCGTTCGCCGGCGCGCAGCGGCTGCGCTGCAGCGCGATCTTCATTCATCGCCTCGGGCGGCAGGGCGCAATCGCGCCGTTGCGCCGCCACCTGCAGCGCCTCGAAGCTGCCCTTCAGCGTGGCCAGCTCCTGGGCCTCGACGCCGTCGGGGCGCATGGCCATCAGCGCCGGCCAGAACACCGTGACTCCGCCGTTGAGCGCGATCATGTGGTTGCCGCTGCGCTCGTCGACCGCGTAGGCGACATCGGCGGCCTTGAGTTGCACGCGGTCGGACTCGTCATACAGCCGCTCGCAATCCCAACCTGCATAACGCGCCGGGTCGGTGGTAGGCACCACGGCCGAGTGGGTGGCACAGCCGCCGACCGCACACATCAGCACGGTGGCCAACAGGCAGCGGCTGCGCAAGCAGGGTGTCAAGGCAAGGCGTGTCACGGGGTGCGCCAATGGTAACGCGCGGGCGGGTCCGCGCCGCCTTCATCCACACAGGTCGATGGCTGGGTCGACCCGTGCCAGACTCAGCCGGTTGCCGCCGCGTGCCGCGTCACCGTCAGTGCCGGCGCGTGCGCCAGCGTCTGGTAGACCACGCAGTAGCGTTCGGTCAGGCGCAGCAAGGTGGCGAGTTGCTCCTGCGACGCGTCGGTGTCGAGCTCGAAGTGCAGCCGGATCGCCTGGAAACCCACCGGCGCCTCCTTGGACACACCGAGCGTGCCGCGAAAATCGAGCTCGCCCTCGGCGTGCACGTGGGCGTCGCGCAGCACGATGCCCAGCGCCGTGGCCACGGCGTTGAGCGTGACGCCCGCGCAAGCCACCAGCGCCTGCAGCAACATGTCGCCCGAACACGCGGCCAGGCCGTCGCCGCCGGTGGCCGGGTGCAATCCGGCCTTGACCAGCGCCTGGCCGGTCGCCACGCTGCAGGTGACGCCGTCACCGAGCCGGCCGTCGGCGCGCAACGTGATGCGCGCGGCAGCCGGCTGGTCACGGTACTGATCCTTGAGCGGCGCCTGCAGCGAGCGCAATTGATCGGGGTTCATCGGGGCGGGTCCTCACGAAGAAAGCCGCATACGCCGCCACAACGGGCTGCCGCGTGAAGGGCTGCGGGAGACGATGATCGTAATGTGTCCGCCGCGGCGCGCGCACGTGCAACGTTTCAGGCCAGCGCAGGCCCTGCGTCGATGAGCTGCGGCGCGGGCGGCTTCACCAGCCGCGCCGCCTCGGCCGCGGGCGCGTGCAGCCAGCGGTCGACGTCTTCGAGTTCGATGGACACCACGCTGCGCTTGTCTTGCCGGTCGGGCGTCAGCTTGGGGTCGGGCTTGTGCATGCGACGCATCAGCGGATGGTCGTCGGCATTGATCGTGAGCATCGTGTAGCTTTCGAGCGCGGCACCGGTGGCCTTGTCGATCCAGGTGCTCCACAAGCCGGCCAGGTCCCATGGCGTGCCATCGGCGCGCCGAAAACGCCACCACACGTTGCGCCCGCTTTCCCAGTTGGGCTCGTCGAACGACAGCGCCGGGATCACGCAGCGCTTGCCGTAGCGCCATGCGTCCTTGAAGGATGCCTTCTGGGTGACGTCTTCGAAGCGGGCGTTGACCGTGGCGAACGCCAACTTGGGCGCCTTGGCGAACCACGGAACCAACCCCCACTGCCCGACCACGAGTTCGCGCTCGGCTTCGGTGGCATCGCGCGCGGCGCGAACGAATGGCCCGAGCGAGCGCGGAAACAGCTCGTCGCCGCGCCAGGCATCGTCGCGCCCGATTGCCAGTGGCGCTCGATGGCCGCGCGTCGGGGCTGATGTAGCGGGTGCACACGGTGCGGTCGATGATCGCACGGCCCCAGCGGGCACCTCGCGTCGATGCGCGGCGCTGCGAGCCGTGCGAGACCGTGCCAGAGCTGGCGGCGATACGACGCAGGCCCGGAAAAGTTTCCGGATCGAACCCCCAAGGATGAGTGGCCGCTATCTGGCCGATTTGCACAGTTTCCCTATTGCTCGCGCACGCGCCAGCCGTACGCTGGCTGCGTCACCCCAAACGTGGCGAGGCGCGGATGAACTGGAAGGATCTCTACGTGGGCGCGATCCGGCGGCCCGAGGCCGTGCAGGCGCTGCTGGCCCATGGTCTGGCGGCCGTGCGGGCCAGCGACGATGCCTCGCTGCGAGGCAAGATCACGCCAGAGACGGCCACGCCGTACAAGCTGTGCGCCACGCTCGACGCGCACGGCGTGCCGGTGCCGCTCGATGCGGAGCGCCACGTCAGCGGCGACCTGAACGACTGAAATGCGCTTCGCGCTACGAGATGCAGTAGCGCTCCAGGAATTTGGGCCACACGTTGAGCGCGTACTGAAGCTGCAGCGTGGCGCGCAGGCTGGCATCGGCCTTCGGGCCGGTGAACGCTTCCCACTCGGCGGCCGACATGTGGTCGCCCACCGCCTCGGCCACCAGCAACGCGAACGGTGCCGGCGGCAGCATGTGATCGCCGAAGTCGACCAGCCGGTACTGCCGCCCCTGCATCACCAGGTCGAGCACGTCGGCCGCGGGTGCGTGCGCATGCGACGCGCGCAGCGCCAGCGACTCGTTGATGATGGCAAGGGCGATCACGTCGGGCATGGCCACACTCTACCTGCCGGGGCCCGTCGATGGACGTGACCAGACCTGCCGGGAAGCGGGGGCCAGCACCCGCTTGAGGGGACGCGGGCGTTACGCTTGACCCGCGTCGTCAGAGCCGGCAGCATCGCGTCATGCATGCAAGCACATGGGCCGGCACGCTGCTATCGGCTGCGTTGCTGCTGCTGTGCATGCCGGCCAAGGCAGAGTCGCTGCGTTGCGGCAACGGCACCGCCGACGAGGGCGATTCACGCCTCGCGGTCGCATACAAGTGCGGCCAGCCGTTGCTGGCAGATGCCTACTGCGCGCAGGTCTTCTACGCACAAACGCTGCAACCCGTGCCTGACCCCTATGCGACGTGGCTCGTGCCGTGCCAGCAGATGGAAGACTGGCTCTATGACCGAGGGCCCGGCAACCTGCTGGCGACGGTGCGCTTTCGCTTCGGACGGGTGCAATCGATCACCTACGGGCGTGTACCGCGCTGAAGGCGAGGTGCGCGCAGCAATGCGGTGTGCGTGACGCGGCCGTTGACCGGTGCACGATGTGACAGCCCTCCGAGGGATTTCGGTCACGCAGCAACTCAGCTGGCCGGTTCGGTGTACGCGAAGATCACGCCTTCGACTGTGCCCGCTGTCGCGCTTCCGACCGCCAGAATTCCCGACGGCGACAATGTCATCCCAGGAGGCAACGCCGCGCCACTTGCGGAGACTGCGAAAGTCCCGCCCCTGGTGATGTCGATCGGAAGGGTTGCTGCCAAATCCCGTGTCGCGCCGCTGCCGACCAGAAGGAACAGGGGACCCACGTTCCATGCGTCAGGCGGCGTCAGCGCTTGATCGGTTGCGTTCCCTCCTCCGCCACAACCTTCGAGCAGAGTTGCGCACCCGGACAGGCCAATTGCTAATGCCTTTCGGCGGGTGACCTGGCTCAAAGACTCACCTGGGGTTGTGGCACTCGCAGCAGAGAACTCGGCCTCGGAACTTCTCACAGCTTCGCGTGAACTTGGGGCTGGGGCTGGGTCGCGTGATCGTGCTGCGTCGTGACACGCGGAGCGCGAATCATGCTCCTCGGCCCGGGTGGCTGCACCGCCCGACCCCCACGAACGCACTGGGGTTCCCCCTAGGCCCGCCATCGACGACGTGACCCTGCGGCGCTAGCGTGGCAACTCAGTGGCACTCGCAACGCGCTCGCGGGCGGCTCGGTCCGCCGCTCACGACCGGTGCGTCGGCCAACGGCAGCGTGTGCCGGAGTTTTGCCGGCGCAGGTTGCCGGATGCAGGAGCAGGTCATGTCGAAACAATCCGCGGATCCGACGTTTTCGCCGTTGCTGTTGTTGGTGCCGCTGCCGTTCGTGCTCGCCACCTGCCTGCCGTTGGAGATCGACCACTCGCGCGCGGCCCCGCCGAAAGTGCAGCACATGGCAGCGGGCCAGGCCGAAACAAGTGACGCCGCCGCCATCGAGCCCGCCAGGTTGGCATCGCAACCCGCGCAGCGGACACGCCAGACGGCTGCATCCGCGCTGAATCCCCGCACACCTTGACGCCACGCGCGGCGCGCTACAGTCGCGCCGTGGCGACTACACGAGCTGAACTCGCTTGGCGGCGTTTGCGCGCGGTGGCTGCGTCGCTGTGCGCCGCGCTGGCCGTGGCGCCAAGCTTGGCGCAGGACTTTCCCAGCCGTCCGATGCGCATCATCGTGCCGTTCTCACCGGGTGGCGCGGTCGACGGACCGACTCGCATGGTCGCGCAGGAACTGACCAAACGCCTGGGGCAACAGGTGGTGGTCGACAACAGGCCCGGTGCGGGTGCCACCATCGGCAGCGAGGCGGTGGCCAGATCGACACCCGACGGCTACACGCTGCTGCTGGCATCGCAGACCAACGCCATCAGCGCGACGCTGTACACCAAGCTGTCGTTCAACCCGATCGACGACTTCGCGCCGATCTCGCTGATTGGGCGGGAGCCCGGCGTCGTGGTCGTGCATCCGTCGCTGCCGGTCAAGACCGTGCAGGAGCTGGTCGAGCTCGCCCGCAGCCAGCCCGGCCAGCTCGACTACGCCTCGTCGGGCAACGGCAGCGGTCAGCACCTGTTTGCGGCCCAGCTGTTTTCGATGGCGGACGTCAAGCTGACCCACGTGCCGTATCGCGGCAGTGGCCAGGCGACGACCGATCTGATCGCTGGCGTGGTCAAGGTCAGCGTGCCGGGACTCGCGGGCATGCTGCCGCACATCAAGAGCGGCAAACTGAGGGCGCTGGCGACCACCGGCGCGCAGCGTTCGCCGCAACTGCCCGACGTGCCAACGCTCGCCGAATCAGGGTACCCCGGCTATTCAGCCTACGTGTGGCTCGGGCTGCTCGCGCCGAAGGGCACGCCAGCGGCGATCATCGACCTGCTGAACCGCGAGGTCCTGGCCGCGTTGAGCACGCCCGAGGTCAAGGGCTACATGGCCAACGCGTCGATCGACGCGATCGGCTCGACACCCGCTGAATTCGGCACCTTCTTCCGCGCCGAACGAGACACCTGGGCACGCGTGATCCAGACCACCGGCGCCAAGCTCGACTGACCCGCTTCGCGTCGCCCGCAACGACGACAGCCACCGCCGATCCATGAGCACCCCCATCACGGCCCACGAGCACTGGACCCACAAGAAAACTGCCGATGGCGACGTGCGCCTGTTCATGTGGGAGAAGTTCGTCGACTCGCCGCAGGGCAAGCCGGCCGTGCTGTTCGTGCACGGCTCGTCGATGGCCTCGCAGCCGACCTTCGACCTCACGGTGCCTGGCCGGCCCGATTCGTCGGTGATGGACTGGTTCGCCCAACGCGGTTTCAGCTGCTGGTGCGTCGACATGGAGGGCTACGGCCGCTCCGACAAGCAGCGCGACATCACCTGCGACATTGCCAACGGCGCCGACGACCTGGCCGCGGCCACCGGCTACATCGCTCGCACGCGCGGGATCCGCAGCTTTCCTGGCCTATGGCATCAGCTCGGGCGCTCTGCGCGCCGCGCTGTTCGCGCAACGCCACCCCGAGCGCGTAGCGCGGCTGGCGCTCGACGCGTTTGTCTGGACGGGCGAAGGCAGCCCGACGCTGGAGCAGCGGCGCAAGAAGTTGCCTGAGTTCCTGAAGACCAAGCGCCGACCGATCGACCGCGCATTCGTGCGCTCGATCTTCGAGCGCGACCATCCAGATTGCGCCGATGCGACGACGGTCGAGGCCTTCGCCGACGCCATCCTGGCGCTCGATTCGTCGATGCCCAACGGCACTTACATCGACATGTGCTCCAGACTGCCGGTGGTCGACCCGCTGAAGATCACGGCGCCGACGATCGTGATGCGCGGCCAGTTCGACGGCATCGCCGGCATCGGCGACCTGCTGTCGTTCTTCGAGAAGCTGCCCAACCCGGACAAGCAGTTCACGGTGATGTCCGGCATCTCGCACGCCAGCTTCCAGCAGAAGAACCACCTGCTGGCCTACCACGTGCTGCACGGGTTCTTCAGCCATCCGGCGCTGGTGTACACGAGCCACTAGTCGTGTTGCGGCGCGTGTACCACGCCCGGATGTCGCCAAAGCCCGCGAGACCACCAGGCGATCGACGTGACGGCGCGGCTATCGCGCCAGCAGCAGCTCGAAGAAGACCAAGAAGCCGGTGGCTACAGCGATCAATGCGAGGGTGACAAGCAGCACCACCTCCCGGTTTCGCCGACTGCCTTCGGGGTTGTAGTCTTGCGCCCAGCCGCAGGTGCGGCAACGCGCACCAGGGCGCGGCAGCGTTGCCTTGCAGTGCACGCACGTGAGGCTAGCCATCCCAACTACGGCTCCGTCTTTCGCGGAGCCGCCCTCCTTACCTCTTGCACCAGCCCCGAGGAACCTACCAAAACGAAACAGTGAACCCCGGCGCGCACATGGTGAGCACGATGATGGTTGCCGCTATCGCCATAGATGCCCAGATGAAAAACCTGTCCCATCGGTTTCTGTTTTTCATCGCACGCTCCTGGTCGCAGTGGAACGAGGCTCAGATGGTCTGCGTCGGCTTGGCCGACTGCATCTGAGCCGCTCCCAACACTTCCTCAATCTTCAACTTGAGCAGGTTCGTCTTTTCGTCCTTCGGGAAACTGACCCCCACTCCCTGGGTGCGCCCGCCCGCCGCGTTGACTGGCGTGATCCAGGCGACCTTGCCGGCCACTGGATGGCGCTGCGGGTCATCGGGCAACGTCATCAGCAGATAGACGTCGTCACCCAGCTTGTACTCACGCGTAGTGGGAACGAAGATGCCGCCGTGCGTGAGGATTGGTATGTAGGCGGCGTACAGCGCGCTCTTCTCACGGAACACAAGCTGCATCACGCTCGGCCGCGAGGGAACGATGCTCAAGGCGGCGGCTTTGGCGGTTGAACTCATGCTTGAGTTTGCTGGCCTGAGAGGCCGCGAGCGCATCAGCTTACACCCTATGTGTGCGAAATACACATATATGATCAGGACATGGGTCTGCCAATGGAAGAAGGCCCTTCCTGCGGGGCCGCGCAGCGGTTGATTGGTCGGAGACCAGGAATGCCGTTTGCCCCTGGCACCGCTCACCACGTCAAGGAGACAAGCCATGTCAAACCGGCAATTGCGGCTGCAAGAACTTGCCGAGGCGGAGCGTCGAATTGCTGCGACGCGAAAGGTGCTCTCCCAGGGCAAGTCGGATCACGCTACAGCGCGAGACAGCACCGCTGCACGGCCTGAACAGAGCCTCGACAGCGCGCAGGTCACCTGGCTGACCTTTGAGTTTCGGCGACTCGAAGTCCTCCGAACAACCGCGGTGCGAGAAACTGCAGGCTAGTTGTCGGACCGCCCGCCATGGTGTGGGATCGGGGGCATTCACGTTTCAGCCCGATGACACCTGACCTGAAGAGTGTGCCTACGACCAACTGCACTGAGCAAGGGTGGCACTCTTCCGCTTTGGGCTGCTGCCCAGCATCTCCTTGTAGATCATGCACATGCTAGAAAGTCTCGCAACTTCGATCCGGTTTCCGCAAACGCGCCAATGGATGCGTCGCACCTTCGATGCATTCAAGTTCGACCGCGCGATGCGCCGGTTCATCGCGGATCCCCATGCAGCACTTCAGGAGGAATCGTCTCTCTTGCCGGATCTGGTCGACGGCTGGGGCAACTCGAACTGGAGCGCGTTGGACGAGTACCTGCGGGTCGGCATCGAGCATATTCTCAAGACCGAGGAGCCGATACTGGAATGCGGCACGGGCCTGTCCACGTTGCTCTTCGGCATCGTTGCCCAACGGCGCGGCGTCGAATACTGGGCGCTTGAGCATCTTCCCGAGTGGTCTGAAAAGATTGGCCATCACCTTGCACGCTACAACGTCTCGGCTGTGGAGGTCAGTACCCGACCGCTGCGCGCTTACGCGGGCTTTACCTGGTACGACCCGCCACTTCATGAGATGCCGCGGCGATTCTCGCTGGTCATATGCGACGGTCCGCCATCACGAACCGCAGGGGGTCGCTACGGTCTGGTCCCCGTGATGCGACGACATCTGAAGCCTGGGTGCGTCATCTTGCTGGACGATGCTGAGCGCGAGCATGAATGCACAGTCGCAAGACGATGGCAATCCGAGCTCGGGGCCGAGGCTGAACTGCTGAAGGGCAGCAAGCCTCTCATCCGATTGGTTGTTCCTGTCTGACCGAACCGTCAGGGTTTGATCTCAGCGAGCCAGCGTTGACCCTGGTGGATGTCGTTCACATGTGACATCCAGACTACCTCGCGGCACAGCGCCCTCGGCGGGCTTCCTCCAGCGTCTACATTGACCGTTTTGACGAGCCCTTTGAGTTCACCGGCATCACCTTCGGGGAAGTCTCTCAAAGCTTCTCGTTGAGCTCCTCCAAAGGGAGGTGCTCTCTCGATACCAAGAACAAACCTTAGGCAGCCTGTCCCTTGGCGGTTCCGATTGGACGGAGGTCAAGTGGATCGAGTTCACGTATGGGCGACGCGGGATTCCCCGGGGTGGTTTTCGACGCCCTTAGCTTCAACACACACAAGGATCCCCGAGCCGAGCACTCTGTGGCTGTTGGGTGCCAGTGTTATTGGATTCGCTGCCGCAACCCGCCGCCGCGCGTATGCCGCGGGCAATACCTCAAGGCTCGCGCGAGCCCGCCAGCGTGCCGTCGATCGCACTCAGCATTTCAGGTACGAAGTACGCAACGGTGCAAGCGATGGCGGCGGCATTCTTGGCCAGAGAGAGCCCCGTAGAACGGGGCTTCAGACGGGGGGTGCTGGTCAAACGCGGTGCTTGGCGAATCGATTCC
>CAWHBZ010000041.1:0-84872 GCA_963827645.1 uncultured beta proteobacterium | reverse complement strand
GATTCGAACCCACGTCGCGGGAGAACCCGCGAACCGGATTTCGAGTCCGGCGCATTCGACCACTCTGCCATCTCTCCGGCGCTTTGCGCGCACGCTCGGGGTCGGCGAGCGAGGGCCGCGATTTTAGCCGATCAAGGCTGCAGCACGGCCTCGTCACCGAGATAGGGCCGCAGCGCAACCGGCAGTTCGATCGAGCCGTCGGCGCTGCTGGTGGTTCTCGATCACCGCCACCAGCGCGCGGCCGACCGCCAGGCCCGAGCCGTTGAGCGTGTGCACGAACTCGGTCTTGCCCTGCGCGTTGCGAAAGCGCGCTTGCATGCGGCGCGCCTGGAAGGCCTCGCAGTTGGAGCAGCTGCTGATCTCGCGGTAGGTGTTCTGCCCCGGCAGCCACACCTCGAGGTCGTAGGTCTTGGCAGAGCCGAAGCCCATGTCGCCGCTGCACAGCAGCACCACGCGGTACGGCAGCTCGAGCGCCTGCAGCACGCCTTCGGCGTGGCCGACCATCTCTTCGAGCGCGGCGTCGCTGCGCTCGGGATGCACGATCTGCACCATCTCGACCTTGTCGAACTGGTGCTGGCGGATCATGCCGCGCGTGTCGCGGCCGGCGCTGCCGGCCTCGGAGCGGAAACACGGGCTGTGCGCGGTGAGCTTGATCGGCAGCTCGTCGGCCTTCAGGATCTGCTCGCGCACGGTGTTGGTCAGCGAGATCTCGGAGGTCGAGATCAGGTACTGCTCGGGCTGCTCTTCGTCGCCTCCCCGGGAGACCCAGAACATGTCGTGCTTGAACTTCGGCAGCTGGCCGGTGCCCTCGAGGATCTCGCGGTTGACGATGTAGGGCGTGTAGCACTCGGTGTAGCCGTGCTCGCGCGTCTGCAGGTCGAGCATGAACTGCGCCAGCGCGCGATGCAGCCGCGCCGCGGGCCCGCGCAAGAAGGTGAAGCGCGAGCCGCTCAGCCTGGCGCCGGTTTCGAAGTCCAGGCCGAGCGCAACGCCCAGGTCGACATGGTCCTTCGGCGCGAAGTCGAAGCTGCGCGGCGTGCCCCAGCGCCGCACTTCGACGTTGGCCGTTTCGTCGGCGCCCACCGGCACGTCGTCTTGCGGCAGGTTGGGCACCGACATCAGCATCAGCGCGAGCTCGCCCTGGATCGCCTCCAGTCGGGCCGCGCCGCTCTTCTGCTCGTCGGCGATGCGGTTGACCTCGGCCATCTCGGCCGCGGCATCGCCGCCCTTGCCCTTGAGCTGGCCGATCTGCTTGGACAACGTGTTGCGGCGCGCCTGCAACTCCTCGGTGCGCACCTGCAGTTGCTTGCGCTCGGCCTCCAGCGCGCTGAAGCGCTCGGCATCGAGAAAGGGCTGCGGGTTCTGCCTGCGCTGCAAGCGGCGATGACGCCGGGCAGATCTCGGCGCAGTAGGGTGATGTCGAGCATGGTGAACTTTCGCAGGCTTGGCTTCGATGCGCGGGTTGTGGATGCGGGCCGCCGGCGGTTGGGGCCGGCCGCTGCGCCGTCACGATCGTGAAGTCACGAGCTCGCGCATCGACTTGTCGCCCAGCCCCTTGGGCAGCGGAAAGTGCACGGTCTCCTGCACGCCGGGCAGCGTGCGCACGCTGGTGGCGCCCATCGCGCGCAGCCGGGCGATCACCTCCTGCACCAGCACCTCGGGCGCCGACGCGCCGGCCGTGAGGCCCACGCGCGGCCGGCCGTCGAACCACTGCGGCTGCAGGCCGGCGGCGCCTTCCACCATGTAGGCGGGCGTGCCCAGCCGCTCGGCCAGTTCGCGCAGGCGGTTGCTGTTGCTGCTGGTCGGGCTGCCGACCACGATCACCACGTCGACCTTCGGCGCCAGCAGCTTGACGGCGTCCTGGCGGTTCTGCGTGGCGTAGCAGATGTCCTGCTTCTTCGGCTCGCGCACGTGCGGAAAGCGCGCTTTCACCGCGGCCAGGATCTCGGCCGCGTCGTCCACCGACAGCGTGGTCTGCGTCACCACCGCGAGCTTGTCGCCGCGCGGCTGCACGCCGGCCACGTCGGCCACGTCTTCGACCAGGTAGATGCCCTCGGTGAGCTGGCCCATCGTGCCTTCGACCTCGGGGTGGCCCTTGTGGCCGATCATGACGAACTCGTAGCCCTCGCGCGCCAGCTTGGCGACCTCGACGTGCACCTTGGTGACCAGCGGGCAGGTGGCGTCGAACACCTGAAAGCCGCGCCGCTGCGCCTCGATGCGCACCGCCATGCGGCACGCCGTGCGCGCTGAACACCAGCGTGGCGCCGGGCGGCACGTCGGCCAGGTCTTCGATGAAGATCGCGCCCTTGGCCTTGAGGTCGTTGACGACGTAGGTGTTGTGCACGATCTCGTGGCGCACGTAGATCGGCGCGCCGAAGCGCTTGAGCGCGCGCTCGACGATCTCGATCGCGCGGTCGACGCCGGCGCAAAAGCCGCGCGGCTCGGCCAGCGCCACTTCGGTGAGCGGCTCGTGGGTGGCCATCACAGCACCTCGATCACTTTGACTTCGAACGTCACGCGCTGGCCCGCCAGCGGGTGGTTGAAGTCGAACAGCAGCCAGTCGTCGGCCGCTTCGCGCACCACGCCGGCGAAGCCCGGCTCACCGTCGGGCGCGGGAACTGCACCACGTCGCCGACATCGAACCGACCGCCTTCATCGGCCAACCCGTCGATCAGCGTGCGTGCCACGCGCTGCACCAGTTCGGGCTTGCGCTCGCCGAACGCGTTGCCCGCTTCGAGCTCGAAGGTCTCATGCGCGCCCCGCGGTCAGCCCGAGCAGCAGCGATTCCATCGCGGGGGCGAGCTGGCCCTCGCCCAGCGACAGCGTGGCCGGGCGCGCACCGAACGTGTTGACCACGTCGGTGCCGTCGGGGCCGGCCAGGCGATAGTGCAGGGTCAGGAACGACCCGATGTCGACAGGTTTCACGGGAGGCGCCCGGGGCAGGCGAGTTGTGCGACTAGACTGCCATCGATTCTAAGGGCCCGTCTGGCCCATGGGCCGCACTCGGGGCGTTGCGAGAACCATGTCGATCAAGAACCTGCCCGCCGCGACGCGGCCGCGCGAGAAGCTGCTGGCACTCGGCCCGCAGGCGCTGGCCGACGCCGAGCTGCTGGCCCTGCTGCTGCGCACGGGTGTGGCGGGCAAGGGCGTGCTCGAGCTCGCGGATCACGTGCTCGACCGTTGCAACGGCTGGGCGGGCCTGCTGCGTGCCGATGCCAACGCGTTGGCGGGCATCAAGGGGCTCGGGCCGGCCAAGCGCGCCGAGTTGGGCGCGGTGCTCGAGATCGCGCGGCGCGCGATGTCGCAGCAGCTCGCTGACGTGCCGGTGTTCGACAACCCCACGGTGGTCAAGCACTTCGTCGCGCTGCAACTCGGCGCGCTCGGCCACGAGGTGTTCGCGGTGCTGTTTCTCGACAACCAGCACCGGCTACTGAAGCACGAGGAGATGTTTCGCGGCACGCTCACCCACACCAGCGTGTATCCGCGAGAGGTGGCGCGCCGCGCGCTGGAGCTCAACAGCGCGGCGGTCATCCTTGCGCACAACCATCCGTCGGGCGCGGCCGAGCCGTCGCGAGCCGACGAGTTCCTGACGCAATCGCTGAAGTCGGCGCTGCAACTGGTCGACGTGCGTGTGCTCGACCACCTGGTGGTCGGGCGCGGCGAGGTGGTGTCGTTCGCCGAGCGGGGCTTGCTGTGAGCGCCGCCCGGCCGCACCGAAGGCGCTCGCTCCCCCTCGGGGGGACGGCGCGAAGCGCCAAGGGGGTCCAGTGAAGGCCAAGGGTTTGGATCAATTGAAGGCGTTGCGCGAGCAGTTGCAGCGCGAGCACACCGAGCAAGAAGCGCGTGCCGCCAAAAGCGCCGAACAGGCGGCGCGCGAAGCCGCCGAGAGCAACGTGTTTGCCAGCGCGGTGGGCCCGGTGCGCACCCTGCGCCGCAATGATCGTGCGCAGGTGACTCGCGAGCGGCCTGAGCCTCACCCGCGCCAGCGCGAGCTCGACGAGCGCGCAGCGGTGCGCGAGGCGCTGTCCGACGAGGTCGACGTCGCGTCGCTGCTGCTCACCGACGACGGCCTGAGTTTTCGCCGCCAGGGCATCGGCCCCGACGTGCCCACGCGGTTGCGGCGCGGCCAGTGGGCGATGCAGGGCGAGCTCGACCTGCACGGCCTCACGCGCGAGGCCGCCCGCGAGGCGTTGGCGGCCTTCGTGCGCGAGGCGCATCGTCGTGGCCAGCGCTGCGTGCGGGTGGTGCACGGCAAGGGCCACGGGTCGCCCGGGCGCCAGCCGGTGCTGAAGGAAAAGGTGCAGCGCTGGCTGGCGCAACGCAGCGAGGTGATCGCCTTTGCGCAAGCGAGCGCTGCGCAGGGTGGCGCGGGGGCGTTGCTGGTGCTGCTGGCGCCGCGCACAGCCGCGCGATAACCGCCCGGGCGCGGGGTCTTCGGGTGACGCCTCGGCGCGCACCTGCGGTGTGCGCCGACAATGCGCGCCGACCGTGAAACTCAAGCCCAAAGGACCTTCGTGGCACCCACGCCCCTGTCGAGCTTTGCCATCACCAAGAAGTGGCCCGCCAAGCACCCCGATCGCATCCAGCTCTATTCGCTGCCCACGCCCAACGGCGTGAAGGTGTCGATCTTCCTCGAGGAGACCGGCCTGCCGTACGAGGTGCACCGCGTCGGCTTCGACAGCAACGACCAGATGTCGCCGGAGTTCCTGTCGCTGAACCCGAACAACAAGATCCCCGCGATCATCGACCCCAACGGCCCCAACGGGGAGCCGCTGCCGCTGTTCGAGTCGGGTGCGATCCTGATTTACCTGGCCGACAAGACGGGCCAATTGATGCCACGCGATGCGGCCGCGCGCTACCAGACGATCCAGTGGCTGATGTTCCAGATGGGAGGCATCGGGCCGTTCTTCGGGCAGGTGGGCTTCTTTCACAAGTTCGCCGGCAAGGACTACGAAGACAAACGCCCGCGCGACCGTTATGTCGCCGAGTCCAAGCGGCTGCTTGCGGTGCTCGATCGCCGACTCGCCGATCGCGCTGGATCATGGGCGACGAGTACACGATCGCCGACATCGCCAGCTTCCCGTGGGTCAACAACCTGGTGGGTTTCTACGGCGCCGGCGATCTGGTGGGCTTCGACGAATTCATCAACGTGAAGCGCACGCTGAAGGCGTTTCTCGCGCGGCCGGCGGTCGTGCGCGGGCTGAACATTCCGCCGCGATCCTGATTGCGGAGCGCGGCCCCGCGGAGCGCGTCAGCCGGCGCGGTTGCGCATCCAGTCGGCCGTGCCCTGAAACGCCTGGCGCAGGCCCTGCGCCAGCTCGGCATTCACGCCGCACTCGCGCAACGCCTGCGTCATGCACGCCATCCACTGGTCGCGCTCGGCATCGCCGATCGCATAGGGCAGGTGGCGCGCGCGCAGCATCGGGTGGCCGAAACGCTCGATGTAGTGGTTGGGCCCGCCCAGCCAGCCGCACAGGTACCAGAACAGCTTGTCGCGTGAGCCCTCGAGCGTGGCCGGATGCAGCGCGCGCAGGCCTGCGTACGCAGGCTCGAGGTCCATCAGGTCGTAGAAGCGGTCGACCAGCGCCCGCACGTCGCTCTCGCCGCCCAGTCGCTCGAAAGGCGTCGCCTCGCCGCTCATCGGCTCAGCCGGCCAGGTGTTTGGCCGCCGCCGCGACGATGGCCTGCCCCGCCGGCGAACCCGGTGCACCTTCGAGCAGCAGTTCGCGCTTGATCACCGACTCGCGCACCGTGGGGTCGAACGGCACTTCGCCGAGCAGCTCGAGCATCACCGGCAGGTCGAGCCCAGAGTTGACGAAGCGGTCGATCACCAGCTGCAGCTGCTTGCGGATGGCGCGGCCTTCGCCGGGGCGCTGCACCTGGTTGACCAGCAGGCGGATCAAGCGTCGCGGCTGCGTGGTGGCCAGCACCTTGATCGTCGCGTAGGCATCGGTCAACGACGTCGGCTCCGGCGTGGCGACGACCAGCACCTCGTCGGCCAGCGAGACGGTGTACAGCACGACGTCGGAGATGCCGGCGCCGGTGTCGAGCAGCACGCGGTCGAAGCGCGGGCGCACACGCTGGATCACGTCGTGCAGCTGGTCGCGCACGTCGGGCGTCAGGCGCGAGTACTCGACCATCCCCGAGCCCGCCAGCAGCACCGAGAAGCCGCCCGGCGCCGGCAGGATCGCGTCTTCGAGCCGGGTCTGGCCGGTGAACACGTCGTGCAGCGTGAGCTTGGGGTACAGGTTGAGCACGACGTCGAGGTTGGCCAGGCCGAGGTCGGCGTCGAGCACCAGCACGCGCTCGCCCTGCGCGCGCCAGCGCGGCGGCCAGGTTGGCGGAGACGAAGGTCTTGCCGACGCCGCCCTTGCCGCTGGTGACCGCGGTGATGAGGGCGCCGCCGGCCGCGGCCTGCGCCGGCGCGGCGGTGGTGGCATCGGATGCGATGGCCGGGTGGTTCATGTCAGGTCCTGGAACGTCGAGCTGGCGAACAGCAGCCCCTTTTCTTCGGCGCTGACCAACGGCACCGCGGTGGGCTTCGAGGCAGCAGCGGTTGCGCCCTTCGCTCTTGGCGCGGTACAGCTGCAGGTCGGCGCGGTCCATCCACAGGCGTGCGCGTGGAGCGCACCCATTGCGGCGCGAAGGCGCCGCCCACGCTGACCGTGACCGCCACCGACTCGCCGGGCGCGATCTCCACCGGATGGCGCGCGACGCGCTTGCGCATGCGCTCGGCCACCTGCGGGCCGAACGCGGCCGGGCAGTTGGGCAGCACGATCGCGAACTCCTCGCCGCCGACGCGGGCCACCAGGTCCATCGGGCGCACGCGTTTCGGCCAACGCTCGGGCGACCGCCTGGATCACGAGGTCGCCGGCCGCGTGGCCGTGGGTGTCGTTGACCTGCTTGAAGTGGTCGATGTCCAGCGTCAGCAGCAGCGCCGGCTCGCCGGATCGCGCGACGCGGTCGATCTCGCGCGCCAGCGCCAGCTCGAAGCTGCGCCGGTTGGCCAGGCCGGTGAGCGCATCGCGGCTCGACAGGTCGACCAGCGCGTCGATCAGCGCCTGCAGCCAGGCATCGCTCAGCGGCTCGCCGGGCAACGCGCCATGGCCCGACTGCTGCAGCAACTGCAGTGCGACATCGGGGTTGAGCCCACGCGGCAGCGCCACACCCGGCGGGTGCGGTGGCTTGGCGCTGGCCTGCGGGTCCACGTCGGGTCCGGTTGAAGGACGACTCGAGTGTCGACGCGGCCAGTCTAGCAGCGGCCCCCTGCGTGCCAGGACCGCGAAATGAGCGCCAAAGCAGGCCGCATCTCGAGGCACGCAGGCATTCGCGCGGCGGCAAGATGCACCGGCGCTTCGCCCCTCTTGCCATGCCAGCCGCCCTCCGCGACAGCAGCCCCGCCCCCATGCACCGCCGGCCTGGAGCAGGAGTTCACGTTTTCGCGCGCCGACTTCGAACGCGTGCGCCAGCTGATCTACCAGCGCGCCGGCATCAGCCTGCACGCCGGCAAGCAGGCGATGGTCTACAGCCGGCTGTCGCGCCGGCTGCGCGAGACCGGCCACCGCTCGTTCAGCGACTACCTGCAGTGGCTGCGAGCAAGCGCACGGCAGCGGCGCGCGACGCCGAATGGCAGGAGTTCGTCAACTGCCTGACCACCAACCTGACCGCGTTCTTCCGCGAGGCGCACCACTTCGACGCGCTGGCCGCAGGACCTGCGCGCGCGCCGGGCCAGCCGACCTGCGCATCTGGTGCAACGCCGCCTCCACCGGCGAGGAGCCCTACTCGATCGCGATGACGGTCGACGAGACGCTGGGCGCGCAGGCGCAGCGCCGAGATCGTGGCCAGCGACATCGACACCAAGGTGCTGGCCACCGCCGCAGCGCGGCGTCTACGACGCCGACTCGCGCGGCCTGTCGCCGGAGCGCCTGCAGCGCCACTTCCTGCGCGGCACCGGCGCCAACGCCGGGCTGCATCCGCGTCAAGCCCGAAGCTGGCGCAGCTGCGTCGAGTTCCGCGCCTTCAACCTGATGGACGCCGCGCTGGTACGCTGGGCGAGCCGTTCGACATCGTGTTCTGCCGCAACGTGATGATCTACTTCGACGCCGCCGACGCAGCGCCGCGTGCTCGAGCGCATGCACGCGCGCGATGCAGCCCGGCGGCCTGCTGTACGTCGGCCACTCGGAGAACTTCACCGAGTCGCGCGACCTGTTCCGCCTGCGCGGCAAGACCATCTACGAACGCGTCTGACGCACGCTGCAGTCGCCCGCGATCGCCAGCGCCCCGGCCCCGCTTGCCCCGCACAGCCTGCGGCTCGAGCAGCTGCGCGCGGCAGCCGCGCGCAGCCCGGCGAGGCCTCGTTCTTCTTCTACGACGCGCACTTCAAGAACGACGCGGTCAAGGTGCTGCCGGGCGAGTACTTCGTCGCACGACGAAGACATGCTGATCATGACCACGCTCGGCTCGTGCATCGCCGCCTGCCTGTGGGACCGCGAGCGCCGCATCGGCGGCATGAACCACTTCATGCTGCCCGACGGCGGCGGCGACGGCGATCAGCGGCCGCTACGGCTCCTACGCGATGGAGCTGCTGATCAACGAGCTGCTCAAGCGCGGCGCCACGCGCTGCGACGCTGGAGGCCAAGGTGTTCGGCGGCGGCGCGGTGATCAGCCGGCATGAACACGCATGAACGTCGGCGAGCGCAACACCGCAGTTCGTGCTCGACTACCTGCGCACCGAGCGCATCCCGGTGCGTCAGCAAGGACGTGCTCGACATCTACCCGCGCAAGGTGTGCTTCCTGCCGGCCAGCGGCAAGGCGCATGGTCAAGCGGCTGGCGCCGACCAACCCCGAAGCGCTGGTGGCGCAGGAGCGCGCCGCGGCCGCAGAAGGCCGCGCCGCAAGCCGCCGGCGGCGGCTCGGTCGACCTGTTCTGAAGCGAAGGCAACACCGCGATGGACACACGCGCCACGCATCCGTGTCGTGGTGGTCGACGATTCGGCGCTGGTGCGCGGCCTGCTCGCCGAGATCATCAACCGCCAGCCCGACATGCAGTGCGTCGGCGCGGCGGCCGACCCGCTGGCGGCGCGCGAGATGATCCGCGACCTCAACCCCGACGTGATCACGCTCGACGTGGAGATGCCGCGCATGGACGGCATCGACTTCCTGTCGCGCCTGATGCGCCTGCGGCCCGATGCCGGTGGTGATGGTCTCGCACGCTGACCGAGCGCGGCGCCGAGGTCACGCTGCGCGCGCTGGAGCTCGGCGCGGTCGACTTCGTCGCCAAGCCGAAGATCGGCGTGGCCGACGGCCTGCAGCCGGCTGGCCGACGACATCACCGACAAGATCCGCATCGCGGCGCGCGCGCAGGTGCGCCGGCTGGCCGCGCCGCGCCGCCCGCCGAGCCGCGGCAGCACGGCAGCCGCCCGCACCCGGCCTCGCCCCGATGGGCCGCCTGTCGACCGAAAAGCTCGATCTTCATCGGCGCCTCCACCGGCGGCACCGAAGCGACCAAGGAGGTGCTGATGGACCTGCCGGCCGACTGCGCCGGCGATCGCTGATCACGCAGCACATGCCGCCCGGCTTCACCACCAGCTACGCGCAGCGGCTCGACGGCCTGTGCCGCATCCGCGTCAAGGAAGCCAGCGACGGCGAGCGCGTGCTGCCCGGCCACGCCTACATCGCGCCCGGCGGCCTGCATCTGTCGGTGGAGCGCAGCGGGCGCCAACTACATCGCGCGCGTGCGCGACGGCGAGCCGGTGAACCGCCACAAGCCGTCGGTCGAGGTGCTGTTCGAATCGGCCGCGCGCGTGGTCGGGCCCCAACGCGCTCGGCGTGATGCTCACCGGCATGGGCGCCGACGGCGCGCAGGCGATGCGCGCGATGCGCGACGCCGGCAGCTACAACCTCGTGCCAGGACGAAGCCAGCTGCGTGGTGTTCGGCATGCCGCGCGAGGCCATCGCGCGCGGCGCGGCGCACGAGGTGCTGCCGCTGGCGCGCATCGCGCCGCGCTGGTCGGCGCGGCTGCAGCAGCACCGCGCGGCGCGCACGCATCCACCGCATCTGACACGCGCGCCGCGGCTGCTACGAGCAGGCGCAACGCGGCGTCACGCGCGGACAGGCGCTGCTCGCTGCGGCGCTGCGCCTCGCAGATCGCCTCGGGCGCGGCGCCGATGTCACGCAGCACGCTGCGGGCTGAGCTCGCGCAGCGCACGCCATTCGGCGGCGCTGCAGGCGAGCGGCCTGCCACGCGTTGCCACAGGCCGCGCGCCCGGCAATCGCCAGCGCGCGACGTGGCGCCGACGCATGGCGTCGCCGAGGCGCGACGCCAGACCGCGCGAGACAGGGATCAGGGCGAGTCCAGGTGGTTTCCATGCCGGCTCCTTGATCGATGGTGGAAAGCATAGTTGTCCAGACGTCCTGGATGGAATCGACTTCTTCTTGCATGAGTTGGTAAGGCTATGCTGACACAGCATGGCCCGCCTTCCCCTGCACACCCTGCCCGCTTTCCGCGTCGTCGCCCGCACCGGCAACCTGCGCGCCGCGGCCGAGGAGCTGCACCTCACGCACAGCGCCGTCAGCCAGCAGATGCGCGCGCTCGAGGCGACAGCTGGGCTTCGAGCTGTTCGACCGCCGCGGACGGCGCATCGTGCTCAACGCGGCCGGCGCGGCGCTGCTGCAGGCGTGGAGCCCGCGCTCGACCAGATCGACGACGGCGTGCGCGCCGCGGCCGCAGCCGCCTCGGGCGGCGCAGGCGCAGCGCTGCGCGTGACCGCTGCTGCCGTCGTTCGCGCAGCGCTGGCTGCTGCCGCGCATGGGCGACTGGCACGAGCAAGCATCCGGACATCGCGCTCGAGCTCGAGGCGTCGCAGCAGGTGGTCGACCTGCAGCGCGAGGGCTTTCATGCAGCGCTGCGACAGGGCAGCGGGCAGTGGCGCGGGCTGCATGCCGAACTGCTGATCGACTCGCCGCAAGATCGCCGGTCGGCTCGCCGGCAGGCCGCGCAGCGTCTGCTCGGCGCGCGACGTCGCGGCGCTGGCGCACGAGCCGCTGCTCGGCGACGCCGACCGTATGGGAGCACTGGTTCGCCTTGTCCGGGCTGAAGGTGCGCGTCAATCCGGTGGCGGTGTTCAACGACGCCGGTCTGATGCTGCAGGCGGCCGAGCAGAACATCGGCCTCGCGTTGTCGCGCGAGGTGCTGGCCGCCGATGCGCTTGCGCGAGCGGCCGGCTGTTTCGGCTGTCGCAGCCTCGCGCTGCACGACGACCACGGTCGACGCCTACTGGCTGGTCTACCCGCCGGCGCTGCACGACTGGCGTCCGCTGGCGCTGCTGCGGCGCTGGCTGCATGCGCAGATCGAGGCGTCGTCGCGCGCCTGGTCGGCGAGCGACGCGTCGCCGCTGGCGAGCGTCGGCGCCGCGGCGCTGCAGGCGGCGCTCAACCCGCCGGCAGGAAAAGCTCCTGCAGGTCGCTGACAGGAAGTCGAAGCCGCGCGCGCTCGGCCGCACCCGCGAAACGTCGCGCTCGATGAGCCCGCGGCGCTCGGCCTGCCGCAGCGCCGGCTCGACGCTCGACAGCGGCAGCCCGGTGCGCTCGGTGAACAGGCTGCAGCGCGAAACCCTCGCGCAGGCGCAGCGTGTTGAGCATGAACTCGAAGGCCAGCGCGTCGCGCGTCGACCTCGTGCTCGTTGCTCACGGCCTGGCCGGCGAGCGCCTTGCGTCATGTAGGCAGCCGGCTCGCGCCAGCGCTGCTGGCGCACCACGCGGTGGGGGAAGCTCAGCTTGCCGTGCGCGCCGGCACCGATGCCCAGGTAGTCGCCGAACTGCCAGTAGTTCAGGTTGTGCAGCGCAGCGCGGCCGGGCCGCGCGAAGGCAGACACTTCGTAGCGTGCGAGGCCCTCGCGTCGCCGTGCGCTCGACGATCGCATCGAGCATGTCGCTGGCCAGGTCGTCGTCGGGCAGCGGCGGCGGGTTCAGCGCAAAGCGCGTGTTCGGCTCGATCGTCAGGTGGTACACCGACAGGTGCGGCGGCTCGAACGCCAGCGCGACGTCGAGGTCGTGCTGCAGCTGCTGCAGGCTCTGGCCCGGCAGCGCGTACATCAGGTCGAGGTTGAAGGTCTCGAACGCCTCGCGCGCCTCCTGCGACGGCCGCGCGCGCCTGCGCGGCGTCGTGCACGCGGCCGATGCGCGTCAGCAGCGTGTCGTCGAAGCTCTGCACGCCGATCGACAGCCGCGTTGACGCCGGCCTGCGCGAAGGCGCGAAAGCGCTCGCGCTCGAAGGTGCCGGGGTTGGCCTCGAGCGTGATCTCGCAGGCCGGCTCCAGCGGCAGCAGGCTGCGCACGCTCGACAGCAGCGCGTCGATGCCGTCGGGCGAAAACAGGCTCGGCGTGCCGCCGCCGATGAACACGCTGACGATCGGCCGGCCCCACACCAGCGGCAGCGCCGCCTCGAGGTCGGCACGCAGGGCCTCCAGGTAACGCGCCTCGGGCAGTCCGCGACGAGCGCGACCTCGTGCGAGTTGAAGTCGCAGTACGGGCACTTGGCCAGGCACCACGGCAGGTGCACGTACAGCGCCAGCGGCGGCAGCGCGGCGAGCTGCAGCGTGCCGGGCCTCAGGTGGTGCTCGACGGTCGCGGCGCGAGCAAGCTCACTCAAGGCGCCAGACATCGCTTGCATCAGCGGCGCATCGCCTGGGCGGCCAGCGCGCGATGGCTGATCTGGTTCTTCACGACGCGGCGCCAGTTCGGCGACGCTGCAGTCGTGCGTCGGGCACGCGCACCACCGGGTCGTAGCCGAAGCCGCCGCTGCCGCGCGGCGCGTGCAGCAACTCGAGCTCCCAGCGGCCGAAGGCGATCAGCGGCTCGGGATCGTGCGCGTGGCGCAGCGCCACCAGCGTGCTGACGAAACGCGCGCGGCGATCCGCCGCATCGCGCATGCGCTGCAGCAGCAGCGCGTGTGTTGGCCGCGTCCTGGCGAACGCGCCGCTGCTCGCGATCGCCGTCCATCGCGGCATCAACGTCGGCGTAGTGCGCCGAAGCCACTCCCGGCTCGCCGCCGAGCGCATCGACGCACAGGCCGGAGTCGTCGGCGATCGCCGGCCCGCTGGCGTGCGCGCACGCGTGGCGCGCCTTCGCCAGCGCGTTCTCGACGAAGGTGCCGTGCGGCTCGTCGGCCTCGGGGATGCCGAGCGCCGATCTGCGCCACCAGCTGCAGCGGCAGCCCGGCGCAACAAGCGCCTGCAGCTCGACCAGCTTCTTGGCGTTGTTGGACGCCAGCACCAGTTTCATCCGGGCAGTCCCAGCGCCGAGCGCTGCGCAGCCAGCAGCTCGCGGATGCCCTTGTCGGCCAGCGCGAGCAGACGGTCCATCTCCGCGCGCGAAAAACTCTGCCCTTCGGCCGTGCCCTGCACCTCGACGAAGCCGCCGGAGCCGGTCATCACGACGTTCATGTCGGTGTCGCACGCCGAGTCTTCGACGTATTCGAGATCGAGCAGCGGCACACCCTGCACGATGCCCACCGACACCGCGGCCACCTGGTCGCGCAACGGCGACGCGGTGATCGCGCCCTTGGCGAGCAGCCAGCTCACCGCATCGTGGGCGGCGACGTAGGCGCCGGTGATCGCCGCGGTGCGGGTGCCGCCATCGGCCTGCAGCACGTCGCAGTCGAGCACGATCGTGCGCTCGCCGAGCGCCGCCAGATCGAAGACGCAACGCATCGCGCGGCCGATCAGGCGCTGGATCTCCTGCGTGCGGCCACTTTGTTTGCCGCGCGCCGCCTCGCGGTCGCCGCGCGTGTGCGTCGCACGCGGCAGCATGCCGTACTCGGCGGTGACCCAGCCTTGGCCGCTGCCGCGCTGGTGCGGCGGCACCTTCTCTTCCACCGACGCGGTGCACAGCACGCGGGTGCCGCCGAACGAGACCAGCACCGATCCTTCGGCGTGCCGCGTGTAGCCGCGCTCGATCTGCACCGGGCGCAATGCATCGGCCGCGCGGCCGTCTGTGCGTTCGTAGGTCATGGCGCGATTGTCGTTCAGCGCGCACGCTCCAGGCGCCCGGGCGCCCAAGGCCCGTCCCGGCCCCATCGGGAGCACTCACCCAACCCGCTGAGCGGGCCGACAGGTCACGACTTCTTCTGCGACGAGCGCTTGATCGCCTCGTTGATCTCGCGGATCGAACGTTCGATCTCGGCCTCGTCGAGCTCGTCGACGGGCTGGTTGTCGCCGATCAGGCTGGCCTGGATGGTCGAGGCGAACACCTCTTCGCCGAGCGCGGTCGTCGAGACCTCGGCGCTGCCCTCGCCGTCTTCGGCGGCTTCCCACTCGGCAGTGAGCACGGTCACGTTGTCGCTCTTGGCGCCGCCGTTGCGCAGCGCCAGCTCCACCAGCTCGGGCACCGCATCGGAGATCGGGCGCGCCGCCAGGTGCTCGGTGATCAACGCGTCGCTGACGCTGCCCCACAGGCCATCGGAGCACAGCAGCACACGGTCGTGCGGTTGCAGCAGCAGCGGCCCCGCCGTATCGACCACCGGCTTGCCGGGCGAGCCGAGGCAGGTGAACAGCACGTTGCGGTTGAAGCGCTCGCCCACCGGAACCACCTGCGACAGCGTCTCCTGCAGCTCGGAGTACGAGTGGTCGCGCGTGCGCGCGATCAGCTTGTCGCCGCGCACGAAATACAGCCGCGAATCGCCGCAGTGCGCCCAGTACGCAGCGTTGCCCTGCATCAGGCAGGCCACCACCGTGGTGCGCGGCGTGTCGATCAGCGCCTTTTCGGTGGCGTAGCGCAACAATTGATGATGGCCGGCGATGATGGCTTCGTGCAGAAAGCGCAGCGGCTCGGCCAGCGTGGGCTTGGCGTCGCGCTGGAACAGCGCCGCCAGTGTCTGCAGCGCGAGCTGCGACGCGACCTCGCCTTCCGGATGGCCGCCCATGCCATCGGCCAGCGCGAACAGGCCCGCGTCGCGCGTGTAGCAGTAGCCCATGCGGTCTTCGTTCTTGTCGCGGCCGCCCTTGCGGCTGACCTGGTAGACGGAAAAGCGCATGCAGCTCTTCTTGTAGTTGTTGTGGGTGCCAGCTAGGGCTTGGCGCCGGTCTTCAGGTTCTCGAGCTGCAGCTTCAAGCGCTCGCCGAAACTGAGCTTGGTGTAGCGGCGCTCGGTCTCGCGCGCGAGTTCCTTCTGCAGCGCGAACACGCTTTGCGGGCGCGACAGCGGATCGAGCGACATGCACCACTCGGTCACTTCGATCAGGTTGTCGGAGTACACGTTGCGCAGGCGCGAAAGGCTCAGCGCCAGCCGATCCTTGTCGATGCGCTGCGGCGCGTCGTTGGGCGGATAACCCTGCATGCAGGCGTAGATGCAGGCGCCGATCGCGTAGATGTCGGTCCACGGCCCCAGCGTGCCGTCGCGGCGGTACATCTCGGGTGCGGCGAAGCCCGGCGTGTACATCGGGCGGATGAAGTTGCCTTCCTTGCTCAGCACTTCGCGCGCGGCGCCGAAGTCGAGCATCACCGCCTTGTTGTCGTTGGTGATGAAGATGTTGGCCGGCTTGATGTCCAGGTGCAGCATCTTGTGCTGGTGCACGATGCGCAAGCCGCGCAGGATCTCGTCGAACAGCGAGCGGATCGTCGATTCGCGGAACACCTTGTCGCGCTTCAGGTCGCGCGCGGTGACGATGAAATCCTGCAGCGTGTCGCCCTGCAGGTAGTTCATCACCATGTAGACGGTTTCGTTCTCGCGAAAGAAGTTCAGCACCGAGACCACGCTCGGATGGCTGATCTGCGCAAGCGAACGGCCTTCTTCGAAGAAGCTCTTCAGGCCCAGCCGGTACAGCGGCTGCTTCTCGGGCTTGACGCGCGGCGTCAGTTCACCGGGCGAGCGTTCGGCCAGCGAGGCGGGCAGGTATTCCTTCACTGCCACCAGGTGCCGGCTCTCGTCTTCGGCGAGATAGACGACGCCGAAGCCGCCGGCTGCCAACTTCTTCACTACCTGATAGCCGCCAACCACAGTGCCGGCCGGCAACGGCGCTGGTTTCGGCTTTGACATAATCGAATTTTCGGCGCGAAGTGGCGATGGCAGTTTACAGCATGACCGGTTTCGCGAGCGCCACGGCGACACCGCTCCGCACACGCGCAAGACAGCACGAGTTCACGCGCAGGCGTCACCGTCGAGTTGCGTTCGGTCAACGGCCGCTTCCTCGATCTTTCGTTGCGCCTGCCCGACGAGTTGCGCAGCCTCGAACCGGCGTTGCGCGATGCCGTCGCCTCCGCCGTGCGGCGCGGCAAGGTCGAGTTGCGGGTGGTCACACATCGCGAGTCCGAGTCGGGATGGCCGATGCCGGCGCCCGAGCAGCTCAGTCGGCTCGCCCGGCTGGAGTCCACCGTGCAGACTTGGCTGCCGGGCGCACGCGCGCTCAGCGTCGGCGAGATCCTGCAATGGAGCCGGCCCAGCGGTGCCGAGCGAGGACTTGCAGGCCTGCACGTTGCAGGCGGTGCGCGATTGCGCAGCGTCGCTGCGCGAAGCGCGCGCACGCGAAGGCGAGCGCCTGGTCGTGGTGTTGCTCGAGCGCGTGCGCCAATTGCGCGCGCTGGCCGCGCAGGCGGCGCCGCTGGTGCCGGCGCTGGTGCAGCGCCAGCAACAGCGCTTCATCGAACGCTTCAACGAGGCGCTGGCCGCCGCAGGGGCAGCCGACACCGATTCGCCGCGCGAGCGCGCGCTCAGCGAGGCCGCCGCCTTCGCGCTGCGCATCGACGTGGCCGAAGAGCTGGCGCGGCTCACCTCGCACCTCGACGAGATCGAACGCCTGTTGAGCAACGGCGGCGAGGTCGGCAAGCGGCTGGACTTCCTGATCCAGGAGCTGCATCGCGAGGCCAACACGCTGGGCTCGAAGTCGGCGACGCTGGAGCTGACCACCATCGCGGTCGACATGAAGGTGCTGGTCGAACAGTTGCGCGAGCAGGTGCAGAACATCGAGTGAGAGCGCGGCGTTTTGCGCGTCTTGTCACGGCCGTCGCAGTGCGCCGTGCCGCACCCGCGCGGGCGGGCTCTACACTTGGATCGTGACCAAACCCTCGACGCCCGTCGACGCCAGGATCGAGACGCCCGGCAACCTGTTCGTCGTGGCCGCGCCCAGTGGCGCCGGCAAATCGAGCCTGGTCAACGCGCTGCTCGAACTCGACTCGCACCTGGCGCTGTCGGTGTCGCACACCACCCGCGCGCCGCGCGGGCAGGAGCAAGACGGCCGCGAATACTGGTTCATCGACGAGCCGCAGTTTCGCGCCATGGTCGAGCGCGGCGAGTTCTTCGAGTGGGCGTCGGTGCACGGGCATCTGTACGGCACCTCGCGCAAGGCCATCGAGTCGCGGCTGGCGGCCGGCGAAGACGTGGTGCTCGAGATCGACTGGCAGGGCGCACTGCAGATCAAACGCCTGTTCGCGCATGCGGTGCTGATCTTCATCCTGCCGCCGAGCTGGAACGAGTTGCGCCAGCGGCTGCTGCGCCGTGGCGAAGATGCGCCGGCGGTGATCGACACGCGCATGGCCAATGCACGGATCGAGGTTGCGCAGGCCAGGGAGTTCGACTTCGTTATAATCAACGCCCTGTTCGAGACCGCGCTGTTCGACCTCAAGACGGTCGTCCATTCGCAGCGCCTGAAGTTCGCCGCGCAGCGGCGCAACAAGTCCCAAGTGTTCAAGGCGCTCGACCTGCTGTAGCCGGTCAATCGCCCAAACAAAGGAAAGCCCCATCCATGGCCCGCATCACCGTCGAAGACTGCCTGCACAAGGTGCCCAACCGCTTCCAGCTGGTGCTGGCGGCCACCTACCGGGCCCGCATGCTGAGCCAGGGCCATGCGCCGAAGATCGAAAGCAAGAACAAGCCCGGAGTGACCGCGTTGCGCGAGATCGCCGCCGGCGAGGTGGGTGTCGAGATGCTGCGGCGGGTGCCGATCTGACAGCCGCGCAGCGGCTGCGTGTCGAGCAAAGGGCGCCTTCGGCGCCCTTTTGCGTTGCTGATCCGGCAAAAGAGTCGCCATCAGCCTTGCGCCGTCATGCGCCGTGAGGTCGCGTTCGTGCCCTGAAGTGCCTCCGGCGCGCCAGCCCCGCCCGATGGGCGTTCCGCGCTAAAGTCGGCTCATGGGCATTCGTTCGTTCGCCGCCGAACTGCTGCCGTCCGCGCTGCAGGGATTTCAGCGCGTGACCGCGGCGGCGCCAGCCGCGCCCAAGCCCCAGGCCGCGTCGTTTGCGGCGCTGCTCGACAAGCTGTCGTACCTCGGCAAGCCCGAGCTCAAGCTCATTCGCGAGGCCTACAAGTTCGCCGACGAGGCGCACCTCGGACAGTTTCGCGCCAGCGGCGAGCCCTACATCACGCACCCGATCGCCGTGGCCGGCCTGGTGGCCGACTGGCGGCTCGACGCGCAGGCCGTGATGGCCGCGCTGATGCACGACGCGATGGAGGACTGCGGCATCACCAAGTCGGAGCTGATCGAGCGCTTCGGCGCGCCGACCGCCGACCTGGTCGATGGCCTGACCAAACTGGACAAGCTGCAGTTCTCCACCCGCGAGGAGGGCCAGGCCGAGTCGTTTCGCAAGATGCTGCTGGCGATGGCGCGCGACGTGCGCGTCATCCTCATCAAGCTCGCCGACCGGCTGCACAACATGCGCACCGTGCAGGCGATCGCCGAAGACCGCCGGCAGCGCATGGCACGCGAGACGCTCGAGATCTACGCGCCGATCGCGCACCGGCTCGGCTTGAACCAGACGTTTCGCGAGCTGCAGGAGCTGTCGTTCCTGTGCCTGAATCCGTGGCGGCACGAGGCGCTGGGCAAGGCGCTGCAGCGCGCACGCGGCCACCGGCGCGACATCGTCGAGCGGGTCGAGCAGGAGGTGTTGCGCGCGTTCGCCACCGCCAAGATCAAGGTGCAGGTGGGCGGCCGCGAGAAGACCGTGTACTCGATCTACCGCAAGATGCGCGAAAAGCACACCAGCTTCGCGCAGGTGAGCGACATCTTCGGGTTCCGCATCGTCGTGGGCACGCTCAACGAGTGTTACCTCGCGCTCGGCGTGCTGCATCAGTTGTACAAGCCGGTGCCCGGGCGCTTCAAGGACTACATCGCGATCCCCAAGCTCAACGGCTACCAGTCGCTGCACACCACGCTGGTGAGTCCGCTCGGCACTGCGGTGGAGTTCCAGGTCCGCACGGGGCTGATGCATGCGGTGGCCGAGTCGGGCATCGCGGCGCACTGGCTCTACAAGACCAAGGACAAGGACTCCGACGAAGCGCAGCGGCTGGGCACGATGTGGCTGCAGTCGCTGCTCGACATCCAGGACGAAACACGCGACGCCGCCGAGTTCCTCGAGCACGTGAAGATCGACCTCGTGCCCGACTCGGTGTATGTGTTCACGCCCAAGAGCAAGATCCTGGCGCTGCCGCGCGGTGCCACGCCGGTGGACTTCGCGTACGCCATCCACTCCGACGTCGGCGACCACACGGTGGCCGCGCGCGTCAACAACGAGCCGGTGGCATTGCGCACCGAGCTGCGCTCGGGCGACGTGATCGAGGTGGTCACCGCACCCGGTGCGCGCCCCAACCCGGCGTGGCTGAACTTCGTGCGCACCGGCCGCGCGCGCTCCAAGATCCGTCATCACCTGAAGACGATGGAGCTCGAAGAGTCGCACGCGCTGGGCGAGAAGCTGCTCGCGCAGGCGCTGCGCGCCGAGGGGCTGCAGCTGCCTGCGGGCAGCGACGACCCGGCCGCCAACGCGCTGTGGCAGCAACTGATCCGCTGGAGCGGCAACCGCACGCGCGGCGAGTTGCTCACCGACATCGCGATCGGCAAGAAGATCGCCACCATCGTCGCCAAGCGGCTGTCGCAATTCATGGTCGAACAGGGCACGCGCCCCGACGCGGTGACGCTGACGCTGGGCCGCTATGCGCACGACGACGCGGTGCCGTCGCACGCCATGGTGGTGGTCGACGGCAGCGAAGGCGCCTCGCTGCAGCTGGCCACCTGCTGCCGGCCGATCCCGGGCGACGCCATCGTCGGCTACCTCGGGCGCGGCGAGGCCCTGTTGGTGCACACCGCCGAGTGCCACGTGGCCAGACGCCTGGCCGACCGCGACCCCGAACGCTGGATGCGCGTCGAATGGGCCGAAGAGCCGACGCGCACCTTCGAAACCGCGGTGACCGTGCTGGTGCGAAACGGCAAGGGTGTGCTCGCGCAGGTGGCCAGCGCGGTCAGCGCCGCGCAGGCCGACATCACGCACATCGACATGGGCGAGGACCGCGCCACCGAGACCACCGAGTTGCGCCTGCTGATCACCGTGCGCGACCGCCTGCACCTGGCCGATGCCCTGCGCACGATCCGGCGCTGCCCGCCGGTGCTGCGGGTGTGGCGCGTCAAGTCCTGAACCCTCAACGGCACGACGCCGCCACCTCGGCCCACGCACGGAGCCTCTGCCAGAGCGCCGCCGTGCACGCTGCCACCCGCTTCGCGGCGATGACACTCTGTGCCGAAGTCACTGCCTCAGATTTGGTGCACCTTGTCAGCGTGCGCACTGCAGATCGCCCGCGCCGGCGCCTCTGGGTCTCGCCGCACCCGTACTTTCCCTAGCACGCCCCAGCCCGCCGGATCACGGCAAGCCCCTCGACTGCGAACGCGCAATACCCCTGACGGCGCAATGGGCCGCGGGATTCCTCGCTCGATCGCCGGTGGGCCGACTCCCGCCACCGACGGGAACAATTCCCAAGACCGGGCGCAGGAATTGCAGTTCAAACCTGGCCGGGCTTTCGCGGCCGCGTAGTGTGCGGCGTTGCCTGACGGCTACGCGCGGCCGGACTCTGGTCACTTCAAAACAGGAGACATCGATGCAAATCACTGGGCAACCCCTCAGCAGCGCTTGGCGGCGTTTGGGGATGGCGCTTCTCGCCCTGCCTGGCTTGGTGTATGCCAACGCCGACGTCGAGAAGAACATCGCCGACTCCAAGAACTGGGCGATGCAGGCTGGCGACATGTACAACCAGCGCTACAGCAAGCTCAATCAGATCAACACCGGCAACGTCGGCAAGTTGCAGGTCGCGTGGACCTTCTCCACCGGCGTGCTGCGCGGTCACGAAGGCTCGCCCCTGGTGATCGGCGACATGATGTACCTGCATTCGCCGTTCCCGAACAAGGTGTTCGCGATCGACCTGGACACCAACAAGATCGTCTGGAAGTACGAGCCGAAGCAGGATCCGGCGGTCATTCCGCAGATGTGCTGCGACACGGTCAACCGCGGCCTGGCCTATGCCGAAGGCAAGGTCGTCCTGCAGCAGGCCGACAGCATGCTGGTCGCGCTCGACGCCAAGACCGGCAAGGTGGTCTGGTCGACCAAGAACGGCGACCCGAAGCTCGGCGCGGTCAACACCAATGCGCCGCACATCTTCAAGGACAAGGTCATCACCGGCATCAGCGGCGGCGAATGGGGCGTGCGCGGCTTCATCGCCGCCTACAACCTGAGCGACGGCAAGCTGGCCTGGAAGGGCTACAGCGTCGGGCCCGGACGACGAGATGCTGATCGACCCCGACAAGACCATGACCTGGACCGACGGCACGATGGAGCCGGTGGGCAAGGACTCGTCGCTCAAGACCTGGAAGGGCGACCAGTGGAAGATCGGCGGCGGCACCACCTGGGGCTGGTACAGCTACGACAAGGCGCTGAACCTGATGTACTACGGCACCGGCAACCCCAGCACCTGGAACCCGGCGCAGCGCCCCGGCGACAACAAGTGGTCGATGACCATCTTCGCGCGTGACGTCGACACCGGCATGGCCAAGTGGGTCTACCAGATGACGCCGTTCGACGAGTGGGACTTCGACGGCATCAACGAGATGATCCTGGCCGACATCGACGTCAAGGGCAAGCCGACCAAGGCGCTGGTGCACTTCGACCGCAACGGCTTCGGCTACACGATGGACCGCGTCACCGGCGCGCTGCTGGTGGCCGAGAAGTACGACCCGACGGTCAACTGGGCCACGCACGTCGACATGAAGACCGGGCGGCCGCAGGTGGTGGCCAAGTACTCGACGGCGAAGAACGGGCCTGACGTCAACACCAAGGGCGTGTGCCCGGCCGCGCTGGGCAGCAAGGACCAGCAGCCGGCGTCGTTCGACCCCGAACACCAAGCTGTTCTACGTGCCGACCAACCACGTCTGCATGGACTACGAGCCGTTCAAGGTCGAGTACACCGCAGGCCAGCCGTATGTCGGCGCCACGCTGTCGATGTTCCCGGCGCCGGGCAGCCACGGCGGCATGGGCAACTACATCACCTGGAACGCCGGCACCGGCAAGATCGTGCAGACCAAGGCCGAGAAGTTCTCGGTCTGGAGCGGCTCGCTCAACACCGCGGGCGGGCTGTCCTGCTACGGCACGCTCGAGGGCTACCTGAAGTGCGTCGACGCCAAGGACATCACCAAGGAACTGTACAAGTTCAAGACGCCCTCAGGGATCATCGGCAACGTGTTCACCTACGAGCACAAGGGCAAGCAGTACCTCGGCGTGTTCTCGGGCATCGGCGGCTGGGCCGGCATCGGCATGGCCGCGGGCCTGGAGAAGGACACCGACGGCCTGGGCGCGGTGGGTGGCTACAGGAACTGAACCAGTACACTGAACTCGGCGGCTCGCTGACCGTGTTCGCGCTGCCCAACTAAGGCAAGACAAAGTAGAGCGGGCCGAGCATGCTGTCGGCCCCAGACCGCAGGGGGATGGCGCCGGAGGGCTCCATCCCCCTCTTTCAGTACGGATGATCTCGACATATGTTTCGGAAGACCCTGTTGAGCCTCGCGTTCCTCCTCACCACGGCCGCCAGCGGCCAACCGGCGGCCCCGAAGGCGGCCGCAGCCGCACAGACGCCGCTCTACAAGGTCGTCGACGGCTACAAGGTCGATGCCGAGACGATGAAGGGGTTTCGCACCTGGCGCGCAGCGGCGTGCGACCGCTGCCACGGCGCCAACCAGGAAGGTCTGGTCGGCCCGTCGCTGCTGGCCAGCATGAAGACGCTGACCAAGGAAGAGTTCGTCGTCACCGTGCGCGACGGCCGGCTGCAAAAGGGCATGCAGAGCTTCGGCACCAGCCCGATGGTGATGGAGAACATGAACCAGCTCTACGCGTACCTGAAGGGCCGCGCCGACGGCGCGATCACGCGCGCCAAGGTCGAGCCGATGCAATGACCCGGATCCGACAGTCTGCCTCGCCGCCCTGACCCTTTGCAGCGCCGCGGCCCTCGCGCAGGACACGCCGCCCGAGCGCAAGGCGCTGCGTGTCTGCCAGGATCCCGAACAACCTGCCCTTTTCCAACACCTCGGGCGAAGGCATCGAGAACCGCATCGCCGAGGTGTTCGGCAAGGCGCTCGGGCTGCCGGTCACCTACTACTCGTTTCCGCAGCGGTTGGCCTTCATCCGCAACACGCTGCGCTACAAGCTGCCCGGTCAAGACTACCCCTGCGACATCGTGATGGGCGTGCCGGTCGGCTTCGACCAGGTGTCGGTGACCAAGCCGTACTACCGCTCGACCTACGCGCTGGTATTCGCCGCTGGCAAGGGCCTGGACCATGTGAAGTCGAGCGCAGACTTTCTGCGGCTCGACAAGCCAAGCTCAAGCTGCGCATCGGCATCTACGACCGCTCACCGGCCTCCGAATGGCTCAGCCGGCACGATCTGGTCGACCGCGGCGTGCCCTACAAGATGATGAACGCCGACCCGCAGCAATATCCCGGCGAGATCATCGAAAAGGATCTCGCGGCCGGCAAGATCGACGTCGCGATCGTCTGGGGTCCGATCGCGGGCTACTTCGCCAAACGCGTCAAGTCACCGGCGCTGACGGTCGTGCCGATGAAATCGGAGCCCGGTGTGCGCTTCGACTACCAGATGGCGATGGGCGTTCGCTACGGCGAGCGCGAATGGAAGCAACAGGTCGAGGCGCTGATCGAATCGCGCCAGGCCGAGATCCAGGCCATCCTGAAGGAGTTCGGCGTGCCGCTGGTCGACGAATCCTACGCGGCACAGAAACAATAGCTGTGGCCCGCTGCCGGCATGAAGACCACGCTGTCGATGCTTGCATGCTCGGTATTCCTGCTGTCGGCGCTGCCGGGCACGGCGGCCGAGGACATTTCGCCGGCAGAGAAGGCCCTGTTCGTGACCAACCACTTGGCCACGCTGACGCCGCCGACGACACTGCGCTACAGCTTCCGCAAGAGCGGCAGTCTGGAGGCAGGCTTCGACGACAAGGTGTCGATCTCGTTGCGGGCGCAGGCCGACGGCCGTTGCTGCGCCGCCGCCGCCGAGTTCTTGAGCGGATCGCGCCGCCTCGCACTGCCCGAGGTCGAGTCGGCGCAGGGCAATCCGGTGATCCTGTACTTCCTGGAGCGCGACATCCGCGAGATGCAGCGCCTCACCAAAGGGCAGCCGAACTACTTCCGCAAGCGCATCCGCATGGCCGTGTACCAAGGTGCAACGATGACTGAGGCGTCGGTCAGCTACCGCGGGCGCAGCGTCGCGGCCCGGCAGATCACGGTGGCGCCCTACGTCGACGATCCGCTGCGCACCCGCTTCGAGACGCTGGCCGGAAAGCGCTATGTCTTCACGCTGTCGGATCAGGTGCCCGGCGGCGTGGTCAGCATCCGATCGCAGGTCGACGGCACCGGTGCGCCGCCGCTGCTGGTCGAAGAGATGATGCTCGAAGGCGTCGCCCGTCAACCCTGACGCCATGCCCAGAATGACGCTGTCGCGAACGCTGCTCCTGTGCACCCTGCCGCTGGCGACAGCGGTGAGCGCCAACGACTTCCCGACGGTCGATCGGGTGCTGTATGTGAATGAGTGCATGCGGGCCAACCCCGGCCCGCACTTCGAGATGATCAACAAGTGCTCGTGCGCGCTCGATCGGCTGGCCAGCGAGGTGAAGTACGACGACTACGTCACGATGACCACGGTCGTCAACGCGGTCTCGATCGGCGGCGAGCGCGGCGGCGAAATGCGCGACAACGAGTCGTTGAAGCCCCAGATCACGCGCTATCGCGAATTGCAGGCCCGGGTCACCAAGGCCTGTTTCATCGGAACGAGGTAGTCCCGGGTGCCGGGCGTCACGCGGCGGCGCGCGCTGATCGGCTGCAGCGCGGCTGCAGCCTCGCTGGCAGCCTGTGCGACAGCACGGCCCACGCCGGCGCAGCGACCCATCGAAGTAGCGCCCGGCGTCTACATGGTGGCCGGCAGCGGCGGCGCAGCCGACGAAGACAACCTCGGCCGCATCGGCAACGCCGGCTTCATCGTCGGCGAGCGCGGCGTGATCGCGATCGACACCGGGACTTCCCATGCCCACGGCCAGGCGTTGCTGGCGGCGATTCGCGATGTCACCGACCAGCCGGTGCGGGTCGCCCTCGTCACCCACACGCAGCCCGAGTTCGTATTCGGCGGCATAGCGTTCCGCGAACGCGGCATCCCGATCCGCATGCACAGCCGCAACGCCGGCCTGATGGCCTCGCGCTGCGAGACCTGTCTCAAGACGCTGCGCCAGACGCTCGGCGAAGAGCCGATGCGCAGCACAACCCTGTACAAGGCAGACCAGGTGTTCGACGCCACGCATGAGCTCGATGGGATCGGCCGCCCCGTGCAAGTGCTGTACTTCGGGCACTCCAGCGGGCCGGGCGACATCGCCGTGCTCGATCGACGCAGCGCAGTGCTCTTCGCCGGAGGCTTGCTCGAGGCGCGGCGTGTGCCCGACATCCAAGACAGCGATCTGGCTGGTTGGCACAAGGCCTTGAACGAGCTGCAGGCGCTGCAGGTGGCGACGGTGGTGCCGGGCCATGGCGCTGCCGCGACGCCGGCGTTGCCACTGATCGCGACGAACCGGCGTTATCTGATGCAGCTCGAGTCGCGAATTCGTACACTGGTGGCCTCGGGCACGTCGCTGCTGCAGGTGGCCGACGCCGCCGATCTGCCCGAGTTCGAAACCTGGGACCAGTACGACACGATTCATCGGCGCAACGCCTCGGTCGCGTACCTTCGCGTCGAACGCGAGCTGATGTTCAAGTAGCACACAGGAGACCGCAACGATGGGATCCACGTCGCTTTCCCGGCGCTGCGCCTTGCGAGGGCTCGGTGCGCTCGCGCTGGCGCCGAGCAGCGCCTGGCCGGCCGTCGGCGGCCTACCCTCGGCCACGCATGACGCATCGTCGCCAGAGTGGCAGCAGTTGAGTGAACGCCTGTTCCCGGGGCGCAAGCTCATCGCCGGCGCAAAGCACCGTTCAGCTGATTGCGCCGCTGCGCGCGGCCTACGGTGCCTCGGTGCCGGTCAAGGTGGTTTCCAAGCTGCCGCAGCGCCCGGAATTGCATGTTCGCAAGCTCTACCTGGTGGTCGACAAGAACCCATCGCCGCTTGGCCGCAGTGCTCGACCTCAGCACCGAAGTCGGCCAGGCCGATTTCGAAACCCGGCTGCGCGTCGACGAGTACAGCCACGTGCGCGTGGTCAGCGAGCTGTCCAACGGCGAGTTGCATACCGACGCGCGCTACGTCAAGACCTCGGGCGGCTGCACCGCCCCGCCCAACCGCGACGCGCTGCACCTGATCGGCAGGACGCAATTCAAGGTGGCCGGCGAACTGCGCATGAACGAGCCGACCGCCGCCGACGTGACCGTGGTGCATCCGAACGACACCGGCTTCGAGTTGAACCAGATGACCGTGATGTACATCCCGCCGCACTTCGTGCGCTCGATCAATGTCAGCTACGCCGAGCGCAAGGTGTTCGACGCCGAACTCGATTTTTCGGTCAGCGAGAACCCGACGCTGCGCTTCAACTTCGTGCCGCATGGCCGTGGCGAATTGCGCGCCGAAGTCACCGACTCGAAAGACGCGCACTTCGTCGGCACGCTGGCGATTGGATGAGCGCCGCCGCGCCGCACCGACAAGGGGGCGCATGAGTCCCGTTGGCGAACGCTGGCCCTGTTGCTCGGCCTGTGCATGTCGGCACTTGCCGCGATGGCAGGCATTCCGGCGCCCTATGCCCCCGCGGTGACCCTGCCCACCGGCACGCCGCAACGCTATGAGTTCGACTTGACGACGGCGCTGCGCCGCGCTCGACGCGAGCACAAGCGCCTGTATGTCTACCTCGGTGCCGACGACTGCGCCTACTGCCGCAAGTACGAGGCGTTTCTGCAAAGAACGCGACCGAGTTGGCGCCGCATTTCGCGAAGGACTATCTCGTCGTCGACCTGCGCAGCAGTCTGTCGGTGCAGGCCGACCGGCTCTACTTTCGTGTCGGCGAGAAGGCCTTGCGCTATGCCGATTTCCTGCGCTCGATCGGCGACGAGCGCGCGCGCTTGCTGGTCTATCCGAGTGTCTGGTTGCTCGACGCCAACGCCAAGCCGTTGATGCAGATGCCCGCCGGCACCGGCACCTTCGAGACTGTGCCCGAGCAGTTGGAAATCCTGCGGCTTGAGCAGTAGCTCACGCCCCGGGGCACTCGATCTCGCGCTTGAACCCTGCTCCCGCAAGCTGTCGGAATTGACGCTTTCGGCATTGCCGAGGGGGGTGCCCCGAATATTGGGCGCCGAACACCCACCTATTTAATGGTTAACCCTGAACCGGAACTGCTAGTTTCGCAACCGACTGTGCAACGCGGCGACATCCGCAGCCGCGCGTCGGAGGTGCGTTATGAAGTGGCTTCAACTGGCGATTCTCGGCGTTGCGCTCGCCGGGCAGGCGCGCGGCGAGGACATCGTTGACGTCCTGCGTCGCTCTCAGCAGCAGCGCCTCGACGCCATGCCGCGTGTCGCCCAACAACGGTCGCGCCAAGATCGTGCGCGCCAGCTTCGAGAAGCTGTGCCAAGCACTCAAGCCCGAGAAAGAGATCGACCTGGTCGTGATTTCCGGGGCGACGACGGCCGAAACCCTGCACGGACACATCATCGTCGCCAACGAGTCGCTCGCCGACCTTCCGGAGGGCGAACGCATCTTCATCCTCGCCCACGAAATGGGCCATGTGGTCAGTGACCACTGGCATCAGATGGGTGGCCTGTACCGGCGCTGGATTCCTGGCGAGGTGACACCGGCGCAGACCGATCCGGTGGCGGGATTGCTCGGGCGAGACGCGTCGGGCCTTGCGCACCGACAGGAGTTCGAAGCCGACGCCTTCGCGCTGCAAGCGCTGCGCAGGTTCGGGATTCCACCCGAGGTCGCAGTCTCCGCCTTCATGCGCCAAGGCATGCAGCACGACACCGCAACGCATCCGGGCACCCGCAAGCGCCTGGCCGCGCTGCGCGCGGCAATGGCCGAAGTCGCCTCCTCGCATTGACCGACCGGCCGCGGCACCCGCGCGTCACCGTGTCCGCGCGGGGCGCGTAGCATCCGCGTCTTGGTCAGCCAAGGACCGAGATGCCACGAGCCAGGCTCGCTTTGTTGTGTTGCGCCGCGTCAGCAGCGCTGGCCAGCGCCATGGTGCCGGCCGCCGAGTTGTCGGCCGAACAGGTGAAGGACCGGCTCCGCGCCGCAACCGCCTCCGCGCAGGCTGACCTGTCGGGCAAGGATCTGTCCGACCTCGATCTCAGCGGCATCGACTTTCGCCATGCCAGGCTGCAGGGTGCAAGCCTGTTTGCCAGCAAGCTGGTCAATTGCAACTTCCGCGGCAGCGATCTGCGTGCTGCCAACCTCAACGGGGCGTGGTTGATGGGAGCGGACTTCAGCGGCGCCGATCTGACCGGCGCGAGCCTGCTGTCGGTGGTGGTGCTCGGCGGGCAGATCAAGAAGATGCCGACCTTCACCGGCGCCAGGATGTCGGGCGTCAAGATGATCGCCGACCTGCCCGGCGCCGATCTCGCCGGGGCCGACTTCAGCAACGCCCGCATCGGGGTGAACATCAAGAACCAGGGCATGGGGCAAATGCGCACCGACTTGTCCAACGCCAACCTGTCGGGCGCGAACTTCGCCGGCGCCGACCTCAATCGCACGCTGATGACGTTCGCCAACCTGAAAGGCGCCAACCTGCGTGGCGCCAACCTCTTTCGAGTGAAGCTGGGGGGCTCTGACCTCAGTGGCGCCGACCTGACCGGCGCCGACTTCAGCGAAGCCGATCTGCAGGGCGTGAATCTGCGCGGTGCGTTGGGGCTGGCCCAGGCCAAGGGACTCGACCGCGCCGAGAACTTCGACAAGACCCTGCGCTGAGCGCGCGCTCTTGCGGAGCACCCGGCCGCGCACACCGTCGTTCAGCAAGCGACGATCAGCTCGCCCTTGCCGCCGGCCGCCAAGTCGCCGAGGTGTCGTTCGATGCGGCGCTGCGGCAGCGTGGCCCACGGGCCGCCGTGGCGGGCCAGGTCGCGCGCCAGCAGTTGCCAGAACACGGCGGCCTCGGCGATGCGCCGGCACGAAGGTCGGCGCAATGCCGGGCGCGGCGCCCGCGAACACCACGCTGCCGCGGCGCATGCCGTAGCCGACATGCGCGCCGGCGCGGCCGCCGATCGCGATGGTGCCGGCCACCATGCGCGAGGCCAGGAAGTCGCCGACGTCGCCGAACACCAGCGCGGTGCCGCGCCGCATGCGGTCGCCGAAGCGCGCGCCGGCGTTGCCGCGCACGATCAGCGTGCCGCCGCGCATGCCGTCCATGCTGCCGGGCAACGTGCTGGCGGCGAAGTCGCCCGCGTTGCCGTCGATGGTCAGCGTGCCGCCTGCCATCTCGCAGGCGGCCAGCGCGCGCGCGTTGCCGTGCACCACGAGCTCGCCGGCGCGCATGCCGCCGCCGACGTAGTCGCCGACATCGCCGTCGACCTGCAGCCGTCCGCCCTGCCATCTGCCAGCCGACGCGGTCGAAGCGCGCCAGGTCGCCCTCGAACACCAGGGCGTCGTCGTCGCGCGGCCTCGACGCTGAAGAATTCACCCAGCGGCACCAGCGCGTTGCCGTGGCCGACCGGCCAGCGCTCGACCTCGGCGCTCGATCGGGTGGCCAGCGCCGCCGGCGTCACGCCGCGCAGGTCGACCCGCAGCGCGGGCGCCTGCTTGGTGCGCAAGGTCCAGCCGCTCATGTCGGCTCGTCACCGAGCAGCCGGTGCAGGTGAAAGTGGAACGGCCCGAGCTTGCCGCCGTAGTTGCCGGCCGAGATGCGCAGCAGCCCGGCTGCCGCGCCGCAGCGCGACGCCGGCGTCGCATGCCGGCGCGCATCGCTGCAGCGACGTCGGCTTCGCTCAGGCCGTCGATCACGATCTCCAGCACGCAGCGGGTCTGCGGCGTCAGCTCGCTGTGGCCGACCAGGCCGTGCAGCGACGGGCAGAACGCGTCGTTGGTCGATGCGCTGAGCGTCGGGTACTTGCTGCCGACCTTGGAGCCCGAGCGCACCACGCCGCCCGGGAACGGCATGATCACGTTGGGCAGCGCGCGCATCGCCGCCACCGCCGCCTCGGCGGCGGCGAGCGCCGCGTCGGTGTCGCGCGCCAGCAGCAGCAGGTTGCCGCCGCCCACCCCCTTGACCACCGCGGTGCGTTTCCTGCGCCACGAACTCGCCGTCCATCACCGGCACGCGCCAGTAGCGCACGCCGCCGATCACCTTGCTGATCTGCCAGCCGTCGCCGAAGAAGCGCAGGTTCTTGCCCAGCGCCACGGCCTCGCCTTCGGCAATGCCGGCGAACACGGCGGTCGTCGGGCAGGTCAGCACGCATTGGCCGACGCGGCGTTCGATCTGCTTGGCGAGCTCCTTGCCCGACATCGCGAACAGCAGCACCGCGACGCCGGGGCGGCCGTCGGGCGTCTCGTGCGGCGCCAGCTCGCGCTCGATGCCGGCCTCGCAGCCGCAGCCGATCACCGAGGTCGCGAAGCCGGTCGCCGCGACTCGGCCGCATGGCGCGCCCAGGCCAGGTTGTGCGCGGTGATGACGAGGCGGTGGCCTTCATCGGGAAGGCCTCGGCGAAGGTGTCGTCGATCACCACGCCGTTGCGGCTCAGCGCGCGCTCATGGCGCCGCCTCGAAACACGCCGCCGGCAGCAGGCGCCCGCCGTTGCAGCAGCGGCACAGCTCGTCGCGGCCGATCGCCACATGGTCGAAGTTCGATCGCGCCGTGCGCGTCGCCAGTGGCGGCGCAGCGTGCGTCTCGATCGCCGCTGTCGTAGCCGGGTTCGACGAAGTGCGTGCCGCCCACCGGCGTGGCCATGACGCGGCCGGCGCGTGCCACCAGCGCGCCGTCCTTGAACACGTATTCGGGCGTGCTGAACATGGCCTCGCGGTCGGCCTGCTCGCGATACACCGCGATGTCGGCCGCGGCGCCGACGCCCAGGTGGCCGCGGTCGGCCAGGCCGAGCAGGCGCGCCGGCGCGGCGCGCGTCATGATCGCGATCTCCTCGAGCGTCAGCTCGCGCGTGATCGAGCGCAGCGCGCTGTTGGCCGCCACCTCGGGATGCAGCCTGGCGAGTTGCTCGTCGCGAAAGCTGCGATCCATCAGCAGCCGGATCAGGTGCGGGTAGCTCGTGAACGGCCCGCCGTTCGGATGGTCGGTGGTCAGCACCACCTGCCACGGGTTCTTGACGAGCAGGAAGATCTCCAGCCCGATCGCCCATTGCAGCGCGTTGACGTAGCTCTGCTCGCGATAGCGGAACGGCACGACGCCGCAGCCGGCGTCGCACTCGATGTCGGCGCCGACCCACTTGCGCGGGCTGCCGAGCTCGTGCTGCGCATGCTGGCGCATGGTGTCGCCCGAGGCGGTGACGGTCTGGCCGAACATGATCTGGCCGACGTCGATGCTGATCTGCGGGTTGGCGTTCACCGCCTCGGCCAGCTGCAGCGCGGCCGACGAGAACTTCTTCGGCCCCTCGCTGCCGTAGGCGTGGAACTGCACGTGCGTCAGGTGCGCCGGCAGGCCCTCGAGCGCGGCGATGGTCTCCAGCGTCGATTCGATGTTGCCGGCCACGCCGAGGTTGCTGCCGTGGATGTGCAGCGGATGCGGCACGCCCAGTTCGCGCAGCGCGCGCGCCAGCGTGTGCACCACCTGGCGCGGCGTGACCTGCCAGTGCACGTGCGGCTCGTCGACGTCGAGCTTGCGCTGGTTGAACTTGAAGGCCGAGATGCCGGCCGGGTTGACCACCTTCACGCCCATCGCCTTGGTGGCGTCGCATGGTCCAGGCCACGTAGTCGCGCAGCTGCGCGAAGTTGCGCGCGTCGGGCCCGCCTTCGGCCAGCAGCTGCAGGAACAGCTCGTCGTTGCCGAGCATCACGTAGGCGCCGTGGTCGAGGATCGGCACGTCGCCCATCTCCATGTGCGCGTGGCGCGCATTGCTCGGCCACCATCGCCGGCTCGAAGGCCGCGGTGTAGCCCATCTCGACGTAGCGGTAGCCGGTGGCCAGCGTGCCCGGCGCGCAGCCGCCGCAGGAGGCGAGCTCGAGCGGGTTGGCCGGCAGCGCGATCGGGTTGACGCCGTCGCGGTGGTCCTCGGCCATCAGCAGCCGCGCCAGGTTGACCTTGCCGCCGCCGATGTGGGTGTGCAGGTCGATGCCGCCGGCCATCACGACGCAGCCGCTGGCGTCGATCTCCTGGTCGACGGCCTCGCCGTCGGACGCGCGCCGACGATGCGGCCGTCGCGCACGCACAGGTCGCGCCGCACGCCGGCGCTGCCGGCTGGCCGGGTCGACGACGCGGCCGCCGCGCAGGCGCAGGCTGCTCATGGCGCCGCCTTGCGCACGCGATCGCTGCGATGCTGCGCGAGCACCTCGGCCACCGTCGGCAGGCCGTGTCGCGTAGCACGGCGATCAGCGGCAGCAGCACCGTGCCGTCGGTGCGGAACAGGTGGCCGGCCGCGCCGATGCCCGGCGTGGCCACCGGGATGAAGACGGTCGCCGCGCCGCGCGCCGGCAGCGCGCGGCCAGGCCGGGATGGCCCAGCACGACCAGCGGCAAGCGGTTCGGCGGCGGCGCGGCCTCGGCATCGAAGCTCGAGACCCACAGCAGCGCGTCGACCGCGCCGTCGGCCAGCAGCCGCGCGGCGTCGAAGCACAGCGGCTCGTGCTCCAGCCCGCGCGGCGCCGGCGCGCGAGCGCAGCGGCAGGCCCGACAGCCAGGTGAAGACCTGGTTCACCGTGGCCGCGCCGTCGCCGCCGCCGAGCCACAGCGCTGGCGGCGCGCGTGCTGCGGTTCAGGCTGCCGACGATCCGGTTCACCGCTTCGACGATCAGCGCGCCCTGTGCGCGGCAACCGCGCCGGCGCGCCGACGATCACGCGCATAGCGCGCCGCGCGCAGGCGCTGCGGCGAGGCCGCGCAGCGGCGACCGGCCGCGGCCGGCACGGCGCGCCGGCCACCAGCGCGGCCAGCAGCGCCGACGGTCGTCGAACAGGTCGCCCTGCAGCGGCAGCGACTCGACGCTGACGCCGCTCAGCGCGGCCCAGCGCGGACAGCGCGGCGGCGTCGCCCGGCACGCCCGCCGAGCACGACGACGTGGCGCTGCGGCACCTGCGGGTCGCCCATGCCGCAGCGCTGGCCGATCAGCGGCGCCACGTCGATCGGCAGGCCGCCGACGAAGACGATCAGGTCGGCGCGCGTGCGCACCTCGGCCAGCGTGGTCGTGAACTGGCCGCGGTCCTGCAGCGCGCGCAGCCCGTGCATCAGCGCGCTCACCGTGCGCCGGCGTCGCAGATCGCGCCGGTGGCGCAGGCCAGCCGGTACAGCGCGCGGGCGCCGGCCACGTCGGTGCCCAGGCCGCCGAACAGCGGCTGCCGGCTGGCGGCCAGCAGGCGCGCCGCGGCGGCCACCGCGTCGTCCAGGTCGCAGGCTGTGCCGTCGAGCGTGCGGCGCGGCCGTCGCGGCCGAGCCAGCGAAGCTGCGCCAGCGCGCGGCTCGCGCGCGGCGCATTCGCCGCCCTGCAAGTGCCAGCGCCGCGCCGGCGTCGCCGGCGCGCACGCCCAGGTGGTCGCACAGCAGCGGGCAGAACGGGCAGGTCCAGCGCAGTTGCGCCGTGCTGCCAGCCGCCGCGATGGCGATCGGTCATCGGGCCGTGTCGACGCAAGCGATGTGCCACTCGTCGACGCGCAGCGCTCGCCGACTGCGTCGCGATGCGCAGCCAGCCAGAAGCGCGACACAGTGTGGCGATTCCGGCCTGTGCCGGCGCCCGAGCGGCGCCTTCGGCGCGCTGCAGCGCAGCGATGGCACGAATCGTGATGCGAATCCGGTCATGCGATGACTGCCGGGCTTCATGTCGCAGCGCGGCGCACCGCGGGCAAGCCGGCCGTCGTGCAGCGCGCTGGCCACCAGCCAGGCCTCGGCGCCGGCCGTCGCCGGCGCGCGCCAGGTCGCGCCGCGTCGCGGATGCCGCCGGCGCCGATCGAGCGCGTGTCGCGGGCGACGCGCGCCGCACCTCGCGCAGCGTGTCGAGGTCGGGGCCGGCGTCGGCGCCGACGCGCTCGAGCGTCATCACGATCACGCGCGGCGGCCACAGCGCCGGCGCGTCCCAGCAGCCCGCGGCGTCCAGGCGCTGGCCGTCGCGGCGGTCGAGCGACAGCACGCCGTCGCGGCCGCCGGCGAAACAGCCTTGAGCGCGGCGCGCGATCGCAGCGACTCGCTGCCGAACACCGGCACCACCCGTTGCGCCGCCGGCGCCGATGCGCTCGCGCGCTGCGTCGGCCGCCGCGGCGTCGGCAAAGCCGGCGTCGAGCCACAGTTCGAGCTCGGGCATCGCCTGCAGCACGGCGCGCACGACGTCCGTGCTGCGGCGCGCCGCCCAGTCAGCGCATCGAGGTCGGCCACATACAGCTGCCGCGAGGCGCAATGACGCGCACAGTGCGCGCGCCACCGTCGACCGGGTCGCTGCCGGCGCACAGGCCGCGACACGATCGGCCGATAGGCTGGCGGTCGCCGCGCAGCGCACGCACCACCTGGCCGCGCATGAGGTCGATGACGGGAATGAGGTTCATGCGGAGTCAGGGCGTTGCAGGATTGGCATCGCGGCGGTCGGCGCAGGCGAGTATCTCAGCGACGGCGGCCCGGCGCAGCGGCGCCCCGATGCGCACCGCCCCCGATCCGGCGCGAAGCGGTATGGAGCGGCGCATGGCTGACCGGGCGGTCATCGGTTGGGACATCGGCGGCGCGCATGTCAAGGCCTGCCTGCCGCGGCGTGGCCTGGTGCACGACGTGGCGCAATGGCCCTGCCCGCTGTGGCAGGGCGCCGAACACCTCGACCGCGTCTTGGCGCTGGCGCGCGAGCGCTGGCCCGACCTGGCCGCGGCGCAGCACGCGGTCACGATGACCGGCGAGATGGTCGATCGGTTTGCGCATCGCGAGGACGGCGTGCAGCGCATCGCGCAGCAACTCGCCGCGGCGCCTCGGATGCGCCGCAGTTCTTCGCAGGCGACGCCGGGTGGTGTCGAGGCGTCGGCCACGGCCGCGCTGTGGCCGCAGATCGCCTCGGCCAACTGGCTGGCCAGCGCGCGCCACACCGCATGCGCGCTGGCAGGCGAGTCGGGTCTGCTGGTCGACATCGGCAGCACCACCACCGACCTGATCGCGTTTCACCGCGGCGTGCGTGCCGACCACCAGCCGCAGCGACGCGCAGCGGCTGGCCAGCGGCGAACTGGTTTACCAGGGCGTCGTGCGTACACCGCTGTGCGCGCTCGCGCGGCGCATCGGCTGGCGCGGCGAGCAGCTGAATGTGATGAACGAGTTCTTTGCCACCACGGCCGACGTGTATCGCCTCACCGGCGAACTGGACCCGGCACACGACCAGCAGCCGAGCGCCGACCACGCGGCCAAGGATCAGGCCGCCACCTGCGCAGCGCCTGGCGCGCATGATCGGACTCGATGCACGCGACGCCAGCGCCGAGCAATGGCTGGCCTTTGCCGCGTGAGTGGCGCGCGCAACAGGTCGCCGAACTGCGCGGCCAACTCGACCGCGTGATGGCAGCGTTCGGCCTGCGCGCGCCGGCGCTGCTGGTCGGCGCCGGCTGCGGCGCCTTCCTGCTGCCCGAGCTGGCGCCCGCGGGCTGGCGCTGCTACGAGTTACGGCCGCGACGTCGCGCGCGTTGCCGCGCAGGCTGCGCCCGGCACGCGCGGACTGGGCCGACGTGTGCGCGCCGAGCGTGGCGGTGGCCGCATTGTTCGACAGGGACCGGCGCTGATGTGGATCGTCAAGCTCGGCGGCAGCCTGAACAGCGACCCACGCCTGCCCGAGTGGCTGGAGCTGCTGGCGCAGCTCGGCGGCGGCCGCGTCACCGTGGTGTGCGGCGGCGGCGTCTTCGCCGACGAGGTGCGGCGGTCGCAGGCGCATTGGCACTTCGACGACCTGGCGGCGCACAACATGGCCGTGCTGGCGATGGCGCAGACCGCCCACATGGCGCGGGCCTTGAACCCGAAGCTGCACCTGGCCGCCAGCAAGGCCGAGATCCGCGACGTGCTGCACGGCGGGCACACCGCGCTGTGGCTGCCGCTGGAGCTGCTGCGCGAACGGCCCGACGCGCACACCAACTGGGACGTCGCTTCCGACAGCATCGCGCTGGATCTGGCGCGCAAGCTCAACGCCGAGCGCCTGGTGGTGGTGAAGTCCTGCGCCATCGACCCGGCGGCCAGCCTGGCCGAGCTCAGCGCTGGCCGGCATCCTCGACCGCCGCTTCGCATCGCTCGCTAAAGGCGCCGCCTTTCCGATCGACATCGTTCACCGGGACGAGCTGGCGCGCATGCGTGCGTTGCTGCTCGCCGACGGCCGGCCGACGGACGGCTGAGCAAGGCATCAGGCGGGCGCGACCTGACGCATCGCGTCGACGAGGTCGCGCAGGCACTGACGCATCGAGCGCCTGGCTGCGCCCGCCCAAACAGACGGCGCTGCGAAAGCCGGCGAAATCGGGTGCCAGGTCGGCCAACGCCGCGGCATGCGATCGCTGCAGCGCGCCCGCCAGGCCAACCAAGCGCACCGGCCGCCCGCGCCGCGGCGATGAAGCGGCGCAGCGTCGCGACCGGCACCACATCGAACAGGCTGCCGGCGTGCTTGTCGGCGGTGTCGGCCATCAGCGCGGGAAAACCCAGCGCGGCGGCGCGAGCCACCAGCGCCTCGTCGAGCCCCCGGTCGGCGATGAACACCGGCACCACCGCGGCGCCGCAGTGCGGCCAGCGCATCGAGCACCGCGCCCGCCGCGGGGTCGCGCGTCGATGCCGACCTTGACGTAGTCGACGCCGCAGGCGCCGACCGCGTCCACCCGCGCCAGGATGTCGCCGAGCGCGTGCATCGGCAGGTCGCCGATCGTCGCGCTGACGGGCAGCGCGATGCCGCTGCCTGCGCAGCGCCGCGACGATGGCGGCGATGCTCGCCACCGGCAAGCCGCCGAGCGCGCCGTGCCCCGGCTCCTTCAGGTCGATGAAGTCGGCGCCGGCGCCGGCGGCCAGCAGCGCCTCGTCGACGCTGCGCACGCTGACCAGCAGCCGCATCATGCCGCCGCCTTGGCGCGGTGCGCCGCGACCGCGTCGCGCAGCCAGCCCCAGGCCTCGCGCTCCTCGGGCCCGGCGGTCTTGTCGATGGCGATCTGCAGGTACGCCATCTCGCTGTCGACCTTGTCCGGCGGCAGCATGTGCAGCCGGCTCACCAGCACCGCGCCCTCGATCACCGCGGCCTGCGCGCGGTTGAAGCCGATGAACGGCGCGTGCGCCGGCCTCGTGCACGCGCGCCATGCGCAGCACCGGGCGCTGCGGATCGTCGAGGCGCTCGTTGCAGCGCAAGTTCGACGTGGCCGAGCGCGCTGGCCAGGCGCACGCCGGCGATCCTGTCGGCCGGCACGCGTCGGCCAGTCGCGGCGGCCGGTGACGCAGCCGGCGAAGACGCGCGTGTCGGTCACGAGGTTCAGCACGGCATGCCCGGTGGCCAGACGTTGTCCAGCGTCGTCGACGGCTTGAACGGCATCAGCACCACCTGGCCCGCCTGGTAGCGCACGCCCATCGGCGCGACGTGCACGCGGCCGTCGGCGGCCACCGTGGTGACGCACGGTCTCGAAGATCTGGTCGTTCATCGTCGCTTCGCGCTCTCGTCCCGCGCGTCGTGGCCCTGGTGCGCCCCTGCGCCAGCGTCGTGCCCGGCGCGCACCAGGCGTTCAGATCCTGCGCCGGCGCCTCGACGGCGCAGCCCCAGTCCAGCGGCTGGTCCTGCACGTAGCGCTTGCCCAGGCTGCCACGCGATCTCGGCGTGCGCCAGTTCCACGCCCATGTAGAACGCGTGCGCGGCGTCGTCCTGCAGCCCGAGTTGCGGCCACAGCTCGAACGCGCCCTGCCCCAGGCGCAGGCCGTCGCGGTTGTAGACATGCAGGCCGCTGCGCCGACACCTGGACGCGGAAGTTCGGGTCGCGCACCTGCGCGGCGATCGCGGCGATCTCTTCGGGCGTGTCGGGGAACGGGTGCTTGGCGTGCACCGTCATCAGCGCGTCGCTCAAGCCCTTGGGCAGCGTTTGCCGCGTGCGCGCGCGGCGTGCATGATGCGGCGCGCCCAGTCGGCCTCGCGCACCGCGCGGCGCGCATGGGCGCTGACCTGCGTGGTCAGCACGGCGGCCACGTTCAGCTCGGCGGCGATGCCGAACAGCACGCGCGTTGATGCCGCTGGTGTCGGCCTCGGTCAGCTCGGTCAGGTTGCCGATGCCCATCATGATCGGCGCCTCGGGAAAGCGCTCGCGCAGCCGCTGGTAGCGCACGATCGACGCGGTCAGGCCGAACGGAATCGGGTCGAGGATGGCATCGGCCAGGAACGGCGCGCCCGCGCGGCTGCATCGACTCGACCGCCTCGCGCAGCGAGGCTTCGTCGGCCGGCACGCGCGGGATCAGCACCGGCGTCGACGCCACCTCGTCGGCGATCCACAGCGTGTCGAGCGTCAGGCTGAGCAGGTAGTCGGCGCCGGCGCGGCCGCCGCGCAGCAGCTCGTGCGGGTCGACCGAGTCGACGCTGACCGCGAAGCCCTCGCCCTTCAGCGCCTGCACGCAGTCCTCGAGGTGCGCGAAACGGCGTCTCCGGCAGGCAGCCGAGGTCGATGACGTCGGCGCCGTCGCGCCGCAGCGCGCGCGCCCGTTCGACGATCGCGGCCACGGTCAGGCGCGGCGCATCGACGATCTCGGCAAAGATCGCGACGTCGTACGTCGCTCAGGTCCACCGGCTTGGCGGCGCGGTTGAAGAAGCGCGGCAGGTCCTTCAGCTCCTCGGGCCCGCGCTGCACCGGCATGCCGTAGTGCGCGCTCAGCGCGTCGATGTCGCCGCGGCAGCGCCCCGGCACGATGATGCGGTCGGCGCGCTGCGCAGCGGCGCCTGGGCGCTCGGTCATCAGCGGCGCCGGCACGCGGCGTCGGACCATCTCGGCCGTCATCAGCGCCGCCACCTGCAGGCCGATCTCGCGCACCTCCCAGGTGAACGGCGCGGCCTCGATGCCGGCCAGCACGCTTTCGAGCTGCGGCTGGGCGAGGTGCCCGGTCAGGAAGACGATGTGTTCCATGTCAAGCTCAAGTTGCGCCAGCCGCGCCTCGCAGCGCGGCCTCGAGTTCGGCGGGCGAGCACACCACCTGGCAGACCGTCGATGGCGCGCAGCCGCTCGACGTTGTCGAGTTCGATGCGCCGCGGACGCAGCGTCACCCAATCGTGCGGCGAGCGGGTCACCACCACCGGCTCGGTGTCGCAGGCAAACACGATGCCCGGGATGCCCAGCTTGCCGGCCTGCGCGAACATGTTGGTCGGCAGCGTGTCGCTGATGCCGACCGCGCACTTGGCGACCGTGTTGCTGGTGGCCGGCGCGACACCACCGTGTGGTAGATGTCGTCGTACAGCATGCCCACCGGCACGCGCTGGCGGTCTTGTCGCGCAGCACCGAAAGCCCGGGCCGAAGCGCGGCCGCAGTTCCTCGATGCGCCAGCTTGTAGATCGGCAGCACCTCTTCGGCGGCGGCGGACAGGAACAGGTCGAGCGCGGGCAGGCGCCCCGCCAGCGCCAGCGACTCCTCGAGGTAGTGGCCGGAGCCGGTGATGCACCAGGCGAAGCGCAGCCGCGAATGCTTGTGCGGCGTTGCGATGTCGCCGCCGCGCGGCTCACTCGGGGTGGGAGACTTCGATGTGAAGCTTGTGGAGCTTGCGGTAGAGGGTGTTGCGGCTGACATCGAGCGCCTTGGCGACATTGCTCACGTTCCAGCGGTGCTGTTCGAGCATCTGCAGCAGCACCTTGCGCTCGTTGGCCTGGATCGGGTTGAGCTTGACCGGCAAGGCGGCATCGCTCGGACGCTCGCGACGGCGCCTCCGTGCCGCTGCGCCGCGCCGGGCACCGGCATGCGGCAGCGGCGTCGGCGATCGCCGACCGCAGCGCAACGACGGCAGGTGCTCGCGCGTGATCGGCTCGCCGTCGGCCAGCGCGGCGGCAGTGCGCAGCACATGGCGCAGCTGGCGAATGTTGCCGGGCCACGAGTGGTCGAGCAGCAAGCTGCTCGGCCTCGGCGGTCAGCTGCACGTCGCCGCCCGCCTTCGGCTGGCCAGCATGCTGGCGATCAGCTCGCGCCGTCGGTGCGCTCGCGCAGCGGCGGCAGACGCAGCTCGATGCCGGCCAGGCGGTAGTACAGGTCCTCGCGGAAGCGCCCTTCGCGCACCAGCGTCGGGCAGGTGTTCGTGGCTGGCGCTGATGAGCTGGAAGTCCACCGCGATGCGTCTCCTCGGTGCCCAGCGGCGTGACCTGGCGCTCGTCGAGCACCCGCAGCAGCCGCGCCTGCAGCTCCAGCGGCATGTCGGCGATCTCGTCGAGGAACAGCGTGCCGCCGTCGGCCTGCAGGATCTTGCCGCGCCGGCCGGTGCGCTGCGCGCCGGTGAACGCGCCGGCGCGGTAGCCGAACAGCTCGGCCTCGATCAGCGTCTCGGGCAGGCTGGCGCAGTTGACCGCGACGAACGCGCCGCCGGCGTGCGGGCTCGCGGCGTGCACGGCGCGCGCGAACACTTCCTTGCCCGAGCCGGTCTCGCCGCACAGCAGCACGCGGTGTCTGGCGCGCGATCACGCGCCGCGCGGTTTCGAGGTGGGCGACCAGGCGCGGATCCTTGAAGGTGAACTCGGCCGGCGGCCTCGGTCGCGCGCGCGGCGGTCGGACGACGCGGTGCGTGCAACGCGGGACGTCGGCAGCGCGGAGCGCGCGTCGACGCCGATGCGCGCGCGGCAGCGGCGGCGACGCTGGCGTCGGACGCCGGGCGCCGCGCCACCGCGAAGAAGCGCAGCGCCGCGTTGGCGCGGTAGGTCACCACCGGATGGAACGACGACGACATGCTCCGCTGCAGCATGTCCTCCAGCGAGGTCTGGAACAGGTCCTCGATGCGCCGCGAGCGGATCTCGTCCATCGACTGCAGGCCGAGCTGGAACAGCGCGCTGCGGTTGGCCGCCAGGATGCGGCCGTCGTCGTCGCACCGCCAGCTTGCCCTCGTGCAGCGTGTAGACGAACTCCGGCCGGCTGTGGAAGTGCAGCGGGTGCGCGTTGCGAAAGCGCAGGTCGATCAGGCGGTTCTCGATCATGCGCGCCGTCATGCCCAGCAGCACCAGCAGGTGCTGCTGCATCAGGCTCGAGCGGCTGGTCACGTCGAGCACGGCGGCGATCTCGCCGGACGGGTCGTACACCGGCACCGCCGAACAGGTGAGCTGCGTGAACTGGGTGAAGAAGTGGTCCTCGCGCCGCACGGTCACCGGCCCGCCGGCGGCCAGGCAGGTGCCCATGCCGTTGGTGCCGGCCTCGGTCTCGCTCCACATGCCGCCCACGCGCAGGCCCAGCGGCGCCGACTTCGGCGGCGAACTCGGGCGACGACACCATGTGCACGATCACGCCGTCGGTGTCGGTCAGCACCACCGCCGACTCGGCGTCGGCCAGCTGCTGGTACAGCGTCGTCATCTCGTAGCGCGCGCAGTCGATCACGTCGGCGCGGCGCTCGCGCCGCTCTTCGCAGCTCGGCGCGCTCGATGAACGTCGGCTCGCGCGGCTTGGCCGGGTGCAGCTGGTACTCGTTGAGGCAGCGGCTCCACGACTGCGCTGACCACGTCGTCGCCGAGCTCACGCCATGCCGCTGCGCACCAACGTCGAGAATGCGGTCCGCGTGGCGGTGAGGCTTCGCGCACGGACATCGTCATCGATGTCTCCTCCACGCGGCCTGAGCGACCACGGTCGGAGAATCGGACTCTGGATTCTGCTGTCACCGTGCACGACAGCCGCAAGCGGTGAATATCCGGGGCCGACATCCCGGCTCCGGGCCTACATTTTGCAACCGCATGCGTACGGTCCGAGCCCCGGCCAGCCAACCCGACGAGCACCATGCAACCCCGCCCCGTCCGTGCGCCATCGCTGCGCCGGCCGCCGCCGACGAGCCGCTGGACCTGATCTTCATCGAGGGCTTCAGCGGCCAGACGGTCATCGGCATCCACGACACCGAATTGCACCGGCCGCAGCCGCTGGTGATCGACGTGCACGCCGGGGTGCCGCGCGCGCGCGCCTGCGACACCGACCGCATCGACGACACCATCGACTACGGCGCCGTGCGCGAGCGGCTGCGCCGCCTGCTGCGCGAGCACCGGCTGCAGTTGCTCGAGGCCTTCGCCGAAGCGATCGCCGACATCCTGATCGACGAATTCGGCGCGCGCTGGGTGCGGGTGAAGGTGGTCAAGCCGAACAAGTTCGACGACGTGCGGGCCGTGGGCGTGCAGATCGAGCGCTTTGCAGCCGACGCCGAGTCCGACCCGCGGCGCGCGCACCGCGGCGCGGCCGTGCTGCGCTTGATCGGTACGCGGCATGGTGCCGGGCGAGCCGCGACGTGACGCCCACAACGCAGCCGGGCTGCCCGTGGTCGGACAACCCGGCTGAGCGTCTCGTCAGCAACGGCGCACCGCGGCGGTGCGCTGCCGCGTCACTTGGCCTGGAACGGGTGCGACACGCGTGCCCTTCTTGGCGACCACTTCGGCGGCCGTCGGCGAGCCGGCCACCGCGCGCTTGATCGATTCCTTGACGGCCTGGTAGTTGTAGTCCTGGATCTTCTTGTCGTCCTCGGCCAGCCAGTGGATGAACACGCCGACGCAGATGAACAGGTTGTCGGCTTCGTCCGCCGGAATCGTGCCGTCCTCGACGCTGTCGGCCACGGCCATCGCCACGCGCGCGCTGCGCCGGCCCGAACATCTGCACGGCCTGCTTGGCGCCCTTGATCGTGACCTTGTTGAACATCACGGTCGCCGGCTTGGTCAGCAGGTTCGGCGCGACCACGGCCAGCAGCGACGTGAAGCCGTCCTTGTTGTTGGTGAGCGCGTTGGCGAACGCGGTTTCGACGGGGCTGCCGCGCGGCCCGATGATCAGGTCGATGTGGGCGACCTCGTTGCCTTCACCGACGAGCGATTCGCCGACCATCATGCGATCGATCTTTGCCATGGTTGTTGAGTCTCCTTGAGTGTGGTTCTCGGGTAGGCGGCACGCTGAGCCTGTCGGCCAGCGCGTGCTCGTAGTCCGTATCACGTTCCATGCCAAGCAGCCTGCCGATCGGGCGGCCAGCACGGGCCGGCCAGCAGCAGCGCCGCCACGGTCAGATCGGCGCTGGTGCCCGGGTTGATGCCGCGCGGCCTTCAGCGATGCGTCCCAGGCGGCGAACGCCGGGTCGGCGTCGAGCGCCGCCGCGGCCGCGCGCGCCGCCATGCCTGCGCCGCGCGTCATGACAGTGTGTGCCACGGCCTCGCCGTGTTTGCGAACAATGTGTGAATCGGGCAGCGCTGCCGAGCAGCAGCCAGGTAGACGCGCTGCACCGCGCGGCGGTGCGGCGTCGGCGACCGCCGTCGGCGTCAGCCGCATCAGTGAAAACCCGGCTGCAACGCCGGCAGCGCCGAGCTCGAACAGGTCGGCATAGCCGTTCGCGTACTGGCGCGCGATGCGGTCGCGGCGCGCGGCCAGCGCCATCGCGGCGCGCAGGTCGACGCTCGGCGCGGCGCGCACGTCCTGCGCCGGCGCGTGCGCCGAGCCCGCCGGGGTGGGCGCGCGCGATGGCGCGAAAGGCCGCCTGCGCATCGGCGACGTCGAGGTCGGCCAGCACCGCTGCGACGGCCGCGCGCAGCGCATGGCGCGCGCGCCGCGGCCGCAGCGCTCGACCGCCGCGGCGATGCGGCGCGCACAGCAGCACGATGCCGAGGTTGGTGTTGCAGCCGGCCGCGGCCAGCTGGCCGCCACCGCCGCCTCGATGCGCTCGCCCGACCGCGCGCGCCCGGCTCGAACAGCGGCCCGGCCGCGGCCTGCGCGCTGGCGATGAACTGCGCGGCGCGTCCATGCCGTGGCCGGGCGAGGCCACGCTCACGTTGCCCGGCTTGCGCACCGCCACGTCGAGCCCGCAGGCGCGCAGGAAGCAAGCCTTGGCGAACTCGGCATGCGGCGCGCCGGCGTCATGCACGCCTGGGCGCGCGTCGCGACGGTGCGCAGCGCCAGCTTGCGGTCGAGCAGGTCGTCGACGATGCGCGCGGCGCGATGTTGAAGCCGCGTGACGCGCTGCAGGCCCTGCCAGGCGGCGACGCCGTTGACCTCGATCACCTGCATGCGCGTGCGCGCCTGCCGTGGGCATCAGGTCGACGCCGGCGTAGTCCATGTCGAGCGCGCGCGCCGCGCCTTCGGCCAGCCGCGCCAGCTCGGGCGTCAGCGGCGCCGCGCTCGCAGCGCGCGCCCTGCGCGACGTTGTGCACCCAGTGCGTCGCTGACGCGCCGCATCGCGGTGACGCGCGCGGCCGCCGACGACCAGCACGCGCCAGTCGAAGCCCGGGCTCGCCCAGCGGCGGCATGAAGCGCTGCAGGTAGGCCAGCGATCCGTAGGCGCGTCCAGTCGGCGGCAGCGCGCGATGCACGCCGTCGACCGGCGCCGACGCGCTGCAGGCCCTTGCCCTGCGAGCCGAACAGCGGCTTGAGCACCAGCGCATGGCCGGCGGCGCTCTCGCGCATCACCATGCGCTGCGCCTGCGCCGGCGACTCGATGGCCCAGGTCGGCGGCGTCGGCACGCCGGCCGCGTGCAGCAGCAGGCTGGTCATCGACTTGTCGACGCTGCGCTCGATCGCGCGCGCGTCGTTGTAGACCGGCACGCCGAATTCGCGCAGCGCGTGCAGCACGCCCAGGCGCTTGGTCACCTGCTCGAAGCTGCCGCCGGCGATGCCGCGCACCAGCGCCGCGTCGGGCAGGTCGCGGCCGAAGCCGGGGATCACCAGGCCATGCCACGCGGCCGTGGTGTCGATGCGGCAGTCGGCGAGGTCGACGCAGCGGCCGACTGCGCCGCGCGCGCGCAGCGCGGCCTGCAGCTGGCGCGTGTGCCAGCCGGTCTCGTCGGTCATGATGGCCACACGCGGCGCGGCGCCAGCCACGTCAGGCCTCCTGCAGCCACAGGCGCTGCAGCAGCGCCATGTCGAGCGCGCCGCCGTGCCAGGTGTTGCCGCTGTCGAGGTTGCTGACCCACACCTCGGCCGGCGCGAACAAGCGCCGGGTCGATCTTGTAGAAGTCGTACTCGGCCGCCTTGAAGATCTCGGCGAACGAGCGCCCGTAGTCGCGCGAGTTGCGCGACGGCAGCCGCTGCGCCAGCTCGCGCGCCGCGTCATCGCTGCCGCGCACGTTCAGGTGCACGCGGCCGCCGTACAGGATGGCGTCGTTGGTGCGGCCCATCGCTTGCACGCCGTCCGGGCTCGGCGCCGGCAGCGGCGCCGTGGCCGCGCCGTCGACGATGTGCGCCAGCGCGAAGCCCAGTTCATGCGCCTTGTGCAGCGCCACCTCGAGCACGCGCGCCACCACCTGCGTGGTGCCGGCGAGGCTGGTGGTCGGCGTGAGGATCAGCGTCAGCGCCTCGGCCGCCAGCGCGCAGTCGCGCAGCACCTTGTCGCATGCACCACCGTCGGGCGGCGGCGCGATCGACCTCGAGCACCAGCACGCCGCGGTCGGCGCGGTCGCGGTAGCCGAGTTCGCTCGAACAGCTGTTCCTTGGCGGCCAGCGCGCGCGCCGGGCCCGAGCCGAGCGAGAAGAACTTCTTGCCGCCGGTCTCCTCCTTGCTCGCCGCCAGGCTCCAGCCGGCGTACTGGCTGGCCAGGCAGGCCAGCACCGGCTGCGAGCTGCGCACCTCGAGCCAGGTCGGCCAGCCGTCGGCCGCACCGGTGCGCAGCGCCGACCGTGCCGAAGCCGCCCATGCAGATCTCGCCGATCAGCAGGCCGGCGGCGATGCTGCCGGGCGCGTCGATGCCGGCATCGACGATGCAGACGCCGCTGTCGTCGCGTCGCACCTGCACGCGCAGCGCGTCGGCTTCGCGCAGCAGGCGCTCGACCAGCGGCGCGGCGTGCGCGTTCACGCTCAGCGCCGACGACGCCAGCGGCGCGATGGATCGGTCATCGAACGGTCTCCAGCTGCTGCAGCACGGCATCGCGCTGCAGCGCCAGGCCGATCTTGACCGTCGGCGTCGGGCCCGCGCGCCGTCACGCTGCACAGCGGATCGCCGGCGGCGAATGACGTGGCCGGCGTGCGGCAGGTCGTGCACGTCGGGCCACGCTGCGAGCGCGGCGGCGGCCGCCTCGTCGAGCCGCAGCGCGCGCGGCGCATAACACGATCTCGCTGCCGCCGACGCTGCCGGATACCGGCCGCGGCGGGCGCGCGGCAACTCGCCGTGCAGGCAGGCGCGCAGGTGCGCGCGCAGCACGCCGACGCTGCCGACATCGGGGTACAGGGCCATGCTGGCCGGCGGCCGCGGGTTGACCTCGAGCACCACACGCGCTCGCCGTCGAGCATGTAGTCCAGGCTGCACAGCCCGCGCAAGCCGAATGCGGCCGCCAGCGCGCGCACGGCCGCGCTCACTTCGCGCGCCACGGCTGCAGGCACCGGCACCGGGCCGCACGACGCCGCAGAACACGAACGGCCGCGCGCCGAGCGGCCGCACGATCTGCTCGTTGATGCCGAGCAGCACGGCGTCGCGACCGTTGGCGATGAAGGTGGCCGACATCGGCAGTGCCGCTCACCTCGCGCTGCCAGTAGCGCAGCGGCGAGTGCAGCGTCGCGCCGACAGCGTCGGCGGCCCGCTGGATGTGCCAGCCGCCGCTAGCCGCCGGCATCCTTGAACAGCCAGCCCGCGGTGTCGTCGCTCGCGTGGTAGCGCACCGGCGGATGGTCGATGCCGTGGGACCGCAGAAACGCCGAAGAAACTCGCCGGATCGCGCACGCGGCGCACGTCGGCGGCGGCCGTGCCGAGCAGCGGCAGACAGGCCGCGCCCTGCTCGAGCAGCTCGGTGCGGCCGTCGAAGCCGGCGCCGGCGACCCAGCCCTGCACCTGGCCGCGCCGCGCCAGCGCCTGCAGCGCATCGAGCAAGCCAGACGCGTCGATGCGCAACGCGCCGGGTCTGCCGATCGACAACCACTGCGACGCGGCGCGCCGGGTGTCGCGTCGCCGAACAGATCGAGCGCAACGACGCCGATGCCCGTCGCGCGCGGCCGCCTCGGCCAGCGTGCGCGGCGCTGAGCGCCGCGACGGCGATGGCGCGCACGCGGCGACCTACGGCTTGGCGCCGGCCGCTTCGGCGACGAATGCCTGCGCCGTCGCAAAGGCTTCGGCGAAGCCGAGCGTGACCGCCTTCTCGGCCTCGCGCATCTGCACCAGCAGCGCTGCTGCGTCTGGTACTTCACGTTGCCGATCGCCAGCGCGCCGATGCCCACCGCCTGCGTGCCGGGCAGCGGCTTGCCGTCGTCCATCACGCCGACGCCGGCGATGCCCTCGGGCGGCACCGCATTCAGTCGGCCGCCACCTTCAGGCGCTTGGCCGCAGCCAGGTCTTCGGCCGACACCACCTGCACGCCGGCCGCCGCGCAGGCCAGCACCACGTCGGCCGTCGGCGAGCGCGCTGCGCAGTGCGGCGGGCTCGCCGCCGGCGGCGCCGTGCAGCGTGACGCCGAAGCGCTGCCCGGTGTCGCGCGCGGCCTGCTCGGCCACGTCGAGCCCGCCGCGGCTCGCCAGCGACACCTCGGCGCCCGCGCTGCGCCGCCAGCACGCCGGCGATGCGGCCGACCGGCCCGGTGCCGCCGAGCACGAGCACACGTTGTCGCGCCAGGCCTTGCGGCTGCATGCGCAGCAGCGCCGACTCGACGCAGGCCACCATCGCTGCGGCGGTGGTGTAGGCGCCGCTCGGATCGGCCAGCAGCGAGACGACGAAGGGCTTCACCATCGCCGCCTTCGCGCGCTCGAGCATGTCGGCGGCGAGCAGCGCGTCGCGCCCGCCGATGAAGATGCCGGTGCGCGCGACGCCCTTGGGGCCGCGCGAGAAGATCGTGTCCTGCGTCAGGCCGGCGATGCGCGTCGAGGCCGACCTCGCAGTACGGCACGATGATCTGGTAGCCGGCGTCGGCGGCCATGTTGACGTCGAACGGGCTCATCTGCCGGCCCGGAGTGAACATGTGCAGGATGTAGGGGCGTTCCATGTTGTCAATGCTCTCGTGAGGCCAACGGGCGGTTCAACGTTGGCGCGTGCAGGTCGATCACGGCACCGTGGTTGCGGCCGGCGACGATGCGCAGCCCCAGCGCGGCGTCGACCACGCCGGCGGACTGCGCGGCCTCGATCGAGACGCCTGCGCCGCCGCGGCCGACGGCACGATCGCAAAGCCGGTGGGGCCCCAGGAGCTCTGGCCGATCGCGGCGCCATCGCCCGCCGATGCCTGCCACCACTGCATCAGGCGAGCGATCGCCGGGCTGGTCCAGCGGCTCGCCCGTTGGGCCGGCGCGAAGTGATCGCCCAGCAGACGCTGCACGCGATTGACGCCGGCCGCGAAGGGCGGCGAATTGCGCCTCGGCGGCGCCCGGCAACACGCGCATCAGCACCTGGTGGCAGATGTCGGCGGCCTGCGCCTGCGGCAGCGGCGGCAGCGCGGCGATCGCCGCACGTTCGTCTGGCCCCGACAGGCCGCGCGCGCGCTCGTCCTGCACGACGACGATGCGCCAGCCCCGCGGCAGCGCTGCGCGCGCCAGCAGCGGCGCGGGTGCGCCGTCGGCACCGGGCCCGCCGTCGACGAGCAGGCCGCCATGGTCGAACCCGGCAATGCCGACGCCCGAGCGCAGGCCGCGACCCAGCCATGACGCCAAGCGTCGCGGTGGCGATGTTCAGGCCGTGCCACAGCGCGAAGGCACGGCCCGACCGCCAGCGCGAGCTGGGTGCCCGAGCCGAAGCCGGCATGCGCGGGCAAGGCGCGGTGCAGGCGCAAGACGCAGCCGCTCCCGGCGACCGGTGCGCTCGCGCAACCGCTGCAGGCAAGCGGCCGCACGATCGATCTCGGCCCGTGCGCCCGGCGTGTCAGCAACGACGGCATCTTCGCTGGCGCCGCAGATCACGACCTCGGTTTCGAACCCCTCGATCACCAGACCGACGCTGCCGAAGCGGCGCCCGAGCGAGCCCGACGGATCGAGAAAGCCCAGGTGCAGTCGCCCCGGCGCGCACACGCGGATCGCCGTTGGCGCGTCGGCCCGCAGCGGGGCCGCGGAGGACTCAATCATGGCGGCGGGTTCGCGCATGCGTGTGCTCAAGCAAGGGTCGTTCCGCAGCGTTCGCCGGGGCATGCTTGATCATGGGCCGCCGTCGCTACGGCGCGATGTCTCGTTCAAGGGACAGTCTGTCAGCCCAACGCTCGGCCGCGCTTCAGTCGTACTTGAGGTACTTGAAGCGCGGATCGTCGGGCGTGCCTTCGAGCACCGAGCCCTCTTCCGTGCCCGGCTGCCACATCAGCACCTGCTCGATCTTGCGCGCCAGCGCGAAGTCCTTCTCGGTGATGCCCTTGGCGGCGTGGTTCATCAACTTCACCGTCACGAAGGCATACGACACCGTGAGGTCCGGATGGTGCCAGGCCGCCTCGGCCAGGTGGCCGACGGTGTTGACCACCATCAGCGTGCTCTTCCATCCGCTGGTCTTGTACTTGCGGCGTATCCAGCCGTCTTCGAGGTACCACTTGGGCAACTCTTCCTTGAGCCGGGACTCGACCTCCTCGGGCGTGTAGACCTCGTCCGCAGACTTGCTGCGCCATTGCGTCATGTCGCGCTCCTGTAGACCCGATTGCGGGTCGGCACGATCGCACGCCCGTCACCTGGATGCAAGCGCCCGGGCCCAGTGTCGGATCCCTGTGCACGGCGCGCGTCAAGCCTTGCGCGGCTCGGGATAACAAACCGCGAGCACCTCGATCGACTCGACGCCGCCGGGCGCGGCGAGCTTGACTTCGTCGCCCTCGCGCGCCTTGAGCAACGCGCGCGCGATCGGCGAGATCCAGCTCACCTCGCCGGCCAGGCTGTCGGCCTCGTCGATGCCCTTGATGGTGACCGTGCGCTCGTCACCGCGCGCATTGGCGTAGGTCACCGTCGCACCGAAGAACACCTGGTCGCTGCCGTGGTGTGCCGACGGGTCGGTGACTTCGGCGATGTCCAGGCGTTTGGTCAGGAAACGAATGCGCCGATCGATCTCGCGCAGCCGCTTCTTGCCATAGATGTAGTCGCCATTCTCCGAGCGGTCGCCGTTGGAGGCCGCCCAGTGCACCACCTCGACCACCTTGGGGCGCTCCTGGTCGATCAGCTGCAGCAACTCCGCGCGCAGACGCTGGTAGCCCTGCACGGTGATGTAGTTCTTGGAGCCGGTCGGCAGAGGCGGCCCAGCGGCGTCGTCGCCGTCGTCATCGTCGTTGCCGTCGGCCTCGCGGGTGAATGCCTTGCTCATGCCTCGGCATGGTAGCCACGACCCCGACCAAGCTACAAGCGCACGACCTCGATTCGGCGGTTGGCCGCTGCGTACGGGTCGGCCGCGTGACGGGGCACCGACGAGCCCATGCCCATTGCATGCAACAGGGTCGCGTCGATGCCGCGCTCGACCAGGTAGGCCTTGATCGCCTCGGCGCGCCGTTGCGTCAGCGTGCGCCGTGCCTCGCTCGGACCCGACGCGTCGGTGTGCACCTCGATGCGAACGGCGTGCGCGCCATGCTCACGCAGGCCTTGTGCCACCGCGTCGAGCGGGCGCATCAGCTCGGGCGGCATTTCCGCGCTGTCGAGCGCAAACGCGTCGGCGGCCACGACGTAGCGCCGCGGCGCCTTCGATGCGCACGCCGGGTTGCCGGGGCTGCAGCCGTCGCTGCCGGCACCGACTTCGAACGCCTGCAGGTCGGGCCGCGCCGCGCCCTGGCGCAGCGCATCGGCCGCCGCGCCGGAGAGCACCAGGGCGGCCAGCGACAGCAGCGCCCAGGGCAGAATTTCGATGGGTTGTCGCACGCTGGCCTCGGGGGCGGTGGCGCCGGTGATGGCCGGGCGCGGCGCTTGTCGTTGTCTATGTGTGATCGATGTCACGATCCTAGCGACGCGCTGCCCGCCGACCACCCCGGGGATGAGGGAGCGGGCGGACCCCAATCGGCCGGCGTGCCCGTCGCCGCGGCCCAGGCAGCGGCGCTGCCAGCCCCCTCAACCGCTGCGGTAGGCACCCGGCGCCTCGCCGGTCCACTTGCGAAACGCCCGGTGCAGCGAACGGGCGTCGACGTAGCCGAGGCTGACCGCGACACGCTCGATGCTGCGCCGCCCGTCGGCGAGCAGGCGCACGGCCAGATCGTGCCGCAACCCGTCGACCACCTGCTGCCAGCCGGTGCCCTCGGCCGCCAGCTTGCGCCGCAGCGTGGCGACCGAGACGCCCCATTCGGCGGCCACTGCATCGACGGCCGGCCAGTCGCCACCGCGGCGCAGCCGGGTGCGCAGCCGCTGCGCCCAGTTCGAGCCACCGACCCGCTTGAGGAACACCGACTGCGGCGCGTCGCGCAGGAACTCGCGCAGCGTGGCCACGGTGGCCACATGGCGCGTGCGCAGCAGCGCGGCATCGAACTCGAGTGTGGTCAGCGCCGCGTCGAAGCGCACGTTTGGGCAGAACATGCGCCGGTACTCCGCCGCGTGGGGCGGCCGCGGCCACGCCAGATGCACGGCGCGGATCGTCACGCGACGCCCGGCCAGCCAGCACAGCAGCCCGAGCAGCATGACCAGCATCGCTTCGCCGGCGAAGCGGTGCGCGGCCGGTGCTGCGATGCGGCTGTGCAGTTCGAGCCGCGCGTGGCCGCCGTCGCTGTGCAATTCGATGCGCATGTCGTCGAGAAACAGCGCGAAGCCACGCTGTGCCTCGCCGAGCGCGCCGCCCACCGTGCGGTGGCTCAGCAGCGCGCGACACAGCAGCGCGAAGCTGCCCACTTTCATACGCCGCGAATCGAGGCCGAAGAACTCGTCGTCGAGCTCGCGAGCCACCGCCAGCCACAGTTGACCGAAGGCATCGGCATCGACGCGGGCGGTGGGGCTGGACACGAGGTGCGGCGTCAAGCCGCAGGCGGCCAACACGCGCGCCCGCGCCGCTGGTGCCAGGTGCATCACCGCGCCGGCCACGAACGCACCGGCCACCGTGTGCGCGGGCGGGTTGGGGTCGGCGGGCATGGCACCGCATTCTGGCAAATGCGCTCAAGGGCGAGAGCGATTCGGCCATCGCGGCCGGCGCCGGCGGCCCTAGACTGCCAAGCTCACGCCAAGGCGCCCGCGAGCCGTCAGGCGCGCCGGAGACACCGATGACCGACCTGTCCGCCGAGTTCAAGGCCCTGGCCGAGTACCGCCCGACGCACAAGGTGCGCTTCGTCACCGCCGCCAGCCTGTTCGACGGCCACGACGCGGCGATCAACATCATGCGGCGCATCCTGCAGGGCATGGGCACCGAAGTCATCCACCTCGGCCACAACCGCTCGGTCGACGAAATCGTGACCGCCGCGCTGCAGGAAGACGTGCAGGGCATCGCGGTGTCGAGCTACCAGGGTGGCCACGTCGAGTACTTCCGCTACATGATCGACCTGCTGCGCCAGCGCGGCGGTGCGCACATCCAGGTGTTCGGCGGCGGCGGCGGGGTCATCGTGCCGGCCGAGATCCGCGAGCTGCAGGACTACGGCGTCGCGCGCATCTACAGCCCCGAAGACGGCCAGCGCATGGGGCTGGCCGGCATGATCGGCGAGATGGTGATGCGCTGCGACACCGACCTGTCGTCGCACGCGCCCACCGGCCTGGCCGCGCTGCAAGGGCACAGCGAGGCGGCCTGGCGCGCCTTGGCACAGCTGATCACCGCGTTGCAAAACGGTGCCGTCGACGCCGCTCTGCTGAAATCGCTGCGGGCGCAGGCCAAGGCCGTGAAGGCGCCGGTGCTCGGCGTCACCGGCACCGGCGGTGCCGGCAAGTCGTCGTTGACCGACGAGTTGATCCGCCGGCTGCGGCTGGATCAGGACGACCGGCTGCGCGCGGCGGTGATCAGCATCGACCCGTCGCGCCGCAAGAGCGGCGGCGCCCTGCTCGGCGACCGCATCCGCATGAACGCGATCGGGCCGTGGAGCGATGGTGCTCGTGTTTTCATGCGCAGCCTGGCCACGCGCGACACCGGCAGCGAGATCAGCGCCGCGCTGCCCGACGTGATCGCCGCCTGCCGCTGCGCCGGCTTCGACCTGGTGATCGTCGAGACCTCGGGCATCGGCCAGGGCGACGCCGCGATCGTGCCGCTGGTCGACGTGCCGGTGTACGTGATGACGCCGGAGTACGGCGCGGCCAGCCAGCTCGAGAAGATCGACATGCTCGACTTCGCCGAGTTCGTGGCGATCAACAAGTTCGACCGCAAGGGCGCGGCCGACGCGCTGCGCGACGTCGCCAAGCAGGTGCAGCGCAACCGCCAGGCGTTCAAGCTGATGCCCGACCAGATGCCGGTGTTCGGCACCATGGCCAGCCGCTTCAACGACGACGGGGTGACGGCGCTTTACCAGGCGCTGCGGCCGCGGCTGGCCGCGTTGGGCCTGCCCGTGCAGCGAAGGCCGGCTGCCCGCGGTGGCGACGCGGCACAGCACCCACCAGCACCCGGTGGTGCCGGCGGCGCGCACCCGCTATCTGGCCGAGATCGCCGACACGGTGCGCGGCTACAAGCGCCGCGCCCGTGAGCAGGCCGCGCTGGCGCGCGAGATCCAGCAGCTGCGTGCCAGTCAGCGCATGCTGCTCGACGAGAACGCCGAGAAGCATCGCGCGCGCGAGGCGCTCGAGGCGCTGGCGCTGGCAGCGCGAAGCACGCCTGGCGCCCGATGCGAAGAAGCTGCTGGCGATGTGGCCCGAGATGCGCCGCGCCTACGCCGGCGACGAATACGTGGTGAAGATCCGCGACAAGGAAATCCGCACCCAGCTCGTGACCACCACGCTGTCGGGCAACAAGATCCGCAAGGTGAGCCTGCCCAGCTACGAAGACCACGGCGAACTGCTGAAGTGGCTGATGCTCGACAACGTGCCCGGCAGCTTTCCGTACACGGCTGGCGTGTTCGCGTTCAAGCGCGAAAACGAAGACCCGACCCGCATGTTCGCCGGCGAAGGGGACGCCTTTCGCACCAACCGCCGCTTCAAGCTGGTGAGCGAAGGGTTGCCGGCCAAGCGCCTGTCGACCGCGTTCGACTCGGTCACGCTGTACGGCGCCGACCCCGACCCGCGGCCCGACATCTACGGCAAGGTCGGCAACTCCGGTGTCAGCATCGCCACGCTCGACGACCTGAAGGTGCTGTACTCCGGCTTCGACCTGTGCGCCCCGAACACCTCGCGTCAGCATGACGATCAACGGCCCGGCGCCGACGATCCTGGCGATGTTCATGAACGCCGCCATCGACCAGCAGCTCGACCGGTTCTTGGCCGACAACCACCGCGAACCCACCGACACCGAGGAAGAAAAGATCCGCGAATGGGCGCTGGCCAACGTGCGCGGCACCGTGCAGGCCGACATCCTGAAAGAGGACCAGGGCCAGAACACCTGCATCTTCTCCACCGAGTTCAGCCTCAAGGTGATGGGCGACATCGCCCAGTACTTCGTGCACCACGACGTGCGCAACTTCTACTCGGTGTCGATCAGCGGCTATCACATCGCCGAGGCCGGCGCCAACCCGATCAGCCAGCTCGCGTTCACGCTGTCCAACGGCTTCACCTTCGTCGAGGCGTACCTCGCGCGCGGCATGCACATCGACGACTTCGCGCCCAACCTGAGCTTCTTCTTCAGCAACGGCATGGACCCGGAGTACACCGTGCTCGGCCGCGTGGCGCGCCGCATCTGGGCGGTGGCGATGAAGGAGAAGTACGGCGCCAACGAGCGCAGCCAGAAGCTCAAGTACCACATCCAGACCAGCGGCCGCAGCCTGCACGCGCAGGAGATCGCCTTCAACGACATCCGCACCACGCTGCAGGCGCTGATCGCGATCTACGACAACTGCAATTCGCTGCACACCAACGCCTACGACGAGGCGATCACCACGCCCACCGAGGAGAGCGTGCGCCGCGCGATGGCGATCCAGCTGATCATCAACCGCGAGTGGGGACTGGCCAAGAACGAGAACCCCAACCAGGGTGCGTTCGTGATCGACGAGCTGACCGAGCTCGTGGAAGAGGCCGTGCTGGCCGAGTTCGAGCGCCTCAGCGAGCGCGGCGGCGTGCTCGGCGCGATGGAGACCGGCTACCAGCGCGGCAAGATCCAGGAAGAGAGCCTGCACTACGAGATGCTCAAGCACACCGGCGAGCACCCGATCGTCGGCGTCAACACCTTCCGCAACCCGCACGGCGACCCGGTGCCCGAGCACATCGAGCTGGCGCGCTCCACCGAGGACGAGAAGCAGTCGCAGCTATCACGGCTGCGCGATTTCCACATCCGTCATGCAGATGAGGCGCCGGCCATGCTGCAGCGGCTGCAGCAGGCGGTGATCGACGACCGCAACGTGTTCGAGGTGCTGATGGCGGCGGTGCGTTGCTGCTCACTCGGCCAGATCACCTCGGCGTTGTTCGAGGTCGGCGGCCAATACCGGCGCAGCATGTAGCGGCGCTGCACAAACCCCCTAGCAACGACTTGCCGGCCGCTGGCGCGCGACGCGCGCGAATTTCATAATCCGCGCATGTCGCGTCTGGGGGCAACGTCGGCTACGTCGAAAGGGCTGCGCCTGGCCCGCAAGGCGTGGCAGCTGCTGCACCAGGATTCGGCGCGGTCGATCGAGCTGGCCCGCGAGGCGTTGCAGGCTGCGCAGTCGCACGACGACGTGCCCGGCCAGGCGTGGGCCCGGCTGGCCATCGGCTACCACCTGCTGTACTTCGGCACGCCCGCGCGAGGCCGCGCCCGAGCTCACCGCGGCGCAGCAGCAGTTCGAGTCGCTGGGCGACCGTGCCGGTCACATCCTGGCCGGCACCGGGCTGGCGCGCTGCCTGTGGCGCGAAGGGCGTTTCGCGCGCGTCGCTCGAGCTGGTGCTGCCGCTGCGCGAAGAAGGCCTGCAGGTGCTGCAGCACGAGCAGCGCGGCGTGCTGCTGAACACCATCGCAGGCTGCTACTCGGCCCAGGGCCGCTCGGAGCAGGCCTTCGCGTACATGTACCAGGCGTTGCGTGATTCGGGCCCGACGCACGGGCGCGGCTTCGACGCCGTGCTGTACTGCAACCTCGCCCACGAGTTGCAGCAGATCGGCGACTACCACGAGGCGCTGCGCTACCTCGACCAGGGCATTGCGCGCTGCAGCGAGCTCAGCAACCCCCGCCTGCTGTCGCGTGCTGCTGGTCAACCGCATCGTCTGCCTGACCGAGCTCGACCGCGCGCAGGAAGCCATGCTCGACGTGTCGCAGGTGCGCAGCCTGCCCACCGGCCCGACGGGTCGCGGCACGATGGAACAGCGCTTCGAAACGCTGGCCATCGCCGCGCTGCGCGCAGGCGAGTTGCAGGTCGGCCGCGAACTGGTCGAGCTGGCGCGGGCGGCGCCGCGCGCCGACATCCCCGACGAGCACGTCGAACTGGCGATCGCCTGCGCGCTGCTGGCGGGGCAGCAAGGCCACTGGGCCGAGGCGCTGCTGGCGCTCGACCGGGCGCTGCCGCTGGTCGGCGCCGACGACGCCGACGCCGCCGAGGGCCTGAGCCTGCGCGTGCGCTGCATGTACTTCCAGCTGCGCTCGGAGATCCACGAGCAGCTCGGCGACACCGCGCAGTCGCTGGCGCACATGCGCATCTGGCAGCAGCTGCACGTGGCGCGCGCGCACCTGGCTTCGCGCGCGCGCTACCAGGCCGCCGCCCTGCAGACCGAGCTGGTGCGGCTGCAGCACAAGCTCGACGAGCAGTCGTCGCAACGGCGCTCGACCGAGCGTGCGCGCGCCGAGCTGGAGACGGCCAACGCGCAGCTGTCGCGCAAGATCGCCGAAGTGCAGGCTCTGCAGTCGGCCCTGAAGGAGCAGGCCGTGCGCGACGCGCTGACGGGCCTGTTCAACCGGCGCTACCTGAACGAAACCCTGCCGACCGCGCTGGCGCTCGCGCAACGCGAACACCAGGCGCTGGCGGTGGCGATCATCGACCTCGACCACTTCAAGGCGGTCAACGACCGCTACGGCCACGGCGCCGGCGACACGCTGCTGGCGGCATTCGGCCGCCTGCTGGCCGCCCACTGCCGCAAGAGCGATGTCGCGTGCCGCTATGGCGGCGAGGAGTTCTGCCTGCTGATGCCGCGCAGCGACGCGGCCACCGCGCAGCGCAAGGTGTCGCACCTGCTGACGCTGTGGCAACAGCAGACGCTTCGAGATCGAGGGCGACTCGCTGACGGGCCTGAGCTTCTCGGCGGGCATATCCGATTCGATCCGCGCACCGCTGTCGCCGCAGATGCTGCTGCAGGCGGCCGACCAGCAACTGCTCGTCGCCAAGCAGCACGGCCGCAGCCGCGTGCTGGCGCTGGGACTGAGCCGAGACCCCGCACTGAGACCGCAGGCGGCTCGCCTTCAGCTGAGTTTGTAGGTCATCAGGTGGATGCTGGTCTCGGTGGCGCCGATGCCCTTGATCAGGCGCAGCCGCTCGAGCACCTGCCCGAGCTCGGTGAGGTTCGATGATCGGATCTCGGCCAGCAGATCCCAGCGCCCGTTGGTGTCATGCACCGACGCCACACCCGGCTCGCCCAGCAAGGCGGCAATCACCTTGCGCATCTGGTTGCCTTCCACCGCGATGCTGGTCCAGGCCTTGATTTCGTTGGGTTCGGTATCGGGCTTCAGGCGCACCGTGTAGCCGGTGATCACGCCGTCATCTTCCAGCCGCGTGATTCGATTCTTGATGGTGCCGCGCGAGACACCGAGCTTGTGCGCCAAGGTGGCCACCGTGCTGCGGGCATTGGCGCGCAGCAAGCCGATCAGCCGCTGATCGAGGTCGTCCATCGAGCAAAGTGTCAGTTTCGTCTGCCACTTTGTCAAGAAACCACTCTGATTCGCTGCATTGTCGATGCTTTTGCTTGTCGCCAAGGCTCGAAACAATGGGACCGAATCCGTCCGTGCCTTCACCCATGACGCTGCTGCTCACCCCTGCCGACGTTGCGCACATCGTGCGCGCGCAGGGCCTTGCCGGCGCTCTGCGCCGGTTGACCCGCGCGATCGAAGCCGACTTTCGGCGCTGGAGCGACTTCGACAAGTGCGCACGAACGGCCAGCCACTCGCGCGACGGCGTGATCGAGTTGATGCCGATCAGCGACGGCACGACTTACAGCTTCAAGTACGTCAACGGGCACCCGGGCAACACGCAGCTGGGCTTGCCCACCGTGATGGCTTTCGGCGGGCTGGCCGATGTGGCCACTGGCCAACCCGAGCTGCTGAGCGAGCTCACATTGACCACCGCGCTGCGCACCGCGGCCACTTCGGCGCTGGCGGCCCGCTGGCTGGCAAAGCCCGGCAGCCGCACGATGGCGCTGATCGGCAACGGCGCACAGTCGGAGTTCCAGGCGCTCGCCTTCCACCACCTGCTCGGCATTCACGAGATCCGCTTGTTCGACATCGACGCCGCGGCGACGACGAAGCTGCAACACAACTTGCGCAACGTGCCCGGCCTGAAGCTGGTCGCCTGCACGAGCGCAGCCGATGCGGTGCGCGGCGCCGACGTTGTCACCACGGTGACTGCCGACAAGACGCGCGCCGCGATCCTGACCGCCGACATGATCGAAGCCGGCATGCACATCAACGCGGTGGGCGGCGACTGCCCGGGCAAGACCGAGCTGCATCCCGAGGTGCTGCGCAGGGCGAGCGTCTTCGTCGAGTACGAGCCGCAAACGCGCATCGAAGGGGACATTCAGCAACTGCCTCGCGGACTTTGGCGTCACCGAGTTGTGGCGCGTGCTGCAGGGCAGCGCCGCGGGCCGTGCAAGCCCAAGCCAGATCACGGTCTTCGACTCGGTGGGCTTCGCGCTCGAGGATTTCTCGGCGCTGCGTTGGCTGCGCGACAGCGCGCTCGAACTGGGCCTCGGTTCGCCGGCGCACCTGGTGCCGGCGTTGGACGACCCGAAGAACCTCTTCGCGCTGCTGAACGCGCCGCCCGCTCAGCGGGCCGCGCCGATCGCGCGGCCGCACGACGCGCTGCAGTCGGCCTGAGGCGCCCGCGCCGTTACGTTTCACTGAAGCCAGCGCGCGAACGGACGGCGCGCGCGGGGACCGAGCACATCGCCGAGGGCCGACGCCCCGGGGTTTGCGCGGGTTGGCGAAACCACCGGCTTGTTGAAGCGGCGACGCAGACCTAGAGTGCCGCTCTCTCACGCAAAACCATACGGAGACAAACATGTCGCTTGCGTTCGCCTTCAGGCGGTTCGCGCTGGCCGCCGCATTCGCCAGCGTTGCAGTCGGCGCCAGCGCCGGCGTCTCGGTGCGCTTCAGCAGCAGCGATCCCACGGCCACACCGTTCCCGAGCGACCGCTTCACGGTGCGCGACTGGGGCAACAACACGTTCCGGCGCGTCAGCCTGCCCATGCCCGCCGATTGCACGAGCACGCCCGCCAAGGCAGTCGAGTGCGCCGACATCGTGGTGATCAACGAGCTCGACGGTTTCTCGACGCAGCCGCGCATCACCATTCCGTTCACCGGAGCGATCGATCCCGCGAGTGCCACCAGCGACAACATCTACCTCGTCAATCTGGGCGACACGTTGAGTCTGCGCGGCTTCGGCCAGCGGGTGGGCATCAACCAGGTGGTGTGGGACCCGGCGACCCACACGCTGGCGTTGCAACCCGACGACTTGCTGCAACAGCACTCGCGCTACGTGCTGATCGTGACCAACGGCGTGCGCGACGCCAGCGGCAAGCGCATCGAGTCCGGACGCTTCCATGACGACAACGCGCGCGGCCTGCACGAGTACGACCGCGACCTGCGCGACGGCATGCGCGGCGGGCATCACCGCAACCGCGTGGTGGCAGCGAGCCTGTTCACGACGCAGAGCATCACCGCCGACCTGCAGAAGATCGCGCGCCAGATCAAGCACTCGCGGCCGGCGCCGCTGACTTTCAGCATCGGCAACGGCGGCGCGGTGCGCGCGGTGTTCCCGCTCGCCGGCGTGAGCGGCATCGTCCTCAACAGCCAGATCGGCACGGCCCCGGTCTTCGCGCCGTGACCCTGCCGTTGGCAGCGCTCGGTGCCGTCGGCCCGACAGTCGGGACCGTGGCCTACGGCCAGTACACGTCGCCCGACTACCAGACCGCCGGCAAGTACATCCCCGCCACCGACACGCTGACGGGCCACCCTGCCAAGCAAGGCAGCAACGACCTGGTCGTGCAGATGTTCCTGCCGGCGGGTGCGAAGCCCGCGGCTGGCTGGCCGGTGGCGATCTTCGGCCACGGCTTCACCGACAGCATGTACGGCGTGCCTTGGTCGCAGGCTTCGGTCTACGCGTCGCAGGGCATTGCCACGATTTCGATCAACGTCGTGGGCCACGGCGGCGGCGCACTGGGCACGCTGAACGTGACTGCGGTCGGCGGCGATGCGCCGGTGGTCGTGCCCGCGGGCGGGCGCGGCATCGACCAGGACGGCAACGGCACCATCGACTCGACCGAAGGCTCCAGCGCCGCCGGCGCGCGCAACATCATCGGCAGCCGCGACGGCCTGCGCCAGACGGTGGTCGACCTGATGCAACTGGTGCGCCAGATCGAAGCCGGCATCGACGTCGACGGCGACGGCAGCATCGACCTCGACGCCACGCGCATCTACTACGCCGGCCAGTCGTTCGGCGGCATCTACGGCACCATCGTGCTGGGCGTCGAGCACAACCTCAAGGCCGGCGTCGTCAACGTGCCCGGCGGCTCGATCACCGAGATCGCGCGGCTGAGCCCGGCGTTCCGCCGCCTGACGTGCGCTGTCGCTGCTGGCACGCGGCCTGCTGAACCTGCCGCCTGCACCACCCGCCGCATTCCCGCTGCAGTTCAACGAGAACATCCCGCTGCGCGACCAGCCGCCGCTGGTCAACACCGTGCCCGGCGCGATGGCGATCCAGCAAGCGCTCGACCGCTTCCAGTGGGTGCAGCAGGCCGGCAACCCGGTGAGCTACGCGCAGCACATCCGCAAGCAGCCGCTGCCGGGCAATGGTCCGAAGCCGGTGATCGTGCAGTTCGCCAGGGGCGACCAGACGGTGCCTAACCCGACGAGCAATGCACTGATTCGTGCCGGCGATCTGGAGGACCGGACCACGCTGTTCCGCAACGATCTGGTGGTCGCAGGCATCCCCGGCGCGCCCGAAGAACGCGCACACGTTCCTGAGCAACATCGACGTCTCGAGGCTGCCGCTGGCAGTCGTCCAGCTGGCGTTCGCGGCGCAGACGCAGATCGCCACCTTCTTTTCCAGCAGGGGCACGACGGTGATCGACCCCGACGGCGGCCTCGGCCCGATCTTCGAGGTGCCGGTGGCGCTGCCGTTGCCCGAAGCGCTGAACTTCATTCCGTAACTGCAACCCGGTGCTGCCACTCAAGTGCGGCAGCACCGTTACCAATTTCCCCCCGGCGTCGGGGGACCGGCCGGCACATGCGGCTCCGATAATGCGCCGCAAGTCGCACTCGGCCCGCATGCCCGCAACAGACACCCTCTTCCTTCGCATCGGTCGCGCCGTGGCCGTGAGCGCGCTCGTTGCGCTCGCCGCGGGCGCATCGGCGCAGACCCACAAACCCAACAAAGCCAGGCCGGCGACGCCTGCGACGGTGGTGCCGCCGATCACCGCAGCGCCGGCGGCATCGGTACCCTTCGTCAACGGCCACCGCATTGCGCCCACGCCATCGTGGGTGTTGCCGATCGACGCGCCGATCCAGGCACCAGCCACCGCTGCGCAGGGCCCCGGCTACCGCGTGCTGCTGTCGGACGTGCAGACGCGCCTGGACGCGCCCGGCGAGCAACAACAGTACGTGCGTTCGCGGCTGGTGGCCACCGAGAGCGCGGCATTGGCCGAAGTCTCGAAGGCCGAGCTGCAGTTCAACCCTGCCTACCAGACGCTCACGCTGCACGAAGCTGCGCTGTGGCGCGACGGCGTGCGACACGACCGCCTGAGCGGTGCGCGCATCGAGCTGCTGCGCCGCGAAGAACGGCTCGAGCAGAGCACGCTCACCGGCACGCAGACGCTGCTGGTGGTGCTCAACGACGTGCGCATCGGCGACGCGGTGGACATCGCCTACACGCTGCACGGCGCCAACCCGATCTTCAAGGGCCGCTTCGCCGACAACTACCAGCTCACGTTCGGCTCGGTGGCCGACGTGGTGCAGGTGCGCGTCGATCATCCCGTCAGCCGCCCGTTGCGCGTCAAGGGCATCCGCAACGAGGTGACGCCCGAGATCGCGCGCGACGGCGACCGCGAGAGCCTGCGCATCGTGCGGCGCGATGTGCCGATGGTGCGCAGCGAAGACCAGGTGCCACCCTGGTACAAGGTGTGGCCGTCGGTGCACATCAGCGAATACGGCGATTGGAGCGAGGTCGCTCGCTGGGCCGAAGACCTGTTCGCCGACGGCGCCGAGCTCGGGCCCGAACTCAGCGCGCGCATCGACGCCTGGCGCACCAAGGCGCTGCCGCGTGATCGGCTGGCCGCCGAGGTCGTGGAGGCGGTGCAGGACGAGGTGCGCTACTTCAGCGCCAGCCTGGGCGAAAGCTCGCACCGGCCCAAGCCGGCGGCGCGCACGTATGCCGAGCGCCTGGGCGACTGCAAAGACAAGGTGGCGCTGCTCAACGCCGTGCTGCAGCGGCTGGGCTTCGACGCGCGGCCGGCGTTGGTGTCGCTGCAGCGCAACCGCGGCATCGCCGACTACCTGCCGGGCCACGACCAGTTCGACCACGTGATCACCCGGCTGCAGCTCGACGACAAGGTGTACTGGCTCGACCCCACGCTGCAGAAGCAGGGCCGCCGCCTCGACACGCGCGGCCACCCGAGCTACGGCATGGTGCTGGTGGTGGCGCCGCAGACGCAGGCGCTGGCACGCGTCGAGTCGCCCGCCGGTGCGCCCGAAGGCATGGAGTTCGACCAGACGTGGGATCTGTCGGACCTCACGCGCGCGGCGCAACTGACGTCGATCGTGCGGGTGCGCGGCATGGCCGCCGAATCGTGGCGCAACGCGGTGGCCGCCGGCGGCAGCGAACGCATCGCCGAAAACATGGCCGGGGCCTGGGCCCGCATGATGCCGGGGCTGAAGGCCACCGCCGCGCCGCAAGTGCGCGACGACCGCGAGACCAACACGTTCGAGTTCGAGTTGCGCTACGAGCTGCCCGGCGTCGGCAACTACGAGCGCGGCACGCTCACCGTCGAGGCCCCTGCGCTGGAGATCCTCGATGCGATGGTGGGCCCGCGCGAAGCGCGGCGCGACATGCCGTGGATGTACGACCCGCCGCAGCAGCTGCGCCAGCGCGTGCGCGTGATCGCGCCGCGGCGCTTTCAATCGCGGCCGCCGGCGCCGCAAGAGGTGAGCGACAAGCACTTCAGCCTCAGCTCGCGCATGGAGGTCAGCGGCAACACCTTCACGCTGCTGCTCGGCTACACGCGCAAGCTCGACGAGGTGCTGCCGGCTGACCTGGCGAGCTACCGCGAGCGCGTTCAAGCGGCGCGCCGCCTGAGCGGCACCACGCTGCGCCTGCCGCTGCTCGATGCCGACCGCCTGCATGGCGTGTTCAACGACATCGAACGCCGCGTGCAACGCCAATACGGGTCGACCAGCGATGCCTTGCGCGAGATGGTCGTGCGTCAGGAACTCGAGGTGGCGCTGGCCACCGAGGTGCTGAAGGTCGCCGGCGACGCCTCGCCGCTGGCCGGCCCGGTGCTGGCCAAGCGCGCGGTCGCCAACAACATGCTCAACCGCTTCGACGCCACGCTCGCCGACGTCGACCGCGCACTGCCGCTGAACGCGCAGGCGAGCGAGTTGCTCTACGCGCGCGGGCTGGCGCTGTTGTCGCTGGGCCGCGCCGACGAGGCGGTGGCGGCGATGCGCAGCGCCCGCGAGCCGGGCGGCCGCAGCTTCTTCACCAAGGGCCTGGGCAACGCGCAGTACTACCAGGGCCACTTTGCCGAGGCCGAAGCGTCATTCCGCGAGGCCGCGCAGGAGTCCAGCGGCGAGGAACGCGACTTCGCGTTGATCTGGCTGTTCCTGTCGGCGCAGCGCAATGGCGGCAAGGGCCGCGCCGCGATCGCGCCGTTCGTCGACCAGACCGACGGCGAGCGCTGGCCCGGCGCTGTGCTGCACTATTTGGCCGGACGGGTGTCGCAAGACGAACTGCTGCGCTCGGCGCGCAAGGACAAGCAGATGGAACGGCTCAACCTGTCGGAGGCCTGGTTCTACGTCGGGCAGCAGTTGCTGTTGACCGGCGACTCCGATGGCGCACGACGCATGTTCCAGCGCACGGTCGAGATCGGCGCGCTGCCGTACCGCGAGCACGCGTTTGCGCAGATCGAGTTGAAGCGGGTATCGGGGCGATAAGGCCAGCCCGCAGGCTGGCTCACGCCCACGCTCAGTTCCACACCTCGCGGGCCACCTCGACCACACGCTCCAACTTGCGCCACTGATCGTCGATCGACAACGCGTTGCCGTGGTGGGTGCTGGAGAAGCCGCATTGCGGTGACAGGCACAGGTTTTCGAGCGGCACGAACTTCGCTGCTTCGTCGATGCGGCGCTTCAGGTCGTCCTTGCCCTCGAGCGCGCCGACTTTCGTGGTCACCAGGCCCAGCACCACCTTCTTGCCGCGGCGGCAGCACGCGCAGCGGCTCGAAGCCGCCGGCACGCGCGCTGTCGAACTCCATGAAGTAGCCGTCGACCTCGGTGGAGAACATCGCCTCGACCACCGGGTCGTAGCCGCCTTCGGCGACCCACGCGCTCTTGAAGTTGCCGCGGCAGGTGTGGATCGTCACCACCATGTCGGCCGGCTTGTCGCGCAGCGCGGCGTTGATCACCTCGGCATAACGGCGCGGCAGCGCCTGCGGGTCGTCGCCGTTGGCGCGGCAGTTCTGCTGGATCCTCGGGTCGCACAGATAGGCGAACGTGACGTCGTCCAGCTGCAGGTAGCGGCAGCCGGCGGCAGCCAGGTGCGCGATCGCCTGGCGGTAGGCAGCGGCCACGTCGGCCCAGAACGCTTCGAGATCCGGGTACACCGCCCGGTCGATCGCCGCGCGGCCGCCGCGCAGATGCAGCATCGACGGCGACGGGATCGTCATCTTGGGCGTGCGCGTGGTCACCGACTTCAGGAAGCTGAAGTCCTCCACCATGATCGGCCGCGAGCAGCCGATGCGCGCCGGTCACGGTGGCGATCGGCGGCTGCTCGCTCTGGCCGGCGATCTTGAATTTCTCGCCCTCGTTGTGCTTGAGCGTCACGCCGTCGAGCTGCGACAGAAAGTCCAGGTGCCACCAGTCGCGGCGGAACTCGCCGTCGGTCACCGCCTGCAGGCCGAGGCCTTGTTGCCGCAGCACCGCATCACGCACGGCGCGGTCCTCGGCTGCACGCAGCGTGGGCCGCGTCGACCTCGCCGCGCTTGAAGCGCGCGCGCAGTTGCGCCAGCGACTCGGGTCGCAACAGGCTGCCGACCTGATCGGCACGAAATGGCGGCTTGGCTTGCACGGTCGACTCCTCGGCGGAGCTCGATCTTGCCGCAACAGGCTGCCTCGCCAGCGCGGTCACCCACGCCCCACACCCGTGAAAAATCCCCAGGCCCATCCGGTCACACCTCAGGCCGGTAGACCCTTGCAAAGGCTAAGTAAGGCTAAGGGTCAGTTCAATGACCGTTTGTAAGGATTTGAGTCGACGTCGAAACGTTCGCTCGCCAAAGTTACCGACTGAGAGATTTGGATGCTTGAAGGCGGGTCTCGGGGCGTACGTTCAGCCGCCCCCAAAACGGGGGCCTATGAAGGAGGATGACATGAGACCATTTATCTTCGTATTCGTGGCCGGCGCCGGACTGCTGGCTTGCAACGGAGGCTCCGACACCGACACGGTGACGACGACGGAGCCGGCACAGGCGATGGTCGGCGACAACCCGGCAGCCGTCACGGCCAACGCCGTGCGCGACACCATCGAGGGCATGGGCGGCGGCGACGACAGCCGCGTTTCGGCACTCTCGTTCAGCGGATCCGGCGCCCGCGACCCGGGCCCGCGAGACACGGTCGGCGACTCGGGCGAGACCCTGCCTGGCCTGAACCGCCGCCCAGAGATATGCCTTCCAGGTCAGCAAGGAAGAATTCGAGGGAGCCGAGGATCTGGATGAAGGCTTCGGGCCGACCTTCAATTCCGACACCTGCGCCAGCTGCCACTCGCAACCGGCCATCGGCGGCACCAGCCCGCGGCTCAACCCGCAAGTCAATTTCGCCAACTCGGCCAACAAGGTGCCGTTTTTCATCACGGCCAACGGCCCGGTGCGCGAGGCCCGCTTCGTGCGCAACCCCGACGGCTCGCCCGACGGCGGCGTGCACGGCCTGTTCACGGTGTCGGGTCGCCCGGGTGCCGAGAGCTGCGTATTGCGGCAGCCCGACTTTGCGGCCGAGTCTGCACGCAACAACCTGATCTTCCGCATCCCGACGCCGGTGTTCGGCGCCGGCTTGATCGAGACCATTCCCGACACCGAGATCCGCAGGAACCAGGCCAGTGCGGCGTCAACCAAGCAGCAACTCGGCATTCGCGGCCGACCCAACGTGCTGTTGACCGGCAATTCGATCACCGGCCGGCCCAACCTCAACGGCAACGACGGCACCATCGGGCGCTTCGGGCACAAGGCGCAGAACAAGTCGCTGCTGATCTTCTCGGCCGAGGCCTACAACGTCGAGATGGGGATCACGAACCTCGGGTTCCCGACCGAGCGCGACGAGACCGAGGGCTGCAGGGATCTCGCCGTCTCGCCCAACAGCGAAGCCGCTTTCGAACCCGAGCCAGGGTCTCCTCCCTCGCCCTACCCGGCGGTGGACGGGCTCAGTGCGATCGAGAAGTTCACGATCTTCATGCGCTTCCTGGCGCCGCCGAAACAGTCGCTCCAAGTGAAAAACGCCAGTCCGGCGTCGATCGCCCGTGGGCGCCAGTTGTTCAGCGACGTTGGCTGCGCGCTGTGTCACACGCCATCGCTGAGAACCTATCCGAGGGCGTCGATGCCTCAGCATGTCCGGCCAGACCGTCAACCTGTTCTCGGACCTGCTGATCCACGACATGGGCCGCGGCCTGGCAGACGGCATCCAGCAGGGGCAGGCCGGAGGCCGCGAGTTCCGCACCGCGCCGCTGTGGGGGCTCGGCCAGCGCCTGTTCTTCCTGCACGATGGCCGCGCGTCCGACCTGCGCCAAGCCATCCGGGAGCACTACAGCGACGGCTCCGAAGCCAACGCGGTGACGCAGCGTTTCTTCAACCTGTCCGACTCGCAGGAGCAGGACGTGTTGAATTTCCTGCGATCGTTGTGACCGGGGTGGAGGTGGCTGCACCACTGGATAACGCGCCCCTCGGGGGGTGACGGGGACACCCCTTCGGCGCGGCTACCATGCTCCCTCGCGGTCCATTCGGGCTGCGAGGGAGTTCGCATGCAACTTCGTCCCCTCGGCGGCAGCGGCCTCGCGGTCGCACCGCTCGCCTTCGGCGGCAACGTGTTCGGCTGGACCGCTGACGAAGCCACGTCGTTCAGCCTGCTCGATGCCTTCGTCGACGATGGCTTCAACCTGATCGACACCGCCGACGTCTACTCGCGCTGGGTCAAGGGCCACAGCGGCGGCGAGAGCGAAACAGTGATCGGCCGCTGGCTGAAGAAGAGCGGCAAGCGCAACCGTGTCGTGTTGGCCACCAAGGTCGGCATGGACATGGGCGACGGCAAGGTCGGCCTGGCGCCGAAATACATCCGCCAGGCCGTCGACGATTCGCTGCGCCGCCTGCAGACCGACCGCATCGACCTGTACCAGGCGCACCAGGACGACCCCAAGACACCCCTCGAAGAAACGCTCGGCGCGTTCGCCGACCTGATCCGCGAGGGCAAGGTGCGCGCGATCGGCGCCAGCAACTACTCGGCCGCGCGGCTCGACGAAGCGCTCGAGGCCAGCGCCAAGTCGAGTCTGCCGCGCTACGAGTCGCTGCAGCCGCTGTACAACCTGGTCGAGCGCCCTGCCTACGAGGCCGAACTCGAAGCGCTGTGCCGGCGCGAGGGCCTGGGCGTCATCAACTACTTCAGCCTGGCCAGCGGCTTTCTCACCGGCAAGTACCGCAGCGAAGCCGACGCCGACAAGAGCCCGCGCGGCGGCAACATCGTCAAGAAGTACCTCAACGATCGCGGCCGCCGCGTGCTCGATGCGCTCGACAGCGCCGCGGCCCAGCACAAGGCCACGCCGGCGCAGGTGGCGCTGGCCTGGCAGATGGCGCGCCCGGGCCTCACGGCGCCGATCGCCAGCGCCACGTCGCTGACGCAATGGCGCGAGCTGGCCGGCGCCGCGCGCCTGCAACTCGACGCCGCTACCATCGCCGCGATCGACGCGGCGAGCCGCTGACACCGCCGCAGCTCGAACTCGTGACATGCGCCCTCCCCGCCTTCAGGGGGCGGCGCGCGGCGCTGTCCCTTGCGGTGAGAAAAGCGTCCGGCAGCGGGCGGCCCGCGGCATGCCACACTTTGCTCATTGGAACTGCCCGCCAGCAGAGCCCACCATGAACGCACCTCTGCCCCTGCCCGCGCTCGACGAGATCCGCCAGCACGACGACGAGATGGTCGCCATCCGGCGCCAGATCCACTCGAACCCGGAGCTCGCCTACGAAGAACACGCCACCTCCGACCTGGTGGCCGAGCGCCTGCAGCGCTGGGGCTACGAGGTGCACCGCGGCCTCGGCGGCACCGGCGTGGTCGGCACGCTGCGCGTGGGCACCTCCAACCGCCACATCGGGCTGCGCGCCGACATGGACGCGCTGCCGATCGGCGAGACCAGCGGCAAGCCGTGGGCGAGCAAGGTGTTCGGCAAGATGCACGCGTGCGGCCACGACGGCCACACCGCGATGCTGCTGGCCGCGGCGCGCCACCTGGCCGCGACGCGCCGCTTCGACGGCCATCTGCACCTGGTGTTCCAGCCCGCCGAAGAAGGCCTGGCCGGCGCCAAGCGCATGCTCGACGACGGCTTCCTGAAGCTGTTTCCGTGCGAGGCGATGTTCGGCATGCACAACATGCCGGGCATGCCCGAGGGCCAGTTCGGCATCGTGCCCGGCTTCGCGATGGCGAGCTCGGACTCCTGCTTCATCACCGTGCGCGGCAAGGGCGGCCACGGCGCGATGCCGCACATCGCCGTCGACCCGGTGGTCGCCGCATCGAGCATCGTGATGGCGCTGCAGACCATCGTGTCGCGCAACGTGCCGCCGCTGGAGATGGGCGTGGTGACGGTGGGTGCCTTCCAAGCCGGCGACGCGCCCAACGTGATTCCCGGCGAGGCGACGCTCAAGCTCACCGTGCGCGCCTACAAGCCGAAGGTGCGCGACCTGCTCGAGCAGCGCATCACCGAGATCGCGCAGACGCAGGCCGCGGTGTACGGCGCCAGCGCGCTGGTGCGATACCAGCGGCGCTATCCGATGCTCTACAACCACCCCGAGCAAAGCGCGTTCTGCGAGGGCGTCGTGCGCGAGTGGCTGGGCGACGGCGGCCTGGTCGCCAATGCCGAGCCGGTGACCGGCAGCGAAGACTTCTCCTTCTTCCTCGAGCAGGTGCCGGGCTGTTATGTCTTCATCGGCAACGGCGTCGGCGACAGCGGCGGCTGCATGGTGCACAACCCGGGCTACGACTTCAACGATCGTGTGCTGTCCACCGGCGCGAGCTACTGGGTGCGCATCGCCGAGACGTACCTGAACGCCGCGCAATGCTGAGCACGGCGTTGATCACGATGGGCAAGAAGCCTTCCGCACAGGGCGGCACCACTACCAAGCTCGACTCGGGCGCCGCCGGTCTGGCGGCCGAAGCGCCGTTGGTGCTCACGCTGCGCGACGTCGAGGTGCCGCTGCCGCCGACGCGCGCGAGCACGCCGGTCGACGACGGCCTGGTGTTGTCCGACACCGAGCTGCAGCCCGAGCCCTGGCTCGGCGACCCCGACGCCGACCGTGAGGCGCAACGCACGGCGCGGCGCGCACAGGTGCGGCGAGATCGCCATCGTGAGGTGGCCACCGACGCGCCGAAGGCGCCCGAGATGCTGGTGCTCAGTACGGACGACACGTCGTGCGCCGAACTGTGTGCCCAGCTGCGCGAGTTCGGCTTCGGCGTGCAGGTGATGGCGCAGGCGCCCGCCCTGCCGGCGCCCTGGCCGTTCGCCGCCGTGTTCGTCACGATGCCGATCCACACGGCCGAAGGCGGCGACACGTTCGACCTGTGCAACCAGGTGCGCGAGGCGAGCCGCCTGCCCGGCCAGAAGAAGCCGCTGCTGGTGTTGGCCACGCCACAGCTGAGCTCGACCGATCGTGTGCGCGCCGGACTGGCCGGCTGCCACGAGATCCTGATCGGGCCGGTCAGCCGCGGCAGCGTGGCCCAGCTGCTCGACGCGCGCGGCATCGCGCTGCCGTCGGACGCGCGTCGCGTCTGACGGTCCGTTTCACTTCGCTCGCGGCTGGACCCACACGCGCACCAGCGCGCCGAGCCGGGTTCGCCAGGGCAGCCCCTCTTCAGACAGCACGTCGAGAAAGTCCGACAGCCGCTTGGACTTGCCGATCGTGTACATCGTCAGCCACGCGATGGCGACGAACACCACGCCGAACACCAGCACGCGCTCGACCAGCGGCCGCTCGGCCATCGCCAGCAGGTTCATGCCGAGAAAGCCGGTGGTCACCGTGCCCACCAGGCCGAAGATCGTCACCACCGTCAGCCGCACCACCGTGTTGGCTTGGCGGCGCAGGCTGTCGGCGTCGAGGTAGGTGTTCATGTCGTGCATGCGCTCCTTGACCTCGGCATACAGCGGATCGAGGCCGAGCTGCGTGGTGCACATCTGAAACAGCGCGCGCACCTGCGCCTGCTCCGACACCTCGTGGAACCAGTAGCGGTGCGTGAAGCGCAGAAAGGTCGCGTAGCCGCTGCGGATCGCGCGCTTGAACTGCTTCACGCTCTCGGGGTCGGCGATGTCCAGCCGCTTCAGCGCATCGACCAGGCGGTCGGAGAACATCAGCAGCGCCGCCTTCTGCACGTGCGCGATCATGAACAGCATGAAGTGCTGGTGGCGAAACTGCGCCAGCACGCCACGCTCGCGGCAGCGGTAGAACTCCACGCGCGCGTCGCCCACCACCACCAGCGCATGGCCGCAGCACAGGTAGCGCGTGCGCGGCGCCGCGCCGCTGTCGGACCAGAAGCGGTCATAGCAGTGGCGCTGCTCGAAGTCGGCCAGGTGCTGCTCGCCGAACGGCAGGTTGTCGTCGCCGGCGCCGGTGACCAGCCCCAGGCGGATGAAGTCGCTGCGCGTCAGCGCCCGCGGCTCGTCGACCGCCAGGTAGGCCATCATCGGCATGCGGTAGTACTCGATCTGGCGGTAGCGCAGCGCGCCTTCGCGCTCGGAGTGGTCGGGCACCAGCGGCTCGAGCATGAACTCCCAATGCGCGGCGATGCGCGGCGCGCGGTGCTCGGCGACGTAGGCAAGATACGACTCGCGCGATTGCGCGTCGGAGCTGGCCAGCACGCGGCCTTCCGCATCGAGCCAGTCGACACCGGCCATCGCGTGCAGCGGCTGCCCGGCGGCGTCCCAGCCCGACGGGTAGCCGCGGCCGAAGCGGTAGAGGATGTCCTGCGCGTCGCGCAGGCTCAAGGAGTCGGCTGCCACCTCGACGTTGAGCAGCACCACGTCGACGTCCTCGAAGAAGTACAGGTCGACGTGCACCACCTCGAGCGTGAAGGTCGGCGATCCCCGCGGCAGCAGGCGCACCGCGCGCACGTCGTCGCGCCGGAACACGTGCATCGACGACGGCGATGCGTCACCGTGGCGGCCGCGCCCCTCGCCGTAGAGGAACTGCTGCACGTAGGGCAGGAAGGTCACGAACTCGTGGTAGTGCCGCTCCTGAAAGCGATCGGGTGTGCCGCTGTATTCGTCCATCGCGCGGCGCCATGGCCCGGCGCCGCCGTCGGCGCCGAGCAGCTCCCAGGGCCGGCGCTGCACCTCGTCGCCGCGCCGCAGCGCCACCAGCCGCAACGGCCACAACAGGATCTGTCGCAGATGGTGCACCTGCTTGACGGGCAACGACGCGGGCGCCCTCAGATCGATCGAGGCCGGTTGCATGGCGCGACAGTGTAGGCGCGCAGCGCAAAGGCGCATACCGCACTGGCGCTAAGCTCGCTGCATGCCCGCTTTGCCCGAACGCATCGTCTGCCTGACCGAAGAGCCCACCGAGGTGCTGTACGCGCTCGGGCAGGAGCAGCGCATCGTCGGCATCTCGGGCTTCACGGTGCGCCCGCCGCGCGCGCGGCAGGAGAAACCCAAGGTCAGCGCCTTCACCAGCGCCAAGGTCGATCGCATCCTCGCGCTGAAGCCGGACCTGGCGATCGGCTTTTCCGACATCCAGGCCGACATCGCGCAGGCGCTGATCAAGGCCGGCGTCGAGGTGTGGATCGCCAACCACCGCTCGGTGGAGCAGATCCTCGGCTACGTGCTGCGCCTGGGCGCGATGGTCGGTGCGGCCGATCGCGCACGGCGGTATGCGGACACGCTGCGAGTCGCACATCGACCTCGTGCGCGCCAGCGCGGCCACGCTGCCGCGCCGGCCGCGCGTGTACTTCGAGGAATGGGACGAGCCGGCGATCAGCGCGATCCGCTGGGTCAGCGAGCTGATCGGCATCGCCGGCGGCGACGACGTGTTCCCGCAGCGCGCCGCCGCCAGCCTGGCCCGCGACCGCATCGTGGCCGACCGCGGCGAGATCGTGCGCGCGCGGCCCGACGTGATCATCGGCTCGTGGTGCGGCAAGAAATTCAGGCCCGAGCACGTGGCCGCGCGCCCGGGCTTTGCCGACGTGCCGGCGGTGCGCGACGGCGAGCTGCACGAAATCAAGTCGCCGCTGATCCTGCAGCCCGGGCCGGCCGCGCTGACCGACGGCCTCGACGCGCTGCATGCCGATCATCCGACGCTGGGCCGAGAAATGAAGGAGTCCTCGAGCATGTTCAAAGCCATCCTGCTGTCGCAGACCGAAGACAAGAAGACCCGCGCCGAGCTGCTCGACCTCGACGAGTCGCGCCTGCCCGAGCGCGACGTCACGGTGGCGGTCGAGTACTCGACGCTCAACTACAAGGACGCGCTGGCCATCACCGGCCGCGGCGCCGTGGTGCGCAACTGGCCGCTGGTGCCGGGCATCGACCTCGCGGGCACCGTCATCAATAGCCGCAGCGCCGACTGGAAGGCCGGCGACACCGTCGTCGCTCACCGGCTGGGGCCTGGGCGAAAACCACTGGGGCGGCCTGGCGCAACGGGCGCGGCTCGATGCCGGCTGGTTGTTGCGGCTGCCGGCCCCGTTCACCACCCGCTCGGCGATGACCATCGCCACCGCGGGCTTCACCGCCGCGCTGTGCGTGATGGCGCTGCAGCGCCATGGCCTCGCGCCCGGCGACGGCGAGGTGCTGGTCACCGGCGCGGCCGGCGGCGTCGGCTCGGTCGCGGTGGCGCTGCTCGGCAGCCTGGGCTACACGGTGGTGGCGTCCACCGGGCGCCCGCAGGAGGCCGACTACCTGCAGCGCCTGGGCGCGCGGCGCATCGTCGAGCGCGCCGGGCTCGCGCAGGCCGGCAAGCCGCTGCAGAAGGAAGTGTGGGCCGGCGTGGTCGACACCGTGGGCAGCCACACGCTGGCCAACGCCTGCGCGCAGACACGCTTCTACGGCGCGGTGGCCGCCTGCGGCCTGGCGCAGGGCGGCGACTTTCCGACCACGGTGATGCCGTTCATCCTGCGCGGCGTCACGCTGTACGGCATCAACAGCGTGCTGGTGCCCAACGAGCAGCGGCGCGACGCCTGGGCGCTGATGGCCAGGCACCTCGATGCCAAGCTGCTCGAGGCGATGACGGTCGAGATCGGCTTGTCCGAAGCGATCGCCTACGCGCCGCGCCTGATCGAGGGCCAGGTGCGCGGACGCACCGTGGTCGACGTGTCGCGCTGAACGCCTGCGCGCGCCGCGCCGGCGGCCGGCCGCTGCCTGACCGCGCGATGAATGATGTCAATTGAAACCGTCGGCAGCGCCGCCGTGACATGCGGTCGTGTGCGTGGCGGCCGAGACTGCGCGCCTGTTTCGCTTGCGCACCGGTTGCCGCCGTTGCGCTGCCACTGCCGCTGGAGCGCCGGGTCGCGATGACCTAACGCTAGCGCACCGGCAACGGCGGCACGAGCGACGCTGCAGGGACGCCCTTCCGGCAACGTGACGGGCTGAAGTCGAACCCCAGTCGCCCCCAAAGTGGTGGCGCGCAACCAAGGACTGACCCATGATGCGAACCGAATTGACGGTCGTGAAGATCGTCACCCTCGCCAACGGCGTGCGCCTGGAAATCGCGGAGAAAGGGCCGCGCGACGGCATACCCGTCGTCATGCTGCACGGCATCACCGATTCGCGGCGCTCGTTCGATCCGGTGTGGGATCACCTGCCGACCGATTGGCATGCGATCGCCGTCTCGCAGCGCGGTCACGGCGCGTCGGATCAGCGGCCCGAGCACTATTCGACCAGCGACTTCGCAGGCGACATCGCATTGCTGGCCGAGCTGCTCGACCTGCCGCCGCTGGTGGTGGTCGGCCACTCGATGGGCACGTCAGTCGCGCTGCAGCTGGCCGGCGATCGGCCCGACCTCGTGCGTGCGTTGGTGTGCGTCGGCGCGTTTGCCCGCTACGGCGACAAGGCCGACCTGCGCGCCTTCCGGGACACCGAGATCGAGGCACTGCAAGATCCGGTGCCCGATGCCATTGCGCGCGAGTTCCAGGTCAGCACGCTGGCCAACCCGATCGATGCAGCGATGCTCGAGGTCATGGTGCGCGAGAGCCGCAAGGTGCCGGCGCGCATCTGGCGCGCCGCGTTCGACGGCCTGCTGGAAGACCGCTTCTGCGCCGGCATCCCGACCATCCAGGCGCCGGTGCTGCTGGTCTGGGGCAGCGCGGACAGCTATGCGCTGCGCGCCGATCAGGACCTGCTGCGCAGCGCGCTGCCCAACGCACGCCTGCTGGCGTACGAGCACGTGGGCCACGCCCTGCATTGGGAGCAGCCGCAACGTTTTGCCAACGACCTCGCCGATTTCGTGACGTCGCTCGGCGCCACCGATTCCAACCAGCCGACGTCGCTCTTCGCCTGAAGACCGAGCCGCCCATTCCAAAGAGGAGCAAGACCATCATGACGATCCACGACAGCCTCGGCCACGCCGTCAGCGGCGCCAGCGCCGCTGCGCTCGACCACTACGAGCACGCCTGCGCACGAACTGCGCTGCTTCATCGGCGACCCGCTCGGCCGCGCGCAGCAGGCCCGCTGAGCGACAGCCCCGACATGACGATGGCCCACCTGCTGGTGGCCTACCTGAACCTGCTCGGCACCGAGCCGGCCGGCCTGCAGCCGGCGCGCGACGCGCTGCACGCCGCCGCGCGCGCTGCCGGCCGACGGAGCGCGAGCGCGCGCACCTGCCGCGCCGCCGACGCATCTGGTCGCACGGCCGCTGGCACCGCGGCCAGCCGCGTGCTCGAGGACCTGAGCATCGCCTATCCGCTGGACGCTGCTGGCGCTGCAGGCGGGCCACCAGGTCGACTTCTTCACCGGCCACTCGCGCATGCTGCGCGACCGCATCGCGCGCGCCGAAAGCGCACTGGCGGCCCGGCATGCCGGGCTACCACGCGGTGCTCGGCATGCACGCGTTCGGCCTGGAGGAGACCGGCGACTACGCGCGCGCCGAGGCGCTGGGGCGACGCGCGTCGAGCTCGAACAGCGCGACGGCTGGGCCTGGCACGCGGTGGCCCACGTGATGGAGATGCAGGATCGCCGCCGCGATGGCGTGGCCTGGCTCGGCACCCGCTCGCCGACCTGGAGCGAGGGCAGCTTCTTCGCCGTGCACAACTGGTGGCACCTGGCGCTGTTCCACCTGGGACTGGACGACATCGACGACGTGCTGGCGCTGGTCGACACAGCGCATCCTCGGCAGCGAGTCGGCCGTGGTGCTCGACATGATCGACGCCTCGGCGCTGCTGTGGCGGCTGCAGTTGCGCGGCATTCACGTCGGCGACCGCTGGCAGGCGCTGGCCGAGCGCTGGACCGCCGTGGCCGACGCCGGCAACTACGCGTTCAACGACCTGCACGCGATGATGGCCTTCGTCGGCGCCGGCCGCACCGAGCGATGCCGCGACGGCTGCTGGCCACGCAGGAGCGCGCGGCGCTGGCGATCGAAGGCGACAACGTCGTTGTTCCTGCGCGAGGTCGGCTACGACGCGACGCGCGCGATCCACGCCTTCGGCAACGGCCGCTACGGCGAGGCGGTGCGAGTTGCTGCGTCCGCTGCGCAGCCAGTGCGCATCGCTTCGGCGGCAGCCACGCGCAGCGCGACGTGATCGACCTCACGCTGATCGAGGCCGCTGCCCGCGATGGGCAGGCGCTGCTCGCCGATGCGCTGCGCCGCGAGCGCGCGGCGCGCAAAGTTTGAGGATCGCTAGACCACCAGGCTGAGTTCGGGCGCCGCCACGGCGGCGCGCGGCTCAACCGCCACCTCGTAGTCGAGGATGTGCCGGTGCTTGCGCAGCGGCCCGATGCGCCGCACCACCTCCTGGTGCAGCGGATGATCCTGATAGCGCTGCAGCGCAGCGGCATCGTCGAAGGTGGCGATCAGGCACACGTGCACCGATGCGGGCAAGGTGTCGCTCTTGATCGCGACCTCGTAGCTGCGTGTGCCCGCCACCAGCCGGGCGCACGGCAACAGCGCGGCGCGAAACGCCGGCGCCTGCGCCGGGTCGTGCAGTTCCCACATCACCACGTGGCGGATCATCGCAGCGGTCTCCTGTTCAATGGCTGGGGTTGAGCACGAAGTCGTGGCGCAGCAGGTGTCGCCCGGGCTTCGCGGGATTCTCCGGCACCTGCACGATCAGCGAGTTGCGCACGCCGAACACGACGTCGGAGTCGAGGTAGGGGTCGCCCTCGCGGAACAGGTGCGTCACCAGCATCTCGTGCCCCGACGCCTTGATCATGAAGTGCAGGTGCGCCGGTCGCCACGGGTGGCGGCCGGTGGCCACCAGCATCTGCCCCACCGGCCCGTCGGTGGGCACCGGATACGCGGTGGGCACGATGGTCGAGAAGCGCACGCGGCCCTGCGCATCGCTGCGCAGCACGGCCCGTGCGCGCCGTTCGGCGAGGTCCGTGTACTGAACGTCGTACTTGCCGGCGTCGTCGGCCTGCCAGACGTCGACCTCGGCGCCGGCCAGCGGCGTGCCGTCGCTCGAGCGCAGCGTGACGTCGACATCGAGCGGCTTGCCTGGCGCATCGCGTGCGATGTCGGCGCCCAGCTCGACATGGGGCGCGTCGTCGGTGTGGAACGGCCCGACCACCGTGGCCTCGGTGCAGCCTGGAGGCTTGGCATGGTTCAGCGCGATGGTCAGCATCGACAAGCCGAGCGTGTCGGACAACAGGATGAACTCCTGCCGCTGGCCGGTGCACATCAGCCCGGTGCGCGTGAGGAACTGGATGCCCGCCATCCACTCGGCCTCGGTGAGCTTCACTTCGCGCGCGAAGTCGTGCAGGTGCGTGACCAGCGCGGTCAGCACCTCCTTCAGGCGCGGGTTGTCGCAGCCCTCGATCCGCTGCACGAAGGCGCGCGTGATGGTGTGTTCATCGATGTTGCGCATGAGAGTCCTCGTTGGAGAGTTCGAGCCGCCGCGTGGTGGGAAACAGCGACCAGCCGTGGCGCTGCTGCAGCCAGCCCCACAAGCCCTGTTTGAAGAAGATCGTGACCCCGATGGCCATCGCGCCCAGGCCCATCAGGTACCAGCTGCCGTAGTCGCTGAAGAACTTGTTGAGCGCCCAGAAGATCAGCGCGCCGACGATCGGCCCTTCGATGCGGCCGATGCCGCCGATCACCACCATGAAGATTGCGAACGCCGTCCAGTTGACGCTGAACGCCGCGTCGGGGCTGATGCGCAGGTTGCCCACGAAATACAGCGCGCCGGCCAGGCCGGCGCCGAAGGCGCAGGTCACGTACACCGCCAGCTTGATGCGCCGCACGTGGATGCCCTGGCTCTCGGCGGCCACCTCGTTGTCGCGGATCGCCAGCAGCGCCAGGCCCAGCTTGCTGCGCAGGAACAGGTAGACGCCGGCGATCGCCGCCACCACGCAGGCCAGCGCGATCCAGAAGGTCAGGCTCTCGCGCGTGGCGCGCTCGATGCCGCGCAACGCGGTGAGGCTGGTGCCCGAGCCGCCGCCCACCACGCTCAGGTTGGCGAAACTCAGGCGAAAGACTTCGGCGATCACCCAGGTGCCGATCGCGAAGTAGCCGCCTTGCAGGCGAAACGCCACCCACGACACCGGCAGCGCCACCGCCGCGGTGGCCAGCGCCGCGATCGGAATCGCGACGAACGGATTGACGCCCGCCAGGTTGCCGAGCATCAGCATGCCGTAGCCGCCGAGCCCGAAAAACGCCTGCTGGCCGATCGATACCATGCCGCCGTAGCCGGCCAGCAGGTTCCACATCATCGCGAAGACGAAGTAGCACGCGATCTCGACGAACTCGCGCATCCAGCTCGACTCGGCCCACAAGCGGCATCGAGGCCGCGAGAGCACGAGCACGATGCCGATGACCAGTGCCGCGCGGCTGGCTTGCGTGCCGCGAACCACATGCAGGGCGGGAGACGCCGTCATTCGCGCGTCCTCGGCAAGAGACCCTGCGGTCGCACCACGAGCACCACCAGGAACACCAGGTGGCCGAACCAGATGCCCCAGCCGGGGTCGAGCCGAAAGCCGATCTGCTGCGCCAGGCCGAGCACCATCGCACCGGCGAAGGTGCCCCAGAACGAGCCCATGCCACCGATGATCACGGCCTCGAATGCAAACAGCAGCAGCAGCGGCCCGTCGCTGGGCGCCACCGTCGTGCGCATCGCCTGCAGCGAGCCGGCCAGCGCGATGACGATGAAGGCGATGGCCGTGGCCAGCGCGTAGACGCGGTTGGCGTCGAGCCCCATCAGCTCGGCGATCTCGCGGTCGTCGGACACGGCGCGAAACGCGCGCCCCAGCGCCGTGCGGTCGAAGAGCGCCTGCAGCGCGATCGTGCACAACAGCGCGACGCCGAAGATCGCCAGCGGCAACGCGCCGACGGCAAACTCGCCGAGGGCCAGGCTGCGTGTGCTGAAGCCGGCCGAGTCGAGCGAACGCGGGTCGGCCGAGAACAGCTCGAGCAACCCGTTCTGGATCACGATCGACAGGCCGAACGTCACCACCAGCGAGGGCAACGGGTCGCGACCCAGCGTGCCATTGAGCACCCAGCGCTGCAGCGCATAGCCGGCAGCGAACGCCAGCGGCAGCAGCGCCGCCGCCGCGGCCAGCGAACTCATCCACAGCAGCGGCGCCAGCACGATGGCGCCGAACGCGGCCAGCACGACGAAGTCGCCCTGCGCCGTGTTGGTCAGGCGCATCACGCCGAACATCAGGCTCAGGCCGAGCGCGAACAGCGCATACAGCCCGCCGAGCAACAGACCCTGGATCAACGTGTCGAGCATGTGACGCGCTCACACCCCGAAGTAGGCGCGGCTGATCTGCTCGCGCGTCAAGGCATCGCTCGCCCCTTCCAGCGAGACGCGGCCTTCCTGGAAGCACACCACGCGTTGCGACACGCGCTGCGCGACGCCGACGTCCTGCTCGACGATCACCAGGCTCATGCCCTCGCGCGTCAGCGCCGGCACCGCGTCGTAGATCTCCTTGATCACGATCGGCGCCAGGCCGAGGCTCAGTTCGTCGCACAGCAACACGTCCGGGTTGCCCATCAGCGCGCGCCCGATCGCCACCATCTGTTGCTGCCCGCCGGACAACGCGGTCGCCGGGCTGCGCCGCTTCTGCTCGAGGATGGGGAACAGCGCGAACAGCCGCTTCAGATGCCACGGCCCCGAGCGCCTGGCGAACGCACCCATCAGCAGGTTCTCTTCGACACTCAGCGACGGAAACAAGCGCCGCCCCTCGGGCACCATCGCCAGCCCCTGGCGCACGATCGCGCCCGGCGCCACCGAACCCACCGGTTGACCACGAAGGCGCACCGCATCGCGCGCGCACTTCACGAGGCCCGTGAGCGCCTTCAGGAACGTGCTCTTGCCGGCACCGTTGGCGCCGATGATCGCGACCACCTCGCCGGCATGCAGCTTGAAGTCGATGCCGAACAACGCCTGCGCATCGCCGTAGTGGGCGGTCAGTTTGTGCGTCTCGACAAGTGCTGCGGTCATGTCAGAACTTGCAGCCAGTGTGCGAGGCAAAGCCGCGGGCGGGTATGCGCCGGCGCTCGTGTACGGCGGTCGGCCCTTCGAGCCGACTCCCTTGCGGTGCTCGGTCTCGTGGCCCGCCGAGAAACTCGCTGCGCTCACTGCGTTCGCTGCGCTCGGACAATCTCGGCGAGTCAGATGTTGAAGCGCGCGCTGCGCGCGCGCGGCCACGAGCCCTGCGCTCCTCAGCGCCGCACAATGTCGCTGCCGTCGCACACCCACCCACGGCTTTGCCGGCACCACCGTGGCATGCGTCGTCGAACAACACGAGCGTTGCTGCGCGGTGGGCGGTGCCCGGGGTGGGCGACTTGTGGGGCGGCGAGCATCGCAGCAGCGCGCTCGGCACGCGCGCAGCGCGTGCTTCGTGATCTGACTCGCGGCGATTGTCCGAGCGCAACGACCGCAGGGAGTGAAGCGAGTTTCGCCGCGCGAGCGTGCTGCGAGAAGCGCAGCGGAGTCGGCCTGCAAGGCCGACCGCCACAGTAGGAGCCCACTCCGGGCACCGCCCGCCGCGCCACGCCGACACACCGCGGGTCACGCCTCCACTCCCAGGTACACCCGCTGCACCTCCGCATTCGCCATCACCGCCTGCGGCGCCCCTTCGGCGATGGTTTGGCCGAAGTTGATGACGAACAGCCGGTCTGCGATCGCCAGCAGCGCGTGCACCACGTGCTCGATCCACACCATCGTCATGCCGGCGGCCTTGATGCGGGCGAGTTCGTCGACCAGCTCGCGCGCCTCGTGTTCGGTGAGGCCGCCGGCGATCTCGTCGAGCAGCAGCAGCTTGGGTTTGGTGGCCAGCGCACGCGCCAGCTCCAGCCGCTTGCGGTTGAGCAGCGTCAGGCTGCCGGCGCGCTGGTTGGCGTGCTGGCGCAGCCCGGTCTGTGCCAGCACCTCGCTCGCGGTGTGCCAGGCGTCGCGCTCGCGCTGCCCGCCACCGAAGCATGCCGCCACCACCAGGTTTTCGAACACGCTCATCTGCCCGAATGGCTGCGGGATCTGATAGGTGCGACCCAGGCCGAGCCGGCAGCGTTGGTGCGCAGGCAACGCGGTGATGTCGCGGCCCTCGAACTCCACCCGGCCGGCGTCGACCTGGACGTCGCCGCTGACCAGATTGAACAGCGTGGTCTTGCCCGCGCCGTTGGGGCCCAGGATGCCCAGCGTCTCGCCGGCTTCGACAGCCAGCGAGACCCGGTCGGTGACCTTCAGTGCGCCGTAGGACTTGGCGACGCCATGCAGAACGAGGATGGGCATGCCCGCGACGCGGCGCGCTACATCAGCTTCATCGTGCCGCCGGTCGGGATCTGCGTGGCCGCCTGGTTGTTGACGATCACCAGGTCGTACTTGCGCGACTGGCCCTTGACCCATTGGCCGAGCACCAGCGGCGTCTTGCTCACGTTCTTGAACGGCCCCTGCCCGCCCCACTTGACCGGCCCCACCACGGTGGCGAGGTCGGTGGCGGCCGCGGCGTCGCGCACATGCGAGGCCCCAGCGATCTTGGCGCGCTTGAGCGTGTCGGCCGCGACCTCGAACAGCGCGTGCGCAAAGCCGATCGGCTGCGTCCACTGCCGCTTGGTGCCGCTCTCGTAGGCATCGGCCAGCGCCTTGGCGCTTTGTTTGGTCAGCGATGACGTGAACGGGTGCGACGGGCTCCACCACACTTCGGTGGTCAGGCCGTCCCCCAACTCGCCGAGCGCCTCGATCGCACCGGGAAACAGCAGCGCCTTGCCCAGTGTGATCACCTTCGGCTTGAAGCCCTGCTGGCGCGCCTGCGTCAGAAAGGTCTTGGCGTCGGGTGGGATCACGACGCCGGTGACGATCTCGATGTTGTCGGCCTTGAACCTGGCGATCTGCGCGCTGAAGTCTTGCGTGCCGTTCTGAAAGCGCCCCGGATCGGTGAGCGTGAAGCCCATGCCGGCCAGCGGCTTGGGAAAGCCGAGTTCCTTGTCGCCCCAGGCGTTGCCGTCGCCGTCGTTGGGAAACAGGCCACCGACTTTCTTGTTGGTGGCCACGCTCTTCCAGCCGTTGGTGAAATTGGCGATCACGTCTTCCAGGCCCCAGAAGACGTGATAGGTCCACTCGAAACCCTTGGCAGGGTCGCCCTTGCGGCCGAAGAACCACGGCTGCCACGGCACCACCGAGCTGATGCACGGCACGCCGTTCAGCTCGCAGGCATCGCTCACCGGATTCGCGGTCTCCGGTGTGCCGGCGGTCAGCATCAATGCGACCTTGTCCTTGAGGATCAGGTCGTTGGCCACCTCGCCCGAGCGGTTGGGGTTGGACTGGCTGTCCTTCAGGATGATCTGCACGTCGTGCTTCTTGCCGCCGATCGCGATGCCGTCCTTGAAGGCGGCTTTCATCTGATCGATCACCCAGCGGTCGGCCTCGCCGAACGGCGCCAGCGGGCCGGTCTGCGGCGACACGTAGCCGATCTTCACCACGTCGGCGGCGCGCGCCAGCGGCAGCGCCGACACCGCGGCGATTGCAGCGGTGGATTGGGTGAACTGGCGTCGGTTCATCGTCATCATCGTCTCCTCTTGTGGTCTTGAAGGAACTCGTCGTTCAGGCTTGCGGCGGCGCGCCGTCGAACGCACGCTGCAGCAGCGCGCGCAACGCGGTGCGCTCGAGCGCGCGCGGGTTGGGGTACGGCGTTTGCGCGGCGAGGTCGGCGGCGCGGTCCAGCCCGTCGGCCGGCATGCCGATCGCACGCAGCGACGTCGGCGCACCCAGCCGGCTGGCCAACGCGTGCAGCGCGCGCGCGGCCGACAGCGGGTCGCCGCCATCGGCGCGCCCCAGCGCTCGCGCGATGCGCGCCATCGCCTCCGGCGCCGCGGCCGCGTTGTACGCCAGCGCGTGCGGCAGCACCACGGTGTGCGTCTCGGCGTGCGGCAGGTTGAAGCTGCCGCCCAGCGTGTGGCACAGCTTGTGGTGCAGGCCCATGCCCACGTGACCGAGCGTGGCGCCGCACAGCCACGCGCCGTACAGCGCATCGTGGCGCGCCCGGCGGTCATCGAGATTGGCGTGCAGTGCGGGCAGCGCGCGTGCCAGCGCCGCGATGCCCTCGTCGGCCATCAGCGCGACGATCGGATTCAGCTCGGATGCGTACAGCCCTTCGGCCGCATGCGCGATCGCGTTGATGCCGCTGGTGATCGACAGCGCCAGCGGCAAGGTCATCGTCAGCTCGGGGTCGTAGATCACGGTCTTCGGCAACACGCGCGCGTCGCGCCCGGTCTTCTTCTGCCCGCCTTCGGTGAGGCCGTAGATCGGTGTCATTTCGCTGCCGGCATAGGTGGTGGGCACGGCAACGATCGGCAGCCCCGAGTCGAGCGCGATCGCCTTGCCCAGCCCGGTGGTCGAGCCGCCGCCCACCGCGACAGCGCAATCGGCCTCGAGCCTGCGCGCGACTTCGCGCGCCTCGCGCGCCGTCTCGATCGGCACGTGCATCACGGCCTTGGCGAAAATGCCCGCCGCGCTCGCGCCGAGCATCGCCGCCACCTGCTCGGCGCTGGCTTGTTGCTCGGGCGTCGAGAGGATCAGCGCCCGCTTCGCGCCGAGCCGCTCGATTTCGACCGGCAACTGCGCCAGCGAGCCTGCGCCGAACACGACACGCGGGATCGACAGCTGCAACTCGAAGCGGTCGGGTTTCATGATCTGAACCCTTGCCTGCTGCGGAGGGTGGCAAAGCCGGGGGCGGGTATGCGCCGGCGCTCGAATGCGGCAGCCCCTCGCTGCGCGAGGGGTTCCCTGCGCTGCTCGATCTCATGGCCCGCCGAGAAACTCGCTTCACTCCCTGCGGTCGTTGCGCTCGGACAATCTCGGCGAGTCAGAGCACGAAGCGCGCGCTGCGCGCGCGCGGCCATGAGCCCTGCGCTGCTCGGCGCCGCATATGTCGCTGCCGTCGCACACCCACCCCCGGCTTTGCCGGCACCACCGTGGCATGCGTCGTCGAACACCACGAGCGTCTCTGCGCGGTGGGCGGTGCCCGGGGTGGGCGACTTGTGGGGCGGCGCGCAGCGCAGGGCTGAGGGCGGCGCGCGCAGCGCGCTTCGTTCATCTGACTCGCCGCGATTGTTCGAGCGCAGCGACCGTAGGGAGCGAAGCGAGTTTCGCGGCGCGCCCTCAGACCGAGCAGCACAGCGGAGTCGGCCTGCAAGGCCGACCGCCACAGTAGGAGCCCACACCGGGCACCGCCCACCGCGCCGCGCCGACCGCGCGCAAGAAAGAAAGAGCGTCATACCAAGCGCATCAACGTGGA